>WRBA01000010.1 GCA_009779915.1 Defluviitaleaceae bacterium | reverse complement strand
GGCGAGCAGTAAATGCGAAGCATTTACGACCAGCCGGGACGCATGGCGAGCAGTAAATGCGAAGCATTTACGACCAGCCGGGACGCATGGCGAGCAGTAAATGCGAAGCATTTACGACCAGCCCATTAAAGCAGGCTTTAATGGGTTCCCGCTCGGCATTTTCGCGCCTGGCAAAAAAATTCTTCAATAGCAAGGTATTAAACTGGCTCTAATACCCTATTTTTCCTAAGCTGTCATCATCCGTAACCCAGTCTGCAACTGCCGCAACACGGTACTTAGTCAGTGTATTGCGAAATACTACACTCTCAATGCCGGCGTTTATTATCAGTTTTTTGCACATCTGGCAGGAGTCAATATTAACCCCAAGCTCACCTGTAGAAACATCAATACAAGCTTGATACATTGCCGCACCCAGCATTAACTCCCTAGGCGCCGCGATTATTGCATTTGCTTCAGAATGTACCGAGCGGCACAACTCATATCTTTCCCCTCGAGGGATTTTCATTTTCTCACGCAAACAATAACCCATATCGCAGCAATTTTGACGGCCACGAGGAGCACCACAATAACCTGTGGATACAATAACATCATTCCTCACAATAATCGCACCATACATACGCCTTAAACAAGTGCTGCGGGATGCTACTGTTTGGGCTATATCGAGATAATAATTTGTTTTGCTTATGCGTTCTATGTTCTTCACGTCCTTTAGGGCTAGGTTATCACCTTAGAGAGTATATCACCTTATACTATTCCATTTCAATCTCTTTTGCTTTAATTTTATTTGCCATGAAAAATTCCTTCAAATAATCTTCCCACACATGGTCAAGGCTTTTATCCAAGCTAAACCCTTTTTGTGCAGTTGCTGATGTGAAATATATTTCCTCTCCTCCGTATTGTATGTTTAAATACATTGCGGCACCATTTTCATGGAGTTTATTTACTTCTGCGCTTTCCATTGAAAATATAATTTTCATATGGGATGGGCGCGTACCCCCTTTTATTATGTTAAAAACGAATGGTCTTATTTCACTCCACTTGCAATACTCGGCTTTCGAAGCTTTTTCAGGCAAATCAGAGGAATCATTGGCACTGTCTGGCAAAATCTTTTGCCCGGATATATTAAAATGGGTAATAGTTGTAATATCCACTCCCCTAACCTCGAAAAAATCAAATATTTCGCTTGTAAGAAGGGTGTTCATAAATGTTTTTACATCAACAGATTCTATTTTTAAGTTGAGCATATTTATCCTCCGACTTAATTTTGGATTGACAATGGTGCATAACTAGTTACAGACAATTTTTTTGTCGCTTTTTGCTTCAACTTAGGTTATGCACTGTTGCCGATTTATAGTTAACACCTATAGTATAGCATAAATCGACAAACAAACACACCCTTTCTATTGCTTTTTCCAGGGTAAACCCTTCATGGGTTTGCCCTTCCCCGAAATCAGGATTTCGGCGAGAAACTTAAGGTAAGTTTGCAAAATTCCTACGAAACTTTGCAAACTTTTGCGATTTGACAGAAATAAATTCCGTCAAATCGATTAAAATCTGCGATGCAAAGATTACAAATCGTAGAAATTATTTTTTCATGGGTTTGCTCTGTTGCTTTTTCGCACTTTGTATAATATAATTGACTCTAGCGCAAAATTTTACTATTGTGAAAGTTGAGCGGCTATAATTATAATAAGGAGGTGTCGCCCTATGGCAGATGGCGAAAACAATTTATCAGAAAGTGCTTTGGCTGAAACCGGCGGTTTTATCCATGCATTTATACAAAAAGATTTGGAAGGCCGTTTGCAGGATATCTGTACAAGATTTCCCCCTGAGCCTAACGGTTTTCTTCATATCGGTCACGCTAAGGCGATACTTCTTAACTATGGTCTGGCAAAAATGTATGGTGGCAAGTTTAATTTGCGCTTTGATGATACCAATCCTGCAAAAGAAGAAATGCAGTATGTAAATGGTATTATCGAGGATGTTAAATGGCTTATTGGTAATGATTTTGATTTATACTACGGTTCGGATTATTTTGAGCAAACCTATGAGTACGCCATTGACCTTATACAAAAAAGCAAAGCTTATGTATGTGAATTAACCCCTGATGAAGTGAAAGAGTACAGGGGTACTTTAAATGAGCCGGGCAAAAACAGCCCTTACAGAGACAGGAGTGTGGAGGAAAACCTTGAACTTTTCAAAGGTATGAGGGAAGGCAAATTCCCTGACGGCTCAAAAACTTTAAGGGCAAAAATTGATATGTCAAGCCCTAATATAAATATGCGTGATCCTATAATTTATCGTATCGCAAGGCTTCATCATCATAACACAGGGGATAAATGGTGTATTTACCCTACTTATGACTATGCCCACCCTCTCCAAGACGCCGCGGAGAAAATAACCCACTCCCTATGCTCTCTTGAGTTTGAAGATCACAGACCTCTTTATGACTGGGTTATAAATACCCTTGACTGCTTTGACCCTAAGCCGCGCCAAATTGAATTTGCCAAGCTTTATCTTACTAATACAGTTTCCGGCAAGCGTTATATAAAGAAATTAGTTGAAGACGGCGAAGTTGACGGCTGGGATGACCCTAGGCTTATTACAATTTGCGGCGTTCGCCGCCGTGGCTACACCCCTGAAGCTTTAAAGAATTTTTGCGAGAAAATTGGCATATCTAAAGCTAACAGCCGTGTAGATATTTCATTTTTAGAGCATTGTGTTAGAGATGATTTAAAGCCCAAATCCCAAATGCTTATGGCTATCCTTAATCCTGTTAAGCTTGTAATTACCAATTATCCTGATGATAAGGAAGAGTTTTTGACAATAGAAAACAACGCCGAAAACGAGGAAATGGGAACAAGAGAAGTCCCTTTTTCCAAAGAACTCTATATTGAGCGTTCAGACTTTATGGAAGAGGCGCCTAAGAAATACCACAGGCTCACTCCCGGGCAGGAAGTCAGGCTTAAAGGTGCCTATTTTGTAACATGTACAGACTTTGTTAAAGATGATAATGGCAATATAACAGAAATCCATGCAACTTATGACCCCGCTACCAAAAGCGGCTCCGGTTTTGACGCCAGGAAGGTAAAAGGCACAATCCACTGGGTTAGCGCAAAACGTGCCGTTAAAGTTACCGCAAATAAATTGGATTATTTAGTTTATGACGATGAAGAAGCCGAGTTTGGTATTAGAAAAAACCCAAATTCCATGGAGGTTTTTGAAAACTGCTATGTTGAGCCTCATATTAACGAGCTTGACTTAGATACCGTAAGGCTGCAATTTTTACGTAACGGTTATTTTTTTAAAGATTTTAAACTATCTACAAGGGAAAATGGGCTTGTTTTTAATGAAATAGTTGCACTTAAAAGCTCCTACAAACCACCTGACAATAAGTAATATAAAAAAGGGGGATTTTATGCCTGATTTATTCTCTACCTATGACCTTAAGGGTAAAACTGTGAAAAACCGGTTGGTTTTTCCGCCATGTGTATGTTTTAACTATGCCAACGATGACGGACTTGTCAATGAGCGAAATATTAAACATTATGAAATAATGGCTAAAGGCGGCTGTGGGCTTATTATTGTGGAAGCTACCTGTATTAACAAAAACGGTCGGCTTCATCCTACTCAGCTTGGGATATGGGATGATGCTCATATCGGCGGACTTAAAAAGATAGTCGATAAAATCCATGAAAACGGTGCTATTGCCCTTTTACAAATACATCATGCAGGGCATAAAACCCACACTGACACCACTGCTCATGAAAATATTTTCACTGCAAGCGATTATGACTTAGGGGAAGGCAAAATCGTAAGAGGCGCAACAATAGAAGAAATTGAAGGAGTTATTGATGATTTCAAAAACGCGGCACTTCGCGCCTGCAAAGCCGGATTTGACGGCATTGAAATTCATGGTGCCCACGGCTATTTACTGACTCAATTTCTTTCCTCCGATGTTAATAAGCGGGAGGATGAATACGGCAAAAACAGACTGCTCCTTCATCTTAAAATTGTGGAAGCTATAAAAACTAATTTGCCAAAAGATTTTATCATTGCTATGCGTTTCGGTGCAAATGATGATAGTATGGCTGAGGCTGTAAGCTATGCGAAAACCCTGGAATCTGCCGGTATTGACCTTCTAAACATCTCCAGAGGGCATAATATGAACGAGCCTGAGGATATGGAAAGCTTTGGCGATTATCATTGGGTATGCCAATTAGGAATGAATATTTATAAGCATGTTAATATCCCTACTATATGCGTGTTTGGCATAAAAACTCCTGAAATGGCTGATGAAATTGTTAAGAAAGGCTTATGCGATTTTTCCGCTGCGGCAAGAGGCTTATTGGCTGATCCCAATTGGATAAATAAATACGAAAAAAGCGAAGAAATCATTCCTTGTGCCGGATGTAAACGCTGTTTGTTCTATACTGATGGCGATACATGCCCCGGAAGGCTTCAGGCAAAAAATTAAAATTAGTATTTATAAATTGTCATTTTGGCTATACGCCTTAAAATAAAAGGAGGAGATACATATGAAAAATGAAAAAAATGGACGCAGCTTCGCTCAAAAATTAGTAGGTATTGTATTGGCTTTATCCCTTGTTATGGGGCTTACCGGCACAATACACGGTGAGGAAATTGCAGAAGATTACAACAATGAAAATGAAACTGAGTACGTACTCCCGGTTACCCTTCCCGCCGCTATTGATGAGTTTGAAGATAACGAAGAGGAAGAAGAATATCCTATTACCCAAGTAGAAAGACCTGAAACTATTACCGCCCGTCCCTCTGCCCACACTGTGCTGGTTGACGGTGAGCTCGTGGCTTTCAGAGCATTTAATATTAATGATGAAAATTTCTTTATGCTTAGAGATATTGCTTATACCCTAAGCGGCTCCTATAACCAATTTGAAGTGGAATGGGATGAAGAGCTTCTTGCAATAAGCCTTACAACAGGTCTTACTTATACTCTTGTAGGCGGTGAAATGTCTCCTCCGGAAGATGTGGATAACCTTGCTGATGCTTGGCTCAGTACCGCATCTATTTATGTAGATGGAGAATCTGTATATTTGCTTGCATACAATGTTGGCGGCAATAACTTCTTCAGGCTCAGAGACTTAGGCGAAGCTCTTGGCTTTGATGTGGATTTTGATGAAGAAACTGCAACTGTTTTAATAACTACTGTTGCTCCGCTACACTACGTCTATTATGAATACGCTCATGTAGAGCATGATGAGGACGAGGATGAGGACAATGAAGATGAATATGAGAATGGGAATGAAGAAGAGGACGACGATAACGAGGAGTAATTAACAACTATTTATTCACTAAAACTAAAATAAAAGAGCCGTTTATTAACTTAAACGGCTCTTTTATTTTTTGCAAATTGTTTAATCAAAAACAGGCACTTTACGCATTTTCGAAGCCTGCTCATAAGCGTATGCGGCTGCAATTATAGTTTTTTCATCAAAAGGTTTGCCTATAAATGTTATTCCATAAGGTGTACCGTCTTTTTTATATCCTGCCGGTACACAGATAGAAGGATAGCCTGAAATCGGTGAAAGCCCTGAAAACATAGGGCATACAAGGACATCTAATTTTAATTCATCGAATACTCGCTCCAACCCTTCCGTCCTTGTTTTATTTATACAATTAAGCCTTGCATTTATGTATTCCGGGTCATTAAGATTGCCGGATGCTTTATATTGGGCATCAAGGAGCCTTCCCATGCCATATTTAAGCCCCTCTTTTGGATGGTCACCGTAATAATCTATCATATCCTTAAGCGAGCGCACTTTATTAGATGGATTTGTGGTTGCAAGGTAAGCATTAAGCCCTTTTTGAAACTCATATAACATAACATTCAAATCTATCCCGTCTTCAATTGTCACAAATGCGTTATCCAAAATTTCCGCGCCGCATTTGGCTATTGTATCAATTGCCGCCTTTGCAAGGGCTTGCAAATCCTCATCAAAAGGTCTTAACTTATTTTCCTTATCAGCTTTAAACCAATTTATGCCCACTCTTAAGCCTTTAAGTCCATCTGCATCCAAAAATTTTGTATAATCCTTAGGGATTTTGCCTTCAGAAACCCATGTTGCCGGATCATTTTCATCATATCCTGCTATAATATTTAAAAGTGCAGCTGAATCAGCCACAGTACGGGTCATTGGACCTGCTGTATCTTGTGAGTTGCTGATTGGTATAATCCCGGCGCGGCTTACAAGCCCCATAGTAGGCTTTATGCCTGTACAGCCGTTTATAAATGATGGTGCGATTATAGAGCCATTGGTTTCCGTACCGATAGCAAGGGCGCAAATATTGCCTGACACCGCAACGGCCGAGCCGCCGGAGGAACCGTAAACCGGAGCGTCGCTTTTATAAGGATTAACCACTTGCCCCCCACGGGAGGAATATCCACCGTTCATATTATAAGACATGAAGTTAGCAAGCTCCGTCATATTAGCTTTGCCAAGTATAACCAGACCCCCATCACGTATCCGCGCTGCAATATGAGCGTCATAGGCAGCAAAATTATCATCCAAAGCTATAGAGCCTGCTGATGTACGCATTTTATCCTTCGTGTTAATATTATCTTTAAGTATGATAGGAATACCGTGCAGAGCTGAGCGGATTTTTCCCATTTCCCTCTCCCTATCCATAGCTGCGGCTATAAAAAGAGCATCCGGGTTTACTTCAAGTACCGAATTAAGTTTAGGTCCATCTTGATCGAATTTTGCAATACGCTCCAAATACATAAGTGTAAGCTCGTAAGATGTAAGCTCGCCTTTTGCAAAAGCTTGATTAATACTTTCCACCGTACACTCTTCCAAAATAAACATACATATCCCCCTTATTCATCATTAATACCTGTACAAAGTCATCAAAATAACCTGAGGTCTTGCGAATATCCTTGGCAAATAACCTCCTACTCCATTACTAACATACACCGGCACCCCGTCCGCTGAAGCTGCCCAGCCGGAGCGAAATCGCTGCCCGTATTGACTGATAGAGTACATAGCCGGTGCCCACAGCCCAAAAAACGTAATTTGCCCGCCGTGGGTATGACCGCTTAGTATTAAATCCACACCTGTGGTATCCTGCCTCATAGAAATATCAGGATGATGGGATAGGAGTATAACAAAATCATCAGGCTGCGCCCCTTCTATAGCAGAGGCTATACTGGGTCGGCGAAACCTAAGGTAATCCACCCCGCCAAGAAAAAACCCCTCTCTAATATGTACGCCCTCATCCCAAAGAAGAGTCATATTATCATACGGCTCCATCGCGTCACGTAACATCGTATCTATATCGTGATTACCCACCACTCCAAAAATACCATCGGCAGTCTCAACCATAGATAAAATCCCTATAGTGCGAAATTTGGGGCTCATATCCTCCCTGTCTCTTAAGCGGCGCAAAGATTGATAATCCCCTCCCAAAAGCAGTAAATCAATATCCAAGGTATTTAACCTATCTACAACAGCAACCAGCCTATCACCTGAAATATCATGGGTATCTGTTATAAAGGCAATCCTATACCCATCCATATGTGCCGGAAGCCTCTCGCTGTAGAAAGAGACTTCCTTATATTGAATAATCCTATCTAAGCTAAGACCGTGGACAATGTGAATGCCAATAACAATTGCCAACAGTACCGCCGCATATTTCATAACTCGCTTCTTCCAATACATCATAATCCTCTTTATAGCCAAATGCTCTTAAACTATACTATAAATAATGCTTAAGAACCTTAATAAGCTCATTAATATCAACCGGTTTGCCTAAATGGTCATTCATGCCTACGCTTAAGCATTTTTCTATATCTTCTTTAAATACATTTGCGGTCATTGCCACTATTGGGATAGTTTTAGCCTTTTCTAAATCAAGAGCGCGAATGGCTTTTGTGGCATCAAATCCGTCCATTTCAGGCATTTGTATATCCATAAGAATAAGACTGTATTTATCCGGGCTTTCTTTAAACATTGAAACAACTTCTAAGCCATTTAGTGCAAAATCAATAGAAATTTCAGTTTCATCCAGGATAGCTTCTATAATTTCACGGTTTATATCCACATCTTCCGCAATAAGAATATTTGTGCCGCGAAACCTTATAGGATAAGTATCCGCCAAAATTTCTTCGGCTTCGTCCAAAGCAGGCTCGTACTCAGCTTCTTCAAATGTAAAAGTAAATATAGACGACGTGCCGACACCTAACTTTGATTCAATCCAAATTTGTCCGCCCATCATCTCCACAATCCGCTTTGAGATAGCAAGACCAAGACCTGTACCGCCAAATTTGCGAGTTGTGCTGACATCCGCTTGTTCAAACGCGTTAAATAAGCGCAGCTGCTGTTCTTCCGATATCCCTATGCCGTTATCAGAAATATCAATCCGCAATGTATTTGGCGTTACGCCGCATGTAGCGTTAAATCTTACAGTCCCGCCTTCCGGTGTAAATTTAACCGCATTGGAGATAAGATTTGTAATAACTTGTGTCAACTTAAGCTCATCACAAATTATATACTGAGGCAAACACTCATCTAAATTTATTATTAGCTTTTGACTCTTTTCCTCACTGTGCACACTAATCACATTAATGGTGTTATGAATCATCTTCCTAAAATCAAAAGTATGGTAATAAAGCTCAAATTTATCCGCTTCTATTTTTGACACATCTAAAATATCATTAATCAGCCCAAGAAGATGTTTAGAGGCTGCGTCAATTTTTATCAATGCATCTTCTTTTCGCTTGGGATCATCAACATTTCTTGCAATATTTGTCATACCTATAATTGCATTCATAGGAGTACGAATTTCATGGGACATTTTCGATAAAAAGTCGCTTTTAGCGGTGGACGCGCTTTCGGCTTGATATCTTGCTATCATAATTGGCGTTACATCAGTGATATCAATTAATCTACCTTTTTCAGCCGTTTCTAAGGGTACTGAAATTACTTTATAGTAACGCTCTTCCCCATCAATAATAGCTTTTGCGGTGTCACCGGAGTCTAAGTCGTTGTTTAAAACAGAAGTCATCATATCCATCATATCAGGGTTATTAAACAAATCTAAAAAAGGACGGTAAGCAACGAGTTCGGCCCTTTCAATATTTGCAAAATTTGCCAGAGATTTGCTTATATATTTTACACGGTTTTGCTCATCTACAATAGCAACTATATTAGGCGTAGTCTCAAGCATAGTCAAAAAAGAATCCATAGAGGCATTAGCTTTAGAGTACCTGTTTACTCCATGCCGTACAGTTAGATACACAATCAGCGTACACAGACCAGCCAATAACCATCGGATGTATAAAGCTGTCATAAGAGTACTATAACCCTCTAGGGGAAATCGAAATATAACTAAAGACGTAAAAACAAGTACATTTACAAACAATACAAACCTTAAAAAATATTTAATACTAAAATATACCCCACTTACAGAGATAACTCCCACTAAGATTATAAAATAATTATCTGTACCCCCGGCTATGAATGCATATATAGATATACCTGTTATAATAATGCTGGGAACCAAAAACGCAAGAGCTTCAGCGTTTTTTAAAACAATGCATACTACGCACATTACAACGGCTGTAATCATAGAGGCTAAAAAAAAGAATATAACCCTGTCTCCTTGCCCGATATAAATAAAGTAAAAAGATCTCACAAAACTGTAGAAAGTCACCATAAACACTGCTATACTATTTGCTATGATTATATGGGTTCTTTCCTGCTTATCATTCACAGCAACTCTCTCCTTCGTACATACTTAAGACCGTCCGGAGCCGCTATTTTCACAGCACTGGGTATAATTTTCGCATCCAAACGAGCATCATAATAAGACTCGCCGTCAGTATTTATTTGCAAAGGGCTTTGTGAACGTATTGACACTTCCGTACCCCTTATATATTTAAATATCCCCGGATATTTATAGTATTTTCCTTTGGTATAATCGTAAATCACACTTAAAAGCCGAAGCCTGCTTATACTCTTCGCCAGTATAATATCCAAAAACCCATCAGCCGGATGCGCCATTGGCGCAGGGGTCTTATTGCCGCCGTAACAAGGATTATTTGCAATATTTATTGTACAATATCTCCCATTATAATTTACCCCATCGATTGTCACTTCATATTCCTGATGAACAAGCTTTTTATCCATAAGGGCAAGAGGTGCCCCAACTACAAATAAGGGTTTGCCAATTTTTTTCGCAATATCAGGATATTTTCTGCATATCCCGTAATATTTTAATACAGAAGCCGCCTCAACCCCGACAGCACAAAAGTTTAACGAGTGCTTACCACCAACATTTATAACATCTGTAGGAATAGTTTCAGCTTTTACCTGTTTTTCAATATCGCGAAATACATGTGCTGCATTCTCACCAAAGGCACGGACAAAATCGTTAGATATACCGTAAGGGATAACTGCAAGTTCCGCATTTTCAAATGTGACTATGCCATTTAAGCAGTCAAACATTATACCGTCACCGCCTACAGAATAAACGCGGACAGTATCTTTAGTTTTTCCTATATATTTTTTTATGACACTAACTGCATCACGCGGATAGCGTGAAATATATATATAATAATCTATATCTTTATTGTCATCCCTGTCAAAATACGCATTGATATCACGTATCACAGCTGTCATTTCAGCTTTTTTGTTAAAAGATATTGGATTAACCACAACAAGATGCTTCATTGCCTCACCTCAGTTTTTGCAGCATCCAAGTAACTGCAATGACATTGCGCTCCAAGTCAGTACACTCGTTTGATTGGCTCTTGATATATCCTTCAAATATAGCTCGTTTTTGCGGATATTTCATAATCAGCTCATTTGCCCTTCTAACAATATTTTTATTATCTGTATCAAAGTCGTAGTCTTCATCGTTTTGCAGCTCTTCTACAAGCTTAAGACCGTTATTCTCAAACAAAGACAACCACTCTTTATGGGTAAGATAGTCATAATTTTTATACTTTACCTCCTCATTGCTCCCAGTATCAGGCAAAAAAGCCTCATCGATTATAATATATCCGCCAAAACCAGTCTTAAGGGGGTTTTTAAGCTTTTTCAAAGTCTCTTCAGGGTTACCTAATATATTTCCCGCCGCACCAAAAATTACACAATCATAATCTTTTTCTATATCCACAATTTCATTCACATCCGCACATTGAAAATGGCATAAATCGGAAACATTAAATTCTTTCGCCTTATTTTTGGCATATTCAATAAACTCAGTGATAAGGTCAAATCCATATATATTAATACCTAACTTTTTTGCAATATTAACAGACACAGCACCCTTGCCACAAGCTAAATCCAGTATTTTGCTGTCACTTTTTAGAGACATATGCTTTTCTATTAAACCTATCATATCCTTTGGGCTGCTTCCAAGCTCCCAAAAGTCTTGAAGTAAGTATGGCAAAAAAGGCACAAGCTCCGTAGTTTCAGCTGTTAGAGAGCAGGCAAGCTTATCTTCTGTTTCTTTTTTCATTTATTTATGGACCTCCTAAAATGTTGACCTACGGTTTATAATTTCCTCATGAACCTTTTCATATCCATATACAAATTGTAAAAGTTTAAAGTCACTCCGCGGTTTACCTGCGATTTGCAATCCCATAGGGCGATTATCCTCACTAAACCCTGCCGGAACAGCTGCAACAGGACATCCTGTCATAGTCCAATGAGAGACAACTTCCATCCAACGAAAGTATGCGTCCATTTTCTTACCTGCAATTTCTTTTGGCCAATGAGTTGTTTTATTAAAAGGAAATACCTGAGCCGTAGGAGAAGCTATGAAATCGTAATTTTCAAATATTTTCATAGTAGCCGCATACAATTCAGAGCGCAGCACACCTGCTTTATACAAATCTGAGGCACTGTATTTTAAAGAACTCTCATATTCAAACACAGCCTCCGGTTTTAACAGCTTGCGCTTATTAGGATCATCATAAAGGGGCTTTAAAGCTGCTGCTGCAAAGTGACGGATAGGAAGCCATACCTTCTCCCAAAACTCTGCCGGATTAAAGAATGGCTTTACATGCTCAACCACTACTCCCGCATCTTTTGAAAGTTTTTTAAGAGCCTCCTCACATACTTTAAGAACCCCCTCTTCCATAGGCAGGTAGCCGTCTAAATCGCCCATCCAAGCGATTTTCAATCCTCGTACATCCCCTTGCAATTTTTCACAAACATTATCAGGGGTCAATGACTTTAAATTAACATCATCCTCCAAAGAGGCCGGAATTTTAGGATTATACCCTGACAATGTGGAAAGCAGCAATGCCAAATCAGGTACAGTGCGCCCCATAGGACCTTTAACGCCACAGTTTTGGTAGAATAAATCCGGGCTTAGAGAAGGAACCCGCCCCCAGGACGGTCTAAAGCCAAATATATTGCAATATCCTGCCGGATTCCTAAGAGAGCCCATAAAATCGCTCCCGTCAACCACTGCTTGCATATTAAGAGCCGCGGCACAAGCAGCTCCCCCACTTGAACCGCCGGCTGTCAACTCAGGATTATAAGGGTTTCCTGTCGCCCCATAAACTTCATTATAAGTTTGGGAGCCAAAGCCCCATTCCGGCGAATTAGTCTTTCCGATAATAATGGCTCCGGCTTTTTTTATATTGCTTACAAGGAGGCTGTCATTGTCCGGGATACGCTCTGCGTCCCCAAGATAGCCGTTTGTACTTTTAATTCCTTTAGTGTCCTCTAAATCCTTGATAGCTTGAGGAAAACCGTGCATCCAGCCGCCACCAGAAGCTTTACTGAGAGAGCCATCTTTTGCTTTAGCTTCTTTTAAAAGCTCATCCCGCTCTCTCAGCGCAACAATGGCGTTTACTTTGGGGTTTACTTCATCAATCCTGTCTAAAAACGCTTCCATCACCTCATAAGCGGATATATTGCCTTTATGTATCTCCCGAGAGAGCTGCCACGCATATAAATCTACAATGGGACTTCCTTTTTTTACAGACATTGCGAAATACCCCTTTTCTTTAGATTTTTATTTTTTCGCCTTTTTAATAAAGTCTGCCATAACATCCTCCATAGTCGGGCTGCCAATTTCTTGAAGGCTGTACTCTACCCGTGTATTAGGCTTTTTAATATCAACTACTCTTGTTAAATCTATAGGTGTCGCTATGATTACCGCATCGCACTCGGCACTTTCAATTGTGGCTGAAAGGTCAGCCATTTGCTTTTCACCATAACCCATAGCAGGAAGCAATGTGCCGATATTCGGATATTTTTTATAAGTTTCAGCAATTTCCCCGACGGCATAAGGTCTTGGGTCAATTATTTCAGCTGCGCCAAAGCGTCTAGCCGCAACTATACCTGCCCCTATTTTCATTTCACCATGGGTTAATGTCGGCCCGTCTTCAATTACCAAAACACGCTTGCCTCGTATAATTTCAGGGTTTTCCACAGTTATGGTGGAAGCCGCATCAACAACTATAGCTTTAGGGTTTATAATTTCAATATTTTTTCTAACTTCTTGAATCTTTTCAAAGTCGGCAGAGTCGATTTTGTTTATAACCGCAACATCTGCCATACGTAAAGTAACCTCGCCGGGATAATAATTAAGCTCATGCCCTGGGCGATGAGGGTCAACAACTGTTACCATAAGGTCAGGCTGAAAAAATGGAAAATCGTTATTGCCGCCGTCCCACAAAATTACATCACAGCCGTCCGGGTCATTTTCCGCGGCTCTAAGTATAGCTTCGTAATCCACACCGGCGTAAATAACATTGCCGCGAGCGATATGAGGCTCATACTCCTCCATTTCCTCTATAGTGCATTTATGTTTTGCAAGGTCTTCGATTACAGCAAAACGCTGGACTTTTTGCGCCACAAGATCACCATACGGCATAGGATGGCGGATGGCAATAACTTTAAGGTTATTGGCCATTAAAATTTCAGCCACACGGCGGGAAGTTTGGCTTTTGCCGCAGCCTGTACGGATGGCCCCTACTGCAATTACAGGCTTGTTGCTTTTTAGCATAGTGCTTTTAGGTCCAAGGAGAGTAAAGTCCGCCCCGGCAGCATTTACTATAGCCCCTACCCCCATTACCTCCGCATAAGTAATATCGCTGTATGAGAACACACATTCATCAGCGTCAAGGTCTTTGATTAGTTTTTCGAGGTCATTTTGTTCGTAAATAGGTATGCCCTCAGGATAAAGACTGCCTGCAAGAGCTGCCGGATACTTGCGATCCGCTATATTTGGTATCTGAGTGGCTGTAAAAGCCACCACCTTATAAGCAGAGTTGTCTCTGTAAAAAGTGTTGAAATTGTGAAAATCACGTCCTGCCGCTCCGATTATAATGATTTTACGCTGCATAAATACATCTCCTTCTCTTCTTAATATATTGTATAATAGACCTGCCCACTAACTTCATCCCCCCATATTTTCGAGTATATTACTCAACATATGACACTTTAGACTCTTCAAAAAATCCTCTTGCATCCGGTTCTTCATCAGGATAGCCTATAGTAATAACACAAAATGGTATTTTGTGTTTTGGAATATTGAAAAGTGATGCAAAGGACTCCATACGCTCACCTCTTGGATAAATGCCGCACCAGCAAGCTCCAAGACCCATTTCCACCGCTTCAAGGAGGATATTTTGAGCAGCCGCGCCGCAATCCTGCGGGAAAAACCCTTCCGGCAAACCTTCCTGCGGTATGGCAACGACTACAATTGCCGCCGCAGCCGTCTCTATAGGGGCGTGAGGGTGGATACGGTTAATTTCATCAAGGATTTCCCGCTTAGTAATTACAATAAACTCCCACGGACGGGAGTTACGTGCTGATGGGGCAAGCATAGCCGCTTCCACCATTTGAGTAAGCTGCTCTTTTGTAACCGGCTTGTCCTTTTTGTATTTTCTAATACTGCGGCGTGCTTTTATGGCGTTGTTCATAAATCCCCCTCCGATTTTAAGTAATGCCATTCAACTTTAAAACTCTGCACTCAAGCGTGCAGCTTTTAAAGCTGATGAACTATAATATATAATCATACCATATAATCGCAAGTTACTCAAGAATTTCCTTCACGACATAATGGCTGGTAAAGGCTCTTAAAATTGCTGAATATGAACAGTTAAATTTTATCCTATCCCCAACAGACAAGGACTCTCTCCCATTGTGAACATCCACAAGCAAATGGTCGGAACTGGCGCCAAGTACAGTATAAGCCGGATTTATAGGCGTAATGCCCTTTGGGTCTATATCTTGCCTCCCGGCGGCTAATATAGCACGCTTGCGTACACCTAAGTCTAAGATGTGGTTTTGCTCACCGAAAGCATCAAGCCCTCTCTCCCCTTCCGGTATTGAAGGCTTTTCTTTAACCTCGATTACCTCTGCTGCAAAAGTGAAAACATCGCTATGCATACCCGGAAGAGGCACACCTACAGTAGGGTCCGTGCCGGAAAGAATACTGTCTCCTATTCTCAAATTATTTATGCCATAGGGCATTGTGCCTTCAAAAACAAATTTAAGGGAGCTTGAATTGCCGCCGGATATTATATCCAGCTCGCGGCCGATAAGAGACTCAAACTCTTCCGCCAAATCATTAAGCCGCTCCATATGTTCAAGTTTAGGTATAACGCCGCCGTAGCAGCTTAAGTTTACACCTATACCTATTATTTTTATATGCTCCATTTTTTCTATTATTGCAGTATCCTCAAGCATTTCAGTAGAACTATAATACCCTTCACGTAAATCTCCAAAATCAGCCATTAAAATAACGCTGTGGACACGCCCCTGCTCTTTTGCAGCGGTGTTTAGTGCTTTAACGGTTTCAAGTTCCGAATTTAGGCTAATATCAGCACATCGCACAACATCAGAGGCTTCGCTTATCATAGGCAAACGTAGTAGAACGCGGGGCTTGCAGTTAGGAAGCTTATCTAAATTCATAAGCCTGCTGTCACCGAAATGGTCAATATAAGGCAGCGCAATTTCGCATAAAGAAGGATGAGCCAAAAAGCATTTAGTCACAAAAGTAAATGATATCCCTGAACCGGCAAGGGTTTTACTGACTATAGATAAGTTGTTTTCGAATTTTTTTCTGTTTATAATCAATCTGGGGTACATAAAAATCTCCCTCTTATTACATCTTGTGCTTATTTATTTTAACAGAAACATTATTAAGGTTCAATCTCAAAGAAAAACAAATCCTCAAATTTCTTATCAAGGGCGATACAGAGAATAAGGGCTAATTTTGCCGTTGGGCAAAATTGTCCCGTTTCTATGGAGCTAATTGTGTTACGCGACACTCCAACCATTTCCGCTAACGCCGCTTGTGAAAGGTCTTTTTCTGCCCTTGCTACTTTTAACTTGTTCCTTAATAGGATTTCGCCTTTCATATCACAATCACCACCTCATCATCAAGGATACAATCCGGATAGTAGAAGATACTATGAAGAAAATATAAATTAACGCTTCAACTAAATGCTTTTTATCCCTTGTAAAGCAATATGCCAAAATCGGTGAAGCAACAAATGATGCAAGGACAGAAGCAACAATCGAATTAAGAATTAAATCGAAAGCATAGTCCATATCGCTTAATCTTGCAAAAACGAGAAGTATCACAGCCACTATTGCAAGAGCAAGCCAGCCCTGTCTAAGCCCCTTCGCCTGCACAAACTCTACCCCTTCATCATTGCCTGATTGTCTGCTTCTTGCTAAAATTTCTTCTCTGCGGTTATCGCTGCTGTTTTTAGTTGGATTGCTCATAAAATCACCTCTAAGCATTATGTTATTTTATTATTTTTAAAGAGCTGCTTATACCTTAGCCCCACCACCCTTGGAGAACTCCTGTATCTCTCACAAACAAAAAGGCGAAATAACCTCCAAAAAGGACACCGAAAATAATTGTGCCCATCATATACCTTTTTTGTTTGAAATAGCGGTATTTAGCAAGAAAATCCCCGAAACAATTTGCACCATAAAGTGCAAACAAGGCGTATACGGTAAGCATTTGTCCTGTAAATATACACAATAAAATTAATGGAGTGCCTATTGCCTCAGTATAATAATTGCCCAGCTTTATCCCCTTGTTTACTGCATATTCTATGCCCTCGTCATTATTTGAGCGTCTGCTCTTTTCCAGTATTTCCTCTCTGCGGTTTCCATTGCCCTTTTCCGTTGGATTGCTCATAAAGTCACCTCCAAGTATTATAGTATTTTTGACAAGTATTGTTGTCAAATAAAATATATCATATGCCAAGTTAACTTGTCAAGCGTTTTTCTTGAGTTGAGCAGTTATACTATATATAGTTCGATAAATATAAAAAAGCCTTCCCCAAAAGCAAATAGCTTTTGAGGCAGGCTCAACTTATAATAAAAGTTCGTGTTCTTCAAGCATCGCAGACTGGACTTTCACTACCCACCGAAAGCCTTGCTTTCGCGGGTTCCCGTTTGCTTGGTCGAGGAAAAACTAAAGTATCTTAGCGTACAGCGACCACCAATCTCCGGGACGGATTACAGGTACACTCCAAAAACCAATAACGACACCCTTGTAAGGTGCTTTCAGCTCTTCAATAACATTGCCGAAAATATCTTGCATATATGCCATTGTTTCCCCTTCTTCGACAATATCATTTTCACGCTTAACTAAAGTTTGCATACCGCCGTTGTAGCAGTGCAGGTAGTTAAGCTCAACATCCATCATGTCCTTAACTTTTTCAGCACCTGTGTCAGGTATCATATTAAGATATCCCATTACATTTTTTGAACCGTTGTAGCAAATATCAACATTTTTATTATAGTCGTGCAAACGACCGCAATGGGAGCCTACCTCAGGCAGTATGCAAGGTATATTATACTTTTTCTTATACTCCACTATGCTGACACCGGTGAAAGGTAAATTCTGCATTCTCCAAGTATATTTGCAGTTAAAAGCTTGTGCCATTTCATAGGATTTTTGATTAATATCATCTGTTGGAGGGAGGTAGCCTATTATCGGCTCCAAATGAAGTACTTTACCGCCGCCATGGAATGTTATAACCGCATCGGCGCAGCATACAACCCGCTCAATGTATACATGAGCAAGACGATGAGTGATGTAAGAGTGGTCGTTTCCGGGGAATATCCTGTTTAAGTTAAATTCGTCGGACAAAGTGGAACGGCGCATAGTTACAAATGCCTCAATATTTAACGCCGGCACTAAAACTAATTTGCCGTTAAACTTTTTGTTCTCAAACTCCCCTGCAAGCTTTAATATAGCGGCTGTACCCTCGTATTCATCACCATGAGTACAGCAGTCTATAAGTAAAGTAGGACCGGGGCTTTCGCCATCAATAATAATCACAGGGATTTGATAGAATGTATTATCCGGTCTTTGACCGTAATTTACAAATCCATCTGTCCGCTTCGGAGTTTGCTTTACTATTTGATCTAATTGAATTATAGACAAAATTGTCACCACCTTTGTTTGTTTTTTTAGAACCTGTATTCAATAATGGGTTGCACGTATTTCCAAGTCTGATTTTATGCCAATTAAGGAAGCGGCAATGGTGCATAACTAGTTTCAGATAATTTTTTATCGCTTTTTGCTTCATCAATGACCCGCAATAGCGGACGAGCCGGAAGTCTCCCTTGACCCGCAATAGCGGACGAGCCGCAAGGCTCGGTTCCGGCTTTAGCCGGAAGTCTCCCTTTTCCGAAAACCGCGGAAAAATCATAGTCGCAAAACACTCGCTTACCCTCGTACCGCTCTAAAAAATTGCTTCAACTTAGGTTATGCACTGTTGCCAAGAGCGAACGCAGCATATGCGGAGATAATCCTTCTGAGCACTGACACAAAGTGGCTTAAAATCAGCAGGAAAGACGTGTGAGCACTTATTGAATACAGGTTCTTAATCTCTATTGAACCCAATACATCATATTTACATTAAGATTGTTGTTAGCATCAAGCTCAGGTGCTACAAGGCTAGAGTTAAAAGCGCGAAGAACCATAACTTGGAACAAAGGAATTTGCCCTGTATTTTCATTAAGAGCCCTTGTAAGTTCGTAGAAAATCTGCACTCTTGCCGCCTCGTTGGTTTCACCAACGGCTCTGTCAATAAGCTCGTCAAACTCAGCTCTGTTTGTACGAGTTCTGTTAGATGCGTTAATATTGCTTGAGTGATATACGCCATTTACATACATTATAAGACTGTTAGGGTTAAAGCTGCCGATAGCCGCCTCATAATCAGGTGTTGCGGTTACTGCAAGGCGAGTAGCAAGATCCATCATAGCAATAGTAACATGAATGCCGATATCCGCAAGGTTAGCCTGTATAACCTCACCAATCCTTCTTGACTGATCATCAGATGCGATAATTTCAAAAGTGACCGTAGATGGGTCAATATTATTCTCCGCAAGAAGAGCGCGCGCCCCTTCCGGGTCAAAACTGTTTATACCTTCGTTAGACACGCCTGGAAAACCTATAGGCACTTGGTGCCAAGTTGGCGTTCCTAAACCGTCAAGACCAACTTCTACAACAGCTTCTTTGTCAATAGCCATGTCAATTGCTCTTCTTACATTAACATCGCCAAACATAGGGCTTTCATTATTAAGCATCATGAAATTGTGACCTGTACCCATACCTCTAAATACGGTAATGCCAGGGTCGGCTTCCATACGAGGGATATCGGGAGTTGCCACTTCAATTATAAAATCAATTTCCCCTGCTTCTAAAGCTATTGTCCTTGAAGCACCTTCGGGGATAAATCTCCAAGTAATATCGCGGATATTCGGAGACCTGTCTTCATCGAAATACTCGTCAAATGCTGCCATTGTTATAAAGTCCCCTGTTCTCCACTCAATAAATTGGTAAGGACCTGAACCTATTGGAATGGCTGTAAAGTCGTGACCTGTATCTATCAAAGATTTAGGCTGAATAAAATTAGCTTGCTGGGCAAGGTCAATAAGCAGCATTGCGTTAGGTGTGCCTGTATCAACTCTAATAGTATACCTGTCAACAACCTCAGAAGAATAGATACTTGCCAATGATATTACCGCCTCAGGAAATTCACGGGCAAACCAGAAAGACGCGTGGATATCTTCCGCCGTCATTTCTTCACCATTATGGAAATATATTCCTTCATGGATTGTAAACTCCCAAACTGTATCGCTAAGGGTCTGATAACTTGCCACAAGATCAGGAATCGGGTCAAGAGTTACATAGCAAATTCTAAAAAGACCGTTATGAGTCATACGGTTTATGAATGTACCCGCAACTGCGTTATGACGTGCCGGCGCAACCGACGGAGGCTCATGTGCAGTGGCAACTATCAAGCTGCCCTCGGCTAAATCTGCTGCCGGCGGCGGTGGTGGCGGTTCAGGTGCAGGAGCGGCTTGTCCCGGTGCCGGTACCTCAGCGGCAGGGGGAACAGCCGGTTGATTGTTTGCAGGGGCGCAAGCACTAAGTACGCCGATTACAAGAACTACGGCTAATACTAAGCTGATAATACGTTTCATTTAATCACCTCTAAATTTTTTTGTGTTAGCTGTTAATAGACCTGACCGCTAACCTCATCCCACCATCTTTTCGGCATATATTCCATTCTGCTGTGTCAAGGTATCCTAGCAAAAGCTTTGGCTTTGCGTCGTCAACCTTTCCGTGCATAATGAAAAGTATGCTCGAAAATCTGACAAAAGCAGGTTAGTGGGCAGGTCTAATATAAAACCTATTTGAATTATAAAACATTGATACAAATAAAGCAATTTAATTTTGAAAACTTGGCTATTCGCTCATTCCATGATGGGATGCATAAATGCCTAATATTTGGACAGCAATCAGCGGCGTTACCGAAATAAAAGCAATAATCCCAAACCCATTTGTTAAAACTGATTGAGCCTCAGGTCCTGCGGCAACGGCAACCGCTTGGGCTATACCCAAAGTAAGCGGTGTAAGCATAGCTGATGTTAAGGCACCTCCTGTTACACCGCCGGAATCGAATGCAAGCCCCACAAAAAGCCGCGGTGTAAACTTCATCATAAATATAGCTATGGCATAAAGAGGGGCAAGATACCAAAGTATATTGGTTTGTGTGAGTATTTTAACAACTGCAAGCATTGCGGCAACTCCTATGCCAAGTGCAAGGGTCATGCGAATAGTCATACGGGTAATTTTGCCCTTTGTAATTTGTTCAAGCTTTTCCCCAAGTACGGTAACGGCAGGTTCAGTCAAAGTTATCGCTGCCCCTAATATGAAAGACATAGGCAAAAGGAGCCATCTAAACCATTCCGGCCTGTGGCTTTCTAAGAACACCTCGCCCATATATTTCCCCGCGAAGGCAAAACCAAAGTCAATACTGGATAAAAATATAAGAAGACCTGCAAAAACAGGGATAATCCCCCAAATAATCTTTGCAAAATCTTTTTTAGCAAGTTTTATAAGGAAAAATTGGAAGGGAAGGAAAACCACTAACATAGGAAAAACAGCAAGGCTAACACCACTTAAGTTATACATAAGTATTTGAAGGAAATTTGTGCCGATTGCACCAGGGTCATACACCCCTACATCAGGTATACCGCCGTGAATGGCATTTAAAATCATGCCATATATAAATATTGTAAGTATTGGACCAACTGAGGCGATACCTATAATGCCAAAAATATCATCGTTATCATTGCGCTTTGATAAGGTCGTTGAAACACCCATGCCAAGTGCCAATATAAAAGGAACGGATATATCCCCTGTTGTTGCGCCGCTGCCATCAAACGCAAGTGCCACAAACTCCTCCGGCACGAATATAATAGTTGCAAAAAGTAGTGCGTAGAGTACCACAAACACCTTTTTTATGCTTACATTTTTAACAATGCGCCAAAGAGAGAAGCCTACAAAAACACCTATTCCAGCTCCCATAACCCAAATAAACAGAGTTTGATTTATTTCCTCGATTAAAAGGTTAGTTTGACGCGCTAAAACAGCAAGAGCAGGCTCCGCAACCGTTGCCAAAAGCCCAAAAAAGAACCCAAAAAAGATTATCCAAACAAATTTTTTAAGCTTTATAAGATTCTTGCCCATTATTTCCCCAACAGGAAGTATACTTATGTTTAACCCAATTAAAAACAAAGATTGACCTATAACAACGCCTGCGTAGCCAACCCCAAGCCTTATATAATCAAATCTTTCCTCAAAAGGCGCAACAAATATGAGTACAATAGCCATAACCCCCATAAGAGGAAGTGACATAAAAAAAGTTTCTTTTAGCACATTTAATGCTTTCAATAGTATATACCCTCCGTTTAGAGCTTCATTTGTGATAGTATGTGTAAAATGTTATTATTTAATTAAAGTTGAGCAAAGAATCTTAAAATCTGCTGAGATGTATTGCGTCGTATTTAGTAAATCTATCGGATAACCGTGCCCCTCAGACATTGGAGTCATAGCGAAAATTTTGGGAAGCATATCAACCGACGCTTCAAAAGAATAAGAAATATTTCTCTCGTTAACCTTACCAAAGACTGTTTTAAAAAGAGATGTTGTCTCTGTGTTGACAAAGTCTTCGCTTTGCTCATTTTCAAACAATGCTGCCCTTATTTCAGCAAGATAATTTTTGCCCGGCAGGATTTTTATTATTAAACCGCCGTTTTTAACAACACGGCAGCATTCGGCGTAGTTGGAAGGTGAAAGCATGGTTATAGCCGCATCTACACTATTGTCCGCCAAAGGTAATGCTGCAATATTAGATACAACCCACATAGCAGGGAAAACAGACTTAGATACAGCACGGTTTATTGCCTCTTTTGATATATCAATGCCTATAGATGCTTTTGCCCCTGTTCGCTTCGCAATCTCACGCAGAAATGAGCCTTCGCCGCAGCCTAAGTCGGTTATGGTAGGGTTAGAAAGACCATTGTTTGCTATAATATCTGCTGCCTCTCTTATCAAAGGCTCAAAAAAGCCTGCCAAGAACACGGCTTCACGGTTAGCCCACAGCTCAGCAGAGTAAATACTGTCCGGCTTTTTAGGCGGGTAGAGCAGGTTTATGGAGCCTTTAGACGATAAATCGAAGGTATGACCGGATTTGCAGCACAAAGATGCACCTAAAAGATGAAATTTATCATGACAAATAGGGCATTTAAGTATATCTATATTTTTCTCAAATATTTTTGTGTAGTATTCGGATTTTTTCATGGCTATGTAATTGCAACTATACTACAAATTGCAGATGTTATTATTACGACCATGCCCTATCCCTCACCTCGAAATATATTTGCTGTGGTAACACCACCGCCAGCGACGGCAGAATGACTAAACTATTCGTTTGATTTTAGCTGATAGATATGGAGATACGGCTGTTATTATCAATACAAGCACCCATAAATTTCCTGTTGTTATATCATAGGCGGCAAGGAGTTCATTAAATGTATTACCTTCAATGAACCCTATGATAAATTCAATTACAATAGTCAGCATAATCCATATACAGCCCATGACAATATATGTTTTCTTATTTCCATTTCCTAAACGTGGTATCAAAAATAAGCAAAGCAAAAAAATGAAAGTGCAGAGAATAATTCCGCTTATGGGTTCTGCAACCCAACCAAACATAGGCTCAATGACTTCATTTCTCAATCCACCGTTTAATATTGCAAAAGGGAGAATCAGCAACCATACGAGTAATGATTTCATGATTATTTTTCTTTGTAAATTATCCAACAAACGCAACTCCCCTCACTAACGCATAAATTCACTAGTACAGTATAGCATAAAAGCATGAACAATTCTACGAAAATTCCTTCGCCAGCTTAGGGACATTTTGTCCCGATGTTAGAACCGATATATCAAGCCCCTTGCGGTAATCCCAAACGCCGCAGAGATTTTTTATATACAGCAACAAAAATCTAACAGGAGCAAAAAAGCTTGCTGCGATTAAACTAACCGCAGCAAGCAATATTAACAGCTTTTTACCGCTCATGCCTGAATATGCACAAGATTAGGCGAAACAATCAACTCTGCTTCCGTTGCTGCTTGAACCTGCTCAGGGCTAAACTCCGGATTAATTTCCTTAAGTACAAGCCCTGCCGGAGTTACTTCAATAACACCCATTTCAGTAACTATTAAATCAACACAATTTACCGCCGTATAAGGCAATCGGCACTCTTTAAGTATCTTTGGCGCACCTTTTGCCGTGTGCTCCATTGCCAGTATAACTTTTTTCGCACCAACAACCAAATCCATGGCACCGCCCATGCCGGGCACCATTTTTCCGGGAATTATCCAGTTTGAAAGATTGCCTTTTTCATCCACTTCCAAGGCACCCAGGATGGTAACATCAACATGCCCGCCACGTATAAGCCCAAAAGATACAGCGGAGTCGATAAATGAACCGCCTGGAGCAACAGATGATGGTCTCCCTCCCGCATCTGTTACATAAAAAGGCTGCTCATCTTCAGGCGATGGTTTTGCTCCCGTGCCAATAATCCCGTTTTCCGACTGTAAAACAAGATTAACCCCTTCGGTCAAATAACTTGGCACAAGAGTAGGAAGACCAATGCCGAGGTTCACAACATCGCCGTCTTTAAGCTCTTTTGCCACTCTTTTAGCAATATAATCCTTAATCAGACCTCTATCCATTATAAGACTCTCCCCTCGACTATATAATTTACCAAAATACCGGGAGTCATTACATTTTCAGGCTCAATTTCCCCAACTTCTACCAAAATATCGGCTTCCGCAATAACCGTATCGGCGGCCATAGCCATAACTTGGTTGAAATTGCGAGTGGTGCCTTTGTACCACATATTGCCCGATTTATCTACTTTATAGCCGTTTATGAAAGCAAAATCTGCCCTAACAGGCTTTTCGATAAGGTATTGTTTGCCGTCTATCTCTATTTTTCCATGAACATGCTCTGCATCCTCAACAATTGTGCCAATCCCTGTGGATGTAAGGACACCACCAAGACCATATCCCCCTGCTCGAATCATTTCCACCAAAGACCCTTGAGGCACAAGTACAACTTCCAAAGTCCCCTCGTTCATTTGCTGCGCTACTTCAGGATTTAAGCCAACATGGGTTGCAATCAGCTTTTTAACTTGCCGGTTGTGTATTAATTTTGCAACACCGTAATAGTCTTCCCCGTCAGGACCATTTGGCATTGAGGCATCGTTACATATCATTGTAAGATTTTTTACACCGCTTTCAGCCAAGGCTTTAACTGACACATGAGCATTACCACAGCCCATAAACCCGCCAAACATAATGCTCGCACCATCTTTTATGCCTGCTACAGCTTCTTTTGCCGTTACTACTTTTGCCATTTGTATAAGCCCCTCCTTCTATACTAATTTACGATTAACCATTTCCTGTACCGCAAAAGACGCAACATCCTCCGCGTATTTACCGCTGCCAAAACCTGCGTCGTAGCCAAGCTCTTTCGCCAGCTCATGAGTAATCCTAGGACCCCCGCATACAAGTATCACCTTGTCCCTAAGCCCTTCGGCTTCCAAAAGTTCCACAAGCTCCGTTAAATTTTGTATATGAACATCCTTTTGCGTAACCGTTTGGGAAACAAGCAAAATATCCGCCTTAAGTTCCTGTGCTTTTTGGATAAATTCCTCATTTGTGACTTGTGCCCCAAGATTATGTGCTTCAATCATCTCGTACCGCTCAAGACCATAATGCCCTGCGAAGCCTTTCATATTCATAATGGCGTCAATACCTACCGTATGAGCATCCGTCCCTGTTGATGCGCCGATTACAACAACTTTACGCCGTATATTTTGCTTAATATAATCGGAGACCTCAGTCATGCCCATAACGTCCCCTTCGACTGCGGCTACTTGTATTTCGTTGTAATCAACAGTATGAATAAGCGCACCGTAAATAATGTAAAAGCTAAACTCATCATCCAAGGTTTTTTGGGCTGCCACCAAAGGGTCTTTAAGCCCCATTTTTTTGGCAAGAGCTGTCGCCGCTTCCGCCCCTTTTTCATCATTTTTCACAGGAAGGGTGAAGGAAAGCTGGACTTTGCCATCATTCATTGTATCGCCGTAAGGGCGAAGCCTTGATAAGTCAAAGGTTTTATCTAACTCGTTATTACTCATAGGATACACCGCCTTTTCCCATAAGTTCGGTAAATGGGTTGTAATACCCATCGCCTTTTAAAAACACACCGGAAAGCCCTTTACCCCCGTCAGGTTTACGCTTAATATCAGCAAAAATGCCGCCCTCTATAGAGTCAAATATTTTGCGCTTCTCAATTTCTCTAAGTAACTCATAAGCTTTCTCCAGCACTTCTTTGGCACGTGATTGTATAATGCCGCCTTCTTTAAACTCTATTTCGCCGCTGATATCTGCCATAGTATTAAAGATATATTTGGCATTTTCAACGCTTAATGCCCTGTCCGACATAAATGGGGTGTGAATAGCTTCTGTAAGCATACCAAGGAGGTGTATCCGCTGTCCTGTCATAATAGTAACCGCATTAAACAGCGCGTTTTGAACATTGCCCATAAAAATATCACCAGTCATAAACTTTGTAGGGGGCATATATTTAAGCGGGGCTTTAGGGAATATTTCCCTTGCCATTTGGGCTTGGGCAAGCTCCATTAAAAAGCCGTTTTCCACATCAGGTGAAATTTCGAATGCGTGTCCGAGTCCCATTTGCTCCTCCAAAAGCCCTGCTTTAAGTGCAAATTGCTCGTTTAAAAACTGTGAGGCTAAAACTGTATGTGCCTGCTCCACTGCATCAGCTGTGGTTAAATAATTATCCTCGCCGGTGTTTATAATAACTCCGGCATAGGCGTTAATCATCCTTGAGAAGTTTTGGTCGATAAAAGTACGCTTCATATTTATATCTCTAAACAAAACACCATAAAGAGCGTCATTTAGCATAACATCCAGCCGCTCCATAGCACCCATCGCGGCAATTTCAGGCATACAAAGCCCTGAGCAGTAGTTACAAAGGCGTACATAACGACCGACTTCATCTCCGGCTTTATCAAGTGCGGCACGCATAAGTTTAAAATTAGCTTGGGTTGCGTAGGTTCCCCCAAAACCTTCCGTCGTCTCACCATAAGGCACATAGTCAAGAAGACTTTGTCCTGTTGTACGGATAACTGCAATAACATCGGCGCCTTGTTTAACAGCAGCAACAGCCTGGGTAACATCCTCGTAAATATTGCCTGTTGCAACAATAAGATAAATCAACGGTCCTGCTTTATCACCGTGCCTTTTAAGGTAAGCTTCTCTGGTTTTTCTATTCTCCGCTATTTTTGCAACGGTTTGCTCCGCAACTGAATGAGCGGCTCTCTTAGCTTTTTCCACATCTTCAATGGCTATTTTAGATAAATCCAGCGTACCTTCGCTGATTTTTCCGGCTATTTGCTGAGGTGTAAGGTTTTCGCTTATCATAGCAGCACCTAAAGTAAGCGCAGCCCCTACAGGCAAAAGTTTATGCCCTTCCATATGCTGGACAACGATATTTGCAAGGGGTACCCCTACCTCATTTGTATCGTCTATGCCCATTAGGCGGCATACTGTTCTCTCTACCGCTACGGTGGAATGTATGTCAATAAATTTTTGTGTATCTTCCGCTACGTTTTTGGCGCATTCACGAGCTTTTGCTACCAAATCCCAATTTAGTCCGAGTTTGCCTTTCATACTATCAGCATCCTCCTCTAAGCTTTATTTTTATTTCTAAGCTTCCTCTCCAGCCCTTCCGGCTCTAAGGAAACTTGCTGTTTATTATGAAGCCCCGCAACCCCAACCATTTTAATTTTTCTTTCTTCCTCACATTCCGAACATTTGCAGGTATGCTCGTAATGTTCCGGCTCCTGGTATGCCGATATAACTCCCTCAAAATTCCTAAGTATCGTAGTATTAACGCCGTGGGAAATTACGTAAGTAGGCATAACAGGTATTTTGCCGCCGCCGCCTGGCGCATCAACCACATAAGTCGGCACCGCATAGCCTGATGTATGCCCTCTAAGCCCTTCAATAATTTCAATACCTTTAGCCACAGGAGTCCTAAAATGTGCAAGCCCGTAGGAAAGGTCGCATTGATAAATATAGTACGGTCTAACACGCATTTTAACAAGCCCTTGTACAAGGTCTTTCATAACATGAACACAATCATTCACCCCTGCTAAGAGAACGCTTTGGTTACCTAAAGGGATACCTGCATCAGCCATCTTAGCGCAGGCAGCTGCCGCTTCGGGAGTAATTTCACTTGGGTGGTTAAAATGAGTATTTACCCAAATCGGGTGATATTTTTTAAGCATATTTACCAAATCATCCGTAATCCTTTGGGGCATAACCACAGGAAGGCGTGAGCCAAGCCTTACTATTTCCACATGGGGGATTTCACGAAGTTTTTTGATAATATATTCAAGTTTTTCATCACTTAAAAGCAAGCAGTCCCCGCCGGAAAGAAGTACATCGCGGATAACAGGGGTTTTTGCAATATATTCAATCGCCGCGTCAATCTGGGGCGTTGGTACAGCCGTATCATTTTGCCCTGCAAAACGCCTTCTTGTACAATGGCGGCAATACATGGCACATTGGTCTGTTACTAAAAATAATACTCTGTCCGGATAACGGTGAGTAAGCCCTTTAACAGGAGAGTCACCATCTTCATGAAGGGGGTCTTCAATATCTTCCGGCGAGCGGGTAAGCTCCATAACCGTAGGTACACATTGCTTACGGATTGGGTCATTTTCATCATTTAAGTCTATGAGCGAAAGATAATACGGCGTAATCGACATACGCAATGACTCTAAACATTTTTTAATGCCCTCTTCCTCGTCTTTGCTTATTTTTGTAAGTTTCGTAAGATCTTCAAGGGTTTGTACTCTGTTTTTTAACTGCCAATGCCAATCATTCCAATCATTGTCCGGTATATCCTTAAAAAGATTATTACGTCCTCTGCTTGCCATATAAAAATCCTCCTAGATTGTATTAAGATGTATTTAGATATATTTTGCATTAAATATATCGCGCAGTGCCTGACTTTCACGTATTGCCGCAAGGGTAATATCTACATGGTTTTTTGTATATCCATTGCCTACTATCATTTGGACGTCTTTACCTACCCCTTCGGCTCCCAAAGCCGCTTTGGCAAAATCCGTCGCCATTGAGAAGAAATAAACCACCCCATCATCTCTAACAGGTAAAATACACGCCATTTCCGCACTTGGGATATTAACACAGCTGATTGACACATCAAATTCCTTGCCGCTGTTTGCTTTTAGAGCTTTCTCTAAAACATCAAGGGGCTTTCTCGCATCTGAAAGGATAACCTCATGGCAGAAATTGTTTTCAAGAAGCTTCTTTCTATCCTCTTGCGAACGGCACATACCGACTACATTGCCCTTAGGACCTGCTTTTTTCATAGCTTCATAGCAGCAAAGTATGCCGGATTTGCCTCCCGCGCCTAACACAAGCACAGAGTCCCCTTCCTTAACAAGTCTTGAGGTTTGCGCCGGTGCCCCAGCCACATCAAGTGCCGCAAGTGCCAAAGCTTCCGACATATCATCAGGCAATTTCGCATAAATCCCACTTTCAAAAAGTATAGCCTGCCCTTTGATATCAACCCTGTCAATATCACTGTGAATGGCTGTAATCTCATCAATTTTAAGAGGTGTAAGTGAAAGAGATACTAAAGTCGCTATCTTATCCCCTACTTTTAAGTCTCTGTCTGAAAGGTCTTCCCCAAGGCAGGCAATTTTACCTATAAGCATACCGCCGGAGCCGGTAACAGGGTTTTGCATCTTACCTCTTTCAGAGACTATTTCAAGTATTTTTGCCCCTATTTTCTCTTTATCTCCCCCTGCCTCACTTTTTATTTGAGTGAAAGACGACGAGTCTATATTAAGAGAAATAACATCAACTAAAATTTCGTTAGAATAATTTTTGCTCATATCACTATCAATTTTCCATGCCGCCTGAGTCAAGACCCCTGCCGGCTCTATAACTCTATGCGCGCCGTATTTATCGCCTTTTTGCCCCATTAAGCATTCCTCCCTTTGAGTCCCAGTATTTTCCTTGCCTCGTCAGGCATTGCGATTTCTCTGCCAAATTCGGCGGCTATGCGGACGATTTTTTCCACAAGTTCGCCGTTAGACTTTGCCAAAACACCTTTCGAGATATAAATATTATCCTCAAAGCCTACCCTCACATGAGCGCCTAATAGTATAGCTAATGTAGTAACAGGGAATTGGAACCGCCCAACCCCTGAGGCTGTAAATGTTGAGCCGGGCGGCAAGCTCTCCTGCATAAATAAAAGGTCTCTCGGCTCACCTGAAATACCACCGTTTACCCCCATTACAAGGTTAAAATGCATAGGTGTCTCAATAAATCCTTTTTTAGACAAGCGAATAGCCATATCTATCATTCCTTTGTCAAAAACCTCACATTCAGGCTTAATACCGCGGGCTATCATCTTTTGAGCGAAATCAATAATCATATTTTCAGTGTTGATGAATATATCATCGCCCCCAAAATTACATGTACCGCAGTCAAGGGTTGCCATTTCAGGATTAAGTTCAATTGGCTGGAGGCGTTCATCATTAGTCATGCCCACCGCCCCGCCGGTTGATGGCTGAATTATGGCATCCGGGCAAAGCTTGCTTATCTCCGCTATACAAGCCGCAAACCTGTCCTTGCACTGAGTTGGCGTTCCGTCATCTTCACGTACATGAAGGTGTATTATGCTTGCACCGGCTTTGTAAGCCGAATAGGCTTCTTTTCCAATTTCCTCCACTGTATAAGGAATCGCCGGATTATGTTCCTTCGTAACCTCAGCACCGCAAATTGCTGCAGTAATTATAAGTTTCTCCATAAAATCAACCCTTTCTCTGTTTATCCTTTGGCGTAACGCAGGTGCCGCTTGCTATACAAACCACAACAGGCTCATCAAGAGCGTCACAAGCGGACTCGCTTATATCATACCTTGGCACTATAACTTTCCTTGCCTCAAATTTCATTTTCCGTGATGAATTGCCTTGCGACACAATTTCACCAACCGCTTCAATATAGTCTCCCGCATAAACCGGAGCCTTAAACTCCACCGAGTCATAAGCAACAAAAAGCCCTTCGTCCCCATCACGCCTAATTAAAAGCTCCGTTGCCACATCACCAAAAAGCTGGAGCATTTTTGCCCCATCTACAAGATTGCCTCCATAATGAGCGTCTGCGGGACTGATACGTACTCTAATCATTGATTTCATGTCTAGTCTCCTTCATTCATAGATTTAAAAAAGCACTACTTTTAATGAATATACTTCATAAAAATAGTGCTTCATACTCACGTATGACAGAAGCAGCGCACTTAGCACTGCCTCCAAGTAAGATATACAAGAGCGTATACCCTCTTTCGGCGAACACACATTCCCCTCCGTCATCGGGCGCTCCTGCCCTTAACATACGGAAGCTACCTTGTTATCCGCGCCTCTATTCGTGTATTAAATTGTTTAAATATAGTATAGCGATTAGAAGTTTTGGCGTCAAGAGATTTCTTTATTTTACTCATTGCAAACGCATGAAGCATTTGCACTTCGCCGAAATCAGGATTTCGGCGAAGAACTTAAGGTAAGTTTGACCTGTTATTTTACTAATCCAGCCGGTACTTTCGTTTTTATTTCTTTTTTACAGGCAGCCATATTTCGCTTATATAATCTTGTGAGCCCGTATCGCCATCTGTATAAAACTCGAAATCATATGCCGGCATAATCTCATATTTTGCTTGCGGCAGCCATTCGCTGTAAATCCGCTTCCACATTTCTTGGATAGCTTTAGGCATTGCACCAACACATTTAAAAACCGCCCAAGTGCTTTTAGGGATTTGCCAAATTTCAAAGCCCTCCGGAATCTCTTGCCCATCTTTCACAAAATCGCCTATGCCGTAGAGAAACTCCTTTGATTCCTGTGACATTCCACTGCAAACACCCAGCACCGGGACAATTTTTGCCGAAAACCCTTCTGCAAAATATTCCTCCCAAAAGGCTGGTATTTTCCTCGAATCCCCTTCTTCCGCTTCAATTTTCCTTACCTTAACGACAACATCAAAACTTTCTCTTTCTTCGATCCTGTAATCCATTACAGAACCTCCTTCCATAATAATTTTGATAGTCAGGCGGCTATATGATTTCAAAGCGGTACTGTTTTTCCTTGCAGCACTTGGCGCAATACCGTGAAAACGACTGAATGCTTTAGAGAAACTTTCCGGTGTTTCGTAGCCGTACTTTATTGCAATATCAACAATTTTAAGGTTTTTGTGAGTAAGTTCAAGTCCGGCTAGAGATAATCGTCTGTTGCGTATATATTCGCCTACAGTTAAATCTGCCAGAGCAGAAAATCCCCTTTGCAGATGCGCGCTTGAAATATGTACGTGTTCAGCAATTTGCGAGAGAGCAATATTGTCAAGTAAATTATTTTCTATATATTCAATCGCATTGTTGAGAATTTCAACCCAATTCATAACACCGCCTCCTTTCAAAATTATTATAGAGTATTTTGAAAATCAATTCCTGTCTTGTAATGCTTTGTTTTGTTCTGTTCAACCCTAAATTTTTGGTGTATTATTTATATATCCTTCCTCAATGGCATTCATTATTTGATGCGGCGTTCCCAAAAGCCTGCATATGTTAAGAGCATCACGGGGAGGCTCGTTTTTTCCTGATACGGGTATTAGCCTGTAATCCATATGAGCCGCTATTAAATCTATACCCTTTGAAGTTGATGTGCTGTTTTCAATCTCTTTGGCGAGGTTCTCAAAATCGAGGTTTTTAAGCCCTGCAACTTGGTATTGCCCAAAGTTCCCTTCCGCTATATTATCATAATGGGTAGTTATAATAGATATGCTTTTCAAAGTATTCAAAAAGCGGGAAACCGCGCGAACAACCACAGCCCCCTCCTCCGGATTTGTGCTTCTGGCAAATTCATCGAGGGCAATAAACAAATATTCCTTTTCTGCCTGCCTTGCGATACTGTTAAAGCTCATAATCTCCGCGCCAAAGGTCGAAAGCCCATCTTCAAGAGACTGCATATCCTCTGATATAAGATATATCCCATCAAATATTGGTATTTTTGCCCTTTTAGCAAAAACAAAAAACCCCATGTGGCATAAGCAAATATTTAACACAGCCGTTTTAACCGCGACACTCTTGCCTCCCATATTGGCACCTGTTAAAAGTGTCGTTCCGGCACTCAATTTAATTGATATAGGAGTGAAGGATTTGCCGCGTTCTTTAAGGACTGCCTCCACTTCCGGGTTAAGCATTTCGACAAATTCGACCGAATCTTCTTCTATATCCGGGCATACAGCATTATACTTTTTTGCAAGTATTGCCTTTTGTATTGTAAAATCAAGCTTGCCTATTGCGTTTATATTGCTCCTAAAAACCGGCAAAAACTCACACAGCTTTTCGCTCAACATTTTTTTAACCACTGTTTCGGCTTCATCTTCTTTGGCAACTATAAATGTACGCTTGGTTTTAAGTTCTTCAAGTTTACCTTTGTCCTTCTCCTCATGGATAAGCCTTTCAATACGGCTTTTTTCCTTGCGTACATCCCATAACTCCTCTGAATATTGTTCATTTAAGTAAAAAGGTGCCATTCTTTTACTATCCGGGTCGAGGATATTGAGGGCTTCCTCCATATCGATAAATTCGACATCCATAAGCCTTATATTTGCATCAGAAAAGGCACCCTTAAGCTTCCCTAAACTAAGCATAAACCCTTTAAGGTCAAAAAACTCAATTTCATGTAAATAGCTGCGTTCCAGTTTCTTAAGAATATTATCAATATTTTTAAATGGCATAAGTGCGCGGCGTAAAGCCGCTATACAATCCCCATCGGCTTCCACACAGGCAAGTATTTGGGAAATATTATAAAATTCATCCAAAAGCTCCTGCTTCTCATCTGCTCTATAAAACTTAGCATTCCGGGTTCTAATGTCACTATAAGGCGAATCGGGCAAAATCTCATTCAAAATAAATGTAAGCCCTATTGCATCTTTTTGCTCATCTCTCAGAAACATTGTTCGGACGCCTCCTAATCCAGTACATTATAAATAGGTATTTTCAGTTCTTTTTTAAGTGCTTCCCTAAACGCATCTTTATCAAAACTAAACCCGCGAACCGACACAGGGTTAATCGTAACCGCTATGAGATTTATAGACCGCCTGACAGCTATCTTAGCATTACCAAGGTTAAATTTTTCAAAGGTTTTCTCTGTTATAAACAATTTACTTCCATCCTCAACAATAATAGTTACGCCCCGCAAATTTATATTCGACATAATAAATTTATTTGCAAAGCTGTCTGACACGGCACCACGGATGTAGATATAAGCGGCACTCCTGTTTCCATTGTGAGGATTGTCTAAACTTACAGGTGAAAATCTGTAATCCTCTTCAATCCCAACAATCTTTCCGGCGTTATCCGGCAATTGGTCTATAAGCCTTAATACATTATTATCACAAATAGGCTTAAGGGTGAGTAGTTTAGCGGCAAAAGCCGTCTCCTTCACAACTTGTACCATATCGGAGCTAAGAGAGGCACCGCTGCACAGTATCGTGGCATCGGTAATAACAGGGCTTGACAGAGTTTTCCGGCTTATGGCACCATCGACAAGTACTTTATCGGCACCCAATTCCTTAAAGTCCTCAAGCAGCTTCACAATTTGGCTGCCAATTGAGCTGCCGCCTATTTGCACATACCCATCGCTTCGCGCTTTTACAAATACTACCTCGCCCATTGGTGTATTTATCCCTGTCGTTTTTAAAACTTCTTTTGTTATGTCACTTTTTTTTAACAGGTCTGCCGCTGTAGCTATTATCGTATCTTTTGTAACAAATATCCGCGGCTTTTCTGTGCCGGTTACAATATCCACATCTTCGCCGTCCCGCCCGATTGAGGTAAGCCCTACTTTCATGCCGCTCTCTGCCCACTCATCAATTAACTTGCCGAGAACCGTTGTTTTACCCGCGTTTTTTGACATACCGATAATAGAAATAGCATTGAAATCGGCAAACAGCTCAGTGAGCTTTTTTTTCATATTTATTGCTCCTTTAAAAGCAGCTTATTAATAGAGTAAGTTACAGCTTTACCGCCGATAATTACGCGCTCACCTTCAACTTTACAAATAAGCTGTCCTCCACGCTCTGAAAGCTGCATTGCGCTAAATTCCGTCTTTTCCAGGATTCCAGTCCAATAAGGTGCCATGGCAGCATGAGCCGAACCGGTAACAGGATCCTCTAAAATTCCAATTTTGGGACCAAAATACCGAGATACAAAATCAGCAGCTTTGCCTTTTGCTGTGCAAATAAACCCCTCTCTCTCACTTAATTTTGAGGCTTTTAACATATTACATTCTAAGTTTTCAATTTGTTCCTGAGATTCAAAAACAAGCATATAATCATCTGCGCCAATATAGCATTCTACAGGCTTTGCGTTAAAACAGTCAATTTCATCAAAAAATTGGATTTGTCTAATTTCGTCGATTGGAAAATCAAGCATAATATAATCCCCTTGCTTTTTAACACCAAGGGTGCCTTTCCTCGACTCGAATATAATTTCTGTATCTTTTACCCCTTCATGATTAAAAAGCACATGGGCTGTTGCAAGAGTGGCGTGTCCACAAAGATTAACTTCACATTTTGGCGTAAACCAGCGAATGTGTCGAATACCGTTTTTCATAATTACAAAAGCTGTTTCCGACAAGTTATTCTCCATAGCTATTTTTATCATTAAATCTTCTTGGAGCCAATCTTCACCCAATATACAAACAGCCGCCGGATTTCCTTGAAATAATTTGTCTGTAAAAGAATCCACATGATATATTTTCATTAATATACCGCCTCCATTTAGCAGTCTTCGCCTACAATATTATCAAATGCTGCAAAATTTTACAATTATATTTTTTATTAGTATGCATAGGTCTTGTATTTTCGTTACAAGCTGATATAATATGCACATAACGATGAAACACGAAGTGTTTCTTCCTTGATTGTGCAATAGGTACCGGAAAGAAGTCCGGACGCCGGTCAGGCGGCTTTTGCCAAAGGCAAAAGTACTGAGAGACTTTTCCGGAAGAAAAGTCGAGTCATGTGTATAAACGTCTCTACCTAACAGATGTCTCATCAAACTTTACTATCATAAGCGAGGTTTTAATATGCCCTTATCCGAATTTAATCACGGCGATATTATTTGTAAAGAAGGTGACCCTTTAAGCCGTATTTCTTTTATCACAAAAGGAAGCGTTAATGTCATATTCAGCGGTCGCGCTTTTCGTTTTGAACAAGGAGACACCATAGGTCTCTGTGCTATTTCGGAAGGTTCGCATAGCTGCACATATACTGCCAACTCGGATGTAACTATAGTTTCATATCCTTATGAAAACATTTGCAGCTTAAAGCCCCTTTTTAATGATAACGCAGATGTGGCAGACCGCCTTGTCCAATCTGTCACTAACCAGCTCTCAGGTTTTTTAAGATACCGAACTCATCTTAAAAAGGAAGCTGATGATGCATACGGCTTGATTGGGGAAATTTATCCTGAATATGAGCGTTTATGCGAACTGTATGCTTTTTCATCTAAAAAAATCCTTGAGATTTTGAACCTTATAAAAATTTCAGAGTCAGATCCGGTAAAGGATTGGGTACACAGTTATTATATGGAGATAAAAAATTTAGATCCTGCCACATTAAAAGGATTTTTCCATGCCCATGTCGGTATATCATCAGGATTTTTTCATAGAGGCACTGAGGATATTCATCAAGTGTTACAAGCTTGCAAACTTTACCAAGAGCATTTGAAAGAAATTTCTAAAATCTTTATAAGCGACGATGGACATGATTTGTTTGCTCTTCTTTGTGAGCTTCACCTAAGCTCAATCAATATAAAAGGTGCTGACGATACTGTTGGTACTATAATTGCAAAGTTAACCGAATTTATATCTAATATGACTTATATAAATCAGGCTTATTACCAGGAGCGCTTAGAAACATATAGGGATAATCTGGCTACCAGCCGCATAACCAACGGGAAAGCAGCAGAAGATGCCCCTGCATCATCTGCTCTAAAGCAAAATTTATCGAATTCTTTGGATACTATACTTGAATATTCGGAATATCCTGATGAATTATGTAACAAATTCGCACGTTTAGTACATGAATATATAAAAGTCCCGGACAGAAGCAGCCCGGAAGACACTGTATATAGTTTACGTAGGGAATTAACCGGTATTTTTAATGATATATATAAGAATGTACTAATAAAAAGCCTTGATGATCCGGCAACCCCTACTGTCATAAAAATGTTTCTCAATTTCGGATATGTCGATGCCACTCTTGCAGGGCATAAAAACGCTGATTTTCTCTATGGGGTAGCTGACTCTTTAAAAGGCAATCCTGATATGGATGTTTATACCCTTCCCGAATGGCTTGCCGCTATATACAGGGGGGAAAAAGAACCCAGCCGCAACGACTTCGATATTGATTACACCGCTCATATACGTGAAATGAAGCAAATGCGTAAAATAGACGAAAAAGAAGAGGCGCGTCTTTTAGCCGACCTTGAAGAAAAACTGCGTTTTGAGCTTGATAATGTATTCCCGGTTGTAAATAAAATTACATTTGGGCGTATATCGGCATTCTGCCCTTTATTCTCAGACCACAATGTACAGCGTAACTTAGAAGCGGCTTTAGTTACACCAGCAGCTCTTAAAGAGGCTTTTAACGATATCCGCATAATTGACCCTTCCGCCTATTTTCGTGAAACTTTGTACTCAAACTCTGAATGTGGCATAACTAAGGAATTTGTGCATATAGAAGTAATGCCTGAAATTATCCTTATGCCTAATGTAGGTGTGCGTGGTGCTATGTGGCAAGAAATGGACGGTAGAAAATATTCAACCCCTGCGCGTATGTTTATGTCAACATTTTTATTGAATGATTTAAGCAGTTTAGTTATGCGTTTAACCGGCGAATTCCGTTGGGAAATGTGTAAGCGTATTCAAGGTCCTCGCTGGAGTGATCTTTCATACCCCTCCCTTACCAGTGAATTTTTTGATTATATGCAATTTTACAGAAGTAACCGGGAGCTTTCTGCTGATGTTAAATCCGCTATTAAAACCGATTTGGTACGTGCCAGGAATAATTATAAGGAAGTTTTTGTATCAAATTATATTGATTGGCTTATGTATGAATCAAAAGGTTCTCCCAGGCTCAATAAAGTGGCACGGAAAGTTTTACTTGAATATTGCCCTTTCCCTGCGCTCATGCGGGCAAAACTTGCTACAAGCCCTCAATTTACAGATTTGTTTAAACGTTACGACCTTAAACTTAAGCAGCGTGCGCGGGTTCTTCAAAATGTTATTCAAAAAGCCGAGCGGACAGGCAAAAAAGCACCTAAGGAGATATTGGACGAGCTTGAATATATAGAAAACAAGGCATAATGTCATTTATTAAAAAATAATGAATATTTTGTTGAAAAGTTCTTTTGGATATGACATAATACCAATATTAAGTAAATTAATATGTGAATATATTTATTAGTGAAGGGGGTATGCCCTGTTTTCTGATGTGCTAAAATAAGCACCCTATAGATTTATAAGAGGCAAGACAAGGAAAGTAATGCAATTAAAGATATTATCAACAATCCTAATCACAATCAAGTATCAACAGCTTTTTGTGCCATCTAACTTGCTATGTCAATAAGGTTGCGACTTTTTAGGCGAAGAAAGTGAGGTGTTTTATTAGTTACTTTTTTGAAAAAATCTGTACTTAATAGGTTCTCGTGTAATCCGGACAGTAAACTGCTTCACGAAAACAAATAATAAGTAGAAGAGAGTTGATAAGTTTATGTATGCAATTTTTGCAGCTTTACCGATTATTGTAGCTCTTGTAATGATGGTTGGATTTAGGAAAAAATCCGGTATATCTCTAGTAGCAGCATGGTTTGCAAGTATTATACTCGCAATCGGTATTTGGAATTTGAGTGTTGGAGACGCCATTGGTCTTACTGTCCTTGGCTTTGTTTCAGCTATCAATGTTTTACTGATTGTTTTTGCCGCAATATTCTTACTTAACGCTATGATTGAGTTAAAGTTCATCGAAACTATTGGCAATGGCTTTAAAGGTATAACTCAGGATAGGCGTATTCAGATAATTATTATTGCATACTTATTCGGCGCGTTTATTGAGGGTGCTGCCGGATTTGGAACACCGGGTGCTTTGGCCGCTCCTCTTCTTGTAGGTCTTGGCGTACCGGTGTTTTTTGCGGCTTTATCTTCACTTATGGCTAATTATTCACCTGTTTTGTTCGGTGCGGTTGGAATACCGCCGGTACAAGGCTTCGACACTGTAAGGGGACCTATTGAAGCCCTGGGCTATAATGCGGATGCAGTCTTTCACAACCTAAACACCATGGCTGCTTTCACAAATATTTTTGTAGGTTCTTTTGTTCCATTTTTGATTATCTCTGCGATTGTGGTAAGAGACGGAAGAAAGCAAGGCTTAAAAAATGCATTTAATATATTTCCCCTCTGTCTCTTTGCGGGAGTCCTTTTTACTGTACCCGTATTCATACTTTCGCATGTTGGTCCCGAAATTCCTACACTTTTAAGTTCTCTTATTGCGCTTCCCGTATTTATTTTTGCTGTTAAGAAAGGCTTTTTAGTTCCAAAGGAAGAATATCGTTTTCAAGACGATCCTATTATTGAAGCTAATGAATCTTCAAACACCGGTATCTCTTTGGTCACCGCTTGGTCTCCTTATGTAATTATCGCCGGTCTTTTAGCTCTTACAAGAGTTCCTTGGCTTCCAATCAGGGACTTTATTAACCCTGCTCCGGCAGCAATTTGGGCGACTGGAACTTCGTTTATGCTTCCAAACTTCGTTATTGCCATACCTGACTTTTTAGGAATGGCAGGGAGAAACTTTACTTTCCCAATTCTCAACAATCCCGGTTTGTTCCCATTTATACCAGTGGCAATAATTTTCCTTATAGCGAGAAAAACATCCGGAGAGACTATAGCGAAAATATCCAAAAAAACCTTCAATCAGCTTAAAAACGCTATCTTAGCTCTTTGCTTTGGTGTTGCGTTGGTACAGGTAATGCGCTTTACAAATCAGACTAACACTGAAGTGTTTTCAATGACTGCCCAAATTGCCCGCTCTCTTGCTGATGCTTTTGGCGGCGGCTTCCCAATTGTAGGACCGCTTATCGGAGCTTTTGGTGCTTTCATTTCCGGCTCTCATACTGTTTCTAATCTTATGTTCTATTCACTGCAGTTAGATGTTGCTCAAAACCTTGGTATGCCTATCGTACTTATACTTATAGGTCAAACTTCCGGTGCTTCTATCGGTAATATGATAGCTATACATAATGCTGTTGCAATTTCGGCTACCACCGGCTTTAAAGAAGGGGAAGGAAAGCTTATTGCTGCCGCCGCCGTGCCATTTATAATATGCAGTTTGGCAATTTCTGCGATAATGTTCATATATCTTGCACTTGGCACATATTTCTTGGCGTAAAGGGCGTAAAAATATGGAACAAGCGAGGAATAAGGTTATATCCGGCGATTATGAAGGTCAAGATGTAATATCTGTTTCAGGGGATGTATCAATTTCAAATACCGTTAAATTAGGTCGTGATACGGTAAATTCCTATGAAATAGTTACAAAAGGACATCAAAAAGTAGAATTTGGGTTAGTTCCTTTAGGTATGTTGGCTGAAATGTTGTCCGATGAAGGAAATCGGGTTCATCATTTATCCGTAAAATTTAATGATGGAAAGAAGAGCTTACTGGAGATAAACTCCGCAATCTGTGCAGCTATAATAAAAGCCTGTGCAGCCAGAGCGCCAGGAAGCTGCGGTATATCTCTTGCCGATATTAAGCTTTCATGTGACCCTGATAATCGGACAAATTGCCGTGACTGCCCCTGCTGTCAATGTACTCTCTGGCCTAAGTGTTGTTTTGGGCGTTTACGCAGCAGGAGGGCAAAACGTCATCGTAGAGATGCAACAAATTAAACTTTTTGTGGTTTTTATAGCGTTTTTAATAAAACATTTAAAACAATCTAAGAGTTTTATGTTCAATTTCTCTAAAGTTTATATAAAGATATATTCATCTTATGATTGTTTAGCTAAAAGTCATTGACATAATTATAGATTTGTTATAATGTTTACTAATAGCACCTCATGGAAATTGCTTGCAAGCAGGCTAATTTTCATATGATAATATTTTACAATATTTTATGGGAGGTTTGATGTATGAATTACAAGCAATTGACACCCGAAATTATTGCCCAATTAGAAAAAGTGGTAGGGGCAGACAGAGTTGTTAAAGGCGAAGGTGTAAATCCTGACTACTCTCGTGATGAAATGCCGATTTACGGTCAAAATTTACCGGAAGTTTCAATCGACGTTCTCACAACTGAAGAAGTTTCAGAAATTATGAAAATTTGCTACGCAAACGACATCCCTGTTACTACGAGAGGTGCCGGAACCGGTCTCGTTGGCGGTGCTGTACCAATATACGGCGGCGTTGTAGTTTGTACCGCACGTATGAACAAAATACTTAGCTGGGACGAGAAACAGTTTGCTGTTTATACTCAACCTGGTGTACTTCTTCAAGATTTAAAAGCCGCAGCTATTGAAAAAGGTCTTATGTATCCTCCCGATCCGGGTCAAAAGCTTGGTACTATCGGTGGTAACGTGTCTACAAACGCCGGCGGTATGCGCGCTATTAAGTACGGTACAACTAAAGACTATGTTCGCAGTATGACTGTTGTTATGCCAAACGGCGAAATTATGAAGCTTGGTGCAAATGTTGCTAAAACCAGCTCGGGTTATAATCTTTGCCAATTAATCACAGGTGCCGAAGGTACTTTAGGTATCATTACTGAGCTTTGCATGAAGCTTATTAAAAAACCAGCTCTTGAAATATCTGTACTTGCACCTTTCAAAGAGCTTCCTACAGCTCTTGAAACAGTACCTAAGATTTTCCAGGCAAGCTTCCGCCCAACCGCTCTTGAGTTCTTTGAAAGACCCGTTCTTCTTCTTTCTGAGAAATTTGTCGGTAAAGATGTTTGGGTTAAAGAAGTTGACGGCGTGGACGTGCAAGCATACCTCCTTCTTATCTTTGACGGTGATTCTATGGATGAAATTGAACCTCATCTTGAAAGAATTACTGACTTCTTATTAGAAGAAGGGGCAATGGATGTTATGATTGCCGATACACCTAACAAAATCAAAGATATTTGGGATGTACGCGGTGCATTCTTGGATGCAATCTTTGAATCTCATGAGCTGTTCGATGAGAATGATGTTGTTGTTCCTATCTACAAAATTGCTGAATTCGTTGATTTCTTCTCGAAAGATGCAGAAAAATATGATTTCGAGTTAATGTATCTTGGTCATGCAGGCGATGGTAACTTACATATCTTCGGCGTTTCCAACACTATGGAAGAGGAAGAATTTAAAAAGCAAATCCATCCATGGATGGTTGCTATGTATGACAAAGCTAAGGAAATGGGCGGCGAGCTTACCGGCGAGCACGGAGTTGGCTTTGGTAAAGTAGAATACTTTGAAGAGTATGTAGGCGATAGCATCATCGAACTACATAAGCAAATCAAAAAAGTATTTGACCCGAAACTTCTCCTTAATCCTGGTAAAGTAGCGTTCCGTTCAGAATGGAGTAAATTACCAAGCTAAACCCGCCTTAGAGCTTTTGCAATTGTTTTTTAAAAATAGTGGCAATTCCAAGCGGGTAAAAAAATTTACCCGCTTTCTGCCATTTTAATAGGCAAAGGAGAGAGTAATTGAATGAAAAATATTTTAGTTTGTATCAAACAAGTACCAAATACACAAGAAATTTCAATCGATCCGGAAACTAATACCTTAATCCGCGACGGTGTTGAAAGTATAGTGAATCCTTATGACGGCTACGCTCTTGAAGCTGCTGCAAGACTTAAAGATAAGGATAAAGACATTAAGATTTATGCTCTTTGTATGGGCCCTCCTCAAGCGGAAGCGGCTCTTAGAGAGTGCTTGTCAATATCAGCGGATGCTGCTTATCTTGCATCTGATAAATTTTTTGCCGGATCTGACACTCTTGCAACCAGCTACATATTAAGCGAAGCCATCAAAAAAATAGAATCTTTGGAAAGTATTAAGTTTGACATGATTTTCTGCGGCAAACAGGCAATCGATGGCGATACCGCACAGGTTGGTCCTCAAATCGCAGAGTGCTTGGATATTCCGCAAATAACTTACGGGCTAACCTGTGAATGTAAGGACGACGAGCTTTATGTTACGAAAGAAACTGAGGACGGAAAAGAAATATTAGCTATTAAATTCCCTTGTGTAGTAACTTTCACAAAACCTAATTTTGAGCCCCGCTTAGCCGGTGCAAAACGCAGATTTGCCGCAAAGAAAATGGAAATAGGTCAAATCGGTGTTGATATGCTAGATGGAATAGACAGAGCAAAAATCGGACTAAAAGGTTCACCAACTCAAGTTCGAAAAACTTTTGTTCCGCAAGTTAAAAAAGGCGGCGTTATATTTAAAGAAGGTTCTCTTGAGGAATCGGCTAGTAAGCTCGCCGGACTTTTGGTTGAAAACAAAATAGTCGTAGATATTGAGTAGGAGGCTAGAACATAATGGGAGCATCAAAAGATTTATGGGTTTTCATTGAAACGAAAACTGACAATACACCAAAAAACGTTGGGCTTGAGTTGTTAAATCCCGGCAAAAGACTTGCGGCTGAGCAAGGCGGAAAGCTTGTAGCTGTTGTAATTGCCGAAGATACAAGCATAGCCGCTAAAGCAGCCGGCGACTACGGCGCAGACTCTGTTATTACTATCGAAGGACCGGAGTATAAGCATTATTCAACTGATGCACACACTGCCGCCTTTACATATTTAATTGAAAAATACGACCCGCTTACCGTTATGATAGGCGCAACCGGCAATGGACGTGACCTTGCGCCGCGTATATCAGGTCGTATTGGCACGGGCTTAACAGCTGACTGTACCGAGCTTAGTATTGACGAACAAACAGGCTGTATCGCTTGGACAAGACCTGCTTTTGGCGGCAATATTATGGCGGTTATATTCTGTGCAAACCACAGACCGCAAATGGGTACAATAAGACCGGGCGTATTTAAAAAGCCTGCAAGCCAGCCAAAAGATATTGAAATTATTAAGGAAAGTTTCTCTTTCGATCCAAATAAGATTAGGACACGTATTGTGGAAATAATGGAGGAAGTTGGCGAAAAGGTTGACCTTGAAGGTGCTGAAATTATTGTTACAGGCGGTCGCGGCTTAGGTGATGCGGCAGGCTTTGACTTAATCCGTAGTTTCGCGGCGTCTATAGGTGCCACTGTTGGCGCGTCTCGTGCCACTGTTGAAGAAGGCTGGATTTCCCACGCCCATCAAGTAGGTCAAACCGGAAAATCCGTTGCACCAAAAGTTTACATTGCATGTGGCGTATCAGGTGCTACTCAGCATGTTGCCGGTATGAGTTCATCTGAGACAATAATAGCAATCAATAAAGACCCTAATGCATGGATATTCAATTTAGCGGATTATGGAATAGTCGGTGATTTATATGAGGTTATTCCTTTGTTAGAAAAAGAGTTAAAAGCAAAACTTAAAGCTTAATTTATACTTATTTAATTTGTTAAATAAGCAAATTGCTTCGTAATTCAAATATTTGATTATTCCACTAGGGTGTGCCTGTTTCTTTTTTAGGTTCACCCTAGGTTTTTTGTTAAAAACACAAAGGATCTGGAGGCAGTATGAATAATTCTATAGATAAAAGAGGAATGCTGAGCGAAGAAATCTTTACATATAAGCTTACAAAAGATAGAAAGGTGTTTATTTCTTATCATGGCAAGCAAGTTACAACTCTAAGCGGCAAAAAAGCTGAGGCTTTTATCTCTGATATTAAAGATGTGGACGGAAAAGATGCACAGCTAATTATGGCAAAAGCAACAGGTAATTTTAAACGAGGCAATGAGAGGATGTTTAAGACTTAATATTTTTTGTTGAGGAATGGCGGTTTTTGTGTTATATTTATTAAGTATTAAGGAGATGTAACTACACTGAGGTATTTTATGAGAAAATATGCGGTTCTTTTAGCTTTAGCAGCGGTTATATTGTTTGCTTTTACGGCTTGCAGTAGTGATGGCACCCCATATGAATCGCCCCAAACACCTCAGAATGCAGAATTGCGCGGGCTCGCATAGACGCTGAACTTGACTCAGCGTCTATTGTTTTTAGTAAAGTATAAGTTTTTCAAAAAAATTCTTTCAGTTTCAATTTCTTTAAAGAACATTGTCATTTTTCCTCGTTTATAGGCATTTTTTCATAGTCACGTCGACTATAGATAACCCTTGCAATTGTCACTTTTTTCTCTTTCTCATCTATACAATAAAGCATAATGTAATTCTTCACTATCAGCCTTCGATACTCTTGTTTTAAAGGAGCGGATATTAAATGAACCCTATTGGAGTATGGAAATTTCACAAGATTTTCAGCGGCTTTTATCATTTCATCAGCTAATTTTTCAGCCGACTGAGGGTTGTTAAGCTCTCTGCTAATATAACTTGCGATTTCAACCATATCTTGCTTTGCTAAGTCTAAATACTCAAGTTTATACATTTTACCGCTCTCCCATAGTATCTTTCATGGCAGCCAATACTTCTTTAGAGGAATACCTTTTGCCAGAATGCTCTGCTTCACGCTCGGCTTCCAGCAATTTGAAATAAACTTCACTCTCAAATTGCATTTTTTGAAAAGCTTCCATACTTAAAACAACCATATTACCATATCCATTTTTTGTGAGAAACACCGGCTGAGCCGTTTCGTGTACAATTTTTGATATTTCCGCAAAATTATTTCGTAAATCTGATACAGGTCTTATCATATTCATATCTGACACCTCCAATAATATTTTAGCATAATTACGCTAAAATAACAAGGAGAACTTTATAAAAGCCCTCTCTTCATAAAAAGTCCGACTTCCAAATATAGCAATCCTAGTATTTACTTATAAATTTTATTTGCTAACACGCCAAACCAATCTACATACCCTTTATATTCGCATTTACCCCAAGCAAACGGCACACATCTGAGAAAGGGTATAAATATTATTTGAACCCCATATATGCGTAAGAATAACATTGTTGTATGTTCAAATGTAGTAAATTGGGATATCATTAGTAAAATTAAACCTATTGCTATTAAAGGGAAAATCATAGCAAATATTCCAAAAACAACTGTTTCACCAAAGGCTATAGTAGTTGTAATTGAAGAAAAAATATACCAAATAACAGCTGCTATTAAAAAGATAGGGTTTAAAAATAATATTGCAAGACCTATAGCAATAGGCACAATTAAATACCAACCGCTTCCAAAAACGCTTTTATGCAAAAGCCAAAAAAAATATACCGGGTAGATTGATATCATAGGAGAGTAAATGAATCTCATATGCCTCTCTTGACCATAATACGCTGAATACCCGTGCCTGCCATCATAAAAAATTATTTCAGACATTTCATAAGATATTTCACAGTCAAGTTTTTTACCAAACTTAATCATTGACAATAACATAAATATAGTGCCCAGTAAAAAGAATAGAAATATGTATATATATACCATTTAATTATCCTCCCTCGTTTTGGTTAATATTATCCCCGGGGCTTTATAAAACCTCGGGGATAATTATTTATACATATTTTAATTTTCATCCGCACTTTCACTACGCCCTACCATCTTCTCTACCCTAAGCCCAAGCTCATCAAGCTGCATCTGATCCACCTCTCCAGGGGAGTCTGTAAGAGGACAGCTGGCATCTTTAACTTTAGGGAAAGCTATAACATCCCTTATAGCATTAACCCCTGCAAGCAGCATTACAAGCCTGTCAAGCCCATAAGCTATACCGCCGTGAGGAGGCGTGCCGTATTTAAAAGCTTCTAAGAAATAGCCAAACCGCTCCTGTGCAGATTCCTTAGTAAAGCCAAGCATTTCAAACATTTTTTGCTGCATTTCGTTTTGATATATCCTTAAACTGCCGCCGGCAAGCTCATACCCATTTGCCACAAGGTCGTATGCTTTGGCTCGCACAGCTTCCGGTGCCTTGTCCAGTTTATCCATGTCCTCCTCTTTAGGAGAGGTGAAAGGGTGATGGCGGGCATAAAATCTGTCATCTTCCTCGCTCCATTCAAGAAGAGGAAAATCCGTAACCCAAAGGAGTTTATAATCATCATCTTTTGCTATTTCTTCACGCTTCGCAATTTCACATCTAAGAGCCCCTAGAGAATCGAATACTATATCATTAACTCCTGCACATATGAGTATAAGATCCCCCGGATTTGCATCAAAGGCAGCGATTATCTCACTCATCTTTTCATCAGTAAAGAATTTTGTGGCAGAGGACTTAATCTCACCGTTTTCAGCTAAGGAAATCCATACTAAGCCCTTGGCACCATAAGTTTTAACAAATTCCACAAGGCTATCTATCTGCTTTCTGGAATATTTGGCACAGCCTATTGCGTTAATCCCCCTCACAGAACCGCCTAAACCAACCACTTCCTTAAAAACTGGAAAATCCATATCAGATACCATATCTGTAATATTATTAAGCTCCATGCCAAAGCGTATATCAGGCTTATCGGAACCGTACCGCTCCATAGCCTCTTTAAAAGTTATACGTGGCAACGGTGTCGCAAGCTCAACCCCTGCTACATCTTTAAGCACAGTTTTAACAAGCCCTTCGTTCATTTCGATAACATCTTCCTCATTGACAAAGGACATTTCAATATCTATCTGGGTAAATTCCGGCTGGCGATCAGCCCTTAAATCCTCATCACGGAAGCATTTAACTATCTGAAAATACTTGTCAAAGCCTGATATCATAAGCATTTGTTTAAATTGCTGAGGGGACTGAGGAAGGGCATAAAAATTCCCCGGATATACACGACTGGGCACAAGATAATCCCTTGCCCCTTCCGGTGTGCTTTTAGTTAGAATCGGCGTTTCCACCTCTAAAAAGCCGTTATTTGATAAATAATCCCTAACGCTTTTGCAAACATTGTGGCGGAGTATAAAGTTTTTCTGCATTTCAGGGCGCCTAAGGTCAATATAGCGGTATTTAAGGCGCAAGTCCTCTTTAACCCCTTTATCAGCCACCTGGAACGGAGGCACATCCGCCTCACTTAGCACCCTAAATTCATCAATTGCAATTTCAATTTTACCAGTTTCCATATCTTCGTTAATATTGCCGGGAGTCCTAAGTATTACTTCCCCTGAGAAAGCGACAACAAACTCCCCACGTACATTGGAAACTTTGGAAAACACCTCAGGCTTCGCGCTGTTTTCATCAATTACACCTTGCACAAGCCCGCTTCTATCCCTGAGGGAAATAAATATCAGCTGACCTAAATCTCGTCTTTTATTAACCCAACCCATTACCGTAACCCGCTGACTGGCAAATTTCTCAGTAACCTCAGCGCACATATGAGTTCTCTTCATACCTTCCATTGATTCAGACATACTATCTCTCCTTATTTAAACAGTCTTAAAAAAACTTTCAAGTTCATCTATTTTTACATCGTATTTGTCACCTGAGTCCATATCTTTTATTTGGACTACACCTTTTTCTATTTCATCATCGCCAAGTACGAGGCTATATTTGGCGTTTATTCTATCTGCATATTTAAGCTGGGCCTTTAAACCTCGGCCCATGGTATCACTGTCGGCACGCACCCCGCATTTTCGCAGCTCATACACCAGTTTTTGGCTTAAAAACCTGCCTTTATCGCCAATATAACCTATGAACACCTGCCGCCTTGGCACTAAATCATCAGATACTTTACCGTTTGCCTTAGCACTCATTAAAAGCCGCTCCATACCCATACCAAAGCCTACAGAACCGGTTTTAGGCCCTCCCGTGGTCTCAACTACATTGTCATAACGCCCACCGCCGCAAAGGGTACTTTGGGCGCCTAATGATTCCTCATCTATAAATTCGAACACAGTGCGGGTATAATAGTCAAGCCCTCGCACAATCCTTGGATTTACCACATAAGCTATATTAAGAGTGTCCAAGAGCTTTAAAACCCCCTCAAAATGCTCTTTATCCGCTTCATTTAATGACTCTTGTATGCTTGGCGCATCTTCCATTATCTTTTTACACTTCTCCACTTTACAGTCAAGTGCTCTAAGAGGGTTTCTATCTACCCTGCTTTTGCAATCCTCGCACATATGCTCTAAATTGCCGCCAATATAGCTTTTTAACACATTATGATATTGCTCCCGTGCCTCTGCTTCCCCTATAGAATTAATATGCAATGTAGCTTTTGCACCAATAGCATCCAGCACATCCTTGGCAATAGAAATAACTTCCACATCATTTTCAGGCTCATAAGGACCAATAAACTCCACCCCAAATTGATGATGCTCACGATATCTTCCTTTTTGAGGCTTTTCCCCTCTAAAAACGCTCATCATATAATAAAATTTAGCAGGAAGTACCCCTGCGTAAAGCTTATCTTCCACAAAACAACGGATTGCTCCTGCAGTGCCTTCAGGGCGCAAAGAAAGACTCCTGCCGCCTCTGTCAAGAAATGTATACATTTCCTTATTGACTATATCCGTTGTCTCGCCAACGTTTTTGGCAAAAAGCTCCGTATGTTCAAAAGTCGGTGTACGTATTTCCGTAGCACCGTAAAGCTCGCTTATTCCCCTAATTTTCTCCTCCATCCAATGCCAATGGTAGCTGTCCACTCCATATACATCTAATGTGCCTTTAGGTTTAGTTGTCAGCATAATTTTCAACCTCCTCTGCGGCTTTATAATACGCCGCAGCCTTTCTCTTAATCATCTCATCTATTCTACCAATATATTCATCCACATTTTTAACCGCAAAGGCGCGCTCTATGCGGTTTGTTTCCCTATTTACAAATTTAGATACGGCCCCTGCGCCTACAGCTGCAATATTTTGGCACTCCTCCATAATTTTTACATTGTAAATACAGCCAAATTCAAATTTTCTATAACCTATATTTTCAAAGTTCCCCAGGGTATTTTTTTGCCTGTACATATAATAAGGCTTATAAGAAAAATTGTCCATATAATATTTGGATAAGCTTAGGAATTTTTCCATTTGCGCCTTTTGGGCAAGTGCATTTTCGGAAAGTTCTTCCTTAAGCCTGGAAGCCCTCTTTAAGGCAAGAGTATGAACAGTAATTTCATCCGGGGCAAGGGTTGTTACAACTTTAAAGGTATTCTCCACATCAATTTCATTTTCATCAGGCAATCCCAGTATAAGATCAATATTTATATGGTTAAAGTCTTTAGCCCTAGCCAAGTCATACGCTTCCATAAACTCCGCCCATGTATGATTTCGCCCGATTTTTACAAGGGTTTTATCATTTATGGATTGAGGGTTTATGGAAATCCGGCTTATGTTAAATTGTCGCATAATGTCTAATTTTTCACTAGTAATAGTGTCCGCTCGGCCGGCCTCTACAGTGTATTCTCTAAGATTTGACAAATCAAATCTTTTTTCAATATATGAAAGAAGCTCCGTAAAGCTTTTATCATCAAGGCTTGTAGGGGTTCCCCCACCGATATAGATAGTCTCAAGAGCTTTATCACTAAAAAGCCCTGCTACATAATCCAGCTCTTTTTTAAGTGTCTCAACATAACCGCTCATAAGGTGTGCGTATTTTATTACAGGGTATGAAGTAAAAGAGCAATATAAACATCTTGACGGGCAGAAGGGGATACCTATATATAAACTATAGCTATTATCAGGTTCAGGACTTCTTTCAAGTATACTTTTTTCCGCCTTTGCCACTTCAATACATAGCCTGACTTTGTCCGCTGAAACTAAAAATGCCTCACTCATATGAGAAATAATTTGCTCATCATCCAAACTTTCATTTAACATACCGGAAACTATTTTCGCCGGTCGAATACCTGTAAGTATCCCCCAAGGAGGCTTATACTCACCTTTAAAAACCTCGTAAATACTATGCTTAATCTTATAGGCATTATCAGCAGCATGGCAAAGTAACACCGCGTCCCCAACTACCTTCGAATCTACAAAAAAACGAGCCGAAATCAGCCCATTTTCATAACGCGACTCTATGAATCTTAGGGATACTTCATTGTCTTCAAGTGCCTTATATTTCTCATTAGGGAAAAAGACCTGAATCATGTCAACTACCGCGGCTGTGTGACCATGCCCAATGATTTTATAGTCCATCAGCAGCCACTCTGTTATTAGCTTTCTCAAAGCCTATAGTAGTGCTTGCCTCATGACCGGGCAGCACCTTAACATCATCAGGTAAGGTAAAAAGCTTCTTTTTTATACTTGCAAAAAGAGCCGCTCCATCGCTGGTTGGAAGGTCATAACGACCAGTTGTACCTTTAAATAAAGTGTCACCGGAGAATAATATGCCGTTTTCCTCATCATAATAACATACCCCTCCGGCGGTATGCCCCGGAGTGTGGATAAGGGCAAGCTTACCATTGCCAACATCAACAAAATCTCCCTCTTTAAGGAGTTTGTCAGAGTTTATAATCACGCCCTTCCCCATTCCAATTAGCGAAAGGTTCATATCAGCACTTTTTAAAAGCTCATCCTCATCTTCAAAAGCAATAACCTGCGCCCCGCTTAAAACCTTAAGTTCATTAGCCCCTGCAATATGATCAAAATGCCCGTGAGTAAGGAGAATATATTTGATCGTAAGCCCATTTTCCTTTGCTGTGTCCATAAGCTTATCAGCAGAGCCGCCCGGGTCTATAACGGCAGCTTCTAAGGTGTTTTCGTCGTAATAAATATATGAGTTGGTGTAATAAGGTGCTACCGGCATATGCAGTACTTTCAATGTTTTTCCTCCTTAGTTTTCACAATTCTTTACAATTGATTTGAATCTATCTACAGGTAAATACTCATCCCTATTTAATTCAAGCTCGTCAAAGAGCTTTGTAAGTATCATCTTTTCAATTTCGTAATTTTGCTTACCAATAGTTTCCAGCCCCAAAGAAGGGTTATGAAAATAATGACTAAGCACATCCGCATCTTTAAGGGTTTGGCTGTACCCTGAATGTGCAGTACCTTTTGAACTATGATTTTTAATGGCATTGCATATCATAGACGTTTCTTCAGGAGTGGTGATTTTAAGCTCTGTCAGTATCTCTTTTGCTTTGATTGCGCCTAAATTCGCATGGTCGTCATGGTTGTCGGTAAGTAATGTATATATATCATGTAAAAGCCCTGTCATTATCGCAATTTCAGGGTTTAGCCCACGTTTTATTGCAAGCATTGCCGCAAATTGGGACACAGCATACATATGCCTTGCCAAACACCAATATTTGCCCTTCTCTTTGTTTTCTATAAGCTTATCAATATAAGTTCTAAGTACCTCAACCCTATTTTCCATCAAATAATCCCTGCTTTCTAAGAGCCTGTTTAGTATCTCCATTCCGATGTGCTTTTGGTAAATTTTCCGCCATGCTTTGTCAACACCTCCGACGGGGTCCCTGAAAAGCGAAGCTTTTTGGGGTGGCTTTACGTAATATCTTCGATTATGTGTCGCCTGCTACCCGGGATGCTTGGGCGAGCAGGACGCAAAGCGTCCGACCAGCCCATTAAAGCAGGCTTTAATGGGTTCCCGCGGGTCGGTGTTTCCGCACCTGACAAAAATTTCCTCAAAAGCCCTCTGAAAGCGAGATACTAAACAGGCTCTAAAAGGTCTTGTCCGAATCCAATAAAATCGTAACCGGTCCGTCGTTAATAAGCTCAACATCCATATGAGCACCAAATTCACCGCAATCAACTTTGCCATCAAATTGATTTTTTACATATTCAACAAAACTACCAAATATATCCGCCGCTATATTAGGAGGTGCTCCTGCTATATAAGAAGGCCGCCTGCCCTTATGGGCATCACCGTACAATGTGAAATTAGGCACAAGAAGTATACCGCCCCCTATATCCTCTGTGGATAGATTCATCTTATCATTTTCATCAGGGAATATCCTTAAATGTATAAGCTTCCCCGCCATATAATCGAAAGTTTTTTCGTCATCCGACTCGGCAACGCCAACTAAAACCATTATCCCTTTCTCTATTTCCCCTATCACTTTGTTATCCACACTCACTTTAGCGCGGCTAACCCGCTGTATTATACATCTCATAAAAATCTCTCCTACATTGTCATCCGCTTTATCTCTGCTACACCTTGCACGGCAAGTATTTTCTTGCAAACCTTATCTAATTGATCCCTTGAGGTCACTTCTATAGTCACATTAAAAATCGCTTCATTATCCTGACTTCTGGCATTCAAATTTTTTACCGGCACCTTATCGTCAGAAAATATTTTCGATATATCTAAAATCAAGCCTGCTCTATCTTCACATATAATATTCAAATCAGCTCTATAACTGGTGTTTTGGGCACTTTTAGGTATATTCCACGAAGCTTCTAAAAGCCTGCTCCGCTCATCAACCGGAAGATTCACAATATTAGCGCAATCCGTCCTATGAACAGAAACACCGCGGCCGCGAGTTGTAAACCCCACAATCTCATCTCCCGGCACAGGGCTGCAGCATTTGGAGAATCGAACAGCTAAATCCCCTACTCCTTGGATAACTACACCGCTTGATTGATTTTTTCGCTTTGCTTCGCTCTCATCAATTTGCATTACCTCAGAGATTACCGTTTCATCAAGGGCCCTTATCTGAAGCTCTACACGTCGCTGACGCTCAACATCCCTGTTATGCTCATCAACAAGACGGTTTATTATCTGACCTTCCTTAATACCGCCATGCCCTACTGAGGCATATAACTGCTCTATTGTATTATAATTATATTTCCTAAGTACTATATCTTGGCGCATATCTGTAAGAAGATCACTAAATTCAAAATCTTTGCGCCTTGCTTCGCTTTCTAATAGCTCCTTGCCTTTATTAATATTTTCTTCTTTATTTTGATTTTTAAACCATTGATTAATCTTACTTCTTGCTGTGCTGCTTTTAACTATACTAAGCCATTCATGCTTAGGTCCTGTTGAATTGCGGCTGGTTACAATTTCCACCCTGTCACTTGACTCCAGCTTTTGGTCAAAAGAGGCAATATTGCCGTTAACTCTAGCCCCTATCATAGTATTGCCTACGGCAGAGTGAATGGCATATGCAAAGTCAATAGGAGTAGAACCTGCGGCAAGGCTTACAACCTCACCTCTAGGTGTAAAGCAATATATATGCTCTTGGAAAATACTAAGCTCCGTCTTTAGTTCCGAGAGATATTCTTTATTGTCCGACAGCTCTCTCTGCCACTCCAATATTTGTGAAAGCCAGCTTGTATCGCTATCATTTCCTTCTGTATTCTTACTGTCTTTATTCTCCTTATATTTCCAATGTGCAGCGATGCCATATTCAGCCGTTTTATGCATATCCCATGTACGTATTTGAAGCTCAAAAGGCTCTCCTTCATGACCCATAAGAGTTGTATGAAGAGATTGGTATTTATTAGCCTTCGGCATGGAAATATAGTCTTTAAACCTGCCCTGTATCGGCGTATACATATCATGAACTATGCCCAGTACTCCATAACAATCCGCAACTGTATCAACAATAGCCCTTATTGCGTAAAGATCATATATTTGATCAAGGGTTATACTTTTTCTCATCATTTTTTTGTAAATACTAAAATGCTGCTTCGGTCTTCCTTCAACAAGGGCTTTAATACCTTCCTCCCTTACTCTGACCTCAATATTTTCTACAATCCGCCTTACATAATCTTCCCGCTCTCTTTGCTTGCGGCTTATTCGCCCCACAAGGTCGTGGTAAGCATCAGAGTCGTAATACCTAAACGCAATATCCTCTATTTCATAGCGAATTTTTGCCATACCAAGCCTATGAGCCAGCGGCGCATATATATCCAATGTTTCTTTGGCTATTTTCTTTTGCTTATCGAGAGCCATGTATTTAAGAGTCCGCAAATTATGCAGCCTATCCGCAATTTTAATAACTAAAACCCTAATATCTTTCGACATTGCGATAAACATTTTTCGATAATTTTCGGCTTGCATTTCATCATTTCTCGACAATCGCTCCCGCAGCAGTGCTTCTTCTTTTTCACGTTCTTTTTCGCGTTCTTCTTCATATTTTAGCTTTTTTTCACGTATGCGCCGCTCCTGAGTCTCTTCCATTTGAGCTGTAAGAATTTCCCTTTCTTGCTCATCAAGGGCTTTTTGAAGTTCGATTTTGTCGAGTTTTGTCACTCCATCCACAAGATCCGCCACAGATTGCGAAAACTCATGTACCAAATCTTCGTATTTAAACTCCGTATCCTCTATAACATCGTGAAGTATGCCGCCTATAATAGTTTCAATGTCAAGACCAAGCTCGGCAAGTATTACAGCCACAGACAGGGGGTGGATAATATAAGGTTCACCAGATTTACGAAGTTGCTCCCCGTGGGAATTTAAAGCCATTTCATAAGCTTTCGTCACATCCGATAAATCTCTATCCGGATTATTAATTTTGATTTTTTCCATTAAATCATCAAAAATTTCAGAAACCGTCATAATATCCCCCTCCTTTCTTTAAACTGGCATTAAACTTGTCCTTTTACTTATAATTATAATTATTTACCCACTTAATTGCAAGGGTTTCCATGAATCGGTCTAATCCTTCAAATTCTCAAGAAGCTTTTTCACAAACTCCCAAGTTCTTGCAAATGAAGAAATAGAAAGCCTTTCCTGGGGCGTATGTGCGCCGTAAGCAGTTGGTCCTAGAGCTATAATGTCAACACCTGGCATTTTTTCAGCAAATATGCCGCATTCAAGCCCGCCGTGTGTTGCTGTTATAACAGCCTTTTTACCAAACATATCTTCATAGGTTTTTACGGCAATATCTCTAATATAAGAGTCTGCATTAAATTCCCAAGCCGGATATTCGCTGCCAATTTCTATGGACGCGCCTAAAAGAGACGCCAAAGCTTCCATTTGCCGCGCTATAAGTTTCTTGCGTGTACTAACAGAGCTTCTTGTGGCATTTGAGAATACTACCTCATCATCATCAGTTATAACTACACCCATGTTGGTCGATGTTTCCGTCAGCCCTTCTATGTCAAGACTTCTTGCTATCATGCCGCTGGGGATAAGTAGATATGCTTTGAGGACAGCTTCAGTTGTCTTTTGGGAAAACACTTTTTCAGGCATTTTAGTATCATTCAAAATTAAGTTCACATCAGGATCTGATGTTCTAAATTCGCTTTTTAAGATAGCATCAAATTCTTTTACAAGGTTTTTAAGGTGTTCAATCTCGTTTTCTTTAACAGAAATAACCGCGTCAGCTTCACGAGGGATAGCATTTTCCTTAGCACCTCCTGAAACATAGGATAAGCTTAGGCTAAGCTTCGAGCTAATAAAATCAAGTGCCCTGCCCAGGAGCTTATTGGAATTTCCAAGCTCCATATGAATAAGCGCGCCGGAATGACCGCCTTTTAAATCCCTTATTTTAAGGTCAAAGGCTTTATATCCCTCTTTAGGCTTTTCAAATTCAATAGAGATACTTATTTTTGTCCTCATACCTCCGGCACAGCCTGCATAAAACTGCCCCTCAGGTCCCACATCTAAGTTTATAAGCCGCTTAGCACTAAGTAGAGAGGCATCCAGCACCTTTGCGCCTCCAAGCCCTGTCTCTTCCTCAGTAGTAAAAAGTGCTTCAATAGGAGGATGTGGAATGTCATCACTGTCCAATATACCCATCGCAATAGCTATAGCATTGCCGTTATCCGCCCCAAGAGTAGTGCCGTCAGCTTTGATAAAATCCCCATCTATAATTAATTTAATAGGATCTTTTTCAAAATCGTGAACTGTGTCTTGGTTTTTTTCACACACAATATCAATATGCCCTTGTAAGATCACAGGGGGAGAGTTTTCATAGCCTTTTGTGCCCGGTTTTTTAATTATAACATTGTAAACATTATCTTGAATCACTTCTAAATTCCTGTCTTTGGCAAATTTCACTAAATAATCGCTTGCCTCTTTCTCATTGCCCGAACCGCGGGGAATACGGCTTATTTCCTCAAAAAACATAAATACTTTCTTTGGCTCAAGGTTCTCAAGTATGTACATTGTTTTGCCTCCTTTTAATATTTTATCTCAATAAGTATCCTACCGTAAAAGTCTTATTCGTATTATTAAGTTCTCTTACGAGAACCCGCCGCTTAACCAACGAGGCAGGATGACCAGCACAAATAAAACCAGCGTCCATAATCCCCACCCTAATAAGGCAACTACAACAAGAAAGATAACCGCTTTGGCTGATTCTTTCGCATAATATCCGAGACTTATCTTCATACATCTCCTCCTGCCAAGTAAGACGATTTATTTCATAAACGCAGAAGTTTCAAGTTGAGACTTTCCTGCAGTTAAGCTTCTGCTTGTATCTTTATAAATCGTCTTACAAATCCGGTCGCTTAAGCTTCGTTATCTCCAAAGCCCTCTCGTGTCTCCACTTTTCAATTTCCTTATGGTTGCCGCTTAGAAGAACCTCCGGCACGGCACGACCCCTAAACTCCTGTGGGCGTGTATATTGTGGGTATTCCAAAAGGTTATCCGTAAAGCTTTCAAAAGCAAGAGATTCATCCGCCCCTAAAACGCCGGGTATAAGTCTTGAAACCGCGTCAATAAGCACAATTGCGGCAATTTCACCGCCGGTTAATATATAATCGCCTATTGATATTTCATCTGTTACAATCTCATCAATCACCCGTTGGTCTATACCTTCATAATGCCCGCAAATTAGGACTAAGTCATCCTCTTTAGCAAACTCTTCCGCCTCCTTTTGAGAGAATTTGCGCCCGGAAGGGGTCAAAAACACTACCTTTGCGGAGGGCTTTAATCTATCTTTTATGGACATATAGGAGTCATAAACAGGCTCAGGGCGCATAACAAGCCCTGCTCCGCCGCCATATGGATAATCGTCAACTCTCCTATGCTTATTCCCTGAAAAGTCTCGTATATCAATACAATTTATACTTACAAGCCCCTGCTCCTGGGCTCTTTTTGTTATACTATGATCCAAAGCCCCATGAAGAACCTGTGGAAAAAGGGTAAGTACATAAAATCTCATAAGTCTCTAAGCCCTTCCAATAAATAGACTGTCATACGTTTTTCAGGCATATTAACATTTAAAATACAGCTTTTTATAGCCGGGATAAGCAAATCTTTAGTGCCCTCTTTTTTAACTACATACACATCATTAGCACCTGTAAATATTATATCATCAATTGTACCTAAAAACTCCCCATTTTCCTCATAAACTTCCATATCATATATATCTCTGATAAAGTATTCACCTTCGGCAAGTTTTAAGGCATCCGATTCGGGTACTTTAAGGGTTTTTCCTTTAAGTGCCTCAGCGGCGTTCATATCATCGATGCCTTTTAATTTAAGGAGTACAAACTGCTTGTTGGTAGAAGCCTGCTCTACCTCAACATCTTTTCCATCAATGATAACTGATTTAAGCTTGAAGAATTTATCCGGGTCATCAGATTGGGATACAACCTTAACAAGCCCTCTTATCCCGTGAGTGTTTACTATTTTACCTACATCAAAGTACCTCATATTGCCTCCATATAGTGAATTAAGACATTTTTTACCTTAACCCTTATAAAACATAAGCCCGCCCTAAGGGCGGACTCATGCTACTGTATAATCTCAACAGTTACTCTTTTATCATTATGGATTGCCCCCGCTTTTATAACGGTTCTTATAGCTTTTGCTATTCTGCCTTGTTTGCCTATTACCTTGCCCATATCCTCTGCCGCCACGCGAAGCTCTAAAATAGTGCCGCGGTCGTTTTCGGTTTCTGTTACAACAACCGCGTCAGGGTTGTCCACAAGGTTTTTGGCAATAAGTTCAAGTAATTCTTTCATAATTAAAACCATTCCTTTCTGAGAAAGGTAAAATATCGTGTTTAGTTAAAAAAAATTGGAGTGCCGATTAGTATTTCAGCCATTAAACTGCCTAAAATCTCAGCTTCCCTATTACCTGTAAAAAGATTTGACAATACAATAATACTCGTATTGTTTTTAGGATGATATATAATGACAGAGCTGCCAAAAGACTGCCCTAACATATACCACCCACCGCTCTCATGAAATATCCAGCCGTAATTATAGTCTCCTTTTTGGATTTGCTCCAACATATACTCAGGAAACAGCTCACCGCCAAAAAAAGCATCCAAATAAATATTTAAGTCATTGGCACTTGACATAAGACCACTTGAAGAATAATACAAAAAAAACGGAAAAGCCCCAGAATTCATTATATTTGAATATGCCTCAAAAAACCGTATAGGAATACCAAGAGGTGCTGCCACCCCATGTATATCCGCAACTCCGGAATTTTCCATACCCAAATGGTCAAATATCCTTGTTTTTATGAACTCTTCATAACTAATACCTGATACCTGCTCAATAATGCGCCCTAAAACCCAATAATCCAAATTGTTAGGCACAGCTTCTTGCCAGTTTAGGCGCGATATAACATAAGGTTCAAGCTCCAGCGGAGTCATTTCCCTTATTTCATCAGGTTCGGATATAAAAACAGATGCAAGAGGGGTCGATCCGCCAAAACCACCGTCCATGGCAAGTAAATCCGCCACTGTAATATCACTTAACCTGTTGTGACCTGAAAAGAAATTATCAAGAGTATCTGTTGTATCCAGCTTACCCTCCATTTCCAGCATCAAAACAGCCGCGCCGGTAAATATTTGGGTGATAAATCCGATAGTAAATGGCGTATCAAGGGTGTTATAAGTCCCCAAATCAGGGTTTGCCATGCCAAAAGTTTCGCTAAGTATCACTTCGCCTCCTTGCATAGCAAGCACCACTCCTGAAAAACCACCCCTTTGGACAAAAAACTCCTCCATACGTTGGTGAAGTATAGAAAGCAGCTCTTCGCGGTTTAACCCAGGCTCAGAAACCGGGACTATAATCGCTGCAGGTCCGGAAAGAGTTTCCATAGCCCCTCCGCACCCTGCAAGCATACCAAGGATAAGTAAAACAACAAGAAAAATCGATATAAAAGCATTTCCCGCTTTCATTACCCACCACTTTCAAACCCGCATTAGCAGACAGCTCACAGAGCCGGTTCCGGCTTCAGCCAGAAGCCTGCCTGCCCTAAAGCGCACCCGCTTTTTTAAGGAGTGCCCTTACTGTATCAGTAGGCTGCGCGCCGTTTGATATCCATTTTTTGGCTTTTTCAACATCAATCGCTACATCAGCCGGATTTTTTGTTGGGTCATAATGACCGATTTCATCAATACTTTTGCCGTCACGCGGACCTCTTGAGTCAGCTACAACCACTCTATAATACGGAGCTTTTTTAGCACCCATTCTTTTAAGTCTGATTTTTACCATTGCTCTTTTCACCTCCTGGTTCATTATTTTATTAGGGTTATAATCTATTTAAGGAAAGGTAGATTCATCTTACCTTTCTTGCCCCTCGACATATTCTGCATCTGTTTCATCATTTTTTTCATTTCTTCAAAGCGTTTAAGAAGGCTGTTTATCTCCTGTACGGTGCGGCCTGACCCCCCCGCTATACGCTTTTTCCTCGAGCCGTTTAACACATCCGGATTTCTTCTTTCATGAGGTGTCATGGACTGTATTATTGCCTCAATATGAACCATTGCTTTATCATCTATATCCACATTATCAAGTTGGCTGCCTATGCCCGGAATCATGCCCAGTATATTTTTAAGCGGTCCCATTTTTTTAACCTGCTGAAGCTGAGAATAAAAGTCCTCCAGATTAAAATCCATGGTACGCATTTTGGCTTCTAATGCCTTAGCCTCTTCCTCGTCAAAGTTTGCCTGAGCTTTTTCAATAAGGCTAAGTACATCCCCCATACCAAGTATACGAGACGCCATTCTGTCAGGATGAAATGCTTCCAAATCCTCCATTTTTTCGCCCATACCTACAAATTTAATAGGGCGCCCGGTTACATTACGAACAGAAAGAGCAGCCCCCCCTCTGGAGTCACCGTCAAGCTTAGTCATAACTATACCGTCAATGCCAAGACGTTCATTAAATCCTTCGGCAACATTTACCGCATCCTGCCCTGTCATAGCATCAACCACTAGAAGTATCTCCTGAGGTCTTACGGCTTTTTTTATGTCTTCAAGCTCATTCATAAGTTCTTCATCTATATGAAGGCGGCCGGCAGTGTCTATTATAATTACATCTAAATTGTTTTCTTTAGCGTTTTCGATGGATTTAAGGGCAATTTCCACAGGGCTTACTTTATCGCCCATTGAAAACACAGGGATATTATAAGTTTTACCTACCACTTCAAGCTGTTTTATAGCGGCAGGACGGTAAATATCACAGGCCACAAACATAGGATGCCTGCCCTGTTTTCTTATATGCCCTCCAAGCTTGCCGATTGTAGTGGTTTTACCTGCGCCTTGAAGCCCTACCATCATAAAGATTGTAGGAGGCTTGTTTGAGTAAGTAAGCTGGCTGTTGGTAGAACCCATAAGCTCCACAAGTTCATCATTAACTATTTTTATAATTTGCTGACCGGGGGTTAAGCTGTTTAGCACATCCGCGCCTATGGCTTTTTCCGTAACATTATTTACAAACTCTTTAACAATTTTAAAATTAACATCAGCCTCTAAAAGGGCAAGGCGCACCTCACGCATAGCATCTTTAACATCTTTTTCCGACAGCTTGCCCTTGCCCCTAAGCTGCTTAAAAACATCCTGTAATTTGTTAGAAAGATTTTCAAAAGCCACGGCGCACCTCCTCTATATAGAATCCAATATTGACTCTAAAATTTCTTTTATTTTATCGGCGTTACCCGTTTCCAAAAGCTCCGCTGCCGCTTCAAGCTTTTCTTTTATAATAAGCCTATTTTCGACCAGCTTTAAGTTATCCTCGTATTTAACAAGAAGCTTATTGACCCTCTTAAGCATATCTGAAACGGCTTGGGGAGTCGTATCCGAGTTTTCCGCAATCTCTGACAATGACATATCATTATGATAATACATAGCGTAAATTTCCCGCTGTTTATCTGTTAAAAGACCGTTGTAATAGTCATATAAAAGAGATTTATATAAAAAATCATCCATATCTTTTCCTTAAGCAGCATTTAGGCTATCAAGGTAAAATCCTTGATAGCCTAAATCACATTATATAGGTAATTTATGTATATGTCAATAGCTTTTATGATTTTAGTTCAGGGCAAACGCATGAAGCGTTGTCCTTCATTAATCTACCTCAAAGTCTCCTTAATAACCCTAAAAGCATTTGCATAAGCAATTTTCTCAATAACTCTTTCACTTACCCCATCTGTTTTTAATCTATCAAAAATCATGCTCATTTTAGAAATACATCCTACCTCCAAATTCCCTGTTATTCCATCTAAATCGCTGCCAAGAGCAGGGAAATCCTCTCCTCCTACATCTATCATTTTTCTTAGATGAAGGCTTAAAAGCTCCAAGGTACTGTCTCTTACAGCAGTGTCCGCATTAAGGAATGCCGGCGCGAAGTTTATCCCTGCAGCACCACCTTTTTCAGCCATTTTCTTAATCATCTCATCAGTAAGATTTCTCTGGTGAGGACTTAAGCTTCTGCAATTGGAGTGAGAGGCAGTGAAAGGCTTTTTACTTATCTCTACTACATCCCAAAATCCGCCGTCGGATAAATGGGATACGTCAATAAGTATACCAAGCTCATTCATATATTCTACCGCTTCTTTACCAAAAGGTTTAAGCCCAAGGCTCATAGCGTCAGCATCTTTTGAGCAGGGATAGCCAAAGCAGTTTTCCCCATTCCAAGTCAGGGAGATCAGCCTTATACCCATATCATAGTATTTCTTCATTTTATTAAGGCTGCCATCTACCATACGCCCATCTTCAAAAGTAAGTATACCGCTCATTTTTCCTTGAGATTCATTTTTAATGATATCAGCGGCATTCATTGCTTGTGCTATAAGATCACCGCAATTTGACATAGTGTTTTTATAGCATTTGTAAAGCAAGTCAAAATACTCCTCATCGCTAAAGCTCTTCCCTTCAAGTTCAATAAGCCCGCTTTCTTTTTGAGGCGGGAAAAATATAGCGAAAAACTCCGTACTCGCCCCACCTTTTTTCATTCTCTTAATATCCAGCATAGAATCTTGTATTTCGCATAAGTCTAAAACATCACCTTTTATCGCCTGCATAAGGGTATCGCAGTGCATATCAATAAATTTCATATCGCCCTCCTATAATTAGAATTTTGTGCATACACATATTTTAAGCTAAGTAGAAGCTTCTTGCAAACAAAAAATTTGCATTATTGACAGGCATATTATGATATGTTAAGATTCCCTTAAGAACTTTAAGGTTGGCTTTCCGGAGTTTGTATTCATAGACACTAAGAGCCTGTTTAGTATCTCGCTTACGAAGGGCTTTTGAAGAATTTTTTTGCCAGGCGCGTAAGTGCCGACGACACATAATCGAAGATATTCTGCTAGGAGGCACTGACAAAGTATGGTGGAAAATTTCTCAAAAGAACATCGTAATGGAGATACTAAATATGCTCTTAGGGAGAGGAGGGTCTACTTTTAGGAGGCTTTTCTTATATTTTCTTAAAGGATTAGTATTAAAAAATACTTTGATAGCAGGTGATATTTTGATGAAACTTTCTAAATCTTTACCTTTTATTCTTCTTGTATCAATCGCAATAGGTATTGTAATAGGCCTTAATATTAACGAAGGGTTAATGACCGCTCTTAGAAGTGTACGGCATATTGCAGGTCAAATCATTTTCTTTGGCGTACCGTTAATTATCGTTGCATCTGTCGCGCCTTCCATAACAAGGATGGGCAAACATGCTTCTAAGCTTTTAGGGCTTTCTTTAGGGCTTTCTTACGGTTCTGTTGTTCTTGCAGGGCTTTTGTCAATGATAGCAGGCTTTGTTATAATCCCTAACCTCTTTATTGCCGAAACCGTAGCAGGACGTAGTCTTCCGGCTATGATTTTCACCTTAAACATTCCTCAAATTATGCCTCCGATGAGCGCACTTGCTCTTGCGCTTTTCCTTGGTCTTTCAGCAGTTTGGACAGAGTCGAAAATGTTTACAAACCTTTTGCAAGAGTTCCAAACTATGATTATGACTATCGTAAGAAGAGTTATTATCCCTCTCCTGCCAATATTTATTGGCGGCACATTTGCGGAGCTTGCCTATCAGGGACGTATAACCGAGCAAATGCCGGTATTTTTGGGAGTAATTGTACTGATTATCCTTATACATAGCTTATGGATTGCAATTTTATATGTTATTGCCGCAATTTACTCCAAAAAGAGCCCCATTGAAGTTTTAAAACATTACGGACCTGCTTATATAACCGCAGTAGGTACAATGTCATCGGCTGCTACACTTCCTATAGCTCTTAGATCAGCTGATAAATCCAAGGTTTTAGATAAGGGCATGATTAGTTTTGGTATACCTCTCTTTGCTCACATTCATATGCCAGGCTCGATTATAAGTATTGTATTCTTATCTTTAACCGTTTCACAATTTCTTTACGGCACTATGCCCCAGTTCGGCACAATGGTTATGTTTGTATTTTTAGTTGCCGTATTTGCCGTTGCCGCTCCCGGCGTGCCAGGGGGTACTCTTATGGCATCTTTAGGGCTTATTACGGCTGTTTTAGGCTTTGAAGAAGGCGGTGCTGCCATTGCTATGATGCTTGCTATTTTTGCCCTTCAGGACAGCTTTGGTACCGCTTGCAATATCACAAGTGACGGTCCTATGATTATGAACTTGTCTAAATATGCTGAAGACCGCGGCTTGAAACTTGGCGAAGGCGAACATTCAGTTTTTTAGTAATTTATCTTAATCACCAATCATTGCACAACTCCGTGGAGCAAGCTGTTATAGTTAGCTTCACGGAGTTTTTTATATACAACTTAAAAAAATCATAATTTTAATAAAATAAATACTTGCAAAATATGTTTTTTGATGGTACAATCTTTCTTGCAGCATTTGTTGCCAAGTTTAGCGACTATAAGTACGTGTAGCTCAACCGGATAGAGCGTGCGGCTACGGACCGCAAGGTTGTGGGTTCAAGTCCTGTCACGTACATGTAACCTGAAAAGACCCTCTAAGCGAGGGTCTTTTTGAAATTTATAAGCAGGTGTCTAAATTGAATATAGTTTTATTCGAACCTGAAATACCTTCAAACACAGGAAATATTGGAAGAAGCTGCATATCCACCAATTCATCTCTCCATCTTATAAAGCCTCTTGGCTTTTCGGTGGATGATAAGCATCTAAAACGCTCCGGCATGGATTATTGGAAAAATTTGGATGTCCATTATTATGAAAACTTTGAGGAGTTTGCCGTAAAACAAGAAAGCCAGCAAATATTTTATGTGGAAACAAAAGGCAGGATACTCTACAGTGAAGTCAATTACAGCCCAAATGCTTTCATTGTTTTCGGCAAGGAAAGCACAGGTATCCCTGAGGAAATACTTTTAAAAAACAAAGAAAACTGCATACGCATACCAATGGACGAGAAATATCGCTCTCTAAACCTATCAAGCTCTGTGGCAATTGTTCTCTACGAGGCACTTAGGCAGAATGATTTTAAGGGCTTGATGCTTGAAGGGAAATTGAGTAAATATGATTGGGATGAAACTAAACAAAACCCAGCTACCTTGGATTGATTTATACCCAAAATAAAATTTGATTTGGTTAAATTAACAATATACCTTTGACGCCCTTCCTCTAACTTATTTATAAAATCATCATTTATTTCAACACAAATTTCCCTTGCCAATTTCTTTCCGGTATTTTGAAAAACTAAGCCTAACGCGGCTCCTTGCATAGGCTCTATTGTAAAATCAACAACGGGACGATTCGTTTCATCAAACTGCCGCTTCTGCTCTGCTGCTTGCTCTCTTGCAGCTTTAGCAGATTTCAAGTTAAATACACAAATAAATATTGTCGCTATAGTATAAATAAAAGTTATTACAACCATTAACCTTGGATATGTATCCAAATTATTTGAATGACTTAGAATCATAGTTAAATCTTCTAAAACTATATACAAATTTTCCATAATGAACAAAATCCCTTTATATGAGTTTATAATCTAATAGCATCTAACATCATCAAAGCTTTGTGTCCTTTGTGCCTTCAATATATCATTTATACTTATATACTTATCATATACCATTTTTTATATCAAATCAGGCTTATCGGTGTTATCCATGTTGACAATTATCATTAACAATGATATAATCTAAATAGAAAAAGGCGTTGCTGATAAGCGGTTAGCCTGAATAAGATTAACTATAAAGATTATAGCCGCTCGTTTTCCAGGACAGGGCGGCTATTTTCGTTTGTCACGCTGAATTGTTATAATTAGGACTGCAAAAACAATCATTAACATTAACGCTTCGTATGTACTCACGACCTCACCCGGGATGCTTGGGCGAGCAGGTTCCGAAGGAGCCGACCAGCCTCCTTTTTGGAGGATTGGCTAACCGCCTACTGCTTAGCAACGCCCAACTGTATTGTAAAGTCCCTGTCAATTTTTGTCAATATCAAACCCTATCTCAATCATATCACAAACAGGCTTATAACCTATCTTTTGATAAATACTATTAGAGACAGGATTGGCTAAATCAGCAATAAGGGCACACGTACACCCCTCATCTAGACAAAGCTTGCTAATATGTGCTGTAATAGCGGTTCCATACCCCTTACTCCTAAAATAGGAAGGGGTATATATAAGCCCCAAACCACAAATATTTTCAAGTTTTTGGTCTATCCTGCCCATTGATACAGGAATACCCTCATCCTCCAAAATATAGAGATTTTTCGCTGAAATCATTCCCCTATACCCTTCATAATCATCAGATATATTTTTATTTCCCAAAAAATCTTCCCGCCAATAGGGGATAAAAGCCAAATCCTTTTCCGCAGCTAAGCGCAAATGACCTTGCAGCAAAATATCTGCGCTTATGCAATTACTAAGAGTATATAACCGTTCGCATTTTTTCTTATGCCAAGTATTAACATAAAAGACATAAGCGTCAGCAAAAGCTGGCCCTAAGTCAGCTTTCACGTATATTCCTTTTATAAAAACCTCTGTATCCGCAAGCCCTTTTGCAAGATGAGCTAAAACTAAATCTTGCCTGCCAAAACGGTTACTAATATAAAACTGCAAATTATCTCCCGGTATCATAAAGACGGCTGCCACTGCACAATCACTATCTTTTACCGCTGCCATCATCCATTTAGAGGCATCCCGCCAGCCAATTGGATTTTCCGCAGTCAAACCTACAGCCAAATCCCCTAAAATCATCATATTAACGACCTCATTTTCCATAAGAAGGTCGTATACATCATCATTAAAAGCCTTTACATCTTTATACAACTCAAAAACCATTGCCATCTCTCTTATCCCAGTATTTTCTTCTCATTCTCCTCAATAAACTGGTTGGTGTATAAATTAAAATACCTGCCCTTTTTCTTTATCAATTCCTTATGATTGCCTACCTCCACTATTTCGCCGCCTTCTATTACCAATATTTTATCACAGGATTTTATTGTGGACAGCCTATGGGCAATCAGAAAACTTGTTCGCCCTTTCAGTATTTTTTCGATAGCTTTTTGTATGCCTAATTCCGTTTCCGTATCTATTGAAGATGTAGCTTCATCAAGGACAAAGAGTGCCGGCTTACGCAAAATTGCCCTTGCAAAGCTTACAAGCTGCTTCTCGCCTACTGAAAGCCTGTTGCCCCCTTCGCCTACATCTGTATCGAAGCCTTTCGACATATTTATAATAAAATCATAAGCACCTACAGCTTTAGCTGCCTCTATAACCTCATCATCCGTGGCTTCCAAAAGCCCGTAGCGAATATTCTCCATTACCGAGCCGCTAAATAAATGAGGGGTTTGCAGTACATACCCAAGGTTGGCATGAAGCCACGCTTGGGAACGCTGTCTATAATCCACACCGTCAATTAATATTTCACCTTCCGTAGGCTCGTAAAAGCGGCAAATTAAATTTACTATAGTACTTTTGCCTGCACCTGTAGCACCTACCAAGGCTATATTTTGCCCTTTTTCAATTGTTAAATTAAAGTTTTCAAGGATTTTTTCACCGGTTTTATAGGCAAAGGTTACGTTTTTAAATTCAATATCCCCATGTATAGGCTCCCAATTCTCCTGTTTGGGATTTAGAGAATCACCGTATATTGCAAGCACCTCATCCGACTCCAATATATCAGGCTTGGTGTTTATAAGGCTTATAGTCCGCTCCCCTGCTGCTTGTGCCGACTGCATTTCCGACAAAACCCTTGCTACTTGCTGAATAGGCTCAAACATCCGCATGATATAATTAATAAAAGCCGTCAATGTACCAAATGTAATCAGCCCGCTCATAACACCGCCGCTTCCGAAATATATTGTGGCAGCTACAGTTATACTCCCAAGCATCACAATAATGGGCATATAAACTGCCGATAAGGTTGCAGACACGATACTCGCCTTTCTCATGCCTTCGCTAAGCTCCCCAAACTCCTCAAAATTCTTAGCTTCACGAACTAAGGTTTTGGTCGTCCTGGCCCCTGTAATACCTTCATTGTAGGCACCTGTTATTCTTGAGTTAAATTTTCTGACTTCCCTTTGGTTTTTAAGTATTTTCTTCTGAAAATAAAAGCTTATAATTACCACAAAAGGCAGTACCGCAAGGGTTACAAGGGCAAGCCGCCAATTAAGTAAAATCATCGCCGCGCTGAAGAATATTATTTCAAAAGCCATAAAGGACATATCCAACAAACTCCAGGCTATAACATCCCCTACCCTTTGGATATCCGCCGCCATCCTTGATAAAATCCAGCCAACGGGAGTAGTATCAAAATAAGAAAATGACAGCTTTTGCAAGTTTACAAAGCCGGCTTTTCGCATATCATGAACTATATTTACCTCAATAATCGAGGCAAAATCAATAAATTTATAGGTCAAATACCCTGAAAGAGCAACCCATATTATAAGTAAAATTACAAATGGGATAAATGTCGTCATATCCCTTGCTACTACAAAGGTATCAATTGCATAACCTATAGCTAAAGGCAAAAGTGCTGAAATGCCGGAGTAAACAAGGTTTAGTAAAGTAAGCAGCACACACTCCTTCTTCGCGTTTTCAGCATATCTGAGAAGAGAGCCCCATAGCCCAAAATTAAGCTTTTTCGAAAAATTTTCTTCTTGAAAATGATCCATTAGACCGGACCTCCTGGTAATTAGATTTTGACATATTTGCCAGATGTTTTTTAAGAGGACAAGGAAGTGCAGACGACGCATATGCGTAGCTAATCTGCTAGGAGGCACTGACGAAGCAATCTGGAAAAACAACCGCAAATATGTCTAAAGATAATTTCCGGGGAGGTCTACCCCTCCCTTTCAAATTCCTCTTCCAAATCATTTTGAATATTCCAAATTTTGTAATATAAGCCCTCTCGTGAAATAAGCTCATCATGAGTGCCTGCATCAGTAATTTTGCCGCCTTCCATAACCAATATTTTATCAGCTCCCATAAGGGTTGTTATACGCTGAGATATTATAAAAGTGGTAACTCCCTCACCTTTTTTCTTAAGCTCTGCCTGTATAAGGGCGTCTGTCTCCGTATCCACAGCGGAAAGGGAGTCGTCAAATATAAGTATATCGCTGTTTTTAACCAAAGTCCTGGCTATTGCCACCCTTTGCTTTTGCCCGCCGGATAAAGTCACGCCTCGCTCTCCTACCATTGTCTTATAGCCATCTTTAAAGTTTTCTATATCACTGTGGATATTGGCAACTTTAGCGGCATCATAAACTTCACTATCCTCTACAACATCTTTTGCCATCTTAATATTTTCCATTATGCTTTTGGAATAAAGGAATGTATCTTGTAAAACAATACCTACTTTCTTTCTCAAATAACTCTTATCTATCCTTCTAAGTTCGTTGCCGTTTAAGGTTATACTCCCCTTCTCATAGTCATACAGCCTAAGAAGAAGGTGCATAAGGCTGGATTTTCCCGAACCGGTAGAGCCTAATACAGCAATCTTTTCGCCTTTTTTCACCGTAAATGAAATGGAGTTAAGGATAGGCTTAGCTTTCTCATAAGCAAAATCCACATTTCTAAACACTATATCACCCTTTAAGTCAGGAGTAGTTGCACCCTCGCCGCTTTCTTCCGCAGGGGTAAACATTATTTCGTTAATCCTGTTCATGGAAACATCCATTTTGTTCATATCACTGACTATACGTGCTAATTGACGCAAAGGCCAGACTAAATTGTTTACATAACTCATAAACACAACAACCGTACCTAAAGTTATAGCTCCATTATAGGCAAAATATACACTTACACAAAGGACAGCAGCAATTTGAAGAAAGCACAAGAAATCCGAAACACCCCAAAATCTTGCTATATATATCAAATGCTTATAGGTCAAATCTTTAAAATCCTTATTTCTTACATCAAATTTATTAAGCTCAAACTCTTCCCTGCCAAAAGCGCGGACAACACGAACTCCTGTAAAATTTTCCTGCATAACAGTGGAAAGTTCCCCTTCTTTATGCTCAACTTCCTGCCAGGAACTTGATATAACACCGGAGAATTTATATGCTGAGTAAAAAATAACAGGCACAAACATTACGGAAACAAAAGCAAGCCCTACATGGAATGTAAGCATTAAGCCAAAGGCTATGACAGCCGCAAAGGCTATCCTAAATATCTCCATAAATTGAGTAGCTATAAAGCGCCTTACAGTCTCAACATCGGTAGTACATCTTTGTATAATATCCCCTGTTTTAGCTTTAACGTGATAATCGTAGGGAAGTTTTTGCATATGATTGTAAAGCATATCTTTTTGCGCTCTTGATATATTTTCAGCCCCAATAGCCGCAAAGCGACCTCGCAAAAAAGCACATGATGCCTGACCTAATGCAATAAATATTATAGCAACAGCACATATCCATATATTTTGCCGTAAAAATTCAATACCCCCAAGGGCATTCGCGATAGATAAAAATATCCCATCATCTGCCGGTACCCCCGGCAGAACATAATCCAATATAAATTTTATTACCAAAGGTGCCATAAGCACAAAGCAAGCGGCTAAAAGAGCCGCTATAATAGACGCTATAAACTTTTTCTTTTCCGGTTTTATTAATTTAAGAAACTTTCTAAACATAAAATTACGCCTTTCTTTAAAGAACTATCGCTCTAAGCTTTCAAATCTGGTGTATTTATCTATAAACCTTAAATCCACAGTCCCTGTAGGACCGTTTCTATGTTTGGCTATTATTATTTCGGCTTGACCTCGCTTTTCAGATTCGGGATTATAATATTCATCCCTATATATAAACATAACCATGTCTGCATCCTGCTCTATAGCACCCGATTCACGCAAATCCGAAAGCATTGGGCGCTTATCTCCCCTTGATTCAACAGCTCGGCTTAGCTGGCTTAGGGCAATTACAGGAGCATCCATTTCCCTGGCAATAGCCTTTAAATTTCGCGAAATTTCCGAAACCTCCTGCTGCCTGTTTTCATTTCTCCGACTTCCGCTCATAAGCTGCAAATAGTCAATTATAATAAGCTCAAGTCCTTTTTCCATCTTAAGCCTGCGGCATTTAGCACGAAGCTCTCCTACAGTAATCCCCGGAGTATCATCTATATAAAGAGGTGCTTCCGAAAGAGGTCCAAGAGCAGCAACAATCTTAGACCAGTCTGAACTATCCAAATTCCCTGTCCGCAAGTTTTGAGAATCAACCTTTGCGACCGCGCACAAAAGTCTATTTACTATTTGAATTTTGCTCATCTCAAGAGAAAAAATGGCTGTGGGTATTTTCTGCCCAACTGCTACATTTTGGCAGACACTATGAGCAAGTGCCGATTTTCCCATTGCCGGTCTTGCTGCTATAAGAACAAGGTCTGAGGGATGAAACCCTGTAGTTTTAAGATCCAAATCAGTAAAGCCCGTTGAAATACCTGCCGTTTGCCCCTTGTTCTTATAAATTCTCTCAATATCATTAACCGCTTCAACCAGCAAATCTTTCATAAGGGAAAAATCGCCGCTGTCTTTGCCTTGTACGATGTTAAATATACTTTTTTCCGCGTCTTCTAAAACCGCATCAATTTCCTTGCCGGGATCATATCCGTCCTGTGCGATTTTTTGCCCGGCTCCAATAAGCTTTCTTTGTATAGATTTTTTCAAAACAATACGTAAATAATGCTCTGAGTTTGCACCTGTGGAAACCGCCCCTGCAAGGACAAGCAGATACTCCCGCCCTCCTGCCTGTTCAGTTAAGCCTTTCTCATCAAGCCCGGCTTTAAGGGTCACTAAATCAACCGGAATATTACGGACAAATAAGTCTATCATAGCCTCATAAATTATCCGATTATCAGGTCTGTAAAAGTCCTCAGGCTTTATTTTTTCATATATCTCACCAATAACATCTCCGCCAAAAAACATACAGCCAAGGAGAGCCATTTCTGCCTCGGTGTCATTGGGAGGTATCCTATATCCGGCTGTCTCTAAATTAGGGTCATAATTTTCTGACATTTAGTTCAATTCCTTATTCCTTAATCGTGCCGCTGATAATCACTGCAAGTTTTGCCGTAACCTTTGGGTGCAGCTTAACATCCGCCGTATACTCCCCTACGCTGTTAAAAGCCTTTTTAATATCTATTTTCTTTTTATCGATGGAAATATTTCTCTGAACTTCCAAAGAGGCGGCAAGCTCTTTATTGGTAACCGCCCCAAACAATTTACCTGAAGCTCCGGCTTGTACCTCCACTTTAATAGGCTCTCTTTCAATCTCATCTTTAAGAGCCGATGCCGCTTCGTATTCCTGCTTTTTCTTGTTATCATCGGACTTTTGCTTTTGATCAAGTTCGGTTAAATTTTTCTTATTAGCTTCCAGTGCCAACCCCTTGGGAAGCAAAAAATTCCTCGCATAACCGTCGCTTGCGTTTAAAATTTGCCCTTTTTTACCTACGCCTTTAATATCTTCAAGTAATATAACCTGCATATCCTCACTCCCTCTAACTAAATTATCTGGCAATTGTGCATAAGCTCATTTCATCATCTTTGCATACAAATCTAACGAAAGCAGGTTATGCACCATTGCCATCTCGTGATTTTAACCAATCGCTTAATTCATTATAATCCGAAATGCCATCTTCCGACAATATGGCAAGTTTCAGTCTATTGTTAATATTTTCCTGTACTTCATCATAGTTAAAACCTAGCTTTTTGGCTAAAATATATGAGTTCACAATAACCTCAGCAAGCTTGCAAGAAATTTCGACATTTTCCGTGCCATTTTCGGCCATAACCGCAAAAACCCGCGCAATATCAGACAAAATTTTGCTTTTAAGGTTTTCGATATGCTTGACACTTAAAGTTATATCAATTATATTTTTATTATCCATTAATTTATCCACCTGAATTTTTTATAATATACTTTATAAGATAATAACATAATAACGGTATAAACACAAAAATAATTTTCTCAAGTTAAATCAAAGTATATTTCCTCTATATTAATTTTTTTATTAAAGGTTGTATTTTAGAAAAAATTGTGCTATATTTTAGAAAATTGTAGTTTTATGATTTTTTAGTATGTTTTTAAATGCCAAGGAATGTTTTAAACAACAAGAGAGGAGCGTTTCAAATGACATTTTTAAGAAATATGAAAATAAGGAGTAAGCTGTTTTTGGGGTTTTTCCTATTATTAGCCATTACGGTTATCATCGCAGCTTTTGGTGCCTGGAACATAATCCAGGTTGATAACGAGTACTCTTACGTATTGGAGTATCCGGCTCACAGGCGTACTTTGCTTAGGGATATCGAGGTTGCTATGATGGATTCAAGGCGTATAATGAACCGCTCATCTATGTACGCCAGTGAGGTTTATGGTGACGGCAGCAATCCTGTTGAAAATGCTCGTGTCCGAAATGAAGGTATTGATGGTCAAGAGCTTTTGGTATTGGCACGAAAAAATCTTATAGTTGAGCGTATTGGTCAGCTTAAATATTCTTTCGAGCGTGATACTTACGTAAATGACGAAACACGCCGACTCCAATTAAGCCGCCTTGAAGGACTTGAGAGAGAGGCTCTTTATTACATTGATCACTATATTATGGATTTGATTATGAATTATGCCAGAGCTGGGGATGCAATGTCTACTATCACTACAACACGTGGTGCCGGAACAACCGTTGCCGCTATGAATACTTATTTTGACGCACTTATGTATACTACAAACACGCGCATGGCAGAAATTGCTGTAGAGAGCCGCGATTTAACAATGCAAACTTTCTATATAATGATAGTGCTTACTCTTATAGGTCTGGTGCTGGGTATGGTAATTGCTTTTGTAATTGCCTCTATGATAACAAAACCAATTAACAAAGCAGTTGCTACTTTAGCTGATGTATCTAAGGGTAATCTTGCCGTTAATATTGATAAGACAAGCCTTTCACGGGACGAAGTAGGTGTCCTTACCCGTGATATTTACGGTCTTGTGGATATTGTAAGAACTATAGTTGATGATTTAACCCAGCTTAATCATGAATTTCATACAGTTGGTGATATTGAGTATCGTATAGACGAAAATAAATATGAAAACTCATTTAAAGAAATGATGGGCAGTGTAAACAATATTGTGGACGGCTCCATTAATGATGTGTTGGAAATGCTTGATGCTATGAGTAAAATAAGCGATGGGGATTTCAACTTAGAAATTAAGGACCTGCCAGGTAAGAAAGTTGTCATGCCTCAAACTATGCGTTCTGTTGTTGGGAATCTAAAAGAATTGTACGAGTCTGTAACTTATCTTGCACAAGGAGCGGCAAGTGGTCAGCTTGATGTATCGGTTGATGCGTCGAAATTTAAAGGCGGCTGGGCTGAACTTGTTGGTGCTTTAAATAATTTGGTAGCAGCAATTGAGAAGCCTCTTAAGGCTATTGAAATTTCATTAAATGAAATGCGAAACGGTAATTTCGATGATGCAAGGATTGAGGATAATTTCAGCGGTACCTTTGAAAATGTTAAGGAAGCCCTTAATGTAACCGAAGAAACGATTATGTCTTATATCGGCGAAATAGCTTATGTACTTGGAGATATGGCTAAAGGTGATTTAACGACAACTATCAGCCGTGATTATATAGGTTCCTACGCACCTATAAAACAAGCGCTTACCACTATTTTGGAATCTTTGAATAACACTATGTCAGATATTCAAATGACTGTTTCACAAGTAGCTTCAGGGGCGGAGGAAATATCTACATCTGCCATGCATCTTGCGGAAGGGGCTTCAAGACAAACCGCTTCCATAGAGGAATTGTCAAGCTCTATTGCTCTTATTCATGAAAAAGCTACCCAAGCAAGTAACGATGCTGCAGCGGCTGCTGACAGCACATCACGCTCACAAGGATATGCTGCTGCCGGCACCGAATCAGTTAGAACTATGGAAGCTACAATGACTAAAGTTAAAGAATCCAGCGAAAGTATTTCAAAGATTATTGATGTTATTACAAGTATCGCTTTCCAAACCAACTTACTTGCTCTTAACGCTTCTGTTGAAGCGGCACGTGCAGGTGAACACGGCAAAGGCTTCTCAGTTGTTGCTGACGAAGTGCGTACTCTTGCCGGCAGAAGCCAGCAGTCAGCCTCTGATACTTCCGTAATAATCGAGGAAGATACCAAAAATGTTGATGAAGGTCTCAAGGTTATGGAAGAGGTTGTAACTGCATTTGAAACTATTGCTACTAATATTGCTGATATTGCGGGTCTTATTACAAGTATTGCTGATATTTCAACTGAGCAGCTTGAATCTATTTCGATTATCAACACCAATGTTTCAGAAATAACCAGAGTTGTTACGGATACCTCTGCAACAGCGGAAGAATCCGCTTCTGCTTCAGAGGAGCTAAGCTCGCAAGCTGAAATGCTAAGACAGAAAGTTGAATTCTTTAAACTTAGATAAATTTTTCATTAAAACACCTCTTCCATACTGAAAGAGGTGTTTTTTTGTGCGTTTATTGCCTCTATTTAGAAGGAATTAATAAAATTCCAAACAGTCTCAGCAAGTACAGGAGCATCTTCACCTCTATATATAGGCAGCCGCAGCTCCAAGACCGGTATAAAGGTTAAACTATAAACAATAATACAAACAAGAATATATAAGATATACTTTCTTGCCATACTGCACGGCTGCTTCTCCACAAACTTAATCCGTACAAACTGATAAATTGAATAAAGCGTCACGATTAAAAGAATGAGTATTGCCAAGTATAGCAAAAATAGCCGGTTACCACTCTCTGTAAATCTAAATATATGCGGGAAAAAACTCATAATTGGAGTATCACAGGTATTACCATCCCCATTATTGATTTTTTAATTTGCAAAGGCTGTTTTTTTACAAGGCAATATGCCGCAAAAAGCATCGTAATTGCAAGCCCTGCAAAAGTGATAATATTTAACATCGGCAGGTTGTCCACTACATTGCCTGTTGGGATATTTTCGATACGCAAATCAAACAATGCAGCAGCAAACACATTTGCGGTAAGAAACGCCCCTGCATGGTTTGCATGAGTGCCATCTCTTGCGTATAAAGAAAGCCCGGGTATATTTCTGTATACATATATCCAAGCGTCACCTGCGTTTATTAAAATAAGGTCATTCTCATACGCTGCTTGTTTATGCGCTTTGGTTAATATCTCTTGCAATTCTTCATTAGGCTGTCCGTTTATGTTCGCCCATGCAGGGCTATACAGCACCGGTATTGCTCCGTGTTCTCTTATCTGTTTACTAAAAGCCCGAATATCCTCTAAAAACCAGTCAGTATCATTTATTAAGCTCCTGCCCCTCGCTTGCATGACAACATAATCAAAATTTCCCTTTTGCATTTCTTCTATAGCGTTATCTCGCATAGTGCCATCTAAATTTACACCATTTCTGGAAACGTCTACATATATCATTTCAATGCCATTTAACCTTGCAAGTGCTTGTAATTGCCCCGGAATATTGCCAGTACGCACATGGCTGTTGCCTACAAACAAAATTGAAACCGTATCCGTTGTTACATATATATTCTGACTTGAGCAGCCAACAAAAACACCAAAAATAAACATAACTATAATTCCAAACACAATACTTTTACTTTTATGTATTTTCATCACATCCTTACAAAATAAACAATTTGATTACTTTTAACCTATACTTCTACCTCACAATTTCATAAGACCAATCCATTATTCCGCCAAAGTCATAAACAGCGGTATATCCCATTTCAATCAATATCCTTGCGGCGGCGGCACTCCTTGCACCACTTCGGCAATAGACTAAAATAGTTTGACCCCTGTCAGGTATAACCTCCCCTGCTCCAGCCTCTATTACATTTGAAGGAAGTAAAACAGCACCTGCAATATGCCCATCTGCAAACTCCTCCGCTGTGCGAACATCTAAAATAACAACATCCTCGCCGTAGTGCATCATTTCACGAGCCTCTGACGGGGTTATTCTTATGTAAGCGGGCTCTTGTTCGAATACATTTTCCTCAATGCCTCTTTCCCCATAAACAAATACAGCTGCTGCAATATTTATCACAAGAGCAAGGGGAACAAAGGTTTTAAATTTTATATTTTTAGTTTTATGTCTAAAAATCATCATTCCCATAAACGCACCTATGCCCCCCGCGATAAATGCACAAGTAAGCAGCATATTCTCGCTTATACGCCACTTGCCTTTTACCGCTCTTCTTTTATCGATTCCGTATAAAATAAATACTAAAATATTCCAAATTACAAGAACAACTATTAACTCTAACATAGTTTATACCCCTCAAGGCGCATTTTTTTATACTGTGAAAACCGTCCCGCTTCCAATGCCTCTCTCATTTCTGCCATAAGATTGTTAAAATAATGCAAATTATGCATAACCGCAAGGCGCATAGCAAGCATTTCCTTTGCCTTAAACAAATGCCTCATATAAGCGCGGGAATAATTGGCGCATACAGGGCAATTACACTCTTCGGAAATTGGGCTGTCATCAAGCTCATGCTTTGCATTTAGGAGATTAAGCTTACCCTCGTTTGTATAAACATGCCCATGCCTGCCGTTTCTCGCCGGAAGTACGCAATCGAAGAAGTCTATACCCCTATCCACTGCTTCCAATAAATTCTCCGGCGTACCTACTCCCATTAAATAAGTTGGCTTGTCTTTAGGCAAATAAGGCACTACCTCTTCAAGTATGCTATACATTTCACTATGGCATTCCCCAACGGCAAGCCCTCCTATAGCGTAACCGTCAAGGTTCATATCACTTATGATTTTTGCGTGTTCAATACGCATATCTTCATAAACTCCCCCTTGGTTTATACCAAATAGCAGTTGATTTTTATTTATAGTATCATCCATTAGGTTTAGCCTCTTCATCTCACTTACACAGCGTACAAGCCATCTTGTAGTTAAGTCTATGGAGTTTTTAACATATTCTTTCGTTGCAGGGTAAGGTATACATTCATCAAAAGCCATAGCTATAGTTGATGCCAGATTAGACTGTATCTGCATACTTTCCTCAGGTCCCATAAATATTTTATGCCCATCAACATGAGATGAGAAATAGACCCCTTCCTCCTTAATTTTACGTAAAGAAGCAAGGGAAAAAACCTGAAACCCCCCTGAATCAGTTAATATTGGCTTATCCCAAGCCATAAATTTATGAAGCCCTCCAAGTTTTTTTATAATTTCATCACCGGGACGTATATGCAAATGATAAGTGTTTGAAAGAGCAACGATAGTATTTATCCTCTCCAAATCCTCACTTGAAAGGGCTCCTTTAATAGCTGCCTGAGTTGCTACATTCATAAACACAGGGGTCTGTATCACTCCGTGGATTGTTTGGAGTTCCCCTCGCTTTGCACGCCCTTCACTTGCTAGTAATTTGTACATAATTTTCTCCTTTTCACAATCTTCAATAAAAAGTTTATAGCTTTATCATAGCTTTATCAAGTATTTTGTTGTATACTTTTGTTAATCTTAATGAAACGGGGGACTTATGACTAATTTTAAACTTATTGCAACAACTACTTTTGGACTTGAAGCCGTTGTAGTGCGCGAGCTTGAAAAGCTTGGTATGGAAAATATTCAAACTTCTGATGGCAGAATTGATTTTACGGGGGATACCAAGGCAATCGCAAAAGCTAATTTATGGCTTCGCAGTGCTGATAGGGTTATGATTAACTTTGGTGAGTTTGAAGCTTTAAGCTTTGAGGATTTATTTCAAGGGGTTAAAGCACTGCCTTGGGGGGATCTGCTCGAAAAAGACGCTAAATTTATCGTTACCGGAAAATCCGTGCGCTCTCAGCTCTTTTCTGTCTCCGATTGTCAAGCTATAACTAAAAAAGCTATTGTGGAAAAGCTTAAGGAAAAATACGATGAAGAGTGGTTCCAGGAAACCGGCACTGAATATAAAATCCAAGTAGGTATACTAAAAGATAAAGTCACTATAGCAATTGATACTACAGGCTCCGGTCTAAATAAGCGCGGCTATAGAGAGAGTGCCGTTACCGCCCCTTTAAAAGAAACCCTTGCCCATGCTTTAATCGAGCTAAGTTATTGGAATAAAAACCGCATTCTTGCCGATACTATGTGTGGCTCAGGTACAATACCTATAGAAGCGGCTATGATGGCAAAAAATATCGCCCCCGGTTTGACACGAAATTTTCAGGCTGAAAACTGGTCGTTTATCCCGGCTTCCATCTGGCAGGAAGTCCGCAGGGAAGCTTATACCATGGTAAATACAGAGCCAATCGCCCAAATTTACGGCTCCGATATTGATCCTGACGCTATTACTCAGGCAAAAATTAATGCCGAGCTTGCGGGAGTCGATGATGTAATCACCTTTGAAGTGCATGGGGCGGCGGATTTTAAGGCTTTAGGGGAATACGGCGTTTTAATATCAAACCCGCCTTACGGCGCGCGGATAGGTAATTTTGACGAGATAAAAACCCTCTACACCGGATTTAGACGCTTTATGGATGAAAATAAGACATGGTCTATGTATATTCTTACTACAGATGAAGAAATAGAGGAATATATGAAGAGAAGAGCAGCAAAGAAAAGAAAATTATATAACGGAAATATAAAAACCGATTATTATCAATTTGTGGGGCCGAGACCTCCAAAATAGGAGCTAATGAATAAAAATATATTAGGATATTTATCAAATTATAATATGCCGCAAATTAGCGAAAGCCACCGTTATAATGAGATTGACGGCTTGGTTTTCGCTATCTTTTCTTTTGCCCCGCAAGGCCCTGATGTACGCAGGTTTAGAGGCAGCTTTTCAATTGACCCTATAGGTAAAACTATGGGAGAGATATCTAAAATGCTGATAGATGTAGATAATAACGATCTTCTAAACATCCGCTTTGGCTTTAGTAAGAATGGTGATTACGGAAGGCATCTACGCTTTTTTAGCCATATAGCCAAAAATAATCGTTACAAAGATATAAAAGTTGTAAATTTTATTTATAACAACAATGAATTTTGCCAATTTAGTGCTTTCACCTTTAAAATTGGTCGTGGAGAGTATTTAATAGCATACAGAGGCACCGACGACTCTCTCGAAGGCTGGTATGAAAGTATTAAAATTTTTCAACAAGATTTGCCGTCAAGGCAGCTTGCTCTTAATTATCTTCAAGAAGAAATGGATAAACATAAAGGCATATTCAGACTTGTAGGTCATTCAAAAGGCGGGCATCTTGCTCTTAGTGCCGCTATTATGAGCGATATAGAGCATAAATTAAATATCCGCAGTATAATTAATTTTGACGGACCCGGCTTTTCAAAGGAGTTTATAGCTAAATATTATAAAAGTATATTGCTCATACAGCATAAAACATACCGCTTTTCGCCTACCGATGCTTTGGTGTCATCAGTGCTTTTTGGGCAAAACATTTTGTACTACAAAAAAAATATGCGGTATATAAGACCTTATGGACTTCAAACACCGCCTAATGGGCACCTTTATTTTAATTGGACAATAGATGATATGGGCAAATTTAAGCTTAAAGCCCGCAGTAATTTAAGCGTTTTATTTCAAAATACTGCAGCACGCATTCACCATCTGTACAGCCCTAAAGACCTTGACTATATTTTCGACCAACTATATACCCAAGCCGCCGATATTTACAAAGATAGCGACAATATGGTTAACCGCTTTGATATACTGACCTTCTTCCTTGGTGCCGCCATAAAATTTTTAACTATTAGACCTGTCCGCTAACCTGCTTTCGTCGAATTTTCGAGGTTTTTTCTAAGTGAGAAGAAGCCGAAAATGAGGCGTAATGAGGTTAGTGTGCAGGTCTGTTAAGCCTCGATAAAATTTCCTGCTCATTTAACTTATAGGATAAAGTCATAAGAGAATCCGTTAAATGAACATTTTCAACCTTAACATCATCAGGAGTTTTTATATCTATATTAGAAAAATTCCAAATACCTTTTACGCCGCCATCTATTAATATCTGTGCAACATCATGTGCCGCGTTTTTGGGAATAGCCAAAACCGCAATATCTACAGGAATATTTGAAAGATATTTCGCAAGTTTATCCACATCATATATTTCAATACCGCGCACTGTAAGACCTATTAATTTAGGATTAGCATCAAAGAGTGCTATAAAATTAAACCCTCTCTTTTGAAAATTTATATAATTAGCAAGGGCTTGTCCAATATTACCTGCCCCAACAATAATCATGGAATACTGCTTTTCAAGCCCTAAAATCTTTTTAATCTCGCCATATAAAAGCTCGGTGTTATACCCATAACCTTGCTGCCCGAAACAGCCAAAATTATTTAAATCCTGGCGGATTTGGGAGGCTGTAATATCCATCCTCTGAGAAATTTCTTTAGATGAGATACGGGTTATCCCATCATCAAGAATATCCCCTAAATATCTATAATATCTTGGAAGCCTTTTAATAACAGCCAAGGAAATATTTTTATTAAAACTCATTTATATCAACCTCCAAAAAGATTGTTAAAAATCTACAATCTAAGTATAACCTTTAAGTTAAATATTGTCAATCTTAGAGTAAGTTGATATACTAGACTTGTCCGAGTGCAAACTTAAACTTCCGCAGGTTTAGAATATAGTTTAAGTTCGCACCAAGTGCGAATTTAAACTTCAATAGAGCATGAAAAACCGCAATGCTTCAATGTGGTTTTTTATGCTAAGATATAGTTTAAGTTCGTACCACTAACATTGGCATAGGGCTAGGAGAGTCGTATCTTGTAATTAGTGACGGCATAACTTGGCACTAGGAAACATAAAGGAGCAATTTCATGATTCTTTCAGCTTCCGGTATATCAAAATCATTCGGCGCGGATTTGATTATAGAAAATATTAGCTTTCATATAAATAATGGCGATAAGTTAGGGATTGTCGGCGTAAATGGTGCTGGTAAAACCACTTTGCTTAAAATTATAACAGGTGAGCTTACGGCAGACACCGGCAATATATCTATACCATCAGGCATATCCAGTGGGTATATCGCACAACTTAGCAGTTTAAATGAGCAAAACACTTTAGAGGATGAGCTTTTATCGGTTTTTGCTCATATACAAGCCCTTGAAGAAAAACTGTCTTTGTTAAGCCATAAAATATCCGAAAGTTCAGAAGATGAGCTTAACCTATACATGACTGAATACGAAAAGGCTGATTTTGAATTTGAAAAAAATAACGGCTATGAATATAGGAGCCGTGTGCGGGGAGTTATCGCGGGGCTTGGCTTTGCCGGAGAGGCGGATAAACCAATATCAATAATGAGCGGCGGTCAGAAAACACGTGTGGCTTTAGGCAAGCTTCTTTTGACAAGCCCTGACCTTTTACTTTTGGACGAGCCTACAAACCATTTGGATATTAGCTCCATTAAATGGCTGGAGGATTTTATTAAAAACTACCCAAAGTCTGTTGTTGTAATCTCCCATGACCGCTATTTTCTCGACAAAACCATAAATAAAGTTTTGGAAATAGAAAATAAGCACGCCTCTATGTTTAGCGGTAATTATTCTTTCTATGCCAATGAAAAAGGGATTTTAAGACAACACGCTCTTAAACATTATTTAGACCAGCAAAAAGTTATCAAAAAACAGGAAGATGCCGCTCGTCTCCTACGCTCTTACGGTAATGAGAAAAAAGTTCGCAGAGCTCAAAGCAAGGAAAAACAGTTAGAAAAAATGGAGAAATTTGAAAAACCTGAAAATCTTCCTGATAAAATCCGTATTAATTTGACTCCTAAAATAGAAAGCGGCAATGATGTAATGTTTATTGATAACCTAGCTAAAAGCTTTGGCGACAATCGGCTGTTTAGCGGGCTTTCAATGGAAATTAAAAAAGGTGACAAAACAGCTCTTATAGGACCAAATGGTATAGGAAAAACTACATTGTTTAGGATTATAACAGGTGAGCATGAAGGGGATACCGGAGAGATAAAGCTGGGACACAAAGTAAAGGTCGGCTATTATGATCAAAGCCTTAAAGATTTATCCCCTGACAAAACTATTGTCGAAGAAATATCCGACGCTTATCCAAAGCTTAACATAGGCGAGATAAGAAATATCTTATCAGCATTTGTTTTTTATGGGGATGATGTGTATAAAAAAATCGGCAGTCTTTCAGGAGGGGAAAAAGGGCGGGTTTCTCTTGCTAAAATTATGCTTTCTGACGCTAATTTCTTGCTTTTGGACGAGCCTACAAACCATTTGGATATTGTCTCAAAAGAAATATTGGAAGATGCCCTCAGAGGATTTGGGGGTACTATACTTTTCATCTCTCATGATCGGTATTTCATAAATTCCATTGCCACTAAAATTTTTGAAATGGATGGATACAATCTAGCTGCTTACTTAGGGGATTACGACTATTACGTCCATAAAAAGGAGCAGTTAGAAAAAAATGAGATGCAAATGAATGCACTTTCATCAGCAGCTGAAATCGAAGTAAAAAGTGATTGGCAATTAAAAAAAGAGAAAGAAGCGGCTTTAAGAAAACAAAAAAACCGTAAAAAACGCCTTGAGTCTGATATTGTGGGTGCAGAGGCTCTGATAGAGAAGTTAAGTACCCAGCTTGAGGATCCTAGTATTGCCTCGGACTATGAGAGAACTGCCGAGTTGTACAAAGAAAGAGAAGAGGCGGAAGGGCGTCTCCTCGTTTTGTATGAAGAGTATGAAAAATGTGAAGATACTAGCTAAGGCGTGCCGACAAGGAGATAGTTATTATGGCATATAGCAAATTATTGAAAATCGTGGCAAGTGCTGCATTTATTTTAATCCTTTCTTCGTGTGCTCCACCCAGTGCCCAGACGGTCAGATTTAATTACCGACCCTCAGACGAAGGAGTTGCCCTGCACCTGGCGGAAACATATGGGGAGGGTTTTTCAAGAATAGAATTATTGGAAAACCATTACATTCCACGTCATCGTGTCCCCAGAACATTTTTTAATGAGCGCACGAATTTTATGTACACTGTGCCGGCGCGCACCCAAACAGTATGGCGGGCATTTTGTGACACTGAAGAAATGTATTTTTTCATTTTACATGACACCAGCAGAGAAGGGTATAGCGACACCTTGCAAAACCAGTTGGATGTGTTTAGCCATCATAAGGATTTACAGCATCGTATATATAACAACCCTATATTACGTCCTTACATAGAAAGAATAGAGTTTCAGGTTATATCTGGGTTCCTTGGTGATGAGAGGACTATTATTGCAGGGTCTGATATACGCCAAACGTATAATACCCTAATATTAAACTATAGCGAGTATAGACCCTTTGAACCATCTTTAGGTACAATACAGATACCGCCAAGTGGAATTAACATAATTCATGAGTTTGATTTAGTGCCGCACCAGCTAATATATATAAACTTAACAGCAGAAGAAATAGTTGCAAATTATTATGCCCTTGCAGAAAGTTTATTAAAGCCTTTTACCGAAAGCATGGGACCATTGAGAACAAGAGGACACAGGGCAATGTTTGTCATACCTGACGGAAGAAGGATTACCTATTCCGGCGCGAACGGCGGAGAGCTCTGGATTAGTTTCTTTGATTCCCCTGCTTCGCGTACACCCCTTCGCAGACGATAGGTAGACATGGCTCATGCGGAAGAAGGCTTTGCAGGAGATTTTTTACAGGTACGAGATAAAATGTTTAAAGAAGGTAATTAGCACTCGGGCAAACCCATGAAAAAATAATTGCTGAGATTTGTAATTTGCATCACAGATTTTAATCGAAATCCTGATTTCGGCGAAGGGCGAACCCTTCATTCGTTTGCCCTGTAATTAGCTTAATTAAGACTTGACGATACTCAAAACTTATGCTAAAATTTTAATGTTGTGTTTGCTATAGCTTAACACCTATGGTGTTTTACTATAGTGGCGTTCGTTAATTTAAATTATCCTCATGAAATGCCAAAACGTATTTCAAAGGGAAAACTGAGGTGAACTGATATGAAAACTGATATTCAGCCTGAGTACTTCCAAGCTCAGATAAAGTGCAACTGCGGTAATGAATTTATAGCCGGCTCAACTAAAGAAAATATCCGTGTTGAGGTATGCTCTAAATGCCATCCTTTCTACACAGGCAGCCAAAAGCTTATGGTAGGTGAAGGCAGCAGGGCAGAAAAATTCAAAAAGAAATACAATATGTAATAAGACAGACAAGAGCCGGGAGGATGCAAGGTCCGGCTCTTTTGTATTATATAATGAGGTATAATTAATTATGGAAAAAGAAAAACCTACAAATTTAGGCGGTCAAGCGGTTATCGAGGGGGTTATGATGCGGGGTAAAACCGCGTATGCCCTTGCGGTTAGAGGCAGTGACGGCAATATAGTCGTTGAAGATGCCTTCCTTAAAAAGAAAAATCCTGCGCTTACTAAAATACCTGTTTTGCGGGGTATTCTTGCTTTTGTTGACTCTATGGCATTGGGTTTTAAAATTATAACCCGCTCGGCTGAGCTTGCTGGGCTTGACGATGATACCAGCGAGCCCGGAAAAATAGAGAAGTTTTTAACTGAAAAACTGGGGGATAAATTAAACGAAATAGTAATTTTTATAAGCGTTTTAATTGCCATCGTCCTATCCATAGGTCTTTTTATAATGCTTCCTGTATTTATAGGGGGATTTTTTACAAGGATAACTTTTTTAACGGGACACAGCTGGGCATTCGGTATAATAGAAGGTATTGTGCGCTTTATAATATTTCTTTGCTATATATATTTAGTTTCTCTAAACAAAGATGTGAGGCGGGTTTATGAATATCACGGCGCAGAGCATAAGACCATCAACTGCCTTGAACACGGAGAAGAGCTTACTGTTGATAATGTAGCGCGCCATTCAAGGTACCATAAGCGCTGCGGAACCAGCTTTTTACTCTTCGTTATGGTTATTTCTATGATATTTTTCCTGTTTGTCAGGACTGATGACCCTGTAATAAGGATTGCCTCCAGGCTTTTGTTTGTGCCTTTTATTGCGGGGGTTTCCTATGAGGTTCTTAGGTGGGCAGGACGCTCTAAATCCAAATTTGTGGAAATCGTAAGCTATCCTGGGATTAAATTGCAAGGACTGACCACAAAAGAGCCTGACGAAGATCAGATAGAATGTGCTATATTGGCAACCGAAGCCGTTCTGGCGAAGGAGTCTTCGCAAGATGAAGATGAGTAATAGGATTTTGGAAAATGTGCTAAAAGAGGGAAAGAGACTGCTAAGAGAGGCTGGTATAATCTCCTGGGCGTTAGATGCTGATATTATTATGGCTTATGTGTTAAAAATAAGCCGCGAGCAGCTTATAACAAAGAATAAATATACTTTATCTATTGACGAATTTGAACTATTCCACAAAATCATCGAAAAACGTCGTAATTTTATGCCTATTGCTTATATCATAAATCATGTGGAGTTTATGGGACTTGATTTTTATATTGATGAAAATGTGTTAATCCCACGCCCTGATACGGAAACCCTTGTAGAGGCAGCTATAAAAAGTATTATGGAAAACAATGTCGAGACAGTTTTAGACATATGCACCGGCAGCGGGGCTATTGGCATAAGCATAGCACATCATTGTCCGCAAATTAAAGTCACTTTAGCGGATATTTCTAGGAAAGCCCTTGATATAGCTCGAATTAACAGCGAAAAAAACAGTATATGTATAGATTGCATCGAAAGTGATATGTTTGAAAACATCGAAAAAAAATTCGATTTAATTGTTTCAAATCCACCCTATATAAGTAAAAATGAAATGGCAGAGCTGCCCGAAAACGTAGCTAATTACGAGCCTCACATGGCTTTATACGGCGGTGAGGATGGGCTTTTATTCTACAGGGTTTTAGCTAAGTCTGCAAAGAATTATTTAACCCCTGCAGGCAAAATATTTGTAGAAATTGGCTCAACTCAAAAAAATGATGTGATTGGTATCTTTGGCAAGGAAAATTTCATCCCCTACTCCAGCCTTAAAGACCTTGCAGGACTTGACAGAACGTTGATTTTCGGTAAAAATATAAAGTAGAGCTAATATGTTAGAAAGGTGCGTGTTTGCTTTGTTTGACAGGCTTTCGGAGCTTGAAAAAAAATATAACGAATTATCGGAGAGGATTAATTCTCCCGACACAATTAAAGACCAAAACCTTTGGCGTGAGCTTATGAAGGAGCACAGTGCTATTACTCCTGTGGTTTCTAAGTATCAGGAATATAGAAAAATTAGCGACTCTGTTTTGGAAGGCAAGGAAATGCTTAACGAAAATCTTGATGATGAGTTTAGGCAATTGGTTAAAGAAGAACTTAAAGAAAATCAGGAAAAATACGAGCTTATTAAAGAAGAGCTTAAAGTACTCCTCCTTCCTAAGGATCCTAATGATGAAAAAAATGTTATCGTTGAAATACGCGGCGGCGCAGGGGGAGACGAGGCGGCACTTTTTGCAGGGGATCTCTACCGCATGTATTCCATGTATGCTGAGCGTACACGTTGGAAAACTGAAATTCTTTCGTCAAACGAAAATAATCTTGGTGGCTTTAAAGAAGTTGTGTTTATGATTAATGGCAGGGGTGCTTATTCCAGGCTTAAGTATGAGTCCGGTGTTCACAGGGTTCAGCGCATTCCCACAACAGAGTCCGGCGGGCGTATTCACACATCCACTGTGACTGTCGCAGTGCTTCCTGAAGCTGAGGAGGTTGATGTTGCACTTGATATGAATGATGTACGTATTGATGTTTTCCGCTCTTCAGGCAACGGGGGGCAAAGCGTTAATACTACGGATTCTGCTGTTCGCGTTACCCATAATCCCAGCGGGATAGTCGTAAGCTGCCAGGACGAGAAAAGTCAGCTTAAGAATAAAGATAAAGCTCTTAAAATTTTAAGGGCTAAATTGTATGAGCTGGAGCTTGAGAAACAGCAAAGCGAGTTGTCTGCTGAGCGTAAATCTCAGGTAGGTACAGGGGATAGATCTGAGCGTATACGGACATATAATTTCCCTCAAGGTCGTGTAACCGACCATAGAGTAGGTCTTACTTTGCATAGACTTGACGGTGTGCTGGACGGCGATTTGGACGAGATTATGGATACCTTAATTACCACGGATCAGGCTGAAAAACTGAAAGGAGCCGATGGGTAATGAAGGCAAAGATAAAGCAGATAGATATCCCGCAGGATAAACGGCTTGTTTGTATAAGCGATATACACGGTGATATTGTTTTATTTAAGAGGCTTTTAGATAAAGTTAATTACTGCGAAGATGATATTCTTATTCTTCTTGGGGATCTTTATTATACAAGATCCGATGAAATTAGCGGTCACAGTACCCTTAAATTTATTATTGAGTTATCCAAAAACCCTAATGTACATGTTTTAAGAGGTAATTGCGACTATGTGATTGAAAATTGTTTTGATAGTGCAGAGATAGAGTGGCTTGAAAATTTGCCGCATATAATAGAATCCAAAGATCATATATTTGTCCACGGCGGGCTTACTTCAAATGATTTAAGTGAACAAGATATGAAATCTTGTACGAAAAACGACGCCTTTATGGAAAAAGGCTTAAAATTTGATAAATATGTTATTACAGGGCATTGGTCGGTTGTAAGTTACACCCATGAAATTCCTTGTTTTAACCCTGTTGTTAATGAGGAAAGCCGGATTATTTCAATTGACGGCGGGCATATAAATATTATTTCAGGACAGTTAAATGCCTTTGTAATCCAAGACGGCAAGTTTTCATTTGATTATGTTGACAATTCCACTACTATCACAGTGGAAAAGCCTCAGACCGCAAAAGGCGGGAGCTTGAATATAACTTGGCTTGACAGGTTTGTCGAGCTTGTAGAGGAAGGAGAAATATTCAGTACATATAAGCATCTTAAAACAGGAAAGTTAATCTCCATACCCAAAAGCACTGTTTGGGTTGATAATGAGGGCAATCTTTGTAACGGCAACTTTGGTACAGACTATTATTTACCGCTAAACGCAGGGGATGCAATATCCGTTGTAAATAAGTTTGGAAATATGATATATGCAAAAGCAAACGGCACCTGTGGATGGGTTGAAATTTAAAAATACTAGGTCGTGTTGAGACTAATGGGCTTGGCAAGTCTCCGAAAAGCCTGCAAAGCCAGGCAAAGAGGGATGCGGTGAGATGTCCAACAGCTTAGTCTCTACATGTCCTAAATAAACGATGAGGGGTCTTATGGAAAAAACTATTGAACAAAAAGACTTAAAGTTTTACTGGACAATGTTTAGCGCAGTATTTACCGTATGCCTGTTTACATTTGGCGGCGGCTTCGTTATTGTCCCTCTTTTGAAGAAAAAGTTTGCAGAAGGGCTTGGCTGGTTTGAAGATGATGAGATAATGGACTTGGTTGCAATAGCTCAGTCAACTCCGGGACCTGTTGCAATTAACTGTTCAACTTTAATAGGCTATAGGCTTGCCGGTGTTAAAGGTGCCTTTATAACGGTTTTTGCCGCAATGCTGCCCCCGCTTATCATAATAACGGCTATTTCCTTTGCTTATGAGGCATTTAGAGACAATACAATTGTTAGGATAGTACTTAGGGCTATGCAGGCGGGTATTGCCGCTGTAATAGCTGATGTGGCTTACGGCATGGGCGCGAATGTATTTAAAGGCAAAAAAATACTGCCAATAATTATTATGTTTGCCGCTTTTGTCGCCGCTTTCTTTATAGGCATAAATGTGGCTTTCATAATTATATGCTGCGGTCTTATAGGGCTTTTTACAACCTTGTATATGCAAAAGAAAGGAGGAGGGGCTTAGATGGATTTTGGAGTGCTTCTTGACCTTTATGTTAGCTTCCTTCAAGTTGGGCTTTTTAGCCTAGGGGGCGGGTTTGCCGCATTACCTCTTATTGAGGAGCAGATAATTACAAACAGAGAATGGCTGACCCAAACAGAATTTAATGATATACTAGCCATATCCCAAATGACTCCGGGTCCTATTGCGATAAATGCCTCTGTTTTTGTAGGCACGCGGATGGCAGGTATTCCAGGTTCTATCGTTGCTACTCTTGGCTGTGTTACCGCGCCTGTTTCGATTTCTCTTATTATGGTTAAACTTTATACTAAATATAAGAGCCTTGCTCTTATGCAAGGTGTACTTAGCTGTTTACGCCCTGCCGTTGTGGCTTTAATATCTGTTGCAGGTCTTAATATTTTTATGACAGCTATATGGGATATCGCCCCAAGAAATTTGCAAAACTTAGATACGGCAGCTTTTGTGGGCTTATTCCTTTTTGTGGCATCATTTTTTATACTTAGGAAGTTTAAGTTAAACCCTGTTTTAGTAATGCTCTTTGCAGGGGTTACAGGGCTTGTTTTATATTTTGCGTTAGGCATTGAAATAGTTTAGATTTGATGTCCATTTACGAAGGGAGAAAAAGCTGTGGAAAAAAACGAACATATTTGTGATGAAAACTGTGGATGTGACGAGCCTATTCCAACTGTTACATTAACTTTGGAGGATGATTCGGAGCTGGAATGCAACATATTAGGCACTTTTGATGTGGATGATAAGGAATATATAGCTCTTGTGCCTATTGATAGTGATGAAGCCCTTATTTATAAGTTTTCTCAAGAAGGTGAAGGAGATATAACTCTAGCCTTAATTGAGGATGACGATGAGTTCCAAAAAGCTTCAAATGCTTTTTATGAGTTTTTTGGTGATGGTGAAGAGCAAGATTAAGTAATTAATTACTTTAATAGTCAAAAGCCGATGACGCTGGTAAAGTCAGTCATCGGCTTTTTTTATACTTCTACATTTTAGGCAGTATTGCTAAAAAATTCCATATTGCATCTCCCTACAATCATTAGCCAACCGGTGGCAATAAGCTAGGCGGCGGCGACGTGTCTTGATTATTGCCCGTATTCGACGGAGCATTAGGTTCAAAAGGCGGCACATCCTCAAAAGGCGGCGTTTGCTCTACATTTGAAGGTGTATACGACCATCCCCCAGGCTGAGTTGGGGCAAAAGGTATCGACGGCACTATCCGTTCCGGCACATCCGTACCTCCCGGAGTAGCCGGCGGTTGATTCGGGGAAATTGGGTCAACTCCCATATTATTATCCATATTATCATAATCCCCTTGAGGGTCATCATATGGCACAAACACAAGCTCACCTGTAACCGGATCAATCTCCCAAGTACCCTCATCACTTGATGGTATTGTCGCAAAACTGTTGTTAAGCCTCACACTAGGATCTCCCGCAGCCATTGATGCTGGGATTTCATGATCGCTATAACCCACTTCATCATCAGGAACAATTATACCTATTATAGTTCTCAAGCGATTAGCCGGTGTTTGAGCACTTGCAAGGAATCCTGTGGCTGTATCAATAGTTACAGATGCATGAACATCGCAAGATTGGGTAGGTACAGAGCCTGCCGCAAAAATATCGTTTACTGTCCTGTTGCCTCGAATATCTTGATTACATACGCCGGGTATAGCTAATAGACCTGAATCCCTGCAAAGGGTAGCATTTACAATCCCTGTTGGGCGATCAAAATTCCTGGGCGTAAAATCCTCATGTATGCGCTCCATAATAGTACGCCAAATAACTAAATGAGGGCTGCCGCTTTCAGAGATAAAATTGTCTCTGTCATGACCCATCCATATTCCCGCTGTATAATAAGGAGTATATCCAACAAAGGTTAAATCCTTCGTGTTCTGGCTTGTTCCTGTTTTGCCTGAAACAGGTATCCTAACCTCTCTGAAACGAGCCTGACCGCCGGTACCGTTTATTGTAGTATCAATCATCATATTGGTTAGCAAATACGCAGTCGTGCTTCTAATAACCACATGACTATCCCTTTCCGGGTCGGATTCAAGTATTACATTACCGTCGATATCCAATACTCTCGTATAAAACATTGGTCTTCTATATATGCCGCCGTTAGCCATTGCCGCGTATGCAGCGGTAACTTCAAGCTGTGTAACACCGTCGGTAAGACCGCCTAGAGCCGTTGCCGGACCTCTGTCAGAAAATCTCATGCCCCCTCTAACTTCACCGTCAACCAAAGTAGTGAAGCCAAAGCGCAATAAATAATCAAAAGAAACATCAACCCCTGTTTCAACCATAGTTCTGACCGTAGCAACATTCATCGAATCAGCAATGGCACGGCGTGCGGTAACAGGGCCGCGCCAAGCAGACCCCCACCAATTCCTGGGCTCGTAATTAGGCTGACCCGGCATCGCAACTGAAAAAGGCTCATCAACTATTATGCTGCCTGCACCCATAAGCCCTAAGTCTATAGCCGGCGCAAAAGCTGCCGGGACTTTAAAAACGGAGCCCGGCTGCCTTGTAGATTGAGTTGCCCTGCAAAATGCACGATTTGTAACCTTTTCGCCGCGACCGCCTATAACCGCCCTAACCTGCCCTGTATGCTGGTCTAATATAACCATCGAAGCTTGAGGCTGAGGATGAGCCACATATCTGTCGGCAATAAGGGTCGTATTAGCCGTAACCAGCCTATCCCTTACAGACTGGAGAAATTCCTCCTGCTCCTCCACACTGCCAACCTGCTCGTTCTCTTCAAAATGATAGGTTTGACCTGTAATATTATTTCTTACGGATAAAAAATAGGTAACATCAATTTCAAAATCCCGCTGTGGGAAGAATGAATCATCCATAAACACTTCATCCATAATACTTTGCATGGTCATGTCTTTAGATGTATATATCCTAAGCCCGCCGTTAAAAACCTTGTTAGAAGCTGATTGGCGGGTATAACCAATGGTTTGCAAATCTTCAATAAGCTGCTCAATGAGCGCGTCCATAAACCAGCTGTGAATATGCTGACCTGTAGTATCAGCCACTGCTCCGGCTCCGCGAAACTGAGTAACCCTGTCATACAAAGTGTCAAGCTCACGGTGGGCTTGTCTAAACTCCTCTTCATCTATAAATTCAAGCCTTAGCATATTATCAAGTATCAGATTAGCTCTGTTTCTATTATTTTCAGGGTTAATAGTAGGAGCATATCTTGCCGGCCTATTGGTTATACCTGCAAGCACAACAGCTTCAGCCAAAGTTATCTCCGAAATATCTTTGCCCCCGAAGTAAAAATGCGCCGCTGCCTGAACTCCTGATATATTATGATGCATAGGGATAGAATTTAAATAAACTTCAAGTATATAATCCTTGGCGGCACGTCTTGAGCCAAGCTGGTCAATAAGCATTTGTTCAAACCTAACGGCAAGATATTGCTCTTGAAGCTTGGATTCCAAGTCATTGGCCTGCAAATTCCTGCTCATTTTTATAACCTGCTGAGTTATAGTGCTTGCCCCTTGGGTATTACCTATTAGAGTTTGATGAAGTGAACGGGCAATAGCTCTCATATCAATACCGTTATGAGAGTAAAAACGCTCATCCTCAATTGCTATAATCGCATTTCGCATATTTTCAGGAATTTCTCGTAAAGTTACGAATTCTCTATTTTCTGCCCCTATAAAGCGGTCAATTTCATTACCATGGCGGTCAAATACGATTGATATGGCATCCACAGGTTGAACAGCCCTGTAGTTTTCAATGGCTACAGTGTTTTCAATAATACCTACATAAGCACCAAAAACAAGCCCTACAGCACCGAAAGAAGCAATAATCATAAGAGAAAGACAAATACGAAAAATCATGACTCCTACCTTATTGCGACTCTTTTTTGCCCGCTGTTTCGAGCCTTTTTTACGTCTTTTGTTACTTTGTTTGGAATAATCCATATTTCACAACCCCCTAAGCATCCTCATTATATCAAATGCTTAAGCCTTTTGGAAAGCGAATTTTGTCTAATTAATCAAAAATTAATCTTTTGTTCGATTTCCTTAAGGTTTATCCAACAGCCGCTTTCCCCCAGTTTTATATTGGGCTTAAATTTGCCATGGTAGTCACTTCCGCAAGTTATTGTCATATTTAGGCTCTTAGCTTTTTCATACCAAAGCCTCGACATACTTAAATCGTGGTAGCTGGTAAATGCTTCAACGCCATCAAGCCCCAGAGATTGAAGCTCCTCCAAAACTTCAGCGTTATCTCCTAAATTTTGCCCTGGATGTGCCAAAACAGCAATACCGCCATTTTTATGAATAATTTCTATTACTTCCTTTGCCGGGAGGTAATCAACATCCACAAAACAAGGCTTTCCTTGAGAGTAAAAGTCCCAATAGAAATTAACAAGAGGATTGTTTGACCTATCCCCACCCGGTCGGTAGGGCTTTAGTAGTTCATTGTCCATATACTCCTCTTTGGCAAGCAATACTTCCCCAAAACGCTCCCCAGTCCAAGCTACATCCCCAAGTTCCTCGGCAGTTATGTTAAACCCCAGTGCTATAGTCAGTTCAAGGCGCACTCTGGACGCCTCCGGCTGCTGAGCTTTTAACCCCTCTTCAAACTCATGAAAATCGGGGCTTTCATAGTCTATTCCATAGCCTAAAATATGCAAAATCCTTCCATTAAAAACACCGTTCATTTCAATAGCGGGTATGTATTTTATACCTAATGACTCTGCCGCAATCTTTGCTCTTTTATTAGCCTTTGCAGAGTTGTGGTCGGCTATAGCCATAATACGAATCCCTGCTTCTTTGCATTTTTTCACTAATTCCTCAGGGCTGTACTGTGCATCATCACTAAAATTTGAATGTATATGAAGGTCAATATACTTATCCATTTATTTTCTCCTTTTTATACTTAAATTCTTCTAAATATAGTAACACTAAAGCAGCTATTTTGTTCGGATTTCAGTTTAAAAGCCCCTAAACATACATTTAGGGGCTTAAATTTTACGCTCGTGCTACAAAATTCCACATTACACCAAATTTATCAAAAACCACGCCTGCAAGAGGGCTGTAAAACGTCTCACCAAGAGGCATACCAACCCGCCCTTCCTTCGATAACACCTCAAAGGCATGCTTAGTTTTCTCTACAGTGGTTTCCACCGCTATTGAAATGCGCTCAGATTCCACATCGTTTAAAGGATGTCCGGGACCGCAATCGGACATGCGAATAAAGTCTGCGCCGAATTTTAAACTTACTTGAAGTATCCTGCTTTTAAATTCTTCCGGTATTTCAAAACCGGGCATTGGAGGCATATCCGAAAAGCGCATCAATTGCAAAACCTCAGCTTGGAAAGCTTTTTTATAAAGCTCCAGAGCTTCTTCGCATTGACCGTTAAAAGTTAGATAAGGTCTAAGTTTCATAGTGTTTTCTGCCGTTGCTTCCTCAACAGGCAGCCACAGTTCCGCGTGCCCTTCGCCCCCTTCTGAAACAAATACATTCATCTGAGGCTTATTTGCCGCAATAATATAGCCTGAACCTTCAAGCCATTCACCATAACCATATTGCTCCAGGGCACCAATTTCTTCCAAGGTGCTATTTTTTCCTTTAATTACAGCCCAGAGAGAAGCTTCGATTTTAACGCTTACAAGCTCAGCATCCTTTTTATCAGGTGCAGCTTCCGCAGCAAAATAATAGTCCATGCCGCCGCCCTCTGACACCATTGCAATCCCTAAAAAAGCTGAATTTGTTACTTCGCTGCTTCCTATGGTTTTAAGTTTTTCGATAAGCCCTCTTTCGTGAGCTTCCTCAAAAAGCTTTGCTACATCATCAGGAGATTTAAATTCACGCCATGCTTTTTTGCCTAAAATATTAAAAGCCGGTTTTTCGAATACATTCACTTCAAACAATTTAATCCCTCCTTATCTTCTCTTACTTGAACCTTTTCCGGAGGCTGCTGATAATAGCCTGTTTATATACGCTTTAAGCTCTTTAAAGGCACTTCTTGGATCTATTTCATCCAAAACCTCAATAAGGGCTTTTACTTCATTATCCTCAAGGCTTTCTTTTTTGCCTGCAATATGAGAGGCGCGGTTCTTTATTATATGCAGCAATATATCATCATTGAGTTCCATTTTCCCCACCATTTCAGATACAACTTTGCTTTTAGAGGCAAATGACATAAAGTCTTTATTCATAAGCAAATAGTTCATTTTACCCTTTTCGTCTCTATAACGCTCGACTATGGCTAAATACTCATCACTTAAAGTCATATCTGTTTTAACAACATCTTCTTCCACTAAATCCTCATCTTCAGCATCACAAGAAACATTTAAGCTGATTTTGCCCCTAGCTGAAAAAGGAAGCCCTACAGTAAGCTCTATAGCCTCTTCAAAAGCTTCATAAGGAAACAAATTCTCATCAATGTTTCCATATGCCACAGGCTCGCCGCTTCTTTTATCAATTGTAGCAACTGCACTGGACTCACAATCAAGGCGTATAAGCTTAACTCCGGCACCTCCCGACTTAAGCTTTTGCTTATATGCTATTGCCGGTATTTCAGATAATTCAACTGCTGCGGTTCTAATAATGTTCATAATAAATCCTCCAATTGTTTAAATTTATATTTGGTTGTTGTAATCAACTATACCTCTTACATTGGTGCGTCCTTCTAAAAGCAATATTACGGTCTTTGAGTACCGAAGAGGAAGCTCTGATTCAGCACAAGCCCAATTTCACGCCAGCCAATGACTGAATCATGGTTTTGCAGGCGGTTGTTATTAACACTGAGATGGTTTAAGTTTACACTGTTAGATACATTTACGGTTGTTAATTGATTGTGTGAAAGCCATGCTTCCCATAAATGCTGCATATTGGATAAGTCCAGGCTGGTTAGTCCGCCACTCATTAGATTAACTGTCCGCAATTCACGGTTATTAGACAAATCTAAACTTGTTATCTGGGTTACACTTAATCTAAGATTCTGCAAATCACGGTTGCCTGATAAATCTATGCTGGCTAAAGGAACTGTTGTGGAGAAACCATCCGAAATGTCTAAGCTTTGCAAATAACGATTATTTGATAAATTTATACTTGTTAATTGGCTCGAGATAATGTCAAGAGTTTCTAGATATCTGTTATGTGACAAATCCAGACCTGTTAGTTGAGTCCACCATAACGAGAGTTCGCGCAAGTATAGATTGTTTGATAAATCCAAGTCAGTTAATATTAACTGGAACCGACCGAAGCCGGATATACTAAGACTCTGCAAATAAGGGTTGTTTGATAAATCTAAATTTGCCAGCTGGTGACTTATTATGTTAAGCCCTTGCAAATAATGATTGTTTGATAAGTCTAGGCCTGTAATATCTGTTTGTTGTAATGTCAGATTTTTTAAATACCTATTATTTGACAAATCCAAATCAGCTAAATTACTAACCTCTATTAGCAGAGTATGCAGCTTTGTATTATTAGATAAATTCAGATCCACTAATACTTGACTTTCATTAAAATTTTGCACAAAGGTATTAACTTCTATTCTAGGAAATGCAAAAACAAGTTCCTCTAAATTAACATTATTTGTTAAATCTACAGTACTTGTATTTAGTACCCAAGAGATGGCTTGAAGACTCTTAAGCCCCGTAAAATACTCTATGCCTGCAAGACTTGTAATTTCAAGTGTATCCCACCAATTATCTAAAATATTAAGCCTTGTAATATCCGCCACCTCATAGCAGAAAATAGGCTCGTTGGCACCTTTGCCCAGCAGCAACCGCACATGACGCAGGAAATTAGGGCATTCAAAGGCATAGGTTATGTCGCGCGGCGTAATATGGTCGCGCTCCACAAAAACATCCTGATTAAGC
>WRBA01000009.1 GCA_009779915.1 Defluviitaleaceae bacterium | reverse complement strand
TCCAATCGCCTGCCGCCCACCTGGTAAGTGTTGCAAGTAAATACCAAGGGAGAGTTCCAACTAACACGCTAAAGCGTATTAAGTTGGAATCGGCACTAAAGTGCCGCCCGCTACTGCGGCTCACATTTCGACGGATACACTATATTTATCGCTTCCTTTGACATAAGTATACAATATAATTTATAGATTTACAAGAGTTTTTTGAATTAAATTGCCCTCTACTGCGCCGAAGGCATGGTAGATGCAGGACGGGCTTTGCTCGTCCGAGGGAAATCGGCGTCCGCGCGCAGCGCAGCCGGTTCTTACCAACAGAAAACTCGTTGAAAGCCGTAAGTGCAAAGCACGAGGGGATTTCAACGAAGTGACTTCACTACATATTATATCTTCCCAAGCCATTCCTGTAGCTTAGGCCATAGTCTTTTTGCATCTTCAAACCCTTCTTCATAAAATGTTTTAAGTTTTTCTTTATTCCTTTCTATCCGGCTTACGGTAACGGTTTTGACCGGTCGGATTACAAAGATATTTCCTTTTTTTTCCTCTTCGATTATACGAATCATCATTTTATTATAATTTTCGGCGCGTTTTGAGTAAACTTCTGCAAGTTTTGGGTATTTTCGATACCAGGCACGCATAAGGCGCACCACAGTTTGGCTATGTCTTCTTATATAAGTACTGTCCTGTGTCAAAATGACTATGTTCTTTTCGTATCCATCTGCCAGGGCTTTTTCGTAAGGGATAGGCACTACAACACCGCCGTCTAAATAGGGGGTGTTGTTAACTTGAACTATTCTGGACAAAAGAGGCAGACTGCTTGAGGCGCGCCCTATAAGGAACATATCATGTTTATCGGATTTATTAAAATACTCCGCAAGACCGCTTTCACAATTAGTGGCGGCTATGACAAATTCTTGAGCACTGTTATCGAAAGCCTCAAAATCAAAGGGGATAAGCCGCTTCGGCACTTCGTCAAACATAAAATCCATGCCGAATATTTCCCCTTTTAAAATCAGGCTGCGAAAGCTTAAATAGCGCGGATCCCCAATAAAATCAGAGGCTACTTTAAAATTTCGCCCTCGCTGCCTTGAAATATATGAATATGCTTGACAAGCACCGGCTGAGACAGCAACAGTGTAAGGGGCATGAAAATCCATGTCTAAAAACAAGTCCAAAACTCCGGCGGTATAAACTCCTCTAAGACCGCCGCCTTCAAGCACTAAACCGAATTTTCCCATTATTCCTCCTGTAAATCAAGTAGTTCCATTTGTTCAATATTTTTAAGAGCTTGGGCTATTATAAATCCTTTTGTCATAAGACAAATCATATTGTCACTGTTTAGCCCTAAAAATTTCCCTTCAAATGTTTTGTTTTGAGTCGTAACCATTCGTATGTTCATACCGCGTTTATATATTTCGCCGCGAAAATGCAATATTTCCGTAGGAAACATATCGTAGCATTTTTTCAAAATCCGCTCCAAATCAGGTGCCCTAAGAACCGTAACAAGCTCAGCGGCACGGTTTACAGCCCATGTCAAAACAGCACCAAGTAAAAGTGCTATTAATATGTCGTTAGTTGTAAGTAAGTTTAACAATGTTTCAATTCTCATTTACTATATTTACCTCTCTAAAAATATAATCCTTCGGCAAAAATTCCAAAATTTCCCTGGAAATCAGCTCCCCAGGTAAGCAAATAGGCACACCCGGAGGGTAGGGGGCAATATTTTCAGCCGTTATTTGACCTATTGCGTCACTTAGCCGCACTTTTCGTATAGGTTTATAAAGTGCTTCCCTAATAGGTATAATTGCCACTGGTTTAGGATATTCAAGGGGAGAGTTTTTATCCACATTTTTGTAAAATTTATCAAGTTCCAAAAGGGCGGATGTAAGCCTGTCAAATCCCTCATTAGTATCCGCAACGCTAGTCATTGCCAGGATAAAATTGTCTGCCGAAGTTTCCATCTGCAAATTGTAGTTTTTACGAAGGTTATTGTCTAAGCCATTTCCGTCATTTGTGAGTATTACAAGTTTTGAAATGTCGTAGGCAAATACCTCAATATAATTTTCGTCAATCAGCCTTAAATTATTTAATCCACTTATGGTATCTCTGGTGGTTTTTAACTTTTTAATATAAGAATCAAACGCTTCTTCGCTATTTTCTAAAAATTCCAAACATTGTCCAATAGAAGATAATAATATATATGAAGGACTGGAAGAATTTATCATATTTAAAAATTGCCTAAGAAGACGCCTGTTGCATCGACTGCCTTTAATATGCAAAATTGCGGACTGAGTAAGAGATGGCAGCGTTTTATGTAAAGATTGTATAACTATATCAGCACCTAAACTCAAGGCAGATTTTGGAAAAGCCCCATGAAATTTTAAATGAGCACCGTGGGCTTCATCTACAATAAGGATTGCCTTATGTTCATGTGCGATTTTTGCTATTGTTTCAATATCGCTTACAATGCCTTCATAGGTGGGGCTTGTGATAAATACGGCTTTGGCATCAGGGTGCGCTGAAAACGCCGAGCTAACATCCTCCGGTGATATTACAGTGGGGATTTTTGCCCATGAAATTTTAGGATAAAGATACACAGGGCAAATATTGCCTAAAGTAACGGCTGAATAGGCACTCATATGACTATTTCGGCTCATTATAAGTTTCGATCCTTCACAAACCGAAGATAAAATCGCCGAAATTATCCCACCTGTTGAGCCGTTGGCAAGGAAAAAACTTTCATCCGACCCGAAAATCTTGGCGGCACGCATTTCATTATCCTTAATAAGCCCTTTCGGGTTTTGCAAATTATCCGTCCCCGGAATCTCAGTAACATCAATACTCACAGGGTTTATATCAAAGGATAAAAACCGGGGATTTCTCTTATGACCGGGCATATGAAAAGGGTATGTGTCCGTATTTGCGTATTCTTTTAAATGTTCATAAATAGATTTCATAACTATATTATAAATTAATCGGCAGATTTTGTCTATATTTGTTATAGTTAGCTAATTTAAGTTGATTGGATATATGGAACGGCTTGGTTTATTATTGCATAAGGTGAAATATAGTGAATTAAGTTTAAGATGAGCTAAGCGAGCTTGCAATGTTTAGCCCGTTTTGGGCTGAAACTACTATACATTAACATTTTGGATAGGAGGCAAAAATGAATATACATGAAAATCTAAACCCACCAATTTTTCCAAAAACCGTAAGTTATGGAAATGCCTATGTGCCATTTCAGCAGTGGAGCGGTAATTTATATCCGCCTATAGAGGCATTTCGTGCAGGTACGGTATTTCCTGAACTTCATCAGCCATATGAGCCGGTCCGAGGAGGAATTGATTAATGAATAAATATGATATCGAAAAAGAGCTTTACACCCTGGACTTTTTGGCACTGGATCTGCATTTATACCTAAATACACATCCAAATGACAGGGAAGCCCTTGCAGAATATAATAAAGTAGCAGCCCTTGCGGCGCAGGCAAGAAAAAAATACGAAGAACATTTTGGACCCCTGCATTCATTCCGCTGCCCTGCCGGCGAGCATGAGTGGAACTGGCTGTCAGAGTACAGCCCATGGGAAAAAGAGTTTAATTGGTCATTTGACGATGGGGGCGAAAACTAATGTGGATATATGAAAAGAAACTGGAGTACCCGGTTAAAATAACCAAGCCTGATCCCTGGGCAGCTAAGGTAATTATAAGTCAGTACGGAGGTCCGGACGGAGAACTGGGTGCAGCAATACGTTATTTATCGCAAAAATATTCAATGGTGACACCGGAGGCGAAAGCTGTTTTAAATGATATAGGCACAGAAGAACTGGCTCACCTTGAAATGGTGGGAGCTATGGTATCCCAGCTTACTCAAGGTGCCACGGCAGAGGATATGAAGAAGGCAGGGCTTGACCCTTATTATACGGATCATGGGGCAGGGGTTTACCCTCAATCGGCGGCGGGGATACCTTGGAGTGCGATGGGAATACAGTCTTCCGGCAATCCTGTGGCGGACTTGTATGAAAATATGGCAGCAGAGCAGAAAGCGAAGAAGACATATCAGTATCTTTTGGATCAAATGACCGACCCTGATGTAATCGATCCTCTTAAGTTTTTGAGGGAGAGAGAAATTGTGCATTTTCAGAGATTTGGTGAAGCCCTTAGATATGTTGAGGATTATTTGAACGCTAAGAGAGTATTTTACAGCCGATAAATATATAGCAACGGTGCATAAGCTTGTGTTGAAGCAAAAAGCGATAGAAAACCTGACTGAAACGGGATAGGCTTCCCAACTGGAGTCTGCAAGGCGGGCTAAGCCCGCCTAAAGCAAATAAAAAGCCCCTGCCGGGGCAGGAGCTTTTTATTTGCTCGTTATAATTATCCAAGTAATTGAAGGATAGATTGAGGAGCACTATTAGCTTGAGCAAGCATAGATATAGCTGCTTGTTGTAATACGTTAGATTGAGTAAAGCTCATCATTTCGCGAGCCATATCAGCGTCTCTTATGCGAGATTCAGCTGCTTGCAGGTTTTCAGAAGAGATGTCAAGGTTTTGAATAGTGTACTCAAGTCTGTTTTGAACAGCACCAAGTGCAGATCTTTGTGATGTAACAGCACCTAAAGTAGCGTCAAGCCTGTTTAACAATTCTCCAACTTCATTTTCAGCGAGTTCCAAGTCAATTTGAAGACCGCTGCTAATGCTTTCCCAGCTCATGTTTCCTATTTGTACACTAATTTGTTGGTCAGCATTTGCTCCGATTTGGAAATTAAACTCATTTCCGCCTGTCATTCTAAGTTCAAATCCTCTGATTTCTCTAACTGCGTTCATGAATGCATCAGCTTCTTCAGTTGTTGTAGGAGGTAAAGTTAAACCACCATAACCGGGTATTCCACCATTAAGAACGCCTAAAGCGGTTTCTAATGCAGAAAGGTCAGTGTGATCTCCGGAAGCTGCTACATTACCTAATTCAGTCAAAACATCATTTAAAGCTGCAAGCTGAGTTGAGTCAAGTGCAGAATCAATGCCCCAGCCTGTAACATCGTTAAAGCTGTTAATTGCATTTACTAAATCAGCAAACATTTGTGCTTCTTCAGCGTTAGTAATATTATCTGAACCTATACCATTTCCTATAGAAGTAGCTAAATCAGCCAATACGCCGCCAGGTCCGTCTAATAAAGTCATAGTATTAAATTCAGTTCTAAGTGAAACATCAGTAATTTCTTCTTTTAATTGGTCAATCTCATCTTGAAGACGAAGACGGTCGTCTGCAGTGTTAGTATCGTTACCGGATTGAACAACGAGTTCACGGATACGAGTAACCATTTCATTAACAGTGCTAAGTGCGCCTTCAGCTGTTTGGATAAGGCTGATACCGTCTTGAGCGTTTCTTGAAGCTTGGTCGAGACCACGGATTTGCGCTCTCATAGTTTCAGAGATACCAAGACCTGCTGCATCGTCAGCTGCAGAGTTAATTCTGTAACCGCTTGAAAGTCTTTGAGCCGATCTTGCTTGTTGAGTACCTGTCATACCTAAATTTCTGTGTGAGTTTAAACTCATAACGTTTGTTCTTACTACCATGTTAGACATAATTCTTCCTCCTTGTATTTGCGGGGGTTTGCCCCGCTACGTCTGCCCAGTCCTTTGGGTCAGCCGCCAAGCTTTTTTAGCTTGGATAAAGTTTTTTAACTTGGATAATGTTTTTTAAAACAGTGGCGGCCGGCCGTGCCGCTACCGTTTTGTGACTTGCAAATAATATATCGGCACCACAAGTATTAACTTAACGAATACTAATAGTCCAAATTTTGGTAATTATATACCTTCATTAAATATCTACGATAAATATCCCCAATAAAAAAGACTGCCAAGTTATTTGGCAGTCTCAATAGACTTTTAATGGGCGGTTTTAGAGCGGCTTGACTATATATTACGCCGCTTGAGCTTTGTGATGTATGACAATATTAAGTGCAGAACCGATTGCAGCTACTAAAATTCCTGCAACAATAGCCTCAGGAACGCCCACAGATGCAATTATGCCTACGATTACGGCGTATACCACATCAGCAGGACCTCCCCCTACAACAGTTGTCCAAGGTTCACCAAAAAATATAAATATAGAGTGTAAAACAAGCAAAGTATTAGTCATAGAGCCAACAATGCCTGCAATAGTCAAATTAATGATATCAAAACCTTTATCTGTAATCACCTTCTTAATAGCGGCATATGTGTAATAAGGGACAATGCCAACAAAAACTCTAGGGACAAAGGCTACGAAAAGAGCCCATAAGCTGCCACTGTCTGCGCCCGGAAGGGGTACAAAGGGTGAAAAGGCAAAAGAACTGGGCCAAGGCTGTAATGTGGCAATTAAAAAGCTTGAAAATCCGAACAAAAAGCCGAGTACTGCTCCATACTTAGGTCCTAAAAATATGGAGCCAATGATAACCGGTATGTGAATAGTGGTGGCACGGACAAAAGGCAGAGGGATAAAGCCTAAGGGGGTGAAGGTAAGTAAAAAAATGATTGCGCCGAACAAACCCATAAGGGTTATTTTTTGTGTGTTAGTCATGTTTTGCATATTATTCATCTCCTATCGTTCTTCAAAAAGTCTAAAGTAAGACCAATCTCTGTATAAAATCAAAGGCGCCCGCTCATTATCGGTCATATACAAACTTGAGTGCCTGTTATAGTCAAAGGATTTCACCTCGGTTATTATAGGGAATTGATGTCGAAACTCCTTTAAAAAATCCCAAAAAGGCGAAATATTTCTTATGCCAAGGACTTCCAATACATAGGCACCAAGAAAGGAGGAAGAGAAGAGGATATTTTCATCATCAACCAGATCAAGGGGATGATTTATCTCATACAACTCCTTTGCCGCATCGTTAAACCAAATTATGAAGGGCAGCCTAAAAAGCCTTGTTAAATCCTCGAAAGACCCCGGTTCATAAATATCAGGATAAAAGATATCATATATACGCCGGTTAAAAGCAGGCAAATGATCGCCAAAGTATACTAATACCACAGGCTCCTCCAAATCCCTTAAGTAATCCGTAAGCCGCCTAAGCTCTACATCCGCATCGGCAAGACCGTGGAAATAGTTTGATATAGAGTTCATATCAATTTCCAAAACATCTAAGGAGGTAGTGAAATTAGGCTCAGTCAAAGGTCCGTCGTAGCGGTATTTATCTGTATAGGGTCCGTGGTTTTGTATAGTTATGGCAAAATGAAAATAAGGCAGGTTAGGACTGTTTATACGGTGTTCATAAAACATTTCCATAACACGGTTTATGGTGTCGTGTTCGTTAATATACATGCCTTTTGTTGGAATACCCTCAAATTCATCAATAAATACCAGCCGCTGAAAGCCCAAATCCCTATAAACATTTTGCCTGTTATAAAACCAATCATAACCGGGATGCATAAATTCAGAGCGGAAGCCTATAGAGTTTAATATAGACGCCATTGACTCAAACTCGGAATTTATCATACGAAAACCGAAGGGTGAGCCGCGAAACTGACGTGTATTAAGCCCTGTCAGTACGTCAAATTCCGTATCAGCCGTGCCGCCGCCTATGTTAGGGACAAAAATTTCACCATGTATAGACTCGGTTTTAAGCTCCCGCCAATTTTCCAAGGGGTCAGTGAAGCCTGTAAAGTCGAAATAAGGCAGTAGTGCCATTTCGGAAAAAGCTTCCCCCATAATCATTATAATATGAGGCTTTTCAGTGCCTTGCAATCTATCTATGCCGCTTGTGTCGCCTTGGTTAATACGGGCAAGTACAGCGGCGCGGTTGTAGCCGTCAGGAGTCTCAATACGCATAGTGTTAAAAGCGTGGATAAAACTGTAAACAAAGCCCCGGGAGTTAAATTGGTTAACTTGGTTCCAAATATTGCCCCTTATTTCCAAGGAGTTGGTTATATTGGCGTTATTATAAAGGGGGCTGTTTAGGATAGCGGCAAGCAGTATGCAGGATATGGCACCTACAGCCCTAAATTTTATATCAAGTTTTTTACTTCGTATGATTATTGCGGCGATTATAGCAGCAAGAACGTACAATAAGGTAAGAATAACGCCTATAATTACTGTCCCTTGACCGAAACTCCTTGCTATCCCCATAACCTCACCTCCAAGGAATAAATCCCAAGGCAGCAGTGGGTCATTTCTAAGGAGTATTTTAAAACGGTTGGCTGTGCCTAAAAATAGGAATACAGCCCCGGTCACAGTGGACGCTGCAGCTGCCCCAAAACCAATAAAATAAAGAAAAGCCATGGCAAGAAATATTGGCAGCCAGTTTAGAAATAAATTAAGCCCGCGGTTTGCCAAAGTAACATCTATAATATAAGAAAAAGGCAAAGGCTGGAGTAAAAGTAAAAATATAGCAAGGGCTAAGGACATAACAAGCAAAAAAACAACAGCCTGGGGCAGGGTCAGCCTTATTAAACAAATTTTTTGGGAAAACATCTTAATTTTATCCATAATAATAGTATTTTATCGCTTATGTGGTAAAATGTAAAGATGCAATAGCAAACGACATTGAAAAAAGAGAAGTGGCGAGGGCGGCCCAAAAACAGTTGGGGTAGGTGTTTTTGGGTAAAACCGAAGGTTTTAGCGCGAAGGCAGTTCGCTATTTTGAAAGTCGTTTGCTATAGGTATAATAGTATAATTAACTTAAGAAAGGGCTGAAAAAAATGGGACTTAAAACACGTGAAGAAATAAAAGAAGAGTATAAATGGGATATAGGCGCAATGTATAAAACAGACGCTGACTGGGAGGCGGATTTTAGCAAAGTTAAAGAAGGAGCAGGTGCAGTTGCTGCCTTAAAAGGCACACTTGGCAGCTCAGCTGAGAGCCTTCACAACTGCCTAAAGCTAAAAGATGAGCTTTATATGATTGCGGAAAATATTTATGTTTACGCGAATTTAAAACATGATGAGGATACGGAAAATCCTACGTACCAAGCTCTTTCGGCTCGGGTTGACAGTTTGCTTACAGAGGTTATGGCACAGCTTAGTTTTATCGAGCCTGAAATATTGGCAATAGACAAAGGTACCCTTGGGGGGTATATTAATAATTATGAGCCCCTTAAGCCTTACAAGCATTATATAGAAGGGATATTACGCCTTAAAGAGCATACTTTAAGCGATGAAATGGAAACAGTCCTTGCCAAAGTTTCGGAAATAGGACAGGCGGCTTCTAAAATCTTTACTATGCTAAATAATGCGGATTTAAAATTCGGCACTATAAAAGATGAAAACGGCAAGGATAAGGAAGTTACCCACGGTTCTTATTTATCTTTAATGGAGTCTAAGAGCCGTGATGTGAGAAAAGCCGCCTTTGAGGCGTTATACAAGGCTTATATTGCCCATAAAAACACTTTGGCTGAAAGCTACGCCGCCTCTGTGCGAAATGCCGTTTTTTTCGCCAAAGAGCGTAAGTATAAATCATGCCTTGACGCTTCTTTATTTGGCAATAACATCCCTACAGAGGTATACCATAATTTGATAAAAACAGTACATGCTCACCTTCCAAGCTTGCATAAATATATGGAAGTCCGGAAGAGGGCACTAAAGATTGATACCCTTCATATATACGATATTTACGTGCCTCTTGTGCCTGAGATTGATACCAATATAGACTACGATAAGGCGAAGGATATGGTGATAAAAAGCCTTGCCCCTTTAGGTGATGAATATGTGAGTGAGCTTAAAGCAGGCTTTGACGCCAGATGGGTTGATATTTATGAAAACAAGGGGAAGAAAAGCGGTGCCTACTCCTGGGGATCCTATAAAAGCCATCCGTATATCCTCCTAAATTACGATAATAAGGTTAATGATATGTTTACGCTGACCCATGAAATAGGTCATTCTATGCACAGCCATCTTACCAGGAAAAATCAGGCTTTCGTTTATGGTGATTACACTTTGTTTGTTGCGGAGGTGTCATCGACTGTAAATGAGGCTTTGCTTATGGAGTATCTCCTAAACACGGAAAAAGATGGAAACATGAAGAAATACCTTATAAATTACTATATGGAGCAGTTTAGGGCTACCTTATTCCGCCAAACTATGTTTGCGGAGTTTGAGCTTAAGACTCATGAGATGGTGGAAGCGGGGGAAGCACTGACAAGCCAGGAGCTTAATAAAATCTATAGGGAGTTGAATGAAAAGTATTTCGGCAAATCCGTGGCTTTAGATGAACAAATCGATTACGAATGGAGCCGTATACCCCATTTTTACAGACCTTTTTATGTGTATCAATATGCCACAGGACACTCGGCGGCTATAGCCCTTAGCCGCAAAATTTTAGACGGAAATACAGATGGGTATTTGAAATTTTTAAAATCCGGCTCAAGTATGTATCCAATCGACCAGCTTAAAATGGCGGGAGTAGATATGGGAAACCCTGAGGCGGTGGATCTTGCCTTAAATGTATTTGATGAGCTTGTGGATAAGTTTGAGAAGATGTAGAGCAAACCACATTGAGAAACGTGATTGGGCAAGGGCGGCTCCAAAGCAGTTGGGGTAGGTGCTTTGGGGCAAAACCGAAGGTTTTAGCGCGCCGCCGAATCACGATTTCGAAAGTCGTTTGCTATAGAGGAGAAGAGGCTATGGAAAATTGTGTGTTTTGCAAAATAGTGGCAGGGGAGCTGCCCTCTTATTGTATTTATGAAGACGAGCTGTTTAAGGTGATACTAGACATTAATCCGGCAACAATAGGACATACCCTTATTTTAACAAAGGCTCATTACGAAAATGTTTATGAACTTGGTGAAAAAGAAGGAGGTGTGCTTATGCCTTTAGCTTCTAAAATTTCAAAAAAGCTCAAAGAAGCACTAAATTGTGACGGGCTTAATATATTGCAAAACAACGGTGCCCAGGCCGGGCAGGTTGTCAATCATTATCATATGCATTTAATACCTCGTTATAAAAACGACGGCGCAATAATAAAATGGACGGTAGAGAAGCCTACAGATGTGGACTTTAGGAATATTATGGATAAGTTGAAGGTGTAATGGGGATTCTAAACTTAGGTCAAGGTTCGACTCTCCTTGACCTGCCTTAAGTTCCTCGCCGAAATCAGGATTTCGGCGAGGAGCACAATCTAGGATTTAGCGCGGACTCTTCGCGCAAATTTAGAATCAACTACACGGCTGCGCTTTCTCCGTGCAGCTTTTGGCGTTTTGCTGAATTTTTCCTCAATTTTTTTAACAGCACCTTTTTCAAGGATAAGCCCTGATTTTTCTTGAAGTGTTTGCAGATATTCACTGATAGTATTTTGCATATCACGCTTTGGTCGTAATGAGTTCCATTTTAATATTCCAATACGTTTCATAAAATTCATATAATTTGTAAATTCATTGATATTTTTCACTGCTGTAAGTACTTCATAATATTGCAGCAGTTTTTCATAGGAAAATCCTTGAGGCATATTGATGACATTTTCTATTAAATCAGATTGGGATAAGGGTGATGTTCTGCCTGTATAGAAAACTCTGTTATCTTTATATTCAAAGCCTGTATTGTTCAACAAAAATATCATATACGACATAACATTGGGAAAGCCAAATTTATTGTATTTCGGCAGATTAATATTTCTATTTTGTAAAATGGAAACAAAGACAGAAAAATCAATGCCTAGCCTGGTCATTAACCGGCAAGTGAGGTCATCTTCTTTCATTGCGCTTAGAAAGCTGTTAAGGGCACTCAAAGGTTCTTCTTTTGCAAAATTTTTTTTTGTTATTCGTAAATCCAAGATTTTGTTCATAAAACTAGGCTTCATTTGTTCGTCTGAAAAATCGATTAGATCATCACAAAGCTTTATCAAAGCATCTCCCGTTATGGAAAATTTTGAAATTACAAGTAAGTTTTTACCCATATTTTTAATTTGCTGACACAAAAAACCAAAGTCACCGTCGCTGCTTACAATGGCGACTGTTTGAATACTCCGCCTTCTTACAATTACTTCAGTTGCGTCGATGCCCATTTTAAAATCGACCATATTTTTTGTTTTATTTGATAAAGATTCAACTACTACCAAATCGACATTATACTTCTTCATAACAGGTTCCATTTGATCTAATTTAATCTCAGCCCTGGGTGTTTTCCGGATATACGCCTTCTGTAAAATAATTTCACTGACTAATTCACTGGATTTTATTTTATCTTGCAAAGCGATAAACGCTTTTTCAAACTTGCCTTGTTTGGTTACTAATGTGATATTTTCTAAATCATAAAATATTGCAGTTTTCATTTTAATCCCTCATTATCCACTGCGGATTTTGTCGGTTGCTCTACTATTTTATACTAATTCAAATATTAAAGCAATGATGTAAAAGTATATGGTTAAAAAATTCTTATTGTCACAGTAGTGTTTTTGAGGTTAGGTCTAGTATATATAAATCTCCCCAATGCTGTATAATACTGCTTTTCCTGACAGTTTGACCCTGTCTCCTGCCATTTTACAGTAAAGTGTCCCGCCGCGTGGGGAGGCTTGCCTTGCGATAATTTCATCTTTACCAAGCTTTTTAGCCCAAATAGGTACAATATGACAGTGACCTGAGCCGCAAACAGGGTCTTCTTTTATATTAACCTTTGGGGCAAAAGTACGGGAAATACAGTCGTAAGAACTGCCCTTTGCCGTTATGTTAAGCAGAAGCCCGTCGAGTTTTAATAGTGCTCCTTCAGAGGGGTTTGCCTCAAGTACATGTCCCTCATCAGAAAGGACACATACCAAATCCCTTGCTATGTACGCCTCTAAAACCTTAAAGCCTATTGCCTCCTCCATTTCAGAGGTGACCGGTACGCTTTTCAAATCATAAGCGGGAAAATCAAGCTCAAACATATCACCGGATTTAGTTACTGTAAGGAGACCACTCTCCATAGTGTTAAAGCGGAAGGTATCCGAGTCAGGCTCATAAAATTTTGCCAGTACAAAAGCCGTTGCCAAGGTAGCGTGACCACAAAGGGGCACTTCACCACCCGGAGTAAACCAGCGCAGCAGATAAGAGCCGTCAGCCTCTCTGACGGTAAAGGCTGTTTCAGAGAGATTATGCTCGATGGCAATGTTTAGCATAAGTTCTTCAGCCGGCCAAGTATCAAGGACACACACCGCTGCCGGATTACCTTCAAAAACCTTTTCAGCGAAGGCATCAATTACATAGTATTTCATAAATACACCTCTTTTCTGGGTTTATACTTCGTCAATAGGCTGAGATTGCTTCAGGTTATGCCTTCGTTACTTAGGTCAGGAGAGTCGAACAATGAGCGGTTTAGATCGAGGTCGCAGCCCATATTTCTAAACACCTATCCCATCAAAAACCTCTGTCAATGCCTCGATATCATCTGCCGCAAGCTCCCCCTTAAGCCTATAAGTAATAAAGGGGTTATTTGCCACTGTAAAACTCAAATGATGCTCCTTTTGGCACAATTCCATAATCTTCACAGGGTCAGCCTGGGCGTCATTTTTAAAGGTTATTATTATATTTTTACCTTTCTCGGCACCTTTTTCTGTTATGGAAATTACCCCGACCTTATTTGCCTTTGCTTTCATATAGGCTATATCCATAAGGTTCATAACTGCTTTTGGCAGGTCGCCAAAACGGTCCAGCAGCTCTTCTTGTACATCTAAATAGTCGTTTTTATCTCTTATTAATGAGATTTTCTTATATATTTCCAGCCGCTGCTCCTCATTTGAGATATAATCGGCAGGAATATATGCGGTAAATTCCAAATCAATATAAGTCTCAAAAATTTCTTCCGGCATAATACCTTTAAGCCTGCTTACTTCTTCACTTAAAAGGCGGCAATACATATCATAACCAACACTATCCATATGCCCGTGCTGGGATTCACCTAAAAGATTGCCGGCACCCCTAATCTCAAGATCCCGCATGGAAATTTTAAAGCCTGAGCCAAACTCAGTAAAGTCCCTGATGGTTTGGAGACGCTTTTCAGCCCCTTCTGTAAGGACTTTATCCTTCCTGTACATGAGATAGCAGTAAGCTATGCGGCTGGAGCGGCCTACACGCCCTCTAAGCTGATATAGCTGTGCCAGACCATAAGTATCCGAGTCATGTATGATTATTGTGTTAACATTGGGTATATCAAGTCCTGTTTCGATAATCGTGGTACATACAAGGACATTTATATCACTGTTTATAAAATCCATCATAATACTTTCAAGCTCTTTTTCGGACATTTGACCATGGGCGTAAGCAACATTGGCTTCCGGTACAAGATTTTGTACACGTGCCGCCATATCGGAAATGCTCCTAACCCTGTTGTACAAATAATAAACCTGTCCGCCCCTTGCCAGTTCACGATGGATAGCGTCTTTTATAAACTCCTGATTATATTCCATTACATAAGTCTGGATAGGCTTGCGCTCTGAAGGCGGCTCGTCAAGTAAGCTCATATCCCTGATGCCTGCAAGGCTCATATGGAGCGTCCGGGGGATTGGAGTGGCGGTAAGAGTAATAACATCCACATTTTCTTTAAAAGATTTAAGTTTTTCCTTATGAGATACCCCAAAGCGCTGCTCTTCATCAACTATAACAAGCCCAAGATTTTTAAAGCTCACATCCTTTGAAAGGATACGGTGTGTGCCTATAACAATATCCACCGAGCCTTTGTGTAAGCCATCCGCGGCAGCCTTAAGCTCTTTCTGGGAGCGGAAGCGGCTCATCATCTCAATTGATATGGGAAAATCCTGCATACGCTGGGTAAAGGTGTTATAATGCTGCTGTGCAAGGATGGTGGTAGGCACAAGATAAGCTACCTGTTTACCATCGGACACAGCTTTAAAAGCCGCCCGCAAGGCTATTTCAGTCTTGCCGTAGCCTACATCGCCGCAAATCAAGCGATCCATAACTTTTATGGACTCCATATCTCCTTTAACATCTTCTATGGCGTTTAGCTGGTCATCAGTTTCATCAAAGGGGAAGGTTTCCTCAAATTCCTGCTGCCATACGGTGTCTTTGCCGTATCTAAAGCCTTGAGCGGCTTCCCGCTTGGCGTACAGCTCAATTAAGTCTTTTGCCAAGATCTCTACTGCGCCTTTGGCACGGGACTTGGCTTTTGCCCAGTCTGCGCCTCCTAAGCGGCTCATTTTAGGGGAGGCAGACTCACCGCCGATGTATTTGCCAATCATATCCATTTGGCTTGTAGGGATGTATAAATTGCCCCCGTCAGCATAGGTAAGCTTGATATAATCACGTTTTATCTGGTCTGATACAATATTTTCAATCCCTGCGAACTTGCCTATACCGTGATTTTCATGGACTATATAATCCCCAACCTTAAGCTCCATAAAGCTGTCGATTTTACGGGTGTTTTTATCTTTTTTATATTTTCTAACCTTCTTTTTCTCGCCGAAAAGCTCCTTATCAGAAATAAAAGCAAGTTTTATATCATCATACATAAAGCCGCGCGCTAAACTGCCGGAGATAACGGAAACGTAATCAGGACTAAGCTCTACCTGTGAAGACCGCTCGAAAAACTTGGCGGATATACTGTTTTCCACAAGTTCAGCTACAATCCGCTCGCCCCTGACACGGCTCCCTGAAAGCATTACTATACTATAGCCATTTGATTTAAGATAGTTAATATCCGGCGCAAGCAGGTCAATACGGTTTTGGAATGAAACAGAGCCTTTTACGGCAAAAGAAGCCATTTCTTTTGGTTTAAATTCCCTAATGGTTGATACCATTGAGTTCATTATTATCTGTGGAAATTTGGCGCACATGGAGACAATTTGGCTGTAGGAGTAAATCATATTTGCCTGCTCCGGAAGGAGATAGCCTTTTAAAAGCCTGCCCTGGACACTTTGGGAAAACTCCTCGAATGCGGTTTCGCTGCGCTCGCTTAGGCGGGCACTTTCATCGAAGAATATATAAGCATCCGACGGCAAATAGTTTAGCAAAGAGATACCTTTTTCATAAAAATACTGTATAAAACGGTCAATATCCCGGGAGTTTTTATCGATTTTAAGCTGCTCTATAACCTCCCCTACAGAATGTTTTAGCTGTGCGGATTCTTCATAAAGCCCTTTTTTTTCGTAGCTTTTTAAGGTTTTTTCAAACTCAGACTCGATTTTTTTAAGGGCTTTGGTCAGGGTATATTCATCATAAACCAGCTCCTTCATGGGAAAAATCTCCATAGCTTCCCATTTGGAGATAGAACGCTGGCTTTCCATATCAATAACGCGGATTGAGTCAATTTCATCATCAAAAAACTCAATACGCATAGGGTTTTCATAAATAGCTGTGAAAACATCCAATATACCCCCGCGCATGGAAAACTGCCCGGCGGCCTCTACCATATCCCTGCGCTCATAGCCCATAAGTACAAGCTTTTTCACAAGAGTGCTTATATCATAGGTATCCCCTGTTTTAAGACGGATAATATGCTCCTCAAACACATCGGGAGGGGAAAGGCGGTCAAATAAAGCCTCCACAGACAAGACGATAACAGGCCGCTCACCTTTTAACAGGGCGTTAATAGCTGCAAACCGCTCCTTAATTATAAGGGAACTTTTAACATCAGCGGCATAAAAAACCACATCCTTAGCAGGGTAGAGGAATAAATTATTATCACCCTTTATGAAAAAGGATAAATCCTCATAAATTTCCTTTGCCTTAAGCTCCGAGTGGGTTATTACAAGGGATGCATTACCCTTAAGCTCCTTAATAGCGGCTATTATATGACATTTTTGGGAGTCCATCATGCCGGATAGAAGAAGAGGGGAGACAGCTCCCATATTTCCCTCAGTGGCAAGACGAAAAGCCCTTAAAGTACTTAAGGGCTCATATAATCCATGTGTGGTTAAGCTATTGCTCATCAACTTCCTCCGTTTTTGGCGGTTTCTCAGGTTTTTTCTTTTTATTAAATTTATTCATAGCCGTATCAACCGAGTCCTTAAGTATAATTTCCAAGGCGTCTGTTGCTTTGGTCACCCCTTCTATCATTGCTTCTGTTTCATTTTTTGAAAAACGGCTTAGTACATAGTTAGATAAAGTATATCCGGGAGGCTTTGCACCTATGCCTACTCTTATCCTTGTAAATACGTCACACTCTAACTGATATACAATGCTCTTCATGCCGTTATGGCTGCCTGCTGAGCCTTGTTTCCTTATACGCACCTCGCCGACATCAAGGGCAATATCGTCATAGATTACAATTAAATTTTCAGGCTCAAGCTTGTAGAAAATAAGTGCGTCACGAATAGCCTCGCCACTTAAATTCATATAAGTTTGAGGCTTTAATAGGAGTATTTTTTTACCGAATACTACCCCTTCCGCTATATGAGAGCGGAATTTGGCTTTGTTAAAGGCTAAATTATGGTCGTAAACAAATTTATTAAGAGTTTCAAAACCAATATTGTGACGGGTGTTTCGATAGTCTTTTTCAGGATTGCCAAGACCTGCGATGATTAGCATTTAATTGTTGTCCTTCTTAGCATTTAATTCACCACTTGCTAATTTTTCAATGGACTCCCTAATTTGCTCTTTAGTTTCCGAGCGTTCAACAATGTCTAATACCATTGTCATCAAGGCCTTGAATTGAAAATCCGTCATTACGCTTTCCTCCATAAGTTTGGTCGTCATTTTGAACACCTCCCTTTATTGATAACGTATCTTCGAATCTGTAAACATATCGGAAACGGGTCTTTCATCATGGATACGCCTTATTGCGTTGGCAAAATTATCCGCAGCGGATAAATATATGATTTTATTGGTATTTAACGGCTTTTCGGCTATTGTATCCAATACAATCATTTCGCATACATCTGAGTTTTCAATAAGCTCAATCGCGTTTTTGGAGAAAACCCCATGGGTACAGCCAATATGTACTTCTGTCGCACCGTTTTCCAATACTGCGTTTGCGGCGTTTATAATAGAGCCTCCTGTGTCAACTAAATCATCTATTAAAACGGCTTTTTTGCCTTTAACGTCCCCTATTAAATTCATAACTTTACTTTCATTTGCACGGTCACGCTTTTTATCGACTATGGCAACGGTTGAACCTATGGCATCAGCTAAATACCTGGCTCTTACAGTGGAACCCATATCAGGGGCAACCACAACAATATCACCTGCACCGTTAAACTTATTTTCATAATATTCTTTAAATATTGCAAGCCCTACAAGATGATCAACAGGTATATCAAAGAAGCCTTGGAGCTGAGGCGAATGTAAGTCCATGGTAACTAACCGGTCAGCCCCGGCGGTGTCTATTAAATTTGCCACAAGTTTCGCACTGATTGGGTCTCTTGCCTTTGCTTTTCTATCCTGTCTTGCGTAGCCATAGTAGGGCATAACCACATTTATCCGTCCGGCTGAGGCACGTTTCATAGCGTCAATAATAATCAAAAGCTCCATAAGGTGGTCATTTACCGGATGAGAGGTAGACTGGATTATAAAAACATCACAGCCTCTGACTGTTTCATGAATATTAACTGAAATTTCCCCGTCGGCAAATTTACCTATAGTTGCCTTAACTAACTCCTCGTCAAGGGATGAAGCAATAGCTTCAGCCAATTTGGGATTTGAATTGCCACTAATAATTTTTATTTTACCGCTGCATCTCATTAAAAACAACGCCCCCTTGATTATAATTAAAATGAAGATAAAAATTTGTATAATTTTGTCAAGTTAATTATAACATGCTCACAATATACCTTCAATCAAAAGATATAAAAAAATGTAGTTTATTATAGGAAGCCTTAAGCCGATAGTATACTTAGTAAAACATCTTTGTACTAAGAAAGGTGATATGTTAATGAATACATCAGCAATTAATGGCTTAAACGGACGTATGCACTTTCGTTTTGAAAACGGCTCAAACTTTAATTTTCAAATAGGGCAAACTTATAGCGCGACAATAACTGATGTTAGTAATGGCAGGATAGCTATGATGCTGGAGGGAGGCAGTGAGCTTTCTCTTAAAGGCAGTATAGACAGGCATATTGGCGATAAAATCAGCTTTAGCGTAAAAGATAACGGCAGCGGCGGCATTGTACTGCAGCTGATTGGGGACATAGGGGGAGCGGGCAGCACAAGCGGCAGTCTTGACCCTTTACAAACTAAAGATTTGTTTAAACAAAGCGGTATGATATCCGAGGAAAATGTGCTGGAGATAAAACAATTATGGGAAGAAGATGAGGGCGCGGAAAAAGCGCGCCTTGCGATATCGAGAATACAAGGGCGCATAGCTTACGCCGCGGATAACCTTACTGCGGCTGTGATAAATGAGCTTTTGGCAAGTGGTATATCCATACAAAATCTTAATTTGAATATGCTAAATTCAGTACTTAAAGAGGTTAAAGCAAGCCCTGAGGCTATTTCTGAGGAAGAAATGGATAGTATTATAGCTAAAAAGATGCAAGAACTTGGTCTTGATAAACAAGGTTTAGAAAACAAATCAGAGATTATAAAAACCTTATCAGAAGCGGCTTTGCCTGTTACTGAGAACAATATTGAATTTATCGAAAAATCCTTAAATATTTATACAAAAGCAGGGGAATTAAGCGATGCAGGCATAGCTCATCTTATAAAATCAGAGAGTGGGGGAAGCTTGGCAAATTATTACACGGCATTGCTTACCGGGCTTGCAAAAAATGAAAATGCTGACATGGAGCTTTTATATAAACAGCTTGATGCTATATTAACCGCACAGGATGTTGAACTTACAGATGCAAATCGTAAAAATGCTGTATTTTTATACGAACATGATTTGCCTATAACCAAGGAAAACCTTGAAAAAGCGGTATATCTCAGGGGGTTAGGCGGGGAAGAAGGCATTAAAAATGTAATAGAAAAAGCTGCCCAAGGGATAAAAGAAGGGATAAAACCCGAAGAGATAATTATTGCGGATTATGTAAGTAAAGATAAGCTGACAGCAGCTTATAAGGACATTATTGAGTTTTTGCCAACAGTTACGGATAAAGATGTGGCTTATATAACTGAGCGCAATATTCCGGTTACGCTTTTTAATCTTAGGAATGCCCAGATACCTGAGGGCTTTACTCCGAAAGACCAGGCAGGGCTTTCACGCCACATGCTTATCCAAATGCAGCATAAGCTGACGCACGAGGTTGTACACCGCCTTATAAGTAAAGGCATAAATATTGATATTATGCCTATAAACCGCGCCCTTAGCGAGATTTCAAAAATAGAGAATGATGTTTTTACAGAGGCGTTAAATGACGCAGCTCTTAATAAAACACCCGGCGGCATAAGTAAAATGAGTGAAATATTCAGCTCATTAGGCTTTTTAAAAGCCCTTGCAGTGCCTACTTACAATAATATTGCCGAGGGTAAAACCCCTTTCTCTATAGATGATATAGCCAAGGAAAACCGTAAAAACGAAATGCTTTTGGAGTATGAAAAAAATATCGCAAAGCCTGCTGCCGCATATGGGGATACCAGTGAAAAAGTGGCGGACTCTCTTTCTAAAATCCTTGCTGATATGGGATTTGACCCAACTGACGAAGCTTTGCGCCAAGGAGAAATACTCATAAAAAGCGGCTTAGATATTAATTACGAAAATATGCTTAAAGTTAAAATAATTGATATGAAAGTGGCAAAATTACAAGAAAATCTTACGCCTGCGATAGCGGCGGATATGATTAAAAATGGCTTTGACCCTCTTGGCTCACATGTGGATAGGGTACTTGATTATTTGGATGAATACAGTGCCTCTCATGGAGATAGCCCTAAGGGAAGTATTGCCGAAGCGATTTATCGCCTAGACCAATCAGGGGAGCTTTCAGGCGAGGAGCGGGAGAGCCTGATTGCTATGTATCGCTTGTTTAATAAGCTGGAAAAAGGCAGTATGACAGCGATAGGGTTTAATTTAAAAGCCGGTAAGATGCCGACTCTCATGAATCTTATGGATATGGCGGACTCAGCTTACGGCGGGATTGACAGCACAGTGTCAAATGAAGGATATTCTGCCGCGCTGCCGACGGAAACGAAGGAAGCTCTTAACAGGCTTTCCGCTGCCGGATTAAGTACCGAAGATGAGCTTGCCGGTCTTCTTATTAAAAGTTTGGAGGATAATATTAATATAGATAATTTAAATAAGCTTGTGGCGAATCCGGAGCTTTTTGAGCTATCTATAGACGAGCTTATTGAAATATTGTCCGAAAAATCCGATACTAAGCGGGAAATTAGCGCAGAGGAAGGGTTAAAGGCTTTCGAGGATATTAAAACTGTCCTTTCCCAAAAAGAGGAGATGTTTGCATTCCTTGAAAATATTGGCTTACCTGCTACAATCGCAAATATGAAAACCTATTTGGAACTGTCAAAGCCTGGATATTTTGTAAATACCATACAAAATATTGCCGAGGAAATAGAAGAAAACAGTGAGGAGTTTTTAGTAGATAAGGACAAACTTACAGCCGGTGATGAAACCCAGCCGGAAGCTTCTTTAAGCCAAGCTGCTGATAAACTTGAGGAAAAAGTTTTAGATAAAGGCAAGGGAACTCTTCTTAGGGAAGTGAGGCTTTTGCAAAACGCTGTAAAAGTGCAAAACGCCCTGTCAAAGAGGACTAATAATTTCAAAATACCTGTTAGTATTGCAGGGGATATGGCTGAGCTTAATATATTTATGCCAAAAGGTTATATACCGGGAGGTGAGGTTAATATTGCCGTTAATATAGCTATGCCGAAGGGCAGTATTATGGCTGCTTGCGTCCTTGAGGGTGCTGAGGTCGCAATTTCAGCGGCTTATGAAAATATAGGCACAGCCACGGCTAAAGATTATAACAGTCTGCTTTTAGGTACTTTGGCTGAATTTGGGCTAAAAGGTAAAATTGCGGATATTAGCGGTGAGGCGGGGGTTCAGGAGTCCCTTGAGGCGCTGCCATCCCTTTCAAAAGACCATAAGGAACTAGTTTTTAATCTTGGTAAAGCAATTATGAAATTTGCCGATAGTATATATAGTGAACAACTGCAACAATAATATAAAAGCAGAGGTGCATATATGAGAATAAACAATAATATCCCCGCTCTTCAGGTTTTCGATTCCGTAAGGAGCGCAAACAGACTTGTAAGCGGTTCTATGCTTCGTCTTTCAAGCGGCTATAAAATAAATTCCGCAAGAGATGACGCGGCAGGTCTTGCTATATCAAATAAGATGCGTATGCAAATAAACGGTCTTGAAATGGCAAGCAGAAACTCTATGGACGGTATATCTTTAGTGCAAACTGCTGACGGGGCTCTTACAGAGGTTCATAATATGCTCCAGCGTATGCGTGAACTTGCGGTTATGGCTGCAAACGATACTATGGTTGATGATGACCGGCAATTGATACAGGATGAAGTTGATCAGCTTTTAAGAGAAATAGATGAAATTTCAATGCGTACAGAGTTTAACGGTATGAAGCTTTTTGGCCCTAAGGCTAATCAGGCTCACGGATTCTCTTTCTTTACCGATGATCATGCCCCATCCAGGATAATGAGCGGCATTAGAGTAAGTGAGGGCTTCCCGGAGGGGAATTTTAATAATATTTCAATAACTCAGCTGGTAGGACCCGGTGCTCTTGATATTAACGTACAACTTGCGGCCGGTGCTACTTTTAACCTTGTAGGAGGCGGTACAGTGCCTGTTACAAATGTTACAACCACTCCAGGCAGCAATGAAGTTATAATTGAATTGGGACCTCCTTTTGACGGCGAGTATGCGGTAATGCAGGTTGATCTCAGACTTAACGCGGCAGGCACAGGTTATGAAATCAGAGTACCTGACCCGGCGGGAGGATGGCAGCTGGTAGATGCTGATAACCCGCTTCCTGCAACATTTCCTATTGATATGAATATAAATTACAGAGACCATTCCGCTATGGTAATACAAATAGGAGCAAGCCGCGGCATGGAAATGATAATAAGGATACCTCAGTTAAACGCCGCGACATTAGGGCTTACGGGGATGGATTATACATCCGGGCACTTTTTCCAGCCGGGTTCTACGGCAAATCCTATTATTATGATTGATGACGCTATAGCTCATGTATCAGCTGTACGCTCCCAATTAGGCGCCTATCAAAACAGGCTGGAATCCACTGTGATTAGCCTTGATATTACCAATGAAAATATGGCTCAGGCACTTAGCCGTATTATAGATACTGATATGGCTAGGGAAATGACTTTCTTTACCCAAAACAGTATATTAAGCCAAGCCGGCATATCTATAATGGCTCAGGCTAACCAAAGGCCGCAGCAGATACTTGCTCTTGTAGGGCAGTAATAGACTTTTTCTGAAATTGGCTTGCGTTGGCTTTTCGAGGGTTTTTCTGTCAGACGAGAAGGTACTGACGACGCATTCTCGGAGATTGACTGCTAGGAGGTGCCGACGAAGTATGACAGAAAACAAGCCGAAAAGACAGCGTAATGTAATTTTAGAACAAGTCTAATAGGAGGCGTGATGGATAATACTAATTATACAGCCAAAATAAGTAATGCCGACCCACTAGGTCTTGTAATTATCACATATGAGCTTATTTTAACAAATATTGCGGAAGCTTTGGAGGGTGGAGACCCTGCTAATATTAAGAAAAGCCTTAATAAATCCAGGCAATTTTTGGCGGACCTTATTTCGGCACTTGATATGAGCCATGAAATATCCAAAAGCCTTATGTCAGTATATATCTATGCTAATAAGCTTTTGATTGAAAGTGAATTAAAGGCAAGCGGCGGCAGGTTTTCTGAAATGAAAAAACCTCTTACAGAGGCTTCTACAATACTTAGTGATCTTCTAAAAAGCTGGAAAACTTTAGAAGCGGATGAAAATATAGCCAAAGGCGAGAAAATTATGCCGGATGCCTTGAAGGTTTATGCAGGGCTTACCTATAAAGGCGGCAAACTTGAAGAATTTGTGGATTATGATGAAAAAAGAGGGTATAAGGCGTAAAAAACCTTGTTAAAAAGCTCCGTCTGCTTTGCAGGCGGAGCTTTTATGAGCCTTTACACCATCCATGATATAATATATAACATAGCAAAGCCCGGAAGCCCTAAAAGCCCTGTAATAAGAAACGTAAGATAATTAAGCCCGATTGCTAAACTAAAAGGTGCCAGTATGAAATTTAAAATAATAGCCAAAGACATACCGCAAACAGCTTGTATTAAAAATCTTAATATGTATTTTACGGGCTTGGCAAAAACAATAAGCCCGATAAATATTAAACAAACAATTATCATCCATGTAATGATGGAAGTGTAATCCATACAGTTCACCCCTAAAAAACATCTGCCATAATGCCTCTTGCCTTACACATTTCTAAATAGTATTTGTAGCGCATATTAAGTGCTTTCATCTCGTAAATATGAGCATCTATAAGACTGGGATCGGTTATAGAGTCAAGGCACATATGCAAGCTCTTTATTTCCATGTTTAAATCATTTAGAGTTATTACAATTTCCTTGTCTTCTTCAGACAGTCCTTTGTTTTTTTTGAACCACATTTTAAGGTCTCCTTTGTAATTATTGCTGTCTTGTCTGCCTATCCTCTATAATATAGTCAGATTAAACGAGCTTTATTCCTTATTTTGCTATTTATGGTAAAAATTTTATAATTACGATTACAATAAAAAAACAGACCATTTCCGGTCTGCTCAGAGTGTAGACAAACCCCATTTGCATGGGGGGAAGGGTTTGGGAAACAAAAGAGTTTCCCAATTTTAATCCGCAAGCCAGGCTTCGCCCGACTGAGGGAAATCCGCTGACCCGAGCCGCTTGGGCGAGCAGTCCGCGTAGCGGACGACCAGCCGCAGGGGATTGCGAAGCAAAACCTTGCAGGCGGATTCATACCTTAAGTACCTCGTTAAAATGGCAAAGCCATTTTAACGACAGGCTGAAGACTTTGTCTTCAGCCTGAACAGACCATTTCCGGTCTGTTTTTTTAACTGCCCAGATCTTCTAAAAGCCTGATTAAAGCATTTTCACCCTGTACTAATATTCCGGCAAAAAGTCTTTCTCTTTCAGTTTCCGGCAGGCTGCTTATACTGGTACCGGTAATTTCTTTAAGTCTTGAGCCATCAATAGTATCGTCATAGTAAACGGCTATAAGACCTTCGGAGGTAGTGGTTACTAAAAAGCTTTGCATAGGAGGAATTGGTGCTTCTCTTCGAAGGTAGGCAACACTATTGCTGTAATCCCCTAAAATCCACCCGGGAAATACAGCCATTAAATCATCTGCCGTTCCATCAACAAGGGATAGGGGCATCTCCATTTCCCAAATATTAACCCTATCGCCGCTTCTGTTATGATATTCAAATCTTAATAACGCTTCAGGCAGAAAACCCTCCGCATGGGCTTCTGTTTGTGCAACAGGCTCTAAAAGAGGCTCGGGCTGGGCATAATAAGCAGGGGCAACCCGTACAAGAATTGTAGATTCATCGAAATCATGGCTTTCCCTGCCTACTACGGCAGAGTAGCCTACAAAAATGCCGCCACCTGCAATAGCCGCTAGAAGCAATGTAAAAAACAAGGTGTTTAGAAATCTTCGCATTAAATAATCATCCCCTTAGAAGGCCGGGTGCTCACCCATTACTAAAATAATTTCATCATCCTCAAAGCCGCCGTCTTGCCACCATTCGACTATTCTAAAACGTACTTTTACTAAAGGGTCATTTTCCCGCACATTATTATCTAACAGTGCAAACTCGCTTTCTGAAAGCAAACTTCTCAGACTTTCTCTTGTTGCGGGAGCAACCTCGCTTCTTGTAATATCAACAAAACATAATGGCGGAAACATAACACACCACCAATTAGCCCCTGTAGAGCTGCCGATTTCAATACGTAAGGCTTCATACCTTCCGGCAGGCAGTGTAATATCGCCGTATTCTTTTGTCGGGAAGGAGCTTTCAGATAAGTTAACATTTACCGGATGGTTAAACCCTTCCCTAAAAACGATATTTTGTGCAAACTCTTCAATATTTCCAAGGTTAGCAGTTAAAAGCCCTCTTGCTTCCTCTATTGAAGATGCGGATGAAAGCATTTCGCTATACTTATCTAAAACCTCTTCTTTAACTGTGGTTTTAAGGGCTTGATCCATATCACTGTTACTGTTAGGCAATACATGAAAACGCACAATTTGTGAAGCTATGGCATCAACCGTCTGATAAGAATAATGCCTTGTATATAGCCCAGCCCCTATGGTAAAAACTAACCCGCATAAAAGGGAGGCAAACAGTACTTTTCTCTCTCGTTTGTACCAATTAATGAGTTTATACATGCTACATAACCTCCGAAAATTTGTATATGGTGAATTAACTTTAACTTGTAGTGCTTTACAAGTTAAAGGGATATACCGTATAATATTTCCAGTATTTTAGGGTTTTATACAAATGGAGGGTTTTTTATTGGCAAGTGAAAACTAATAGGACATACTGTTGTCATATTAAGATGGTATACTTGTTATTGTGATAAGTAAAAACCAAGGAGAGGACTTTTATGCCCAATATAAAGGAAATAAAGGAAACCATACTTGCAAGGGAAATACCACAGGATGTTATAGCTCAATTTAATTTCCCCCAAATAAAGGGCAATCCACCGGAGGAAGTAATCGCCTTTATCAACCAGATGGAGCAGCTGCTTACAAAAGAACAATGCCTGTCTGTAATGGCAGAGCAAGGCTGCAGGAAAACAGGTGTGACCGATAAAGAACACCGGGAGTTTGGACAGATACACGAAGGAAAGTCCATCGAAGAAAAACTTGTTCTTCTAAATGAAAACGGTCCGTATAAAAGTGTGCTTAAAAGGTTAAATGACGACGGCACTCTTACGATGGCTTGGGGTTATGGAGAAGAAGGTAACTATAGATGTCTTTGCAAAAAAATAAGCAGGCTTCAAAAAGGCAGGCAGCAGCCGGTTGATATTCCACTTTCTTTCTGTGGATGTTGTGCCGGGCATATTCGTTATCATAATGAGAACGCTCTTGGCGTAAAATTGCGGTTAAGGGAGATTGTTTCGTCACCTTTGATTTCCGATGGAAAAAAACATTGTGAGTTTATTTTTGAGATTGTAGGTTAGTTCTGTATTTTCAATGGAAGAAAAGAAAACGAAACTAAAGCAAGGTATGTGGCATAGAATGTAATTAACGGCTAAAAATCTATAAAACAGGGCTTTTCGCTGCCGTTACATTTCTCAAGTACAGCTTGTTGTTTTTCTGTAGATATTTCGCTACAAGTCTAATGAGGTGAATCTGAACAATGCGTGAAATATGGCATAACATTATTTTATATTTTGAAAACAATATGGATGTTTACTTTACTATGCTGCAACAGCACCTTAATATAAGTATTAGGGTTCTCGTGATATCACTCCTTATTAGTGTGCCTATAGGAATATTGTGTGTAATTTTTACAAAACAGCAAAAATGGGTGATAGGGCTGTTTCAGGTACTCCGCATCATACCAAGCCTGGCAGTTCTTGTTTTGTCGATACGCTTCTTTGGTATTGGAATGGGGCCTGCCGTAATAGCTCTCGCATTTCTGGCTATTCCGCCTATACTTATGAATACCGTAGCCGGACTTGAGGAAGTTCCCTTTTTTATCCTTGAAACAGCCAGGGGTATGGGCATGACTCCCCTTCAAATATGGCTAAAGGTTCGTCTGCCTCTTGCATTCCCGCTGATTATTGCAGGTATAAAAACAGCTATGGTTGAAATTGTGGCCAGCGCAACAATTGCAGCTTTAATTGGCGCAGGAGGTTTGGGTCAAATTATTTTTCAAGGTCTTAGTGTAAGACGGACGGAGCTGTTGCTAATAGGCGGCATTTCCGTGGCAATTATATCTATTTCAGCAGTATTTCTTTTGGATTTGCTTGAACGTTTTGTTCAAAGATATAAGTATGTGTAACAGAGCAGCAAAGTGAATTAACTTGACTATGAACCTATAGCAAACGACTTTCGAAATCGCGTTTCTCAATGTGGTTTGCTATAGGTTCTAAAATTTAAGGAAGGTGATTAAATGAAAAAGGCGTGGTTTAAAATCTTACATATTACATTGGCAATGCTTTTCTTTGTATTTATTGCCACCGGCTGCACAGGGAATGATGACAGTGTAATTCGTGTAGGCAGCAAGGACTTTACCGAAAGTTTAATTGTAGCGGAGATATACGCACTTGCTCTTGAGGATGCCGGATTTACGGTAGACCGCACAGGTCATAATATCTCCAGCGGGCTTGTACATGGCGCGATTGTAAGCGGCGAAATAGACCTCTACCCCGAATATACCGGGACAGGACTGCTCACAGTACTTGGTTTACCCTTAATGACTGATCCGCTGGAAGTTTACGAACTTGTAAAAAGAGAATATTACGAGCGTTATCAGATTACATGGCTGGATTTTACGCAGGCGCATAACGGCCAAGGGATTGTCATACGCACGGAATTAGCGCAGGAACTTAATATTGTCACTATATCAGACTTGCAGCCTCATGCTCATAATTTGCGCTTTGCCTCTACCGCGGAGTTCCTTGACCGTGAAGACGGTCTGCCTGCTATGGTTGCGGCTTTCGGCCCTTTCGATTTTTACAGTGTAGATATAATGGGCGGCGGTGCAAGGTATGAGGCTCTCCGTACAAATGCGGCAGACTTAAGTGTCGCATTTACTACGGACGGTCACCTTTACAACACTCACTATTATACACTGCTTGTAGAGGATATAGTAATCTGGCCGCCATATAATATGATTCCCATTGTCCGCAATGTTATTTTGGAAGAGCATCCCGGCGTAGCTGATGCACTCAACCATTTAGCCCCTCATTTCAACACCTCTGCGCTTCTTCACTTGAATTCACAAGTAATTGTTTATGGCAGAGATATACAAGAAGTAGCCAGGGAGTTTTTTGAGGCAATACAATGATGGCAAATACTACAATCGCTATTGAATATCAGCATGTGTATAAACGGTTTAACGGGGCAAATTATAATGCCGTAAACGATGTTGATTTAAGTATCAATGAAGGTGAGTTTATTACAATCCTGGGCTCGTCCGGGTCAGGGAAAACCACTTTGCTAAAAATGACAAATCGTCTATATGATCCGGATTCAGGCAATGTTATTTTGTTTGGGGAAAATATACGCAATGTGGATGCGGTTAAAGTGCGGAGGCGTATTGGCTACGCAATACAGCAGGTAGGGCTGTTACCCCATATGACAATTGCACAAAATATCGCAATCGTACCAAATCTCTTAAAATGGGATAAGCAACGTATAGACAATCGTGTGCGGGAGTTGACCGCACTTGTAGGGCTTGACTGTGAGGAATTTTTGAAACGGTATCCGGCACAATTGTCAGGGGGGCAGCAGCAGCGCGTAGGGCTTGCCCGGGCATTGGCTGCTGACCCTAAGATTATGCTCCTTGATGAGCCTTTTGGTGCTATTGACGCTATCAACCGCCTTAACCTTCAAGACGAGCTTAAGCGTATACACGGCGGTTTGAAGAAAACATTTTTATTTGTAACCCATGATATAAATGAAGCCTTGAAGTTAGGGACAAAAGTAATTGTAATGAACGAAGGTCAGGTATGCCAGTTTGATACTCCGGAAAATATTGTAAACAAACCGGTCGGTGGATTTGTTGAGTCTTTGATACGCTCATATCGGGAGCAAGAAAAAATTTGGGGAGGGTTATCTTAGTTGGAACTGATACAATTCGCCCAGCGAAACTACAGCATACTGCTTAGGGCACTTGGTGAGCATATACAGATGGTTTTGATTGCCCTTATCCTGTCTGTTCTTCTTGCGGGACTGCTCACATTAGTGGCTATGTTTTTCAAGAGAGCAGGTAAGTTTTTGACTTATTTGTTTTCTGTTGTCTATTCCATCCCAAGTATAGCGTTATTTGCACTTATGATACCTATTCCCGGTATGGGGTTAGGAAGAAATACAGCGATAACTGTGCTGGTGCTTTATAACCAATTTATACTGCTGCGTAACTTTATTACCGGACTTCAAGGGGTAGACCCAGCCATAGTTGAGGCAGCCACAGGAATGGGAATGACTTATACCCAAGTAATTTTTAAAGTACTTGTACCCCTGTCTTTAAAGCCGCTTTTTGTTGGTATACGCCTTGCGCTTGTCTCGACTATTGCTATTGCTACAATTGCGGCTTTTATTGGTGCCGGCGGTATTGGGCTGTTGATAACCATAGGTTTAGAAACCGGCAATAACAACAGAGTGCTTTGGGGTGTTATACTGTCAGCCGGTTTGGGTATTGCGGCTAATGCGGTATTGGTATTTGCTGAGAAGAGAATAAAGTGAAATCATGCAGCATTGCGGCAGTCGTTGTAGTATATATAGCAAAGGAGAGTATTATGAGCGAAAAAACAAGATGCCCCTGGGCAGGGGATTTGCCCATATATATAGATTATCATGACAATGAATGGGGGCGACCGGTACATGATGATCGTAAGCTTTTTGAAATGCTGATACTGGAAGGGGCGCAGGCAGGGCTTTCATGGATAACCGTTCTTAAGAAAAGAGAAGCGTACAGGGAAGCTTTTGACGGCTTTGACCCTAATATAATAGCCAAATATGATGATAAAAAGATTGAAGAACTGATGGCAAACCCTGGTATAATAAGAAATTTATTGAAAATTAACGGTGCGGTTACAAATGCCAAATTGTTTTTGGAGATTGTTGACAAATATGGCAGCTTTGACAAGTTTATATGGGCTTATGTGGATTATAAACCTATTGTAAATAGAAGAGAGAAACTTGAGGATGTCCCTGCAACAACACCAATATCCGATAAAATAAGCAAGGACTTAAAGAAGATGGGGTTTAAATTTGTAGGCTCTACTATAATTTATGCTTTTATGCAGGCTACCGGGATGGTTAATGATCATTTGGCTGATTGTTTTGTGTATGGAGAGTTGGCAAAAAATTATACAGGCGGGAGTTAATTCCCGCCCGCACCGATCTATAGACTTTCTATCGCGCTAACCAGGCTATCCGTATTCTCTTTAGTTGTACACCAGCTTGTACAAAATCTCACAGCTACATGGCTGTCATCCACTTTTTTCCATTGGTGGAAGGCGAAGTTTTTGGACAGCTCCTCGGCATACTTATTAGGGAGTATAGGAAATTGCTGGTTTGTAGGGGAGTCGTAGAGGAATTTGAAGCCTTTTTTCTCACATGCCGCTTTTATAAGCATAGCACAGTCGATGGCGTTTTTAGCTATATCCATATATAAGCCGTTTTCAAGCAGCACATCAAATTGTATGCCAAGTAAACGGCCTTTTGCAAGAAGTGCCCCTCGCTGCTTTATGTAATAGCGGAAATCTTTTTTAAAGCTATCTGTTGTTATTACAAGGGCTTCCCCAAAAAGGGCACCTATTTTAGTTGCGCCTATGTAAAACACATCGCAAAGCTTCGCTATATCGGAAATTTCCAAGTCATTGCCCGGTGCCGCGAGAGCATAGCCAAGGCGCGCCCCATCCATAAAAAGAGGCAGACCGTATTTGCGGCACAGCTCGCTTAACTCCGTTAACTCTTTTTTAGTGTAAATTGTCCCATTTTCAGTGGGGTGAGAGATATAAACCATGCCGGGGGCTACTATATGCTCAGGCTCCGGGTTTTCTACATGTTCTAAGTATATTTCCTTAACTTGGGCAGCAGTAATTTTCCCATCATCAGAGGGGATGGTTAATACCTTGTGTCCTGTAGCCTCAATTGCGCCGGTTTCATGGACATTTATATGCCCTGTATCAGCGGAGATTACCCCTTGATACGGCTTTAATATGGAGGCGATAACAGTCAGGTTGGCTATAGTACCCCCAACAAAAAAATGTACGGCAGCATTATTATCCGCACATAATTTTTTAATATGAGAAGCGGCACGTTTACAATATTCATCCATACTATAGCCGGGGGTTTGCTCAAAATTAGTCTTTGCAAGTTTCTCCAATATAAGAGGATGTGCCCCTTCGGCGTAGTCACATTCGAATCTTATCAACTTATTTGCCTCCTTATTAGTATGTTTTAAGCATCGCAGATTTTAACGACTATACAAGGGGATGCCCGTTAGAATCCAAAAATTCCCCTGTGCCTATGCGGATTATATCAACTATCCAGCCTACTACAAATAGACCGCCTGTAAAAAGGTACAATACCCCTGTCCCAACTTTGCCAACATAAAAACGGTGTACTCCGCATACCCCTAAAAATATGCAAAGCAAAAGGGCAATAACACGGCTTTTATATGGATAATTATAACCATAACCATATCCGTAATAATTATTGTACTGATTATGCTGAGGGATTGGCGGTGGTGGAGGCTGCGGGGTTGATATACGGTTATTTTTAACAAGCTCCGCAACATGAGCCTTACAATAGGGCTTACCGGAAACAGCCACCAGGCAGCCTTCGCAAAAAGGCTCCTTACATGTTTCGCATAAAGCATGAACTTCTCTTTCGGGATGTATTATACACGGCATAAAAAACTCCTCCAAAAAGTTTCATAGTCAATCAACCTGCAAAGCACCCAGTAAAGCTAGTGATTTTCCTACAATACATCGTCAGTGCCTCCTAGCCGCTGGAGCGTAGCGAAGTCAATCTCCGAGAATGCGTCGTCGGCACTTCCTTGCCTTATAGGAAAATTACCGCGCTTTCCTTAGTCACTTTGCAAGTGGATTGACTATAATTATACCAATAGATACGTCCTAAAAACAAAAAGGACTCATTTCCTATCAAATATTTTAAGCTTGCCGCCTAAATAAACATTTTTGAAAATCCATTTTTCTTTTTTAGTTAAAGCGCGCCCCATTTTATCTTCGATAAATTTATAGAGTATAGAAAAGTTCACTTTAGGGGCAAGTTTTTTAACCTGCACAATATTATCCCGGGTAAAGCACATAATATTAAGAGGCTCTTTCTTAAGCAGGTGAAGGATTTTTGCCGTATATTCCGCATCATGCAGGGCGTTGTGGAAAGGCTTATTTATTTCAAGATTAAGTGCTGTAACCGCGTTTTTAAGACCTATGCACATGCCGGGTACTCGGTTTAAATGCTTTGAAGCAATATTTTGCACATCAATAAAATTAATAGCCCATGCCTCATCAATTAAGCCGTAATAATCCATGTTTTTACGAAGTTCCCTAATATCGTTTATGCCCCAAACACAGTAGACAACCTGATTTTTACCGACAAATTCCGAAAGTTTTGTAAAGGCTTCCGTAAAGCTTTGTTTATTATTTAACATAGTCTTGTTGAGCCCTGTAATACGGCGGACATAAGGATGAAGTTTTTTATATATAACAGGCTTTATTAAAAGGTTTAGCGAAGCTTCATACTCGAATTTATGATTTAGTCTGATTGCGCCTATTTGTATAATTTCAAAAGGGCATCTTTCGTCAGGGAGCTGGCTTTTGCCTTTCCCAAAATCAAAAGCCTGATTAAACTCCAAATCCAGGACAATATATTTCATACCAGTCTTCAGTCTCCTAAATCTTAAGAACCAGCGGTCAATAAGCTCCAACTCTGCCTTTCGGTTTATTTTAAGTCACTTGTCGTTGGTGCTTCCTAGCAGATTAGCTTTGCATATGCGTCGCCGCTACCCGGGATGCTTGGGCGAGCAGTAAATGCGAAGCATTTACGACCAGCCCATTAAAGCAGGCTTTAATGGGTTCCCGCTCGTCAGCACCGTCTAAATTGGCTTAAAATAAGCCTCGAAATTCAGACTCGTCCATTACTGACCGCTGGTTCTAAAAATCTCAATCCTTATAAGTATAACACGAATAGGATTAATTAAAAAGGGTTTTTTAATTGAAAAAAATAGAGTAAACTAGATGTAGTTATAAAAAATAATGTAACTAACGGAGGGATAATTTTGTTAGGTAAAATTGCATTTGAAGCTATGGACAAAGCACGTGAGGATTTAGAAGCCGCGTCACTCAAAATGTGGGAAAAGCCGGAAGGTCCATTTAAGGAGTTTATTGCCTGCGATATTACTTGCGAGCTCCTTGAAAAATACGGTTTTAAAGTGGAGAAGGGACTTTTTGGCGTACCTACATCCATACGGGCCACTTGGGGCTCAGGGCATCCGAGAATTGGGCTTTTAGGGGAATTTGATGCTCTGCCGGGGCTTAGCCAAAAAGTATCAACCAAGCAGGAGCCTATTGAAGGGCAAACATACGGTCATGCTTGCGGGCATAATCTTTTAGGGCTTGCTCATGTAGGTGCCGCAATCGGGCTTAAGGCTGAAATGGAAGCAAATAATCTGCCCGGCACAATAGTATTTTATGATTGCCCGGCCGAAGAGGTTTTAACAGGCAAAGGCTATATGGCACGGGGAGGGGCTTTTAAGGATATTGATTTGTGTATAGCCTTCCATCCGGCAACGATGAACGCTGTAAGCACAGGCTCATCCAATGCGCTTAATAATGCCAAATTCCATTTCCGCGGTGTGACTGCACATGCGGGAGGCGACCCTCACAACGGCCGCTCGGCACTTGATGCAGTGGAGATTATGAATGTTGGCGCAAACTATCTTAGAGAACATGTTGAGACGGATGTACGTATTCATTACGTAATTACTCACGGCGGCACGGCTCCTAATATAGTGCCGGATTATGCCTGTGTGTGGTATTATGTCCGCGCTCCAAAACGTGAAAAGGTTGAGGATACATATAAACGCCTTTGTAAAGTGGCGGAAGGTGCCGCAATGATAACAGGCACAACTGTTGAAATTGAGTATATGGGCGGCTGTTATAATACGTTGAATAACAAGGTGCTTGCGGAAGTTGCCTTAGAGGCGATGAATGAAGTGCCAAGAAACGAATACACCAAAGAAGAAATTGAATTTGCAAGGCAGTTAAACGAAACTAAGAAGGAGCAGCTTGATGCTATCCGCAAGCGTTTTAACATCCCTGCGGATGCGGAGATTCATGAAGGGGTTGCGCCAATGCAAAATATTTCCGGCGGCGGCTCGACTGATGTTGGGGATGTTCAGCATATGGTGCCTGGCATAATGGTACGTACCGCTTGCTATAATGTTGGCGCGCCGGGGCACAGTTGGCAGATTACAGCTTGTTCAGGGCATTCGATCGGCAACAAGGGTATGCATTTTGCCGGAAAAACTATGGCACTCTTTGGGCTTAAGGTTATTGAGAATCCGGAAATTTATAAGAAAGCTAAAGCGGAATTTGATGAATTTATGGGGGGCAAAGGCTATGTTTGCCCAATAACGCCGGATTTGAAGATACCGGAGTAGGAAGTTATAGGGATAAACCCCTCGCCGGCGTAATCGGTATCGGTGAGGGGTTTATCTTGCTGTCATAGGTTGAATTTTTGCTCGTCATTGCGTGTTGTCCTTGCAATGACGAGCAGAGAAGCCAATTTCATTACATATCAATCAAAATGCCAATCATGTCTGTTAATGCCACTTCCTGTCTCTTCAAATATGAAAATAATTTCTTCGATACATTGAAAATCTGTAAAGCCGCTGTTTTCAAGGGTAGCTTTTATTTTTTGAAGTGTTTCAAATGATTTCATCTCGACTAAGATGTTTGTGCTGCTAAGCTCTAAATTTGGGAAAACAACATGGATTTCTTCGCTCTCCAGTATTCTTGTTAAAATATCTTTGAATAACTCCATATAAATCACCTCTATGATTATTATATCTTATTTTGAGATACAATACAATGTCTCAATTTGAGAAATAATACTCTGATGATGGTGATTATATGAGGTATGATATTTTAAAATACAATCGGATACGAAACATGAGAGCGGATTTGGATTTGACTCAAAAATATGTTGCCCAAAAGCTCAAGATAGCCCAAAATACACTCTCTCAGTATGAGCTTGGAGATCGAAATATTCCTAACGAAATATTAGTCCAACTGGCGGAGATTTATAATACAAGCACAGATTACTTACTTGGCTTAACTGATGAAAAAACTCCTTATCCAAGAGCGAAGAGAAAGGGATAAGGCTATTGGTGATACAAAGTATTTGTCTGTAAAAACTGCTTTCAATCATGAAGGCAGTTTTTCTTTTTCCCAATTATTACATTGTTAATTTTCTATGATTTACAAAGTATATAAGCATACTTATTTATATTTATGAGGTGCGAACCTATGGAGAAATTTGGGAAGCTTACAACGGATTTTGATCATAATATCAAGTGGTTTGAAGATATATTTACAGATTGTATGGATGTTATAAAGCGCGAATTTCCTGTGGGGGAGGAGCCTTTGTCGAGGGTTTATACAATTTATGTGGATAGTATGGCGAATCAGGAGTTTTTATCTGTCCATGTTGTACAAAATTTAATGCTCAGGATACGTGAGCGGGACTTATCCCTTACAATTCCTACAAAAAACAATCATGAGGTATTAAAAGATGTTGGGATTACCACACCTGATATTTCAGAGTCCGATAGTTTGGATGATTTAATCACATTTATATTGTCAGGGGATGCGGTTGTTTTAATTGAAGGCCGCCCTAAAGGGATAATTGTTGCGGCAAGAGGCTTTCCTAACAGAGGGATAAATCAGGCTGACACAGAAGTGGTTGTCCAAGGCTCTAAAGAGGCCTTTTCTGAGGTTATCCGTTTCAATACATGCCTTATACGAAGGCGGATAAGGGATACGTCCCTAAAGGTCAAGCAGTCAAGGGTTGGACGGCGGTCACAGACAGATGTAGCACTTATGTATATTGAAGGCATTGTACGCCCCCAAATCCTTGCTGATGTGGAAGGGCGTCTTAAAAATATAGACATTGACGGCATACTTGATTCAGGTTATATTGAGCAGCTTATTGAAGATGATTGGAAATCTCCATTCCCTCAATGTCAAATGACAGAGCGGCCGGACACGGCTTCAGCGGCTATTTTAGAAGGGCGTATTGTTATAATAGTGGATAACTCACCCTTTGTGCTTATTGTGCCGACAACTATAAACGCATTCTTCCAATCTGTTGAGGATTACAGCCAGCGGTTTGAAATTATGAGCTTTACAAGAACCCTAAGGTTTATTGGAGGCTTTTTAGCTGTGAGCCTTCCGGCTTTGTATATAGTTGTGGCAACCCATCACCCTTCTATGCTGCCTATGTTTTTAATGCTTAATTTTGCCGGCGCAAGTCAAGGTGTGCCTTTGCCTGCCGCTTTAGAGCTTATTGTTATGGACTTGGCTTTTGAAATGCTAAAGGAAGCAGGAATACGCCTGCCGGGAGCAATGGGTGGCGCAATCGGCTTGGTTGGCGGGCTTATAATGGGTCAGGCTGCGGTGGAGGCAGGGCTTATAAGCCCTATTGTAGTTATTATAATAGCGGCGACAAGTATTGCGGGCTTTGCCATACCTCACACTTCTTTAGTGAATGGCTTTAGGCTGGTTAAATACTTGCTTATAATCCTATCGGCAGCTTTTGGGCTGTTTGGTTTTTGGCTGGGGGCGATTTTAATAATTATTCATCTTGCCTCACTTAAAAGCTTTGGTATACCTTATTTATTTCCCTTTGCGGCAGGAGAAGTTACGGGAAATAAGGATTATATGGACAGTTTGTTCCGTCCGCCGCTGTTTATGATGAAAAAGAGACCTATATTTGCAAACCCTAAAAATCAAACACGGATAAATATGCCGAAGGTTGGGAATAGGCACGAGGTAGAATAGATTTTGGTCGAACCTATAATGACGATGTACGAGGGGTACCACGGAAGGAGTAAATATGTTTTCCTTTAACGATAAAATTTCTCTGCGGCAATTTCAAATGCTTTTGATGCTGTATATTTTTGGCACAGGAGTTATTATACTTCCCAGAAAAGCAGCGGCTTTTGCCGGGCGGGATGGTTGGATAGCTTTTATACTAACTATAGCCTTGGCTGTATTTGCCGTGTTTATTATAACTTCTCTCGTAAGGCGTTTTCCTGAGAAGTCTTTTTATGAATACGCCGGTGATATAATTACAAAACCTATAGCTTTTGTGCTTACCGGAGGGCTTATTGTAAAAACCATAGTAGGCTTAGCTTGTGAACTTAGACTTTTTACGGAAATTGTAAAGCATATACTTTTGCAGAATACTCCTTATACGGTTGTTGCGCTCAGTCTTTTATTAGTAAGTGCATATGCCGCGGCAAAGGGCATAGAAACTAAGGCAAGAACGGCACAAATTATAGTTTGGATTATATTTATACCTCTTACATTTGTGTTTATAGTGGTAGGGACAGATGTGGATTTTACGGAGCTTTTGCCTGTGCTGCAAATAGAAGCGGCGCAAATTGCCACAGGGGCTTATCATATGCTTTTTGCTTTTTCAGGTATTGAATTTATACTTTTAATGTCCCCTTATTTGAACAAGCATAAGCATATATCAAAAAGGGCTGTAACCGCCATTTTGGCTATTGGTATATTTATGTGTATTGGTATTATAATTGCTACAGCACGTTTTGGAGCAGTTAACCTTACAAACCAAAACTGGCCTATACTTGAAATGATGGATGCAACCCCTATGCCCGGTTCGTTTATAGAGAGGCAAGAGGCTGTTATGATGAGTTTTTGGATACTTTCGGTTTTTGCTATGATAAGTGCGGGACTGTTCTTTTCAACAGTTGCGGCTAAGTCTGTTTTAAAAGTGGGTAAACATAAGTATTATCTCATAGTTGTAGGGATAATGGCATTTGCCCTAAGCTTATTTCTAAATGATATGGACTTAGTTTATGAAATAATGGATATGAATTTTCTTTATCTAGGCACAGCATATATGCTGGTATTGCCTGCAATCCTTCTGATTTTGGCAAAGATAAGGAGGTTAAGTAATGAGAAGACTTATTAAATTTTTTTTAATCGCAAATTTTGCTTTGTTCCTAAGCGGCTGTTGGGACGGTACACAGCTTGATAATCGCGGCTTTGTAACAGCCATGAGCATAGATATTGAGGAAAATGACTATTCTATATCCCTTGAAATGCCCAAAGTAAGCCGAAATGTAAGGGATATGGAAAAAACTGTTAAGTCAAATACTCACAGAAGCTTAAATAATGCCATATACGGTACAGATACTTATACAGATAAAGAGATTTTTATGGGTCATATGAAAATGATATTATGCGGTGAGGAGCTTTTAGAAGACAGTGCCATGTTTAAACATGCCCTGGAGACCTTGATAAAAGAGCGAAGTATAAGCCGCACTGTTCTCATACTTGCGGTAGAAGGCGCAGGCGCAGATGTATTGGAAGCCGAGATAGAAGACGAGAACCTTATAGGAGTATATATCTCCAATTTTTTCAAGAAAAACAACCCTACAACTATTTACCGTCAAACCCTTGATAATTTGACTAAATATTTTGCCGAAGGTGAAATTGCCATTATCCCTCGCGTAGAAATAAGTGATGAAAAGCCGGGCTTTTCAGGGGCGGCTGTAATGAAAGATTATGAGCTTAAAGGCTGGCTGACCGATTATGAGCTTAGAGGGCTTACATGGCTGTCTGCTAAAGCGGGGCGTCATGAGCTTGATGTCCATGATGATGATGAGCATTTTAGTATAAATATTGATAAATATAAACCAAATTTAAGCTTTTTTGAGCTTGACGATGAAATTTATGCCTTAATTAGCATAAAAATAGAAGGAGAAATTGAAGAAACGCAGATTAAAGGGAATGAAAGTACTGACTCAATCATACAAAAGGCTAAAAGCAATATCGAAGAGGATATTAAAAAAGCCTATGAGGCTTTGTATATTAGAATGGGTGTTGATGGCTTTAATATGGAGAGAGCCTTTGAAAGGAAAAATCCTTACCTTTACAGGATTTTTACCGAAGATAGGGGTAAAGATGTTATGGATATGACCATAATGATAGAGGTGGATGTGGTTGTTAATCGTACTGGTTGAAAAAGGGAAGGGCTTCATCCTCTTTTTTGAGGCGGAAGCCCACTGTATATACCCTATGGGGCTTGTATTCGCTCCCCATTAATAATGATAGCCACTACCTCATCTATATCAATCGGACTATCCGCAAAACTGAATAAGGAAAAGTGATCATAACCAATGCCCATGCCTTGACTCGAAAACCTATAGTTACGGCGGCGGTTTTCAAACTCAATTTCCACCGTAATATGAGGGAAGCTGCTTATGTCACCATAGGTGTGAGTACCTAAAAACTGTACCCCAAAAGGACTAAGCGACATATGCTCAATATAAAGATTCCCAACTGAAACATCAATCCAAACAATTGGCTGTATACCTAAGTCGCTGGTATTGACTTCTATGACCCACTCTCCTTCAAAGGCCCTGTGCACCGGTCCGGAACGTTCAAAGCAATTAATGTGATTTATAACAAGCTCTATGGTATCGGCTTTGGGCATATCGTCACGACCTAAGAGTATACGCTCCGTATAACTGGTATTGGTAGTACGGTCAAAGTGCAACGGTCTGCCGCTGCCGCCTCCGGTACTCATTCTTTCACCGTCAACATAAAATTCAAAATCAGGTGACATATGCCTGGTTATACGATTTTCCCCACTTACATCTTGCATAATAGTATATACAAGCAAAACGTTGTCAATTTGCTGCGCGCCTACGACTTCTATGCGTATTCCTTGGTCTATGGCATAGGCAGGGTAAAGTGGAGCAATTGCAAATTCTCCAAAATTGGGATTGAAACGAGCCAGAAACTGCTCCAAGCCTCCAGTTGTGGCAAATACAGCGGTTGATGTCACCAGAAGTAATATAGCCGCTGCTATTATAGTTAATTTTCGCATTGATGTTTTCCTCTTAAGGGGGATTTCTGCTGTATTTAATTTTTCCAAGGAAAGCCGTTTTATATTATCAAGATTTGTTTGGGAAAAATCAGGTGTGTATACTAACAACTCATCAAGTTGTTCGTCAGATAATTCTGAAATTAAATTTTTGGGGAGCATAGAACCTCGCCTCCTTCTAAAATTTTTCGTAACCTCAATTTACTCTGATACAGCCGGTTTTCAACTTCTTTTATCGGAATATCAGTTTTTTCCGCAATACGCTGCGGCTTTTCGTCAAAGAAGAATCTGCGTATCACGATTTCCTTGTTAGGCTCGGTTAATGTTTTTATGGCGGTATACAACTTATCGTGCATTTCCTTTTCAACGACGCGCTCAAGCAAATCATCATCGGAAGAGGTGATTGCATCAGTCAGCTCAACGATTTTACTTTTTGACAGCTTTCTGTAAGTATCAAGAGCCTTGCTTCTGGCAATAACTGCTAAAAATGTTTTGAATGAGCCTTTTTGAGGATTGTAGGTTTTTGGATTTTTCCATATATGAATATAAACATCACTAATACATTCTTCTATGTCTTGCGGCGTACCTACAGCACCTAAAATACTGCCAACCACCACCCACAGAAGCTTGCTGTATGTTTCTAACATATAGAGAAAAGCGTCCTGTTCGCCATCTGATATTTTTTGAATCAAAGTGTTATCTTGCAATTTTATCACCACCGTTTGTTTTTTCTTTAAGCGCTTATATAGTAATACGAAAGTTTTTGCTGAAACACTTAGCTGCTTTAAAAAATTTTTGATAAAGTTGAATAAACACAGCATTAAATCACAAAAAAGCAGTCGTTGTGAGTCTCTCTAACGTCTGCTTTTCAACTGGAACGGTTATATATGTTTTTTTCTTGTAAGAATTTCGATATTCTCACTCTAATTCACATTTTGATACCACAAATCCATATCCGAAACATCGTTCATATCCCTAGCCTCGGCTTCTTCCGTATCATCGTCGTCGGAGCCTTCAGAGGGGGTATTGATTTTAACAATATTTTCAACTTCCTGATTATATTGCCTTATAATATGTGCGATGAGCTTATCATCAGTTTTGTCTAAATCCTCTAAAAGAGTAAGCTCGCCCCAAATGCCTTCCAGGAGGCTGTCAAGACCTTCAAGAAGTTTTTCGAGGCGCGCAAGTTCTGTGGCATAATTATTATATACTTTTCGTTTGTCTTCAAGGTCTACGGTTTTTGCGAATTTTTCTATGGTAATTAAGGCATTTGCTATATTTTTCTCACGTAAAAAACCTTCTATCTGTCGCTCTGTTTGATACATCGCGCTTTTTATAGAGTCGTAACGGCGGGTGATGGTTTTATAGTCGTTAAAATCGCTTAAATTCTTTTTAAGCTTATCGGAACTTCTCACATTATATTTTTTATATACAAATTTTAAAAAATTAAGATGATAGGCATAAACTACATTTTTCTTATTTATAAGTTCAACACATTTTTGCTGTTTAAGGAGATTAAGCCGGATTTCAGCTCTTATTCTCTGTCTAAAAATACCTAGAAACATTGTTAAGATTATAAGACTAAAGCAAAGTATAGCTGTTGGTATAAATAAATTTGCACTGCCGTTAAAAATCCAAAAACCTAAAAACACAGCCATAAAACCAAAGGCGGCAAGAAGGCCTATAGATAATTTCCTAACAAATTCGCCGGCATTTTGCATTTGTAGATATTCATGTTCTAATTCGCTTTTTTCACCTTGAAGGAGTGCTGTATCGTGGCGCAGGATTTTTCTCTGACGCTCGGAGTCTTCCATACTTTTTAGTATAAATTTAGCATCCTCTTCCAAATCCCCCATCTCCACAAGAGATTTATCAAAGCCGGCTATTTGAAAACGCAAAGCGTTCCTGTCTTTATTTAAAGATACAAAACGTTCAATAAGATTTTTAAACTCATCTATTTCTTGATCCGTAAGATTTTCATAGCACTCAAGCTCAGCCATTTTTCCCGCAAGTAAATTAGCACGATTTATAGCACCGATACGGCGTTTTGACAACACAATAGCTTCATCGCACAATTCGGCAGCTTTTTTGACAGAGCTATAACTTTCGTGTTTTTTATTAACAAGACGCACAAAAATATCGAATCTTGTGGATATAGGTTCCTTTTTTGATTTAGATGCCGGAACCACCTTGTTTATGACATTAACCAAGCGGGTGAAAATATTATTTTTCTTTGGTTTATTATTTTCCAATATAATCTTCCTCACTTTTGTACTTTTAGCACATTGTTGAATATAAAAGCAATTTTTATACAATCTATAGCGATTACCATAGTATAGTCAGCTGATTCATAAAGGAGGGGCTCGTCGTTTTTCTTTACAATTACACTGGTGGTTTTATTGCCTATATTTTCCCAACAGCTTAAGAAAAATACCCCATCATCTTCAATAATTTCCCAATTTAAGCCTAAACGGCTCTCAATATGATAATCATCATCGCAGCCGAAGGAGCGTAAAAGCTTTTCTTTAGAGTCGATAAATTCGCTTATAAGGCTTTTCATACTTGTCCTCCTTCAAAATCTTTGTATAGGAGGCTTGGCTGTATACCTTGATTGTTTTGATATTTGCCGGATTTATATTCTATAAAATCCCCTTCCAAGGTGTGATAATAAATTTGACATATACCTACACCGGGATAAATTTTTATAGGCTGGATACAATGAAATTCGAGTGTCCAATAGCCGCAAAAGCCAACATCACCAAAACCGGCCGTAACATGTATGTAAAGACCAAGCCTGCCTATGGAGGAGCGGCCTTCAAGCATAGGGACACAGTTTTTAGTTACGGTATACTCTATTGTCCTGCCAAGATAAAGCTTGCCCGGTTCGAGTATCAAGCCTTCTTCAGGTATTATTATACTTTTGGTTTTATTAGGTTTTCGCATATCCAGAACATCTTCATCGTAAACAAGAAATTCATTATGCAAATGTAAATTATAGCTGTTTGGATTAATATTTTTTTCATCATATGGTGTTATTATTATATCTTCGCCTATTCTCTTTTTTATTTCAAGCCCTGACAAAATCAAAGATATTCCTCCTTAAAAATATGACTATATATATTATAAGATAAAACCGCTCCGTTTTAAAGAAATATTTTGCTATAGTGAATTGAATTTAAAACAGTCTGAATGAGCTTGCTCATTTTGCTGTTTTAAATTCAATGAACGCCTCCTGCATTCGCATTTTTGCTAAGCAAAAGTGCGAATGCAGGGGCGTCGTTTCAGTCCATTTTGGACTGAAACGACTATAAAACAAAGAGCAAGCCCCTTGGAAGCTTGCCCTTGTCTTAAAATTTCTTGCCTACTTGCTTTTTTCAGCACTGGATCCGGCATCTAAAACCGAATCAATACGATCTTCATTGCCGGTCTGATTTTTTTTCTTAGCTTTGGATTTTTGCTTTTTGTCAGGCATATAAATCCCTCCTTATTTGTAAGTATACATATTTTTTAAGAAATTATTCATATAGCTGACAGAATAAGCCTATTGCAATTTTTAGTCGATTAGGTGTATACTTTGTATAAAGATTAAGGGATAGGCTCTAAGCTAAATTTATAATTGTGGTGAAATTATGATAAACTTTGAAGAAGAAATAAGCAAATACAAACCGATACTTGGTATAGATGATGTGGAAAGCTCCATACAGACTGACGAAATTAAGGACATGATGGATCTTTTGCAGTATATAACTGACCAGGCTTCCGGTAGGAGGCGTAAGGGGAAGATTTAGTTGAAATGTCCAAATTGTGGGTATAACTTTTTGTCGGGAAATGTTTGCCCTGAGTGTGGTGTCGATATACTTATTTTCGAAAAAACTTTGAAAATAAGCGATGTTTTATACAACAAAGGGCTTGATTTGGCGCGGATACGCGATTTATCCGGAAGCGTTGACTCTCTTACAAAAAGCATACAGTTTAATAAAAATAATTATTATGCCAGAAACCTTTTAGGGCTGGTCTATTTTGAAGTGGGCAAAATTGCCGATGCCCTAAAGCAATGGGTTATGAGTGCATCCCTTTTAAAAGAAGGGAATCCTGCTGTCCGCTATATTGAGATAGTTCAGATGACACCGGGGCTTTTAGACGATGGTAATGATGCTGTAAGTATGTATAATTCGGCACTTTTTCATATTCAGCAAAAAAGTGATGACCTTGCGGTTATACAGCTTAAAAAAGCCTTGGAACTGTGTCCGAGTTTTATAGATGCTATGAACTTGCTTACATTTTGTTATCTTATAAAAGGTGAAAAGCAGATGGCGTCGGTATTGGTCGAAAAGGTTTTAGAGCTTGATATTAATAATCCTATAACCCTAAATTATTATAACGCGATTTTTCCCGATAAAAAAAGGATTAGCCTGAAAGAAGTCAGAGATTCGGAGTTGCCGGCTGTTCAGTCCTTTATTCCAGGTAAGCTTTTAGACGAGGTTAAAAGGAGAAAGCTTGTTTCCAACAATTTTTTCTTGGTGGAGGCTTTAAGCTTTGTAGTAGGTGTTATTTGTACTTTGGCACTTTTGTTTCTTACTTATATTCCGGGGACTGTTGCTGATGCGAACAGGGTGAATAGTGTACTTACAAACACTCTTACAGCCACTGAAGATGAGCTTGACAGGGTAATGCGGCAGGCGGAAGAAGATACCGCGCGCTTTGAGCGTGAGCTTAGAGACGCCAGAGCTGAAATAGCGGTGCTTGCGGCTGTAGTTGCTGCCGATGACCAAGCCCAGCAGGTTGATATGGCTTGGGCTAGGCATTCCGCGGGGGACTCGCTGCAGGCGGCACTTATTGTTGAGGCCATAAACCCCTTAGGCATGGATGACAGTACTTTAAGAAGATTTGAAGATATAAGAGAAATTTCTTTCAGGGCTGTGTCAGCGGATTTATTTAACGACGGGCAGCTGTATTTTACTGCTGGGAATTTTGGTGCGGCCAGAGATGCTTTTAATACGAGTTTGCATTTTATACTGGATGATGCCGATTGGGAAGGGGATATATTTTTCTTTTTAGGGAGAATGGCTGAAGAAGAAGGCGATGCAGACTTAGCGATACATTATTTCCGTAGAGTTGTGGAGGGGCATCCCCAGTCTTGGAGGATACCGGATGTGAATGAAAGGATTAATGCTCTCGGAGGGTAAATTCTTACTAAAATTTTGGTATAATTTCCATATAGTACACAGTTGATTTTGCGAAAAACTCAATTCAAACTCTTGACATTATAAAAATAATATGAGAAAATGTTTATTAATTGTTAAGGTTATTGCAATCTTGCTGCGGAGGTATTTTTTAAGATTTATGAGCCTGTTTTAGTTTTTGGTACCAGTAGAATTGGGACTAAGGTAAAGCCGGCTTTTTTGATGTGCTGATGGCTGACTATAAATGAGCGGTCGGAAGGGAATGATATGGGAATATGTTGAAAATTGCGGTGCTGGTATCCGGTGGCGGGACAAATTTACAGGCTGTAATTGATGCTATAAGTAAAGGGGAAATAAAAGGTGAGATAGTAAAAGTTATCTCATCTAAAGCAGGGGTTTATGCCTTAGAGCGTGCCGAAAGAGCCGGCATTGCAACGGAGGTTATTAATACCAAAAGCGGCAAAACCTTACTCCAATCGGTGCGGGAATCAGGTGCGGAACTTGTGGTACTTGGAGGATTTTTGAAAGTGTTGGAGCCGGAGTTTGTACGAGCTTACATAAATAGGATTATAAATGTCCATCCCGCATTGATTCCTGCTTTTTGCGGCAAGGGGTTTTATGGGCTTAAAGTACATGAAGAGGTTATAAAAGCAGGGGTTAGGGTTACAGGGGCTACAGTACATTTTGTGGACGAAGGCTGTGACACGGGACCTATAATAGCCCAAAAGGCAGTAAAGGTAGAGCAGGATGACACCCCTGAAAGCCTTCAAAAGCGGGTAATGGAAGAGGCTGAATGGGTTTTGCTTGCTAAGGTAATAAAGCTTATAGCTGAAGGACTGGTTAAAGTAGACGGCAGTAAGGTAATCGTGGGGGATGATTTATAATGAAGGTTTTAATTATAGGCAGCGGCGGCAGAGAATCGGCAATGGTATGGAAAATCAGTAAATCCAAGTTAAGTCCAAAGATATATGCGGCTCCCGGAAATCCGGGGATGGAAGGTTTGGCTGAGCTTGTAAATATAGCTGCAACGGATATTCATGCTCTTTTGGAATTTGCGGTTAATGAAAAAATCGACTTTACTATAGTAGGACCGGACGATCCCCTTGCTTTAGGGGTTGTTGATGTATTTGAGGAGAAAGGTTTGAAAATATTTGGTCCACGTAAAAACGCCGCGATTATTGAGTATAGTAAGGAATTTTCCAAAGATTTTATGAAGCGTAATAACATACCTACAGCGGCTTATGAGGTTTTTGAGGATAAGGATAAAGCCTATGCTTATATTGAGAAGCAAAAATTCCCTATAGTAATAAAAGCTGACGGGTTAGCCTTAGGTAAAGGGGTTTATATATGCGGGGATTTGACCGAGTCAAGGCTGGCTGTCCAAGATATTATGGAATTATCGAAATTTGGTGACTCAGGCAAAAAAATTGTTGTAGAAGAGTATTTGGAAGGTGTCGAAGTATCGGTTTTAAGTTTTGTGGATGGGAAAACTGTGGTGCCTATGATAAGTGCCAAAGACCATAAAAGGGCTTTTGACGGTGATAAAGGAGCAAATACGGGAGGTATGGGTGCTGTTGCGCCAAACCCTATTTATGATGAAGAAATGGCAAACAGGTGTATGGATGAAATATTTGCCCCAACTGTAGCCGCAATGGCAAAAGAAGACAGGGAATTTAAAGGCTTCCTGTTTTTTGGGCTTATGATTACAAAAAACGGACCGAAGGTTATAGAGTACAATGCAAGACTTGGGGATCCTGAAACTCAGGTGGTACTGCCGATGCTTGAAAGTGATTTTTTGAAAATTTGTATAGATTGTCTTGACGGTTCCTTAGATAAAGCCGATATCAGATGGAAAGAAGGTGCCTCTGTATGTGTTGTTTTAGCGAGTGAGGGTTATCCGGCTGAGTTTAAAAAAGGATTTGAAATAAAAGGTCTTTCATTAATAGAAGAGAAAGAAGATATTTTTATATTTACGGCAGGTGTTAAAAAAGAAAATGAAAGATTTTTAACTAATGGAGGCAGGGTTTTAGGGGTTGCGGCTATGGCTGATAATAGTTTAGAGGCTGCAAACAAAGCATATGCTTATGCGGAGCATATTGTATTTGAGAATAAATATTGCCGCAAAGATATAGGTAGAAAGTGACATTTTTATATAGTATTGATGTTTGATAGAAATTAATATGTCAAAACATAAGTGTATAAAGGAAAACCATAAGTCGAAAATATGTTCTGATTAAAAATGGAAGAAAAATGACAAAAAATTGCATATTGCCAAGATATTCGAGGTGTGATAGAATTGTTTTTGACGGCAGATAATTTGTCGAAACTTGACAGTTAAAGCTCGAAGAAGTTTGATAATTGTATTAATAAAGAGATTTATGTATTAGCTGAAAAGTAGTAAAATTAGAGTAATATATATTTTACACGAATTTGACTTATAGCATATGTTTTTGGATGTTTGGAGGAGATTGTTATGATATTTGACAGTATGCTTTCACACAATAAGATAATCGGAGCGGCAATGAATGCCGCAACTGTAAGAAGTAATGTTATAAACAATAATATAGCAAATGCGGATGTTCCGAATTTCACAAAAAGTACCGTAGTGTTTGAGGAACTTCTTGCAAGAGAGCTTGACGGAGCAAGAAGAACAGGTAATGTCAATCTTTCCAACATTACTCCTCGCGTTGTGAGTAATATGGAGGGGTATAGCTTCAGAGTTGACGGCAACAACGTAGATATTGAGTCGGAAATGGTTGAACTTTACAAAAACGCAGCAAGATACGATGTAATGGCTAACAGCCTTATGGGCAACTACAGACGGATAAACGCTGTTTTACAGGGTATGAGGTAATATTGTATAGTAGGGAGGTAAAAAAATGTCTTTTTTCAATAGTTTAGATATATCCGCTACGGGTATGAGGGCACAGAGGGTAAGACTTGATGTTATTTCATCTAATATAGCAAATGTATCGACTACAAGGACAGCTGACGGCGGTCCATACAGGGCACGGACTGTTATATTTGAAGAGTTAAATCCTAGTCAGAATTTTGGAAATGTCTTAGCCAATGAAATATTCAGACAAGGCAATTCGACAGGAAATGGTGTTAGAGTAAGTGAAATAGTTACGAACAGGGCACCGGGACCTATGGAATACGACCCCCATCATCCTGATGCCAATGCAGACGGATATGTTGAGCGTTCTAATGTAAATATGGTATTTGAAATGGTTAACATGATATCGGCCAGCCGTTCTTATGAAGCTAATGTAACTGCCTTTAATACGACTAAGTCGATGATAAACAAAACTCTGGAAATTTCAGGAGTATAGTAAATATACTAATAAAAGTTCCCTTAAATGAGGAGGCTACATAAATGAGCATAGAAGGCTTAAGTCAGTTAGGCTTTGAAAGAGTCCAGGGGCAGTCTATTGTAGATACTGTAAGGCGCAGCAGGGCTTCTGAGGCGGCGACTACGGGAGAAGAATTTGACGGGGTATTGCAAGCGGCAATGGATCTTTTTAACGAAACAAGTCGGTTAGAGCATGAGGCGCACTCTGTTCAGCTTGATTATATAACAGGTAGAACCGACGATATTTTGGCTGTAGTACTTGCGGAACAAAGAGCTCAAATGGCAGTCAATTTTACTGTTCAGATAACCAGCAGGATAGTCGAGGCTTACAGGCAGATAATTTCCATGCAGATTTAGCGTTTACGCTTAGCTAATTCCAGGCAGAATGAGGAGAACTATGCAAGATAAAATTCGCGAGTTGGTTGACAATCTAGGGGACAGATGGCGAGGGCTTGAGCGCGGGCAAAAAATGCGCCTTGGTCTTGGAGGTCTTTTATTAATCCTTGCTATTAGCGCGACTCTTTATTTCACTTTAAGACCGGATTGGGTAAACCTGTTCACAAATAGAGATATTACTACTTTATCAGGGGCTAGGGCGGTTCTTAATGATGCGGGTATTAACTACAGGATAACAGACGGCGGCAGGTCTTTAGCTGTAATGAGCCGGGATGAATTTGCGGCACGGGCTGTTATTAGCGAGCATCCTGAAGTGGGCGGTTTAACATTTTTCGATTTCCAGGATTATATTGACAGTGTAGGCTTTGGAGTTTCGGAAGCGGTCAGGCGGGATATGAGTCTGATGGCTGAGCAAAACCGTATTGCTAACGCTATAAGGGGCATGGCAGGTATAACTGATGCCACTGTTTGGCTTAATATACCTGAGGAACGTAATATAATTTTTGGAACAGCTCCTCCGGCTACTGCAAGTGTCCTTATAAACCATGTAGGTCAAATCGACCATAATTCGGCAAGGGCTATAGCGGAACTTGTGGCTTCTGCCGTACCGGCTCTCGAAGTTGAAAATGTTACGGTTACCAACCAGCTTATGCAAACCTTGTTCTCCGGCGATATTGACCCGATGACCAGCACCATAACAAGCGATTTTGAAATGGAACTTACCCGCCGGAATATGATACAAATGGAGGTTCAACGGTTAGTCGGTCCTCATTTTGATGATGTGCGAGTACTTTCTAATATAGTTGTAAATACGAATCAGAGAACCAGTGAGATGCGGATACCTATACTTACCGATGTGGATGGGAATACAGGCGCACTCCATCAAAGGATAACAAGCCAGGAACAAGCCCAGTCAACAGGGGGCGGCGGTGAGCCGGGGCTTGGCTCAAACGATCAGGCAAGCGCACAGTATCAAATAGGGGCGCAGGCTCAGGAGACAAATGCCAACAGACGGCATACGGAAGAACATTGGGAACACGGATGGGAATATGTTTTTGAGCGGTACAGTTTTGGCGATTTAGTGCCAGAATTAAGCTCCATAGCGATAATAGGATATAGACAGCGGACTTTCAGTCAGGCTCATATGGAGGATAATGACCTTTTAAACGGTCAAACCTGGGCAGAGTTTGTGGAAGAGCGAAGGTCGATACCCCTTGATATAACAGACACCCTGCCTCCGGCTTTAATAGCAAGTATATCAATGGCTACGGGTATTGATAATGTATCTTTCACAGCATTTGAACTTCCTGTTTTCCAGCCTAGAGTTATTACACCGTTTAATTGGGAGCTTTTGGTTGTATTTGCACTTTTAGTAATCTTGCTTGCTTTATTGTTCCTCAGCTTGTTTAGGAGATCTCAAACAGAGGAAGTATTGGAAGTTGCGCCTGAATTATCAGTTGAAGATCTTTTGGTTAGTACCCAGCTGGAGGAAGAAGTGGGAGAGCCGCTTAAAGATATTGATTACAACGAAGGTTCGGATATTAAAAGGCAGATTGATAAATTTGTTGAAGATAGACCGGAAGCAGTTGCACAGCTTCTTAGAAACTGGCTTAATGAAGGTTGGGAGTGATAAATCATGGCAGTTGCGAATGAAGGTATTTCTAGTAAAAGGGAATATTCGGATTTTATCGGAAAAGAAAAAGCCGCTATTTTGCTGATTACGCTCGGACCTGAAAAGTCAGCTCAAGTCTTTAAGCATTTAAAAGAGGATGAAATTGAGCAAATAACATTGGAAATTGCTAATATAACTACTGTTTTGCCTGATGTGAAAGAGGCGGTTTTAGACGAATTTTACCAGATATGTCTTGCACAGCAATACATTACAGAAGGTGGTATACAATACGCTAAGCAGCTTCTTGAAAGAGCTTTGGGTGAGACCCGTGCCTTTGATATTATATCTAAGATGACTAATTCATTGCAGGTGCGCCCATTCGATTTTGTAAGGAAAGCGGAAGCAGGTCAGGTACTAAACTTTATACAGCATGAGCATCCACAGACTATTGCCCTTATACTTTCTTATTTAAAAGGACAGCAGGCGGCACAGGTTTTAGCCGATTTGCCGCAGGAAAAGCAAGCGGATGTTGTTAGGCGTATAGCTGTTATGAACAGAACCACGCCTGATGTTATAAAGGAAGTGGAAAAGACTTTGGAGAAGAAACTCTCCACTCTCATGATGGAAGGTATGACAACTGTTGGCGGTATCGACGCGGTTGTGGAAATTCTTGGTTCTGTGGACCGGGGAACAGAGAAAAACATCATGGAAACTTTGGAAGCGGAAGATTACGAACTTTCCGACGAAATCAGGAAAAAAATGTTCGTGTTCGAAGATATACTTTCGCTTGGCAATCGAGATATTCAGCTTGTTTTGCGCCAGGATATTGACAATAAGGAGATTGCTACAGCACTTAAAGGCTCAACTGAGGATGTGCAAAATCTCGTATTTGCAAATATGTCAAAACGTCTTGCTGCTATGATAAAAGAAGATATGGACTTTATGGGGCCTGTGCGCCGCTCGGATGTTGAGGAAGCTCAACAGAAAATCGTTTCTATTATCCGTAGGCTTCAGGATGCCGGTGAGATTATTGTCGCTCGCGGCGGGGGAGATGATATAGTTGTCTAAGATTTATAAATCATCGCAAATCACCATCGACGAGGATCGTATTATCACTATTGATGTGGAGCAGATAGTTCCTGAAGTTTTGCCGGAAGAAACTGAGGGTACAGAAGAATTTTTTCCGACAGAGTTTGGGGATGAGGATGTACAAGCTCAGGAAGAGGAAGAAGAAATATCTCCTGATATTATAGCTGCTCAGATTATAGAGCAAGCAGAGAGTGAAGCAGCTGAAATAACCGCAAAAGCACAGGCTGAAGCGGAAGGGATTTTGGAAAAAGCACGTTTAGAGGCTGAATCATTAAGAGAGTCTTCGGGAAAAGAAGGTTACGATAAAGGATATAACGAAGGTCTTAAAGATACTGAACAAATGAAGCAGGAAGCCAGAGAAATTGTGGAGTCGGCTCATATCGAAAGAGGAGAAACAATAAAAACAGCAGAGCCTGAAATAATTGAGCTTGTATCAAAGCTAACTAAAAAGCTCCTCTTGGATGAAGCGGAAATAAATCCTGATGTTATTGCAATATTGGTTAGGTCAGGGCTTTCACAGACAACACTTAGCTCTGATATTAAAGTAAGGGTGTCAAAATACGATTATGAGAACCTTCTTGATAGAAAAGACCAGATTATATCGTCTTTTGAAGGGATTTCTAATTTGGATTTTAGTGAAGATTTGGCATTACCGGCAGGGGGCTGTGTGATAGAGACAGAATTCGGTCAGGTAGATGCAAGTATGGACAAACAATGTGATGAACTTATAAAAAATCTCAACTATTTGTTTAAAAACAGGTGATACTTTGACAATTCAGATAGACTTTACTAAATACAATGAGCTGCTTGAAAAAAGTTATGTGAAAAAATACGGCAAAGTTTCTCAGGTTGTAGGTCTTACTATCGAATCTGAAGGACCTGATGTTAGTGTAGGATGTCAATGCTTTATACGAGCTAATCTCAACTCAAAGCCTGTAACGGCTGAGGTTGTTGGATTTAAAGGCAGTAAAATACTTTTAATGCCACTTGGAGATATGTCAGGGGTGGGACCCGGTTCTATAGTTGAGGCTTCTGACATGCCTCTTAGTGTAAATATATCGGAAGATATTTTGGGAAGAGTGCTTGATGGGCTTGGGGAACCTATGGACAGTTTAGGTCCTCTTAAAAATTCAAAAAATTACCCGGTTACAAACCCTCCGCCGGATCCTCTTAAAAGAAATATGATACGCCAGTCTCTCTCATTGGGGGTTAAGGCAATAGATGGACTTTTGACAATAGGTAAAGGTCAGAGGGTTGGGATATTCGCAGGCTCGGGAGTTGGGAAATCCACTCTTATGGGTATGATTGCAAGAAATACATCTGCGGATATAAATGTAATAGCTCTTGTAGGGGAGCGCGGCAGGGAAGTTAGGGAATTTATCGAAAACGATTTAGGCGAAGAAGGGTTAAGACGCTCTGTGGTGGTAGTTGCCACATCGGACAGACCGGCACTTGAGAGACTTAAAGCCGCTCAGGTGGCCACTTCAATAGCGGAGTACTTTAGGGAAGAGGGTAAGGATGTACTGTTTTTAATGGATTCACTTACCCGTTACGCAATGGCTCAGCGCGAAATTGGCTTAGCTACCGGGGAACCTCCGGTTTCCAGGGGATATACTCCTTCAGTTTACTCGGTAATGCCAAAACTTTTGGAGAGAGCCGGATGTTCTAGCGTTGGCTCGATCACAGGTTTATATACAGTACTTGTTGATGGTGATGATTTAACTGAACCGGTTACGGACACGGCCAGGGGTATTTTAGACGGGCATATTGTACTAAATAGAGCAATAGCAGCGAGAAATCAGTATCCGGCAATAGATGTGCTTGCAAGTGTATCTCGTGTTATGAGTGCTGTTGCAGCCCCTGAACACAAGGAAGCGGCTAACAAATTTAAAAAAACCATGGCAGTTTATGCGGCAAATGAAGATTTGATTAATATAGGCGCATACACTAAGGGGTCAAACCCTGAGGTGGATTACGCAATTGATATACACAGCAGTATTTTGGAATTCTTATCGCAAGGCACACATGAAAAATTCGATTTTGAGGACGTAATTAATAAGCTTATAGAAATCGTAAGTTAAATCCTCTAAGGAGACGGTGGATAATGGCTAAATTCAAGTTCAAATTGAATTCTATACTTAAACTTAACGAAAGTATCGAAGACCAGAAGAAGAATGAATTTAGAAAAGCCGCAGTACAGTTGGAAATAGAGAGAAATAAGCTTAAAGATTTGTTTAACGATAAAGAACACTGTGTATCAGCTCATCAAAAAGCCTTAAAAGAGCGTATCGACCCGATAAAAAGCGATATGCTCATCAAATACATAGATTTAGTTAATAAAAGGATTACAACTCAGGAAATAGAGGTAAAAAAATGTGAAGAGTTTTTAGAAATAAAACGTCTTGAGCTTGTCGAAGCCACCAAAGAAAAGAAAAAGCTTGAAAAATTGAAAGAAAAGCAGTATGAACAGTACATAATAGATGAAAAACGTGAAGAGCAAAAAGTTACGGACGAAGTAGTTGGATATAAAGTATATAGTAAAATTTCATAATACATATTTATGCATCATGCGGTACATAGTCAGAATTGAACAATCGTTCGGCTATTGTTAGGAGGAAATTTATGCCGGGGCTACTGTCACGTCTTAAAAAAAATAATAAAGAAGCCGATATAGATAATGGTCAGAACAACGTTGATGACATTGATAATATAGATGATGATTTAAACTTGGAATTGGGAAGAAATAAAAACAAGCTTCATAATGAGCCGAAAAAAAGAAGATGGATAGGCGTTGTAGTTTTGATTGCGGTTTTGGTTGCGGTTGCAGGTTTTGGTTTTGCGGTTTTTCAATATAACGCCTTTGGTCTTAGAGATAACCATCTTAGAAATATTTTAGAAACAGTACCGATTGTTAACAATCTCTTGCCTCCTTTGGAAATGGAGGATCCCGTCTACACTATGAGCGCAGACGAGCTTCTTTTGGAAATTGCAAGGCTTGAGACGTATAATTATAATTTGAGTACGGAGATTACAAGGCTTGAAGGATTAAACAGAACTTATTTGGCGCAAATTTCGTCCTTGCAAGAGTTTGAGGCTGCCCATTTGGAAGTGATGGAGCTTAGAGAAGTCCTTGACAGAGAAATAGCTTTTGGGGATCCTATAAATTTTGAAAGATTTTTTGCGGATGTATCACCTGCAAATGCCGAAGAGATATTTAGAGAAATCGTTGGCATAAATCAAAACGACAGAGAGTTTAGAGCTCTTGTAAGTACCTTTGTAAATATGGATGAATCCTCAGCGGCGGAGATACTTGAGCAGTTACTGCGCTCAGAGCCGGAGCTGGTAGTTAATATACTAAGCCAAATGGGGTCACAGCAGAGGGCAGATATTTTAGCCACAATGAATTTACGCTCAGCCGAACAAATAGTAAGAAGAATGGCACCTACGGCACCATAGCTAAAGGGTAGATGCTTGATATATAGGAGTTAGTTTGATGCTTCCCATCTGGTGTATTGCCAAGTAAGCCGGATGGGAGACATTAAGCGGTCTCCAAAATCGAAGGGAGGTGGATGGATGACAGTAGTAGGAAATGTTGCACCGGTCAACTCTGTTGATCTTGCAGGGGTGAGAGCCACAAGTAATAACAGAGATGATGGATTTGCTCGTATGCTAGATGAGGTTTCTGGAAGAGAAAGAACGCAAAACCAGCCAAGAAATGCCAGAAATAATGAGTCTCAGAAAAACAATGGGTCTGCTCAAAGCAGAGAAACAAGACCTGCTGATGAGACTAGAGCTGCGGACACTGACTTAAAAACTCAGGAAAGCGGCACCACTAGGGTTGATGAAGCTGCTAATGAAAATCCGCAAGGTCCAGCTTTAAGTGACAAGGCAGAGGAAGAATTGGTAGAGGATTTGGCATGTGTCCTGCAAATTACAGGAGAAGAGCTTCTGGTGGTTCTTTACAACCTTCAAATGCAGCCTGTGGATTTAGCGGAAACGAAAAATGTTACTTTAGTAATTTCTGAAGTTTTAGAGGTAGAAAGTCCTATAGAACTTTTGGGCATGGAAGGCGTTAAGGAAATGTTTGCGGAAATTGGCGAAGCTCTTACCACAGCTTACGAAAAAACTGCGGCAGAGCCGGTACAAATCCAGACAGAGGCACCTATAGCAGCGGCTTTAGAAACAGAAGGAGTAATTTACACTTCAAACCTTGAGGAAATGGCTAATTTGCAGCTAGCTGAAGAGGAAAATGCTGTTTTTGAGACTGAAAACCAACAGAGCAATGTAAAAGTAGTGCAAACCGGTGAGCAGCAAGCCCAAACTGAAGCAAATACAGGTGAGGGCGGTAATAACCAAAACGAGCTCTTCCAAAATGCTGAGGTTGAAGTTAATATGATGACACAGCCTACAGTTGAAACTCAAGTTAGTACAAACACGGTTACATTAAACGCTGAAACACCTCAGGCTGCAGCCAACAGAGAAGTGGTTGACCAGATTTTTGAAAAAATCAAGGTTGATATTAAGCCTGGTGTATCGGAAATTAAAATGAGCCTAAGACCTGAAAGCCTTGGTGAAGTTTCTCTTAGGATAGCCAGTGAAAACGGCATTATAACAGCTCATTTTGTAGCTGAAAGCCAGAGAGTTAAGGAAATTATCGAAAGTAATTTTAACCAGCTTAAAGACACTCTTGCAGAGCAGGGCGTTAATGTAGCAGAGCTTTCCGTAAGTGTATCAACAGGCAATTCCGAGCAGCATATGAATGAGTTTTTAAAAGAGCGCTCAAAGTCTCAAGGCAGGATTGCTAATATTTTAGCCTCGCTGGAAAACGGTGAACTTGCAGAGGTTGACGAGCAGGAAGTTTATAATAACACGTTAAACATCAAAGCTTAAAGAAATGAGGAAAACAAATGAGCAATAATTCAAATATGTCAGGTTTGTGGACTGATTACATAAGGGGCACACAAACTAATAATATCGTTCCCGGAAGGCAGGCAAATTCTGACTTGGACAGAGATGCATTCCTCAGGCTTCTTGTGACCCAGCTTCAGCATCAAAACCCGTTAGACCCAATGGACGATAGGGATTTTATAGCTCAAATGGCGCAATTCTCAGCTTTAGAGCAGATGCAAAACTTAAACGCCACTATGACTCAGGGTCAAGCTTTCTCTATGGTAGGCAAGGTTGTAATAGGTACGACATTTAACCATGCTTCAGGTCAGTTTGAGCAAATCGGCGGTGAAGTAAGCCATGTGGTTATGAGAAACGGTGAGCCTCGCCTTGTAGTGGGCGGCAGGGAAATGGCAGTAGCAGATGTTGAGGAAGTGTTTGATGTAAGATTAAACCAAATCCACGCTTCTATACTGACACAGCAAAGTCTTAGTCTTGTAGGCAGATGGGTTCAAAGCGTTGTTTTTGACTCTGACGGCACTCCAATTGACTATGTTGAAGGAAGAGTAAGTCATATTAAATTTGAAAACGGCTCTCCTGTACTTGTTGTAGGCAACAGAGATGTTTTCCCTGCGAATGTTACAGGTATAGCTGACGGCAATATTATAATAAATAGAAATATTACTACAGAGGACTTTGGCGTTACTCCTATAGTTGGAATCAGCTTTGTTTTAGGGGAACCTCAGATTGTTATATCAGATAACAGGACGATTCCGCTTAACTCCATAGCTCATTTAAGTGACGCATTAAGGCAAGAAGGTCAGAATATTACTCACGGCACTGTATCAGGTACAGTTTCAGCGATTGAAATTAACGCTGGCAGGGTATACTTGGTAGTAGGCACAGGTACAGACGCAGAGAGAGTCAGCTTTACGGATTTTGCAAGGATTACTACTCCTTCAAGTGATGATGATACGCCTTAAAACGAAAAACGGCATCAAGGAAATGACTAAAATTAAGGAGAGATGAAACGGTTGGTGTAGAATATGAGTGGATACAATGATTTAATTAAAAACGCAGCTAAAATAAGCCAAAAGCCTATTGAAGGGAACGCTTATAACAAAAGACCGGAAAAATCCCAGGTAGAGCAAGGTTCCAGCTTCAACTCGGTACTTAAAGATAAGTTGTCGGAAATAAATTCTCTTCAATTTTCAAAACATGCGGCAGTTAGGCTTAGTACAAGAGCTATAAGCTTATCAGAAGATCAGCTTAAGCGTGTGGAGTCCGGCATTTTAGATGCAGGGCAAAAAGGTATAAAAGATTCACTGGTTTTAGTTGATGATTTGGCGTTGTTAGTGAATGTACCGTCAAAAACGGTTATAACAGCCATAAATCAAACTAACAAAAATATATTTACAAATATAGATGGTGCTGTAATAGTTTAGCCGGACCTTTTTAAGGAAGTTAACCTGCCCCTGATTGATGGACGGGGCAGGCGGCACCGTACTTTAGGAGGATATTTGTTATGATGAGATCAATGTTTTCTGGTGTATCAGGTCTTAGAACCCACCAGACAAAAATGGACGTTATTGCACACAATATTTCGAATGTTAATACAGTAGGTTTTAAATCCAGTAGAGTTACATTTAATGATGTTTTCAGCCAAACTGTTCAAGGAGCTTCGAGAGCTAATGAAGCTACAGGCAGAGGGGGTACAAACCCAATGCAAATCGGTCTTGGTGTTAATGTTGCAAGTATAGATAGAAATATGAATACAGGTGCAGCCCAAAGGACTGACAGAGGACTTGACCTGATGCTTAACGGCGACGGATTTTTCATAGTAGGTGACGCTACAGGTACATTCTTTACCAGAGCGGGAAATTTTGAAGTTGATGAGTCCGGTTGGCTTCATATGAACGGTATGCGTGTTATGGGCTGGGATAGAATACCTGATCCTAATGCACCCGGCGGATGGGGTATCCAAAGGGATTTAGTTCAGCCAATATTCCTTGGAGGAGATAAAGAGCAAGCCCCTCCTTCAGCAAGTACACAAATAAGAGTTGAAGGTAATTTAAACCAAGCGGCTATAGTAGCAAGCGGCGGTTCTCATACAGCTTCTAAATCTTTCTTTGACAGTTTAGGAAATAGATGGGTTAAAGATGTTACATTTACGTATGTAGGCAATACAACTTATGCCGGACCACCAGCTATTGCCGCAGCTGAATGGGAAGTAACTTTCGGTGATGTTGCTTATCTTAATGGTCAGAGAGGTGCCAACTCCGTAAGGCTTAACTTGGATCCACAGGCACCTATAGAAGTTCTTTTTGATACAAATGGTAGGATTATAGCAGGGGGCGGAGATTTAGCTGATGGTGCGGTTACTATAAATATGGATTTAGGACCGGGCCCTGTTGTTAGCGGTCCTGTACTTGCGGCTCCCCCTTACGGTACACCTGTAGCTTTCCCGCCTTTTACAATAGGCTTAGGCGGTACCGGAGATTTTACATTCGATTTCCAATTTCTTAATCAATTCGGTTCCACTACAACAAGTGCAGGCTTTGACACAAGAGATGGCAATGCCCCAGGAATTTTGGAAGGTATATCTGTAGGCTCTGACGGTATTATTACAGGTCGTTACTCTAACGGTGAAATGGCGATTTTAGGTCAAATACCTATTGCGAGATTTAGAAATCCAGCCGGGCTTGAATCCGCTGGCGGCAATCTTTTCGTTACCTCACCTAACTCCGGCGAATTTAACGGCACAGGAGAGATAACAGGCAATATGATGGGCGGCGTTTTGGAAATGAGTAATGTGGATCTTTCCTCTGAATTTACCGAAATGATTACCACCCAAAGGGGTTTCCAGGCATCCAGCCGTCTTATAAGCACCTCTGATGAGATGTTACAGGAGCTTGTAAATCTTAGAAGATAGTAATGATTAGATTGTGACCCAATGCGCTTTGGGCTTGCAATGACGGACTATCGTTATTGGGAGGATAATTAAAAGTTTCAAGCATAGTGCCGGAACTTTTAATTCATACCAACAGTAATATCGTTGAAAGCTGTAGCACAAAGTGATGCAGCTTTCAACGAAAAGTATCGCTTTAGTGCTTATAACCAAGGAGGGGATGTAGATATGATAAACGTAACCAGATTAAATGATCGGGAATTTATTATTAATTGTGATTTGATAGAATGCATAGAATCAACCCCTGATACGACAATTACTATGACTACCGGCAGGAAGGTTATTGCCAAGGAGTCCATAGATGACATAATGGAAAAAGTAATTGCATATAAAAGGAAAATTCATATAGTTGACTTGTAATAAGAGGAGGTCATTTTCTTGGAACTCGGTTCTATTATTGGCTTAGTTGTTGGTCTGGTAATGCTTTTAGTAACTATACTTTTGAGTGCGAGCGGGGATGCAAGTCTCATGCTTGCCTTCGTCGACCCTGCTTCGGTTGCTCTTGTTGTGGGTGGTTCTTTGGCGTCGTTAATGATAGGCTTTCCCATGCCTCAATTTGTTGCAGGGCTAAAAAGTGCAAAACTTATATTTCAAGTATCGAATAGCGACCCGGCAAGTGCAATCAATGAAATAATTGGACTTGCTAATCTTGCAAGACGTGAAGGGATACTCTCTTTAGAGGAAAAAGCTCAAAGTATGGAGAACAAATTCCTTCAAAAGGGTATAATGCTTATAGTTGACGGTACCGACCCTGACTTAGTACGCTCTATTTTGGATACGGAAATAACTTATATCGAAGCACGTCATGGTGCCTCAAAAGAGGTTTGGGATAAATTTGCCTCATTTGCTCCTGCTTGGGGTATGATGGGTACAACTATTGGTCTTATACTCATGCTTCAGGATCTGGACCCGGATACTTTGGGTCCTATGATGGCGATGGCACTTATAACAACGCTTTACGGTGTTATTGTAGCGAACTACATATGTACGCCAATCGCTAACAAGCTTAATGTTAAAAACTCTGAAGAAATGCTTATAAAAGAAGTTTTTGTTGAAGGTATACTCTCTATTCAAGCTGGGGAAAACCCAAGGATAATAGAAGAAAAGCTTAAATCCTTCTTCTCACCGGCTCTGCGCTCTAAAATTGGCGGAGATGATGACAGTAGAGGAGGCGGTGAGTAATGGCTAGGAAAAAGCAGAATGGTGGCGATGGCGGCGGCGGTTCTCCGGCTTGGATGGCAACATATGCTGACTTGGTTACACTGCTATTCGCTTTGTTTGTTATGATGTTTGCTTTTTCAGAGGTAGACGCGGCAAGGGTTGAAGCCATGGCACAAGCTATGCGCGGCGGCGGTGGCGGCGGTGCAAGGCGGGTTCCTCAAGTTTCCACTAATTTTGGCGAGGGAATAAACAACCTTATAGGCAACGGCATTACCAATATGCCTGTAGCCACTCTTGTAGCCAGTGACGAAGAAAGAGAAGCAAATGCCCACAGACGGCAGGAAGAACTTAGTAATATGGCATCGGAGTTTAGGACTTATTTTGCCGATAGAAATTTAAACGAAGCGGTAATTGTGCAAGAAGGGGAGAATTATGTGCTCCTTAGGTTTGCAGATGGCGTTTTGTTTGACAGCGGACGGGCGGACTTAAGACCTGAGGCACTTGAAGCACTTGATGCAATAGCAAACCAATTGGCAGGTCTTGATGATATTGAAGTTATGATAGAAGGGCATACTGATAATGTGCCTATAAGCACAGCAAGGTTTAGAGATAATTTAGACCTTTCACAAGCCAGGTCGGCGGAGGTTTGGCGTTATTTTGTAAATGCAAGAGGGATGAATCCGACCAGTGTTGGAGCTATAGGCTTAAGTGAGTACAGACCGATAGCAGACAATGCCACCCCTGAAGGCAGACAGGCAAATAGGCGTGTTGAAATGAGAATAATGAATGTAAATCCGGCTACGAATATTGCAAGAGCTATGTATAGTATTCCGTAATATAGTCCTTTGAGTCAAAAGCGACTCACTATAGTAATCTTAGTTTGAGGGAGCGTGTTATAAGTGGAAAAAAACAAGAAATTTATGTTTGTGATAATATTTCTGCTGGTGGTTTTACTGGCTACGGTGGTTGGCGTTGCGATAATGGCATTAAATATGATTACTTCGCCTCAGGAGCCTTCTACCACTATAATGGCTGATCCCGGCGGCGTGGATTTTGTAGACTCTAGGCTGATTAACTTAACTTCGCCTATGACTATTAATTTATTACCAAGCCCTGACGGCACGCCCCATGCGGTAAATATAAATGTATCCATAGCACTGGACACCAGAGACCGGGCTGATGCGGATCTTATTGAGCTAATAGCCGGTTCTGAAGCTATTATAAGAGATGCTGTAAATTATGTAGTTTCCAATAAAAGGATAGATCAAATTTCAGGCAGTGTGAATCAGGATATACTTAAAGAAGGGATAATACAAAGACTTCAATCTGAGTTTAGGACAAATATTATCCATAATGTATTCTTTTGGGATATCTATTTTATGTAAATTATTTTTGCCAATATTTCCTGTTAAAATTAATATACAGGGAGTTGGGAATAGTGTATAATGTGTATATAAAGAAGAAACATTGAACAAAGTGAGATGTTTCTACCCTGATTATATAATAGGTACCGGAAAGAAGTCCGGACGCTCAAAGGGCGGCTTTTGCCGAAGGCAAAAGTACTGAGAGACTTTGAGATTGCGAGTTACTGAATCAAATTTAGGACAGGCAAGTCCGAAGTGACAGCGAAGAAAGCAGACAGACAGCACGAAGAAAAGCGGGTGATATAACAGTGGGAGATATTTTATCGCAAAGTGAAATTGATGCCTTGCTAAATGCATTATCAAGTGGTGATTCCGAGGATATAGTAGCCGCCGAGGAAATGCCTAAAAAAGATGTTAAAGTATACGACTTTGCGAATCCGTCTAAATTCAGCAAGGAGCAGCTTCGCACTCTTGAAATTATATTTGATAATTATTCAAGGTTTTTAACCTCATTTTTAACCGGATATTTGAGAACATCTGTCCAAGCTGAGGTTGTAAACAGCGAGCAAATAACTTATAACAACTTTACTAATTCCCTATCTAACCCCGCTATTTTAGGGATTGTTGATTTTGAACCTTTCAAAGGCTCAATTATACTTGAACTATCGACGAATATCGGTTATGCTATTATAGATAGAGTTTTAGGCGGTCCTGGTTATCCGATGAGTGAAACCAGGGATTTGTCTGAAATTGAAAAAGTTCTTCTGGAGCGCGTATTTATTCAAATACTCAAGCTTATGCCGGAAACATGGGAAAATGTCGCTCAAATACAACCAAAGCTTGATATGCTTGAAACGAATGTTCAATTTGCCCAAATTATGCCTCCTAATGAACTTACCGCACTTATTACTTTGGATATGAATGTTGGCGGTGTACAAGGGTTCTTTAACTTCTGTATACCCTACATTACGATAGAACCTATAGCCCAGCAGATTAATGCGGCTAATTGGTATGGATCTAAAAAGAACAAAAAGGACGAAGATAATGAAGTTCATGTAAAGCAGCTTGAAGAAAAACTTGAAATTACAGATGTAGACGTTAGCGCAATTATCGGACAAACACGGATTAGTGTTGGCGAGTTTGTGAATTTAGCAGAAGGAGACATTATAATGCTTGACTCCTTTGTTAATTCTGATTTAAGCGTTAAAATAGGCGAGCTTTTGAAGTTTAAAGCTAAGCCCGGTATTAGTCATGGGCGCAACGCCATTCAAATAACTTCTTTGGTTGGAAGGAGGGAATAGCATTATGGGTGATATGCTTTCCCAGGATGAAATAAACGCTCTCCTTGGGGGGCAAGAGAGTCAAGGGGACGATAATACCTCATCTCAAGATGAGCTTCTCACATCTGAGCAAAAAGATATATTGGGTGAAGTTGGAAATATAGCTATGGGTACGGCTGCAACGACTTTGTCGGCCTTGCTTAATAGAAAAGTCAATATTACAACACCTGTAGTTAATATTGCTACATGGAAAGAGGTTTCCGACAGGTACTCAAGACCTTGTGTAGGTGTTCAGATAGGCTACACGGTAGGGCTTAAAGGTGCTAATTTACTTATACTTGTAAATAGGGATGTTAAAGTTATTTCAAGTCTGATGATGGGCGGTGAGGGGATTGGCATAGATGAAGACGCCGAATTAACCGAACTTGATTTAAGTGCCATAAGCGAAGCGATGAACCAGATGATAGGCTCATCCTGTACATCCTTAGCGACTATGATAGGTGAAAAGATTGACATAGCTACACCAAGAGCTTATCAGCTCGATTTTTCGGATGAGGACTTTTTTAGTGAGCTTTTAGCTACGGAATCCGATAAACAGTTGGTGACTATAGCTTTTAATATGACAGTTGGAGATTTGATAGATAGTCAGATAATGCAGGCTATACCTATAAATTTTGCCATACAAATGGCTCAAAAAATTGCTGGAGATTCAGCAGCAGGGTTTGACGAGGAGCAGGGCGAGCCTTCGGAACCTAGCGAGTCCTCTTTTGATGAACCGATTCTTGAACTATCACAGCCAACTCCTAGTACTCCGAAAAACACCGCTCCGGCACCACAGCCGGAAATACAATATAAGGAGGCAGGTGCACCTATGATGCAGCAAGCGCCGCCACGTATGGCACCCAATGTCAATGCACAGCCTGTCCAATTTCAGGACTTTGACTATGGCAATGTTTCGCAGCAAAAAGAAAATATTGGAATACTCATGGATGTACCTTTGGATGTGAGTGTGGAATTGGGTAAAACCTCTAAAAAAATAAAAGAAATACTTGAATTTTCTCCGGGTACAATAATAGAGCTTGATAAATTAGCCGGTGAGCCTATAGATATTTTGGTGAACGGCAAATATGTCGCAAAAGGCGAAGTTGTTGTAATAGATGAGAATTTTGCAATAAGAGTGACAAGTATAATAAGCCCTGAACTTAGGATTTAGAGCTGACACACAATAAAATTTTTTAAATATATTTGTTTAATTATAATTAGGGAGTGAATGTTGATGCTGGACAAAACAATTCTTTTAGTTGATGATGCTGCTTTTATGCGAATGATGCTAAAGGATATTTTGACAAAGAGCGGATATAATATAGTCGGAGAAGCCGAAAACGGCGTAAAGGCAATAGAAAAGTATAAAGAGCTTAAGCCAGATTTAACTATACTTGATATAACCATGCCTGAAATGGATGGTATTGAAGCTGCTAAAGGTATTAAAGCAGTGGATTCGAGCGCAATTATAATAATGTGTTCAGCTATGGGGCAGCAATCGATGGTTATCGAAAGCATTCAAGCAGGTGCCAGAGATTTTATTGTTAAACCTTTCCAGGCAACCAGAGTTTTGGAAGCTGTCCAGAAAGTCATAGGATAAAGAAGGGGAGCTATGCTTTTATTGAGCGCAAACAGCTGGACTACAGCAGAAATGATAGCCCAGCTTTTTTTCATACTCATTGTACTCATTGGAGTTATCATATTGGCTGTTTTTGTGACGAGATTTGTTGCCGGAGCCAAGTATATGAGGCGGGGAAGTAATAATCTAAAGCTTATGGATAGCATAGGTCTTGGCTTTCAAAACGGTATCCATCTGGTTAAAGCAGGGAAGAAATATGTCCTTTTAGGGATTACCAAAGATAGGATAACGTTTCTTTGTGAGCTTTCAGAAGCGGATATTGAAAATATAGAGCAGGATTCGGGTTATGAACTTCCATCTTTTGATAATTATCTAAGTCGTATTCTTAAGAAAAAAAATGATATAGACTCTGATAGTAATTCTGATTCTTAATTAACTGGTTTTAATTAACTAAGTAGCGTTAAAACAAAGGATAGATGCTTATGTCCGGGCTTAAAAAGGCATTTTTTATACTGATTATATCACTTTTTGTCTTTTCACATATAGAAACGGTATATGCCATCGCTGCTGATGACATTATACCGCTTCCAAATATTAACATTGCAATAGGCGGACCTACAGAGGATGGAGAGGGTTCTGCCTCCAGTGCAGTGCAGCTTTTATTTCTTTTAACAGTAATTTCACTCGCACCCTCTTTGCTTATAATGATGACCAGCTTTACTAGGATCATCATAATTTTGCATTTTGTCCGTTCGGCCTTAGGTACACAGCAAATGCCTCCTAACCAGGTTTTGGTAGGGCTTGCTTTGTTCTTAACATTGTTTATTATGGGTCCTATTTTTTCGGAAGTTAATGAAACGGCTATAGTGCCATATTCCGCAGGGGAAATAAGCCAAAGCGAGTTTTTGGATATAGCAATGGGTCCGATTAGGGACTTTATGTTCGATCAAGCTGAGCCTAGGGATGTGGCTCTTTTTGCGAATCTTGCAGGGATAGACGAACTTGCAACCCGTGCGGAGGTTCCTAACAGGGTACTTATACCTGCGTTTATTTTGGGTGAGATAACCAAGGGGTTTATATTTGGGTTTATGATTTTTGTCCCCTTTATAGTTATAGATATGGTGGTGGCTTCGGTGCTTATGGCTATGGGTATGATGATGCTGCCTCCCGCCATGATAAGCCTTCCTTTTAAAATTTTGCTTTTTGTACTGGTGGATGGCTGGAGCTATGTAATCGAAATATTAGTACGGACATTTAGGTGACCGAGAGGGGGGATGGCAATTGATAACCGCAGATGCTACGGTGGATATTATTAGAAGTGCGGTTTTAACGGTTATTATTGTTGGTGCGCCGCCCCTTATTATGGGGCTTACAGTGGGTATTATTGCCAGTATGCTCCAAACTATAACATCTATACAGGAAGCAACTCTTGCATTTGTGCCTAAAATAATTGCTGTTCTTTTGGCTCTTATAATATTCGGGCATTATATGCTAACTACATTGCAAAACTTTTTTATCAGCACTTTAGGCTTAATACCAACATTTTTAACCTAATAAGGAAGCAGCCCAAATATGGAAATTCCATTAATTTTTTTATACGCATTTAATAATATTGATGTACTTTTAATAATTATGGTAAGGCTTATAGGCTTTTTCATGATGGTACCGCTGTTTTCCGGTACAACGGTGCCTATGCTTGTCAGGATAATGTTTATAGTGCCTCTTGCTTATATTATTTTTACATCCGGGGTTGTCAATGCTGTTTATTATCAAGATTCAATTGTGGGGCTTACTGTTCTTATGATAAGGGAGTTTTTTGTAGGCTTTTCAATGAGTTTTGTAGTATATATAGTGTTTACTTTAATGTATCTTGCCGGTCAGATGATAGACCATCAAATGGGCTTTGCAATGGTTAGTGTTCTTGACCCTGTGGCACAAATACAGGTACCGATTACAGGTAATCTATTAAATATTATGACGATTTTGCTTTTGATACGATCCGGCGGCTTTAATTATTTCATAGCCGCTATTTATAGGAGCTTTGAATTTCTTCCTGTAGGACAAGCACAAATTTTGAACAATGAATTCCTTGCCCATTATATTCTTACATTATTTGTGCAATATTTTGTACTTGGGGTGCAGCTTGCCATGCCTATAGTAGGTACAGTGCTTTTGATTGACGTTTCTATGGGTTTTTTGGTAAAAGCCGCTCCTCAAATGAATGTGTTTGTGGTTGGTATACCGATTAAAATGGCAGTGGGGATGCTTATACTTTACGCTGTAATTCCTGCCTTTGCCCATGTTTATGAGTTTATTGAAGCAAGGTCATTAGACGCTCTTTTCAATATAATGGGAGGGCTTGCACCATGATAGAAAAGATAGATAAAAACTTGCCGCCTTTACTAATGAAAATGAATCTATCTTTTTTTGCAAAGGATGGACCCGGCGGCGAAAAAACCGAAGATGCTACCCCAAAAAAGCGCAAGCAAGCCAGGGATGAAGGGCAAGTGGCACTAAGTCCTGAAATTGCCACGGCTTTCACATATATTATAGTATTTTCAGCGCTTACTATGTTGGCACCATTTATGTACAGCAATTTACAAGCGTTGTTTTTTAATGCATTTCTTATGGCTGAAACATCCGTGCCTAATATGATGGATACCCGTTATGCCGGCTCATTTGTAGGGGGGATGCTTGTAAGAGGTGTACTTCTTGCGCTGCCTTTGATGCTAATAGCTATGCTGGTGGGCTTTTTAAGCGGCTACGCCCAGGTTGGATGGAATCCTTCCAGCAAAAAAATGAAGTTAAAATTTAATAAACTAAATCCTATTAGCGGTCTTAAGCGAATGTTTTCATTTCAATCTATTATGAATTTTATTAAATCATTGTTGAAAATGATAATAATCGGCTTGGTTATCTATACAGTGCTTTCAGGTGAAATCAGTGAATTGCCCGGTCTTTTAAACCTGACTGTAATGGAAAGTGTTCGCCATATAGGCAATTTGATTGTTAGACTGGGGATGACTGTTGGCATTTGGTTTATAGCTGTAGCGGCTATTGATTACGCTTACCAAAGATATAAAAACGAAAAAGAAATGCGAATGACAAAATATGAAATAAAGCAAGAATACAAACAAACGGAGGGTGACCCTCATATTAAAGGCAAAATAAGGCAAAAAATGCAGGAAGCTTCCATGCGCCGTATGATGCAGGCAGTTCCTGAGGCGGATGTTGTAATAACAAACCCGACCCATTTTGCGGTGGCGGTTAAATACGACAGGGAAGGGGGCTCGGCTCCTATTGTAACGGCTAAAGGCGCAGACTTCCTTGCTAAAAAGATTAAGGAAAAGGCAATAGAGAATAATGTGCAAGTGGTTGAAAATAAGCAGCTTGCAAGGGCTCTCTATGCCACTGTTGATGTAGGGCGCGAAATTCCGCCTGAATTGTATCAGGCTGTTGCGGAAATACTTGCATATATATATAAATTTAAAAACGCAGTGTAAAATTTCATAAAAATGGCAGTGCCATTTTTATGAGTTTACGCTCGGTAAGAATCGGCTACAAGCCTTGCGGCTTGCGGTCGCCGATTTCCCTCACTAGGGCTTTGCACGGGTTGCGGATTAAAGATGGGAAACTCTTTGTTTCCCGGATCCTTCCGCTTACTGGGAAAGAGGATTTAAGTGGAATCTTAAAATTTGTTTTAATTAGGAGGGCAGAGCATTGAAACTTCGTGACGTGGCATTAGGTATTATGGTAGTGGTTATTGTAGCCGTTTTTATAGTGCCGATAAGTACAGTGGTTATGGATTTTCTGCTCATGATAAGCATGGGCATTTCAGTGATTATTCTTTTGGACGCGCTTTTTTCAAAAGATGCCCTTGAAATGTCCTTTTTCCCGACTTTACTTTTGATTACAACATTATTTAGGGTAAGCTTAAACCTTGCGGCTATGAGACTTATACTTGGGGAAGGCTATGCAGGGGAAGTTATTAGGGCTTTTGGCGAATTTGTTGCCGGTGATAATATTGTACTGGGTATTATAATGTTTTTCGTATTGGTATTTGTAAACTTCTTGGTTGTTGCAAAAGGTTCCGAAAGGGTATCGGAGGTAACAGCACGCTTCACACTTGATGCTATGCCCGGTAAGCAAATGGCTATTGACGCCGACTTAAACTCCGGTATTATTGATGAGAATGAGGCGAGAGCTCGCCGTAAAAAAATACAGGATGAATCTAATTTCTACGGCGCAATGGACGGTGCCAGTAAATTTGTAAAAAACGACGCTATAGCAAGTATTGTAATTACATGTGTAAATCTTGCAGGCGGTATAATAATGGGTGTTACAGGGATGAACAATAATGGCGTTGGTATGCCTCTTGGGGATGCTGCTCAAGTTTATTCCATAATGACTATAGGGGATGGGCTTGTGTCCCAAATCCCTGCTTTGATGGTATCGGCGGCAACCGGTATTCTTGTTACAAAAGCTAATAGTGATAAAGATATATCGGTGGCTCTTAGTACCCAGCTTTTTAGCCAGCCTCTGGCACTTTTACTTTGCGGCGGCGTTATGGTATTTTTTGGTTTGTTTACACCAATGCCGGCTCATTTCTTTGTACCTTTTGGCTTTGTACTTGCCGGTGCAGGGATTTATATGGACCGCCGGAACAAGGTTACCGCAATTAGTGAAGAGGTCTATATGGCAGAAGAAGAGGATGCGGAAGAAGTCAGGAGACCTGAGAATGCTTTTTCTTTGTTAAATGTTGACTCTATACTTTTAGTTTTCGGATATGGTCTTATACCTTTGGTTGACTCCAGCCAAGGCGGGGACTTAATGGATCGTATTGTTATGATAAGGCGGCAAATTGCCTTAGAGCTTGGGGCTGTTGTGCCTATTATCCGCCTAAGGGACGATATAAAGCTTTCACCTAATGAGTATAAAATTATGATAAAAGGGGTGGAAGTTGCCGGCGGTGATATACTTTTCGACCATTACATGGCAATGAATCCGGGCTATGTAGAAGAAGAAATAGACGGCATTGAAACAGTGGAGCCTTATTTAGGACTCCCAGCCCTTTGGGTTAGCGAGTCCCAGCGTGAGCGGGCGGAGGCATTAGGCTATACTGTTGTCGACTCACCTGCTATAATCGCAACACATTTAACTGAAATTATAAGGGACAATCTTCATGAGCTTCTCTCAAGGCAAGATGTGCAGATGCTTGTTGATAATATAAAAGAAACCAACCCTGTGCTTGTTGATGAGCTGGTTCCTAAGCTTATGTCTGTAGGTGATGTTCAGAAAGTCCTTGCTAATCTTTTGAAAGAAGGTATATCTATCCGTGATTTGGTAACGATTTTAGAAACACTTGCTGATTATGCTACCATAACAAGAGATATAGATCTTTTGACGGAATATTCAAGGCAGGCTCTAAGACGTGCTATTTCACAAAAATTCTTTGATAATGAGATGAATACGGTTATTACCCTCGATCCGGAGCTTGAGCAGGCTATAATGAGTAATGTGCAAAATACGGAGCAGGGGTCTTATATAGCTCTTGACCCATCTACCACTCAAAAGATTTTTGAAAGTTTGCAAAGCCAGGTTCAGAAACTGACTTCCATGGGTTTGCAGCCTATAATACTGACTTCACCTATAGTTAGGATTTATTTTAAACGTTTGGTTGAACAAACTATTCCCGATTTAGTGGTTTTGAGTTATAATGAATTAGAGCCTACAACAGATATTCAATCCATAGGGATGGTGAGCTTGTAATATTGCTCCACTGACTAAATATTGGACTAGTATTGGCGAGATATTTTGGCGGAGAGCAAGGAAGTGACGACAACGCATACTGGAAGGAGTATACTAGGAGGCACTGACGAAGTTATACGGCAAAATAGCCGCCAAGATTGTCCGATATTTAGCTAGGGGAGCAATATATGAAACTAAAGAGGTTTGAGGGTAGAAGTGAAGAGGAAGCTATCGAAAAAGTACGGGAAGAGCTTGGAGCGTCAGCTCTCATATTAAGTGTTAGAAAAGTGAAGCCCGTAGGTGTTTTTCAGTTTTTTAAAAGCACCAGAGTGGAAGTTACTGCGGCTTACGATGTTGATGAGGGTAAGGCTGATGCAAAAGCCCCTGAAGTAAACAAGGAAAGAGAAACATTTGCCCAAAGTAATGACATGGCTTTTGAGCGGGACAAGCTTTTGTTTGACCAAATGGCAAAAAACAAGAAAATATCTGAGCAGCAAATGCGTATAGAAAACCTCGAAAATGAGCTTAAGTCAATGACTAAAAAGCTTTCGGTGGACTCGTTTAAACATAGAAAAGAAGAACGGGTTTTTGACAACAGGCTTATGCAAATTTTTTATGACACCCTAGCCTCACAAGATGTTATGCCGGAAATAGCTATGGAAATACTTAACGAAATAGGTGGCATGGGTGACGAGATTGACAGTAATATTAATCTTGCGGTTAGGTTAGTGTATAATAAAATACTGAGTATATTATCCAAATCCTCGGATGATATACCTAAGGCGTCTAAATCCCAGGGCAAATGCAGGACAGTTATGTTAATGGGACCTACAGGTGTTGGAAAGACTACGACAATTGCGAAACTTTCCTCAAATTTTATTTTGCAGGATAATTATAGCGTGGGGCTCATTACAGCGGATACTTATAGGATTGCCGCTGTGGATCAGCTAAAAACTTATGCGGATATATTAGGTATCGAAGTAGGCATAGTGTATGAGCCGGAGGAGCTTGTAGGCAAGCTTGACAGTATGCTTAGTTTACACGATATAATTATTGTTGATACGGCCGGCAGATCTCATAAAAATTGGGAAAATTTTGACGAGCTTAGACGGATTATCGCTTCCGTGTCCCATATTAATATGGAGAAATATCTTGTACTGAGTATGACTTCAAAATATGAGGATATGCTGGATATAATTGAAAAATTTTCGGAAATGTGTGATTTTAGGCTTATCCTTACAAAGCTTGATGAAACCTCAAGCTATGGCTCTATACTCAATATTTGCTACAAAACAGGTATTAAGGTTGATTATTTAACTACAGGTCAAAACGTCCCCGACGACATTGAAAAAATGAAGCCTGAGAAGGTGGCTAAGGCACTTCTGGGGATGGAGGGCGTTATATGACGGATCAAGCCAATAACCTTCGGGCTTTGATGAATAATAGGCAATCAGATGGGGAGAAAACTCCGGCCGGCGAGGCGTCACTTGCAAGGGTAATAACTATATCTGCCGGTAAAAGTGGAGTGGGTAAAAGCAATTTAGCAATTAATCTTGCCATACAGTTTATTAAAGCCGGCAAAAGATGTATAGTTATAGATGGAGACTATAAACATATCAATACAACAAAATTATTAGGCATTGAGCCTAAATACAGTCTTAAAGATGTTGTTGAAGGCAATAAAGAAATAAGCGAAATAATTGTTGACGGTCCAGGCGGTATACGGTTAATATCCGGCGGGGCAGGCTTTTTTAAGCTATCCGGGGCAGGGGATAAACAAAAGTTAAACCCTGCCGAATATGACCGACAAATTTCGCGCTTTACGGAAAAACTTGCCCTATTAGATGATATTTCTGATATAATACTAATAGATACTGGTGCAGGTATGCAAAATCAGATTGTGGATTTTGTCAGCGCAAGTAATGAGGTAATTTTAGTAATTACTCCCCAAGCGGAAAGTATTACAGGCGCATACGCTCTTATAAAAAGAGCAAAAGAAAAAGGTGACGACTTGCCGGAGTTTAATATTGTTACAAACTGTGTTAAAGTCGATTCCTTAGGGGATGAAATATTTGGTAAGCTGGAGAGAGCCATTGGTAAGTTTTTACACATACCCCTTAAGCATATAGGTGATTTGCCTTATGACCCTGATTTGATTAAGTCTATAAAGGACAAGCAGCCTGTAAGCCTTATGTATCCGGTTTCTCCTGTGGCTACAAATACATGGCATATAGTTGAGCATTTGATAGATGAAGATAGAAGCAACATATCAACTCTTGGATTTAAAAGGTTTATGCAAAAACTTCTTGTGAAATTTAATAATAATTGACGCGAAATGGAGGGTCATTGTGATGCTGTCTGAGAGCATAAAAATTGGAGACAGAGTAGAAATTCAACAGACAAGGGAAAATGACAGGCCAAGGAAATATTTAAGCCAAGTAGAAAACGTATTGGCTATTGACAGAATGGTACTTCATGTACCCATAAGTTATGGGCAATTGGTGGAATTATCGAAAGAAGATGAGTACAGGTTTGTATTCTTTACAGAGAAGGGGATTTTCCGTTTTAGCGGAAATATTGAGGACTCGAAGGAAGAAAACGGATTTGCACTTATGATAATTAAAATTTTTGGTGAAGGGGAGAAGCAGCAGCGCAGGGATTTCTTTAGGCTTGATTGCATACTTCCTATGAAGTTTTCCAAGATGGAGCGGGAGAGTATGGACGCGCCGGATGATGCGGAAGTTTACCAAGGCATCGTTAAAGATGTCGGCGGCGGCGGCTTATGCTTTTTATCCAATGATAACTTGGAAGAAGAAGATATTACCAAGCTTATAATAAAGCTGGACGATGATGTTTTAGTGGCTATAGGTGAGGTTTTGCATAAGCATTACTTCCCGAAAGCTAAGTATAAATACCAGTATAGAGTAGGTTTTATAGGTATACGTCCGGGGGAACAAGAAAAAATTGTACAGTTTATATTTGAGAGGCAAAAAAGAGACCTTCGTAAAATGGGGCGTACTACCGGTGAAGCAACACAAACTTAAGGATAGGGGTGGGCGAAATGGATAAATTCGCTTTGAACCAAATGCACTTGGATGTTTTAAAAGAGGTTGGAAGTATAGGTACGAGCCATGCGGTTACAAGCTTATCTGTAATACTTAACAAAAAGGTTGGTATGGGTCTTCCTAAGGTTTCTTTGGTTGATTTTGGTGAAGTGTCTAACTTTGTTGGCGGGGCTGAGAGCATAGTTGCTGGCATACTCGTCCACTTAAGTGGGGATATTAATGGTATGATGATGTTTTTAACTGAAGAGAAATGTTGTAAACCCTTGGTTTCTGAGCTGTTTGGCGGCACGGGTATGGATTTTTCGGGTGAAGGTGCTGATGAAGCAGTTCTTTCTGCTCTTAGTGAAGTTGGCAATATATTAGCAGGGGCTTATTTATCATCTTTCGCTGACTTAATACAGAAAAAAATCAGACCTTCGGCACCTCTTGTTTGTATTGATATGGCTCAGGCTATTTTAAGTGTTCCTGCTATTGAATTTGGTAAAATTTCTGATAAAGTTCTTTTGATTGAGTCGGTTTTTGAAAGCGGCGATATGGATATAAGCGGCTACTTTTTGCTAATCCCGGATTTTGAATCATTTAAAACAATTTTCTCTTCTTTAGGAGTTTAAGTTTATGAAACCGAATATGATAATAGTGGGCATGGCTGATTTAAAAGTGTGTAAAAACCCGGAAATACTTACCACTTTAGGTCTTGGCTCCTGCGTTGGGATTGCTCTTTATGACAAAATCAACAAAGTGGCAGGGCTCGCTCATGCAATGCTGCCGGATAGTGCATCATTTACAAATAATAGTAATAGAATGAAATTTGTAGACACCTCTATTACTGATTTAATTGTTAAAATGTGCGTTCAAGGGGCTGAGAAAAGAAATATTAAGGCTAAAATCGCCGGCGGCGCGCAGATGTTTGCTCATAGTTCAACTAATGAATCTATGCGGATAGGCGATAGAAATGTTGAAGCAACAGTTACCATTTTAAGAAAATTGGGGATACCCCTTCTCGCAAAAGAAACAGGGGATACTTATGGTCGGACTGTTGAGCTATACAGCGAAGACGGGCGATTTGTTATAAAAACTATAAGCCATGGGATTAAGACTATATAGATTATATGGCAGAGGTATGCTATGTTTAAAAAATTTCCGAGTTATTTTAGCATAATAGCGGCGATTATCTTTATACTTACAGGACTGTTTATAGGGTTGACGCCTTATATTATATTAATTGGCGTAGTAATTGTTATTATAGCAGCATTTGTTTTGGGTTTTATTGTAAGGGTTTATCTTGAAAGTATATTTCCTCAGCCTGAGGAGCCGCAAGAAGAAGTGGAAGAGATTGAGGCGGCACTTACTAAGGGACCTGAATTAGATGAAAAATCTAAAAGCCATTCGGATTTTACAAATTTAGAACAACCTATTTCTTTTGAACCTACAGAGCCTGATACACCTATGGATTTTGCGGACTTTAGTGATATTCCTGAATCAGGTAATGGATTGGATGAAGATAATATAGATGAAAATGAGGAATAGTATAGGCTCAGATTAAGCAAAATAACAATAACAATATTTTAATAAGACATAAGATAAGTTTAGGTGGTATTAGTGGATAAAAACGAAAAACTTTGGAAAGCTTACGCAAAATCTCGAGATCATGAGATAAAAGAAAAGCTTATAATAGAGTATGCGCCTTTGGTAAAATATGTCGCCGGACGATTGAGCGTACATATATGCCATCGTATTGAGTATGAGGATCTTATGGGTTACGGTATTTTTGGTCTTATTGATGCCATTGATAAGTTTGATTATGGTAAAGGCGTTAAATTTGAGACCTATGCTTCACTTAGGATAAGAGGCGCAATAATTGACGCTATGCGTAAAATGGACTGGATACCAAGAACATTGCGCCAAAAAAACAAGCAGCTGGAGCAAGCCTACAGCGAACTTGAAATGGAGCTTGGGCGTGAACCTACAGACGAGGAAGTGGCGGATAAGCTGGATATGACCCTTGAGGATGCAAAGGATCTTATTAAAAAGTCCTCTGTAATTACATTAATATCCTTTGATGATTATCTAACACAAAACCATGAAGAAGCCTTTGTCGGTATAAACAATACGGCTCCGGAAACCCCTGAAGATACCTACGATAAAAAAGAACTCCAAGAAATGCTTGCTGAGGCTATAGATAAGCTTAGTGAACGTGAGAAAAAAGTGATAATGCTATACTATTTCGAGGATCTTACCTTGAAAGAAATTAGCCGCATAATGGATGTTTCGGAGTCAAGAATTTCTCAGATTCATTCTAAAGCGGTGTTAAGGCTTCAAGGCAAGCTGGGTAAATACAAATCTATTTTATATGCTTAATTATTAGGCTTTGGGTAGCCATATTTGTACAATAGAATCTTTCAGATAAGTCGGTGCCCATAAGCGCCGACTTTTGAACTCTTTAAGCAGAAATGGGGTGTTTTTTATGATAATGAAAATAGATATACTTGAAGATGGGGTGTATTTAACCATAAATAACTCTCCTGTAAAGTCTTCGGAGTTAGAGGTTCTTGTGGGGAAGGCAATTGAAGAAAAAGGCATAAGGAATGTTGACAGAGCCGCCGTAGCAAGACTTGTTACGAGTAAAAAGAGTGTAAGGCGGGAAAAAATTTCAGAAAATATTGTTCCTAAGAACGTAAATGAGATGATTAAGCTGTCAGTTAGTAAAGATGCGCTTATGGCTTATTTACACTTTAAAAAGCCTCTAAACCATGGGACGTTTCTAAACGAAGAGGAGATACGCTTATTTCTTGATAATAAAGGTATTGTCTACGGCATTGATAAAACAGTACTTAAAGATATTATAAAAAATCGTAAATACGATAAAGATTATTTAGTAGCCAAGGGAGAAGCGGCACTTACCGGAGAAGACGGGAGATTGGAACTTTTTTTTGATAATAGTGACGAAAAGTTTAAGCCTGTAATATTAGAAAACGGAAATGTCGATTATTATAATATAAAGAATGTTGAAATGGTTGAGGAAGGGCAGGTCCTTATCCGTATACATAAGGGGAAAAAAGGTGTTGATGGAACAAATGTTTTCGGTCAGCCTATAAAAGCTAAGAAAGGGAAAACCCCTACTAAAATTATCCTTGGTAGAAATGTGGTTGTGAAAAGTGACGGCAGCGAAATTGTTTCATCTGCTCACGGGCAGGTAATATTTTCTGACAGGCGCATAGAAGTTACCAAGGTTATGGAAATTAAAGGGGATGTAGGGCTTAAAACTGGAAATATTAAGTTTAACGGCTCTGTAATAGTAAACGGCAATTTAAACGGCGACTCCTCAATTGCAGCTGTTGGTAATGTGGAAGTGAGAGGGTTGTGCGAAGGTAATATTAAAGCAGATGGCAGTATAATTGTCACCGGCGGTATATCAGGGGTTAATCAGTCAAAAATAATAGCAGGCGAGCATATAGGCGCAAAATTTGTATCAAATTCGGAAGTTGTTGCCGGTGGAAATATACATACAGGAGACATACTCCATTCTACGGTTAAATCTAAGGGTGTAGTTACTCTTCACGGTATTAAAGGAACTGTTGCCGGTGGTGAGATTTATGCAAAGCGCAGTCTTAGAGCGAATATTATAGGTGCGGCAGGCTACGGTTTTACTAAGGTATATGCGGGCATGGACTATGAGCTTTTGGCGGAGTATTTAGCGCGGGTGGATGAATATAAGACACATAAAAAAGAGTGTGAGGAAATGTTAAAAACAATAATTTATTTTGATAAACTGGCTAAAGAGAATCGTTTGAATGATGATAAAAAGAAACATTGCACTATTTTGAAATATAGTGTAAAAGCTTATATGAGACAGCTAAAAACTCTAAAAAATGAAGTATCGCAGGCATTGGAGCGTCTCGAAAATGACTCGGCAGAAGGTGTGATTAGAGCAAAAGTTGTTTATCAAAATGTCAGGATACAGATGGGCAATGCAGTATTATTAGTAAAAGATACTATTTATGATTCAGAATTTATAAATAATAGTGGAGTTGTTAGGATTACGCCTTTTGTTTAAAAGCAGATAGTATTGCCCAAACCATGCGAGTCAGGAGATGAGATTATGAGCGGTAAAGAAGAGAATAATGCGGAAATAACTGTAGTGCATGAAAAGGCTGTTTTCAGCTTTTCGAATGATAAGATGGAAGGGCATATAATTTTTTCTGCGCCTAAAGATGGCGGCAATGAACTTAGTGCTGATGAAGTTAAAAAAATAATTGAGGACAGCGAATTATCTTTTGGTTTAGACGAAGAATTTATAGAACAGATATCCGAGGGGCCAAGGCGCTATGAAGAGCAATATACTATAGCTACCGGTGCAAAGCCTATACATGGGGAAAATGGCAAGATAGAATACTTTTTTAATGCCGCAAAAAAGACTTTGGCACCTAAGGTCAATGAAGACGGGACTGTTGATTTTAGAAATTTAGACCTTATTGAAATGATTGATGAGGGTAAAGCTGTAGCAAAACTTGTGGAGCCTACTGCAGGTACGCCGGGTACGGATATATTCGGCAATTCTATTCCTCCTCAGGCAGGCAAGCCCCCTCCAAAGCTTCCTAAGGGCAAAAATACCGTAGTATCAGATGACGGGACCACACTTTTGGCTGAAAGATCTGGGCAGATAGTCCAATCAGGCAGTTCAATCAGCATATCGGAAATTCTTGAAATAAAGCAGGATGTGGATAACAGTACCGGAAATGTTGATTTTAACGGCTCGGTGGTAGTAAATGGGAATATATTGCAAGGCTTTAGAGTTGCGGCTGTTGGAAATATTGAGGTGAAAGGGATTATTGAAGGGGCTGAGGTTGTTTGTGAAGGCAATTTAGTTGCCGCTAAAGGCATATTGGGTATGAATACGTCTAGTATAAAAGTTAGCGGTTCTGTTTCCGCGAGGTCGATACAGGATGCTGATATGGAAGTTGGCGGTGATATTGCTTCAACAGGGATAATGCATAGCGATGTACGATGTAATGGACGTATTGAACTTTCGGGGAAAGGGGTTTTAGTTGGCGGCACAGTATTTTGTAAAGAGGCTATTACGGCTAATATACTGGGCTCCCCTCTTGGTACCCAAACTGATATTAAAACAGGGCTTGAGCCTAAGCTTTATGAAAAATATAAAGAGCTTGTGGCTGAGTTTCAGGCAATCAAAAAACAGGCAGAGGATTTAGCTAAGGAGCTTGCTGTGCTTGGTAAGCCTGAAAATATAAATGATTTACCTGAGTTTAAGAAAAAAAGCTATATAAAAACCCTTTATGAAGCCAAGGCTGTTCAAGATAAATATGCGGCAAAACGTGCAGAGGTACTTAAAGTTAGAACCGAACTTGAAGAATTTAAGCATTCAGGTAAAATATCGGCTCTTGGGGCAGTACATCCCGGTGTGAATTTGCAAATTGGCAATGCTGTTATGTCGGTTAGGGATGAACTTCCTAAATGCAGGTTTACAAATGATGAGGGTAGAGTGAAAATCGCATATATGTTTTAGCATAGTGAAGCAAGTTTATAAATATTTAAAAGAGCTTGCTCTATTTAAATATTTATAAACTTGCTGAACGCGCCACCACCTGTGATTTTACTAAAGTAAAAGCACAGGTGGTGGAAAGGATTGAGTCTGATTTTAGACTCAATCCTTGTGCTAAAACAATTATGAAATCAGTGATTTTACTAAAGTAAAAGCACTGATGGAAAATCATTTGAGCGCGATTTTAGCTCAAATACATATGCTAAAATGATTATTAATAATAATTTAGAAAGGAGAAAACCAAATGTCAATAAGACCAATAGATTTCCAAGTGGGTGCTGTTAGAGCTGCCGAAACAACAAGAATATCAAATGAAAACTCTAATCGTCCGGATGTGCAGCATCAGGCTTTTGCAAAAGAGCTTGATAAGCAGGTAGAGATTGAAATTAAACAAGTTAACCGCACGGCTGAGTCGGAGTTTAATAAAATAACCGATGAAGGCAAGAATAAAGGCAACTCAAAAGGGAAAGATAAAAAGAAAAAAGACGATAAGGACGATGAAAAATCTGCCGTAAAAACGGCAAAAAAACCTAATAGTCATAGAAGTATGTATGACGTGAGGATTTAATAATGATCACTTCATACAAAAGAGGTGTAAAAATTGCTTGATTGGTTGGTATATGTTTGTTTAGCCGTAGGTGCAATGCTTACGCTATATTCCGCTATATTTCTAAAGCCCGGTAAAGGGGCGGAAGAAGGCGGCGATATTAATATGGAGCGTGTTGAGCGCGTACTTGAGGTTATGGATAGTGCAGATAATACTGCCGATGAACTTTATAAACTGTCTCAAGACGTTGTTAGTGAAATTGATGATAAATATCAGCAGCTGCTTTATTTATACAATATGATTGATGAAAAAGCAGCAAAGCTTGGCAGTACAGGCTCAATTGATATTTCTGTCGATGATAGTATTAATTTTTCGAAAGAAAAAGAAAAAACGAAGGAAATTGCAAGCAGAAAGGGGTTAAACCCTAATTTGATTAACGAAAAATATAGGGCTGTTTTTGATTTATATAACAAAGGAAATGATATTCCGGAGATTGCCAGAGCCCTCAGCATTGGGCAGGGCGAAGTTAAGCTTGTTTTAGAGCTGGGGAAAGGCAGGTAATCACTTGGATAGACGGAGTATGATTTTTGGACTGGGTATAGGTATAGTTTCGGTTGCCTTTGTTTTTTTTATTGCTTTAAGAGCGGTGAATCCGGTACCGGAAGTGATTATAGAAACGGGATATATTTCAGATGATGAAGTAATAGAGCGCGCCCGCGCTCTAGGCATGATCACGATAAGGGAGCTGCCTGACGAAAATGTGTCTGAGCGCGCGGCGTATGATTTGTTAATGGAAGCTTATCAGGAGGAGTTTGAAAACTTGATGGCTCACAACTTGGAGCTTACCAGGATGCTGGAGGAACTTGGTGTTTCTATTGAGGATATAAACATCACTCTGTCGGGAGCTTATGAGGCGGCACTTTCTCATACTACTCCCAGTATAGGCGCATATACCGAAATTACTATACCCTTCGGTTTAAGTGCTTATGCAATTGCTGAATTGTTTTTTGAGAGCGGCTTAGTAGAATCAGTGGATAGCTTTAATGATTTTATTGCTTTAAACGATATGACAACAACCCTTATGGAAGGTACCCACCAAATACCTGAAGGGGCAGCTCACGCAGAGATACTTAGTATAATTTCAACATGGACAGAGGAGTAGTATATGATAATAAGACAAGCACAAATGACAGATTTAGACGCTATTACAGAGGTGGAGCGTCTATGCTTTCTTCCCCTTGAAGCCGCACCAAGAGCTGCATTTGAAAAAAGGCTTGAGGCTTTCTCGGATAGTTTCCTTTTGGCAGAAGAGGATGGGAAAATAATAGGCTTTATAAATGGCTGCATTACAAACGATAAAGTTATATGCGATGATATGTTTAAAGAAATTTCTTATCATGATCCACAGGCTGATTATCAAGCAATATTCGGGCTTGCGGTTATACCTGAGCGTCAAAGGCAAGGTATTGCCACAAAGCTTATGAATGAGTTTATTGAACTTACAAAGGCCCGTGGCAAAAAAGGGCTAACCTTAACCTGTAAGGAGCATAGAGTGGCTTTTTACAACAGCTTCGGTTATAAAAGCATGGGCTTATCAGAATCCAAGCACGGCGGTGCTACTTGGTATGATATGATTTTGAGTTTTTAATATAGTACATAATAAGGTTGTAGCGAATTAGCGTTTGCACCGTCAATAGACTTGTATCTTGTTTCGCTACAAGTCTATTGACGAGCAAAGAAGTTAATTTCACTATAACCCTATTGCTTAGATAAGAAATTGATTACCACAATTAAAACATTAATAGATAGTTTTAATTGTGATATAACATAGAGCAAGTATTTGCCTGCATCTATGTTACGTTATTATTATTAATACATAAACAACAAATAAAACCCAAATGCCGCCAGCATAAGTGCAAAAAAGTATATTCATGGTGGTATAAGTATTACAAGAAGCATACCAATACCCATTGACATAAGGGATAGACCGATTATTTTTCTATAGAAAAATCTGCTTTTTTTTGACATAATAACTCCTCTTTTTATCTAAGCCTCTCTATAAGCTCGCTCATAGTTACAAAAACAACACCTTTTTGTGACAGTTCATTATACATATTTTGTATCGCCTGGACGGTGGCTTTGCCGCCATTTTCCCCTACATGACCTATTACTATTGCAAAGCCGTTTTCATCTGCCTGCTCTCCCGCTCTTCTTAAATTTCTCTCTATCCGCCTTATATCATTTCGCCCGTCAAGTAAAATATCAGCAATATAAACTTGAGTTCCCAAGTTTTCCGCGATTTCCAAAGCTTTAGAGTTATTTCCTGTAAGAGAATCTACAAAATACAAATTATGCTCCTGCACAGTACTTAGGATTGTAGTTACAAGCTCCTCATTTGTCATAACTTGTGTGCCTAGATGATTATTTATGCCTGTTGCTCCGGGAATTTGGTCTATAGCCTTAAGTAGTGCCGCTCTTGCTTCTGCCTTTGTATTTGAGTCCATTATGCTAATTTCAGGCAGCGATATATTTCGCATATTCCTAGCTTCCATAGGCATATGGATTATGACTTCCTTGCCATTTGCAAGAAGCTGACGCGATTCATCTCCAGTATAAGTACCTCCCGGCAGTACAGCGGCAGTAAAAGGTACATCCAAATACATAAACTCCCTTGTACCCTCCGCTCCATTGCCAAAACCGTTGATAATTACAGCAAGGTATGAAGTGCTTACAGGCTCGCCGCTTACAGGTAGCGCACCGCTATTATGTATAAAACCAAAGTAAACTAATGTTAGCAAACAGATAGCTGTGAATATATTAAGCATTGTCTTGGGACCGTTTAAGGTTAATGTTTTCATCTTATTCTCCTTTCAAAAGTAAAAGCCTCTGACTAAATGTATTGTCAAAGGCTTTTTCAATATTCATGCTTTTTAACTACAGCTCATAAATTTCAATATTTTCCATTGCTTTATCTATAAGGGGTTTAAGATCTGACATAATACGGGCTTCAATATTTTCTATTATTGAGGTTTTTGGCTTGGTTTCCGGATGTTTTGCTACGAATATGGTGCAGCAATCCTCATAAGGTCTTATGGAAATATCGAATGTGCCGATTTCATGGGCTATATCAATAATTTCCTGTTTATCAAAGCCTGCCAGGGGTCTTAGTATGGGCAAATTAACTGCCGACTCCACCGCATGGATAGAGCGCATGGTTTGGCTTGCGACTTGACCTACACTGTCACCTGTAACCACTGCAAGCCCTCCTGTTTTTTCGGCAAGGAGTTCACCCATTTTAAGCATTATCCGCTTCATAAGTATAGTCAGTTTTTCCGGCTGAACATGGTCATAAAGATAAAGCTGCACCTCTGTAAAAGGCACTATATATAAATTTTTGCCCCCTGCAAAAAGGGATAAGCGGCGTGCCAAATCCATTACCTTTTCTTTGGCACGCTCGGAAGTGTAGGGGGGAGAATGAAAATATATGGCATCAAGGCTTATACCCCGTTTTTCCATCATATAGCCGGCAACAGGGCTGTCTATGCCGCCGGAGAGAAGTAAAACCCCTTTGCCTGAAGAGCCTGCCGGAAGCCCTCCAACCCCTTTGATAGTCTCAGAGTAAATATAAGCGTCATTGCGAAATTCCACATACAAGGTTACATCAGGGTTTTTCATAGCAACTTTAAGATGAGGGTAATGCTCAAGTATAATAGAGCCAATACCGGCGCCGATTTCCGTAGAGGTCATAGGATAGCCCTTATTAGCGCGCTTAGCAAAAACCTTAAAAGTTGTATTTTCAGGCAGAGTAGGGTATGCTGCCTTAAAGTACTCTAGGGAAAGCTTACCCACCGACTCAAAATCCTGCTCATCACTTATAATACAAGGGCTTACACCGAGGACGCCGTAAACCACTTTAACCCGCTCGATAAGAGCTTCCACATCCGTCTCACTTCGCTTGTTGTATATAACAAGGCGCCCTTGCTCTTTTTTTATATAATGACCTATATCGAGGACATCAATATTTCTCCGTATGGCGGCGATTAGTTGGTTTTCAAATAAATATCTGTTTTTGCCTCTTATTGCGATTTCGCCGTATTTAACCAGGAGTGCTTTTCTCAAAGGCTTATCCTACTTTCTTGTGTATTTTCGTAAAAAATTGACTTTTTCATATATAATTTCCGCGGCGCGTTTGGCTTCATCAACGGTGTTTTGTGGTGAAAAGCTGAAACGTATTGCCGATTCGTAAATTGATTTGTCGTAGCCCATAGCGTATAGGGCATTTTTTTCCTTGTCTTTTTTACTTGACGAGCAAGCGGAGCCGGCAGAGGCTAAAACTCCGGCTTCCGCAAGGGAGTGGAGCAGTACCTCGGATTTGACCCCTAAAAAGCTCATATTAAGTATATAGGGAGAAGAGCCGCCGTTTATATGAACATCATCCAGCTGATTTTGAAGGTTTAACAGCTCATTTTTAACAGCTGATACCTTTTTTTGATTTTCCTCAATTGCACCAAAAGCTATCTCAGCCCCTTTGGAAAGAGCTGCTACAGATGCCGTATTTTCCGTCCCGGAGCGGATATTTCGCTGCTGCCCGCCTCCAAGGATTTGAGGGATTATACGGCAGTTAGAGCTTAAATACAACCCGCCAACACCTTTAATACAGCCGATTTTATGACCTGAGAAGCTGTATCCGTCGACATATTTTAGGCTAACAGGGAGCTTGCCGAAGCCTTGAACTCCATCAGCGAAGAAATAGGCACTGCTGAGTGCTTTCACCTTTTTTGCAATAGTTTCGATATCATATATATGCCCTGTTTCATTGTTTACATGAGCGATTGATACAAGTGCCGTATCCTCTCGCAAAGAGGCATAGACCTCTTCGGGAGAAATTAGCCCGTTAAGCCATGTTACTGAAAACCCCTCAGACTCAAGCTTTTTATAAACTTCTGTAACGGAAGGGTGCTCGCTTTGAAGGGTTATAATATGGCAGTGGGTGCGAACCCTGGCTTTAACCATGCCATTTATAGCAAGATTGTTACTCTCAGTACCTCCTGAGGTGAAATATATTTCCTCCGAGTTTATATGGAGCAGTTTACTAATAGTCTCAGCAGAGGCACGCAAAATCCTCTCAGCTTCAAGCCCTGCAATATGGAGGGCAGATGGGTTGGCATAATAATCTGTGGAGATTTGGTTAAAAACCTCAAGCACTTCTTTTAAAGGCTTAGTGCTTGCCGCCTGATCAAAATATATGTAGCTCATTCGTATTCACCTAAAGTCGATAAAATTAATATAAGTGCTGTAAAGCCTGCTGTTTCACAGCGCAATATACGTTTGCCGAGGCTTACGGTTTGTATGTCTTTTGATTTAGCCAAGGCAATTTCCTCATCACTTATGCCCCCTTCAGGACCTATAAATATGGCAATATTACTAATATTTGAAGGGGGGGTTAGTGCATTTTTAATAGAATTTACATTCTCAAGTTCGTAGGGCATTAGTGCCACATCGCAGGAAAGCATTTGACCTACAGCCTTATCAAAGCTTATAGGCGAAGCAATTTCAGGCACAATACCCCGTCCGCTTTGCTTTGCCGCCGCTTCCGCAATATTTTGCCAGCGGGCTATTTTTTTATCCCTGTTATCCGTTATTTTTGTGATAGAGCGGCTGCACTCAACAGGGACTATCCGGTAAACCCCAAGCTCCACGCATTTTTGCACGATTAAATCCATTTTGTCAGATTTTGGAAGTCCTTGGAACAGGGTTATTTGTACACACGGCTCACTTAAATTAGGGGAAGAGCCAAGTATATCAAATTCTACAGCCAATTCTGGTTTTGAGATTTTAGTTATAGCGCATTTATAATCTGTTAATTTACCATCACAGATTGTAATTTCATCCCCTGTTTTAAGGCGCAGTACGTTGGCTATATGGTTAATATCTTCTTTTGACAAGGACAAATCATCACTGAAAAATCTCATTGTTTAAACCTCGCGACTATAGAAACCCAATTATCTTTAAATATGGTGCGCTCCACCATAAATCCACTTTTTTTAAGAGCCTTACAAACATCTGTCTGCCGCTCTATTATAATCCCTGATGAGATGAATAAACCGTCTGTCTCCAAATTTTCCTTAACAGTGGGTAAGAGTGCTATTATTATATCAGCCACTATATTTGCGGCAATTACACTATATTTTTTCTGGCTGATTTCATCTATAAGCTCTTTATCAATAAGGGCATTACCTGCCCTTACCGTAAGCTTGTCCATTGCGATATTGTTAAGATTGGCGTTTTCCGTAACAACTTTTAAACAACCCGGCTCCAAATCAACAGCAAAAGCGGATTTCGCGCCAAGCATAAGGCTTACCAAGGATAAAATACCGCTGCCACAGCCTATGTCTAATAAAGTAGTATCCTTATTTACTACATCCTCCAAATGCTCAAGGCAAAGCTGGGTAGATTGGTGTAGCCCTGTGCCAAAAAGATGCCCCGGATTTATGGCAAATACTACCTTTTCACCGGCTCCATCAGGTGGGCTATACTCTTCCCATTCAGGTTTTATGACGATGCGCTTACCGACTTCTAAGGGTTTGTAGTATTTTTTCCAATTATCCACCCATTCCTCGTCGCTGCGGACTTTGTACTCAAGCTTCAAACTGCCTAAATCTATGCCCAAATCAAGCTTTGCAAGCTCCGATATGCCATATTTAACCCGCTCAAAAAGAGCATACCCATCCCCATCATGAGTCAGATAAAGCTGGACATAGAGATAGTCCTCCTCAATGTTTAAAAGTTCATCGTCAACATAGTCCCAATTTTTATCATCAGAGGCGAGGTACGCCTTCATCTCGGCACTGTCCTCGATTTGAACGGCACCGGCACCAAGCTCCATTAGAAGGGCGCAGAGTGCCTCCACCCCTTCCGAATGTGTGTGTATTTTAACTTCCAGCCATTCCATGTATTTTGACCTGCTCATTCTTTAGATTTATTTGGTTTGTCGAGAAAAACAGTACATAACAAGCCGATTATTAAGAAAAACACGCCGCTAAGCACAGGTAAAATGCCACTGTCAATATCCAGCCTCATCACACCGCTTTCACTGATTAGCAAAAACACAGCACCCGATACCAAGCCCATTACGGCGTAATATACAATAGTTTCCCATTTATTTAGGAAAAAAGCAAGTATTTTAGCAATAAAAACAATGCCTGCAAGGGCACCAATGCCAAAGGGAAGGACGAGGATAACCGTTGCAAAGGTCTCTGCGGCGGCGTCAAAATTACCGCGGATAAGATAGCCTAAAAGGTCAACACTCATCCCAACGGCGTTATAAACAGTGCCGTAATGCCCCATTACCATAAGCATAACCGCCCCTGATACACCGGGAATCATCATAAATGACACAGAAATAGCCCCAACGGCGAATAATATACCAAAGTCTGAGGCAGATTCAAGGCTGTTAATAGCCACATAAGCACTGTCCGCCCCTGTATCCATGATAAAAGATATAATAAACATAAAGGAAAAGCCCAAAGCTATAGCAATTATGTAGCTGGGCTTATATCTACTTTTTGTCATTTTTCTAAAAATTAAAGGGTACGCCCCTAAAACAAGCCCTGTGAAAAATAGATAAGACTGCAGAGGGTAGGCTTGGCAAAGCCACAGCACTATCCTTGCGGAAGCTAAAATGCCAATGACAGCCCCAATTCCAATAGGGGCTAAAAATTTTATATTGCCTTTTATATCATGCCTAAAATCGGACACGGCATTTATAATATCCTCATAAAGCCCCATAACAATGGCTATTATACTGCCTGATAAACCAGGGACAACAAGGGCGATGCCTATGAAAATGCCTTTGAAGGTGTTTATTATGTGCATAAGGTCTCCTTGGGGGGGATGGTTTATATGTTTTTATCTTTTTCCAAAATACAAATTTGCTATATTTAGATTGCTTTGTCATTAGAGTTGCAGTGAAACAGGTTCTATATCGTCATTAGACTTGTAGCGAATTAGCGTTCGCACCGTCACTGCGAGCCTAACGCGCGTAGCGTGTTGCAAAGCAATCCCATCACGTATATGCCTTAGATTGCCGCGTCACGGCTTTGCCGTTCCTCGCAATGACGAGCAAAAACCTAATTTCGCTACAACTCTAATGACGGGGCTGGGGGTTGTTTCGTTACAACTCTATTGCAAGTAAGCACGAAGTGCGAGGTCACAATCTATCACACAATGCTATTTCTTACGCACCTTTTCTAACCAAAGCAAGCACACCTTGTGCAACCAAACCACAAGCCAAAAAGCTGCAAAGTCCTATTAAAGCTGCAAACCACCAATCAGAATGTAAATTACCGTTAAAACCTATAATGAGCCCTATCAATGCACCGACAAATAAAGATGCGCCCCAAAACAAACCTGTGGCTTCGTCATATTTGTTTCGCCCACTGTTTTGCTTATTGTTATCCATCTTACGGCTCCTTTTCTGTATAAAATTATTTCTTATCCTTCAATTTGCTAAAAAATCCCTTTTTCCCTTCCTCCACAACTTCCCCGGAGTCGGCTGCGAAAGCTCTTAAATGCTCTTTTTGGCTTTCACTAAGCTTAGTCGGTATCTGCACATTAAGAGTGGCGTATAAATCCCCGCTTGCTTTAGGATTTCTAACAGAAGGAAAACCTTTGCCTTTTAATGTAATGGTAGTACCGGTCTGGGTTCCCGCCTTTACAATTTGTTTTTCGACACCGCTCATAGTGGGTATATCGATTTCCGCGCCAAGTGTAAGCTTAGTAAATGATATGGGTATATCCAAATAAATATTCATATCCCTGCGGCGGAAATGGGGATGAGGGGCAATACTTACGGCAACGAGTAAATCGCCGTATTCGCCGCCTTTATCCCCCGGCTCACCTTTGCCTCCCAGGCGGATACTTTGCCCACTGTCAATGCCTTTAGGTATATTAACCTCAAAAGTTTTAGAGCGGCGCACTTTGCCTCGCCCGGAGCAGGTAGGGCAAGGCTCTCTTACAATCTTGCCTTCACCGCGGCAAATATGGCAAGTCCTAACGGATGTTACCGTGCCGAATATACTTTGCTGCTGATATCTCTCTTGACCGCTGCCCTGGCAGTGCTTGCAAGTTTCCGCAAATGTACCCGGCTTGGCACCGGAACCGGAGCAAGTATCACAATTTTCACTTACAGGGACAGTTATATTTTTGGTTACGCCAAAAAAGCTTTCCTCAAAGGTGATACTTACATTTGCGCGGACATCGGCACCCCGGGCAGGACCTCTTCTTCTGCCGCCTCTTCCCCCGAATATATCTGAAAAACCGTCACCAAAAAATGACTCAAAAATGTCACCCATATCAAAGCCTTGCCCGCTGTAAGTATAACCACCGCCGCCGGGACCGCCAAAGGCTGAATGCCCGAATTGGTCGTACTGGGCTTTCTTCTTAGAGTCAGATAAAACTTCATAAGCCTCGCTTGCTTCTTTAAAAGAGGCTTCCGCCGCCGCGTTATCAGGATTAGCGTCAGGGTGGTATTTTTTAGCCATTTTTCTGTAGGCTTTTTTTATTTCATCATCGGAAGCACCTTTGGAAACCCCAAGTACTTCATAATAATCTCTTTTATTATCTGCCAAAATATCACCATACCTTAATTATTAACAAGTTATACAATATGCCCTTAGGGCTAGGAGAGGGCTGCACAAACAACGACGAAACAATCTCATCACGCAATACGTCATAGATTGCTTCGTCGCCAACACGCTTTGCGCGCATTAGCCTCCTCGCTGCAACTCTAATAACGAGAAGCGCTAATATTTTCAATATACAACAAACTTAATTATTGTTTTCGCTGCCAGGATCATCGACCACTATATCATCAGGGTTAAGAGGTCCCTCTTCCCCTTCGCCGCCCTGTGCTTCTGCCGCTTGTTGGTAAAGCTTCTCACTTATAGCATAGAAAGCTTGTGTCAGGGCGTCTGTTGCTTCTTTAAGATTATTTGTGTCTTCTTCTGACATACTTTCAATAGTCAAGCCTTCATTAAGGGATTTAAGCTTGTTAAGCTCATTCTCCACATTTTCTTTTTCGCTGTCTTCGATTTTACCTTCTAAATCTTTAATTGCCTTTTCCGTTTGGAAAATTATGGAATCCGCACCATTTTTAGCGTCAATTGCATCTTTACGTATCCTGTCGGCGTCGGCATATTGCTCAGCTTCCTTAACAGCTTTGTCAATATCATCATCGCTTAGGTTAGAGCTTGAGGTGATGGTAATTTTCTGCTCTTTGCCGGTGCCTAAATCCTTAGCGGATACATTTACAATACCATTAGCATCAATATCGAAAGACACTTCAATTTGCGGCACACCGCGAGGTGCAGGGGCAATACCATCAAGCCTAAACTGCCCTAAAAGCTTATTATCTTTAGCAAGAGGTCTTTCACCTTGCACAACTATAATATCAACAGCAGTTTGCGAATCCGCCGCTGTGGAGAAAGTATTTTTCTTATTAGTGGGTATTGTTGTATTTCTCTCAATAAGCCTTGTGGCAACGCCTCCAAGGGTTTCGATGCTTAATGAAAGAGGCGTTACATCTAAAAGGAGTATAGAGCCGGCACCTTCATCACCGGCAAGTTTGCCCCCTTGGATTGAAGCGCCTAAAGCCACGCACTCGTCAGGGTTTATGCCTTTAAATGGGTCTTTTCCTGTAATTCTCTTAACGGCGTCCTGTACAGCAGGGATACGGGTTGAACCGCCAACCAAAAGCACCTTAGTAAGCTCAGACGCATTTACTCCCGCGTCTTTTAAAGCTGTTTTAACAGGGTCGATGGTTTTTTCCACCAAATCAGCTGTAAGTTCGTCAAATTTAGCCCTTGAAACAGTTACATCAAGATGCTTAGGACCGTCTTGGTTACTTGTGATAAAGGGCAGGTTAATATTTGTTGAGGGGAGAGTGGAAAGCTCTTTTTTCGCCTTTTCCGCCGCGTCCCGCACTCTTTGCATAGCCATTTTATCATTTGATAAGTCAATGCCTTCAAGTTTCTTAAACTCATCAACTACATATTTCATAACACGCTCGTCAAAATCATCTCCGCCCAGCTTATTATTGCCGCTGGTTGCTAAAACTTCAATAACCCCATCCCCTATATCGATAACGGAAACGTCAAATGTACCGCCCCCAAGGTCATATACAAGGATTTTTTGTTCTTTTTCATTGTCAAGACCGTAAGCAAGGGCAGCGGAAGTTGGCTCGTTAATAATACGCATAACTTCAAGTCCGGCAATTTTACCGGCGTCTTTAGTTGCTTGCCTTTGGCTGTCAGTGAAATAAGCAGGCACGGTAATAACTGCTTGAGTTACTTTTTCCCCCAGATAGCTTTCAGCGTCGGTTTTTAACTTTTGCAGTACCATAGCCGAAATTTCCTGAGGGGAATAGTTTTTGCCTTCAATATTTACTTTAAAATTCGAGCCCATTTCCCTTTTAATGCTCATTACAGTATTATCAGGGTTGGTAATTGCCTGACGTTTTGCGGTTTCCCCTACAAGACGCTCCCCGGATTTAGTAAAGCCTACGATTGAAGGGGTAGTCCTCGCCCCTTCGGAGTTTGGTATAACGACGGGCTGACCGCCTTCCATAACAGCTACACATGAATTAGTTGTTCCAAGGTCTATGCCTATAATTTTTGCCATAATATTTTATCCTCCGTCTTTATTAGTTAGCGACTTTTACCATAGATGGTCTTATCACTTTATCTTTGTATTTATAGCCCTTTAAAAGCTCCCCAATTATAATATTATCTTCTTCACCTTCTATTTTTTCGTGTGCCACAGCATTGTGCAAATTAGGGTCAAATTTTTGCCCTATACATTCGATTGGCTTAAAGCCCACTTTTTCAAGTGCTTCTTCCAGCTGCTTATATATCATCATAAGCCCTTTGTACATATTGTCTTCTTTATCAGAGGCGGCGGAAAGGGCACGCTCAAAATTATCAATCACAGGCAAAAACTCTCCCGCGACACTCATAGCTCCCAGGTCGAACATTTCGCCTTTTTCCTTTGCCGTTCGTTTCCTGAAATTATCAAATTCAGCAAGACTTCTTTGAAGTTTGTCAAGTAAATCCGTATTCTGTGCGCGAAGCTCATCTTCTATAGATACGGCAGGCATAACCTCCTCGTCTTCTGAAGCTGCAACTTCCTCTTCCACAGCTTTATCTTTTTCCTCTTTCTTTTTTCCCATATCATGTCTCCTTTGTTATTGAGTAAAGTACCGCATTTATATTTTTAACTATACCGTTTAGCACCCCAAACACCTGTGAATAATCCATCCGTGTGGGACCTATAATGCCAATTGAACCTAAATCCCTTTTCCCATAAGTGTAATTTGCTTTTATGATCGAACAGCCTTTCATTTGTTCTAAAGTGTTTTCGCTGCCTATAACAACCTGTACATTTTCATTGTTATTGCCTAGTAAAGTTATGAGCATTTCCTGCTCTTCAAAGGTTTTAAAAATCCCTTTTGCCTTTTCAATATCCGAAAATTCCGGATACTCCAATATGTTTTTCACACCGCTGGTATAGACTCGCACTCCATCTTCTTGTGCCATAATTTGTTTGATATAATCAAGTATTTTTTGAAGGATATTACTGCCCTTGTAAAGCCCTTCAATTTCAATTTTAGTAATGTCGCTTAATTTGTTGCTCTCAAGCAAATCATTAAGGACAAAAGAAAGCTTGGTCAGCGTCTCATAATCAGGCACATCATCTAAAGGCAGCATATGATTTTTAATGGCATTACGCTCAGTCACGATAATGATTGCTATATTGCTTTCATCCATAGGCAGCAGCTGGATATGTTTGATACTGGTTAAATTTGACGCAGGTTCCGAGGCGATAGTGGTGTAATTTGTAAGTACCGATATGGCTTTTGCCGTTTCCCGCATAAGGTTTTCCACATGGCTTATATTGCCTGCTATGATAGAGTGGAGATACGCCGTTTCCTCAGGTGTTAATTCCCTTCTTGGCATAAGCTTATCAACATACAGCCTATAGCCTTTATCCGAAGGTACACGCCCGGCACTGGTATGAGGCTGGACGATATAGCCCATTTCTTCCAAATCGCTCATTTCATTACGTATGGTAGCCGATGAAATCCCTAAATCATACTTTTTAGCGATAGTACGGGAGCCTATAGGCTCCGCTGTGGCTATATAGTCATTTATTATAGCTTCGAGTATCCGGGTCTTTCTTTCATTGAAAAACATAGTATCACACCCTCAAAGTCATGTTAAAGCAGCGGGTTTTGTTAGCACTCGATGCCAATGAGTGCTAAATCTAATAATAAATTACCACTTGAGGAAGAAAAAGTCAAGGGTTTTATGGAAATTTAAAACTTGAATTTTTTGTGAATTTAGCATATATTTAAATAAGGAAAATAAGGGGGAAGAATATAACATGGGGGAAATAATAAGAAAACAAGGGCTTTTAATAGACAATGAAAAAAGGAACTGGGAAGAAGCTATCCGTATTTGCGGTGATTTAATGGTGTCTTTAGGCTCTGTTACAGGGGAGTATACTGATGCTATGGTGGATGCAATTAATAAATTAGGCCCATATATTGTCATTGCGCCTCATATTGCTTTTGCTCACGCCCAAGCAGGTACTCATGTTCTTAAAAACGACTTGGTTTTAGTGGTTTTTAAAGAACCGGTTGTTTTTAACTGCGGCAATGACCCTGTTCATTTAATGTTTGGCATTTGTGCAGTTGCGCCGGACAGCCATTTGGAAATTTTACAAAAGCTCGTTGAAATAATTGACGGTGATAAAGCATATGAAGAGATAAGAAGCTGTAATACTACTGAGGAACTATATAAACTTATAAACAAATAGCCATAGAAAGGAGGTGCAGCTTATGAGTGAATTAAAAATACAAGCAATTTGCGGTTTTGGCGTAGGGTCTTCTACTTTGCTTAAAATTAAGATACAAGGGGTTTTAAAAGAAATGGGAGTGGAGGCTGAGGTTTTTACAGGGGACGTTTCTTCCGCCTCAGGGGTTTTATGTGATGTTATATTTACATCTAACGAACTTGCCGAAAACTTGAAAAGCCGTGCTAAAGTGCCTGTTATTGTAATTAACAATTTTGTAAACTCCGCTGAAATTAAGGAGAAAGTGGAGGAATTTTTAAAAACAAGATAGTTTTTCTTTATAGTGAATTAACTTAAAAGTTTTTTAAAGTTGAACGACTTTAAAACCCAGTTAAAAGGAGAGTGTTTTTATGGCAATACTTGATTTTTTTATTAACCAAGTCTTCGGCGTTGCCGCAATATTCTTGGCGCTGATTGCCCTTGTAGGGCTTTTGCTTCAAAAAAAAGGTTTTTCCGAGGTTATGTCAGGTACTCTTAAAACCGCTGTTGGGGTTATAATCCTTCAGCAAGGGGTTGGCATATTAATAGGAGGGATATTACCTCTCGCAGAAGCTGTTGATGCTGTCAGCCCTGTTGCTACCAGAGCGCCTTCAATGGAAACGGACGCCTTTATCGGCTCCTTCGGCTTTGAAATCGGCATTGCTATGATATTCGGCTTTTTACTTAATTTATTGGTAGCGCGTTTCACAAAATGGAAAGCCGTGTTTCTTACAGGTCATATGCTTTTCTGGTTCCCCTTTGTGTTTACAGCAGTAGGCATAAGTGCGGGTCTTAGCGGTATGCCTTTATTAGTGGCTGCATCTATTACAACTGCCGCTTATTATATAATCGCGCCAAACCTTGTGCGCCCTTATATTAAAGACGTTATCGGCGACGATTCCTTCACTTTAGGTCATCCAAGTACTATTTTCGTACTTGTCGGCGGCTTTTTAGCAGGTAAATTTGGGGATAAATCTAAATCTACCGAAGAGCTTAATATACCCAAAAACTTCCAGTTTCTAAGAGAAATAGCCATTTCAGGCTCAGTTATTATAGCCATAGTTTATATTATACTTACTATTTTACTTATAGGAACAGGTCATGATTATGCGGCATTATTCGGGCTTGACGCGACAACAGGCTTATTTAATTTTATCTTTATATCAAGTCTTACATTCGGTGCCGGTCTTACAGTGCTTCTTTTCGGTGTTCGTATGATGCTTGCGGAAATCGTGCCGGCTTTCACAGGCATTCAGGAAAAATTGATACCAAAAGCCGTTCCCGCTTACGATTGCCCGTTACTTTTCCCATACGCGCCTAATGCGGTTTTAATCGGTTTTATAATCAGTATGGTTGTTTCGACTTTGGTTATCGTACTTACATCAGGTATGGGTATATTTAGGTTTGCGGTTATTCCTATGGTTATCGGCTGTTTCTTTGAAGTAGGCACAGCCTCTGTTGTAGGCAACGCAAGAGGAGGGCTTCGCGGCTCCATCATAGCTTCTGTTGTAAGCGGTATTGCTATCGTATTCCTTATGGGCTTCTCTTTGCCTTTCTTCGTTGCAGGCGGCGCAGAAGGTGCTATGGATACTATAGCCGACTGGGTTATAATCTTCGGCGGTCAGGACTTCTCTCTCTGGGCAATAATCCAAGGCTCAATTCTTAGGGTGCTGCCGTTATGATAAAAAAACATTGGGAATACCTCGACCATATACACGAACTCTTTAAAAAAATCCGTGACACACAGGAGGACACTATCGAGCAATCCGTTGAGCTTATATTTGCTGCATTTAAAAACGGCGGTTCTATATTTGCTTTTGGTGCTTCTCATGCTGGTATTGTAACAGAGGAACTTTACTGCCGCGCCGGTGGTATGATGATTACAAACCCTGTGTTTAACCCGACCCTTATGTTAAACACCAGACCTTTCCCTATCACCTCAGGGATGGAGCGGTTGGAGGGCTTTGGGCAAATTATTATAAGAAATACGCCTCTTAAAAAGGATGATGTTCTCATAATCCACTCGGTTTCAGGCAGAAATGCTGTAACCATTGACATGGCTATGGAAGCAAGGAAAATAGGGGCAAAAATCATTGTTATCACAAGTGTTGAGTATTCAAAAGCAGTGCCAAGCCGCCACAGCGGTGGCAAAAATCTTTATGAATACGGCGATATTGTAATTGATAACTGCGGTGAAATTGGAGATGCCGCTATATCCGTTGATAATACGGGAGTAAAAGCGGGACCGACTTCAACAGCCGCAGGTGCCGTAATTGCTAATATGCTTGCCGTAGGTTTTGCGGAGTTATGTGCCGCAAACGGCATTGAGCCGCCTATTTTCAAGTCGGCAAATAATGTGGAAGACCCTGATAGGGACAGGCGCATTTTTGAGAAATACAGAGGGCAAATACACTTTATACAATAAGATGTTTTATGGAAAAAGCCGAGTATTATTATCCATAGTGATACTCGGCTTTTGGAGGGATTGGGAATGAAAATAATGAAATGCAAAATATATATAATAATCCTTACTGCTTTTTTAGTTATGGGGCTTGCAGCTTGCGGCACGACACCAGTGCCTGCGACACAACTTGAACAAGAAACGGTAATGGTAATAGAGCAAATGCCTGAAACTGAGCCTGAGCCGTCTCACCAATGGACAATTGAAGAACTTGGAGCAGTCATAGTTGCCGCAGGGGAATTTTGGGAAGATTGGTGGAATTTAAGAGGGGTTTTCGAGCATATTGAATGGGTTGACTGGGATGAACTGCCGGAACATATTACAGCCACAAGAGGTTTTGCCTTTGGAAGGTTTTTGCCTGCGTCCGGCTTTGAAAGTTTAGATGATATTAGTAATTATCTTTCGCGTTATTACACTGCTGATTGGGTTAATGCGGAACTTAGCGGGGAGTTTGCAAGCTTTATCGAATATGACGGCATACTTTATGTTGATGGTACGAGAGCAGGTTTCCCCCGTCCGGATTGGGAAACTGCTAAGCATATTTTAACAGAGCAGGACGGCAGTCATATACTGGTAGAAACCGCGGTTTTATGGGGTTCTTGGCATAGGGAGCCTTATGATTACGCATACCCTTGGGAAGTGGTGTATCACTTTACATTCGTAGACGGCAAAATTAATATTGTAGAAAATCCTTATGGAATATTTGAAGAAATTGCATATGAAGCATCTCACAATTGGAATATTGAAGAGCTTGGGCTGACAATAGTAAGAGCAGGCTGGTTTTGGGAGGATTGGTGGAGTTTTAGCTCAAGGTTTTTGCCTGATCATATAGATTGGAATGTACCATCTCATATTGCTGTAATGGGCTATGCAAGGCTTTTACCCTCGTCCGGCTTTGAGAGTTTAGATGAAATTTGTATTTATCTGTCAAGATATTATACGGAAAGCTGGATAGAGCGTGAGGTGTTTGGCGAATTTTCGGCATTTATCGAGTATGAAGGGGAGCTTTATATTTATGGTTCGAGAGTGGTAAGCTCAAATATTCCCCGCCCAAATTGGGGATTTGCCACTCATATTTTAATAGAGCAGGATGGCAGCCGTGCTGTAGTTGAAACAACGGTTTTAACCGAATATTGGGACGGGCAAACAAGCGAGCGGCAGCATATCTTTACTTTCGCAGACGGAAGGATTGACAGAGGATTAGGACCTAGTGAAGATTGATTTTTCACTTGTCATAACAGGGCAAACGCATGAAAAAAAATAATTGCTAAAATTTGTAATCTTTGCATCGCAGACTTTAATCGATTTGACGAAAGTTCACTTCCGTCAAATCGCAAAAGTTTGCAAAACTTACCTTAAGTTCCTCGCCGAAATCCTGATTTCGGCGAAAGACAAACGCTTCACGCGTTTGTCATGATTGTCATAATAATGTTACTTGTTTTTATATGCAGGATGTGTTAATATAATCGGATATAAATTTTAGAATTTAAGGAGGAGATTGGTTTGCACAAGCTGATAAAAGAAGGACTTACTTTTGATGATGTACTGCTTATTCCGGCACATTCTGATTTTCAGCCGAAGGATGTCAATATTTCAACCAGGCTTACTCGCTCAATTGCCCTTAATTCCCCCTTGCTCTCAGCAGGGATGGATACGGTTACAGAGTCTAGGATGGCAATTGCAATGGCAAGGCAAGGCGGTATCGGCATTATTCACAAAAACATGTCTATTGAAGAACAAGCTATGGAAGTTGACAAGGTCAAACGTTCCGAACATGGCGTTATAACAGATCCTTTCTCCCTTTCTCCTAACCATTATGTATATGAAGCTGATGCCCTTATGGCAAAATATCATATTTCCGGCGTTCCTATTACGGAAAATGGTGTTTTAGTAGGTATAATTACCAATAGGGATTTGCGCTTTGAAGAGGATCATACTAAAAAAATCTACGAAGTTATGACTAAAGAAAACCTTGTAACCGCTCCTTCCGGCACCACTATGGAAGAGGCGAAAGAGATACTTACAAAGCATAAAATTGAGAAACTCCCTATGGTTGATGAAAAAAATCATCTCACAGGGCTCATTACTATAAAAGATATTGAAAAAACCGTTAAATACCCAAATTCCGCAAAGGATACCAACGGGCGGTTACTTGCAGGTGCCGCTGTAGGCACTACTCCTGATACTTTTGATAGGGTTACGGCTCTTGTTGAGCGTAAAGTTGATGTAATAGTGGTTGATACAGCTCACGGTCATTCGGAATTTGTTATACAAACTGTAAGGGATATTAAAAAGGCGTTCCCTGACATTCAAGTAATTGCCGGTAATGTTGCTACAGGGGATGCTACTTTGGCTCTCATAAAAGCAGGGGCGGATGCGGTTAAGGTTGGTATAGGTCCCGGTGCCATATGTACCACAAGGGTTGTTGCGGGTATAGGCGTGCCTCAAATTACAGCTATATATGACTGTGCTGAAATTGCCGCCGAATACAACATCCCCATAATCGCCGACGGCGGTATAAAATACTCAGGGGATATTGCAAAAGCAATTGCGGCAGGGGCTGATACGGTAATGATTGGCAGCCTTTTCGCAGGCTGCGACGAAAGCCCCGGTGCCCTTGAACTGTACCAAGGCAGAAAGTATAAAACCTATAGGGGTATGGGCTCTTTGGCCGCAATGGAAAAAGGCTCAAAGGACAGATATTTCCAAGAGGAAGCGAAAAAATTCGTGCCTGAAGGGGTTGAAGGTCGTGTAGCGTATAAAGGTGAAGTGTCCGAGGTTATATACCAGCTTTTAGGCGGACTTAAGGCCGGTATGGGATATTGCGGCACAAAGACAATAGATGATTTAAAAACAAAATCTCAATTTATGAAAATAACCAGTGCAGGTCTTAGGGAAAGCCATCCTCATGATGTTCATATAACGAAGGAATCCCCTAATTACAGCATGGAAAATTCTAAGGGCTAGGAGGGGTACAAAAGATGAATCATGAGCTTATAATAGTACTTAATTCGGACGGGCACAGAGGTATAGCCGTCGGAAGAGCGGTAAGGGAAATGCAGGTTTTTTGCGAGGTTTTAAGCCATAAAACAACCATTGATGAAATAAAGGGCAAAGACCCTAAAGGGATAATTATTACAGGGGACTTTAGTACGGTGGAGAAAGATTTAGCAGCTCTTAACATACCTCTCTTACATATGCAGGACGAAGATGAGAATAAAATATCCGATTTTTTATTTAAAACTTGCGTCTTAAAAGGCGACTGGATTATGGAAAATGTGGCATATGAACTGGTCGAAGCTATGAAGGAGAAAATAGGGGGTAAAAAAGTCCTTTGCGCTCTGTCAGGCGGGGTTGACTCCACTGTAGTAGCTGTTATGCTTCACAAAGCTTGCGGTAAAAACTTAAATTGCATCTTCGTAGACCATGGTCTTATGCGCCTTAATGAAGGAGATGAAGTTGAGCGGGTTTTTACCAAAGATTTTAACATTAATATTACAAGGGTAAACGCTCAGGACAGATTTTTAGGCAAACTTAAAGGTGTTACTGACCCTGAACAAAAACGTAAAATCATCGGCGAGGAATTTATTCGCGTATTTGAAGAAGAAGGTAAGAAAATAGGTGCTGTTGACTTTCTTGCCCAAGGCACAATCTATCCTGATGTTATAGAAAGCGGTATGGACGGCTCCGCCTTAGTTAAAAGCCATCATAATGTAGGTGGTCTTCCTGATGTTATTGACTTTAACGAGATTGTGGAACCTCTAAGGGATTTATTCAAGGATGAGGTGCGAAAAGCAGGCTTAGCCTTAGGCATAGATGAGGAGCTTATCTACCGCCAGCCCTTCCCGGGGCCGGGTCTTGGTGTCCGCGTACTTGGCGAGATTACAAAGGAAAAGCTTGATATCTTGCGCCAAACAGACCATATCTACCGGGAAGAAATCAAAAAAGCCGGACTTGACCGTAAAATTTGGCAATACTTCACCATTTTCACCGGCTTGCGCTCAGTAGGGGTCAAAGATAGTGCCAGAGCATACGGTTACACCATAGCCCTTCGCGCCGTCAACAGCCGCTACACTGTCACAGCGGAATGGGTAAGGATACCCTACGATGTACTGGAGGTAATATCTGAGAGGATAACCAGCGAAGTACCCGAGATTACAAGGGTTGTGTATGATATAACAGGTAAGCCTCCGGCGAGTATTGAGTGGGAGTAAGAAACCCATCGTAAAGACTGTTGATTTTACGGGGTTTGTAGCCTGTCGATAATCGCCGTGGCAACATTTTGGCAACATTGCTTATAAATCCATATGAAAAGAGCTAACTGGTTTTGAACGCCGGTTAGCTCTTTTTTCTTTGCCCTATTTTCACAGTGGAAAATTATTTTTCATTTTTGAGATTTTCTACAATGAAATCACTTAGTTCTTGGAAAGGAACTTTTGCTCGTCTTTGAACAGTGTCAAATTCAGGATATTTGTACCGCCATTGGTTGTATTCGTCCTCGGTTATTTCGCCGTTCTTGAGTTTAACCGCTTGCTCGTTCCAAGCACGAAAAATATCAAACATAGAAAGGTAGGTCGTACCCTTGAACTTATCCAGCCGTAGACAGACTTCACCCTCAATCTCTCCAATGCGAAGCCCATACAAATCTTCCAATGCAAAAAGCGTATGCGCCAAGCCGACATAGCTGTCAATTTCGGGAACATCAAGCGCACGAGGGCTAACATCTAAAGCAGTTGCAATATCGCCCACCAGTTTTTCCTTTGGGGAGCGTGTGCCGGATTCATATTGTGCCATGCGAACATCGGCAGTCTTTTCATCAAAGCCGATTGCCATGCCCAACCATTTTTGTGTCATGTTGCGAAGATTGCGGATATATCTGATGCGTTCACCTATAGCCATTAATGCCACCATCCTAAATATGTCTTTTGAAAGTCCTTTTCATCAGTATAACATATATGTTTAGGATAATGCAAGAGATATTTAACAAAAAAGTTTAAGATTCTCTCGGAAACCACTTGACATAAACAAATATGCTTAGTATAATCAAGTTAAGCATTTATGTTTAGTGCTTCCGTTGCACGTTACGGTAATGACGTGTATCGCCCGGGCAAATCGGGTGGCGATTCAGAAAATACTCCCGACACGAAACCTGCGGCATAGGCAGCCGCAGGACGCAGGGGCAGAGCCTGTGGTAAGTCTAAAATCAAAAATCATAAGGAGGAATTTAGTGGATAATAACGCTTTCATGCGTGTTGATGATGTGGCACAGGTTTTAAGTGTATCAAAATCATATGCTTATAAACTCGTTCAAAAACTCAATGCTGAATTAAAAGAAATGGGCTATCTCACCATTTCCGGCAGGGTTAGCAAGCAATATTTCTTAGAAAAAACTTGCTACGGCGAGCAAAAAAATAGAGAAAGGAAGTGAACTATGGCAGTTTACAAGGAATCCAACACAAATACATGGCGTGTCGTTTATCGTCATACCGACTGGACAGGAAAGCAGAAGCAGAGTAGCAAACGTGGTTTTGTTACCAAACGTGAAGCTCTTGCATGGGAGCGTGAACAGCTACAAAAAGTGCAGTCAGATTTAAGCATGACCTTTGCGGCGTTTGTAGAGCTTTACTGTCGTGATATGAAAACACGGTTACGGCAAAATACGTGGCAGACCAAAGAAAACATTATTAACAAAAAGTTATTACCTTATTTCGGCAACAAGCGCATGAGCGACATTGCCGCCAAAGACATCATTCAATGGCAGAACGAAATGATGAACATGAAAGGTAAAGATGGCAAACCATTTTCCGCAACATATCTCAAATCCTTGCATAACCAAGTTAGCGCAATATTCAACCATGCGGTGAAATTTTATGACTTGAAAAACAATCCAGCCGCCAAAGCTGGGAGTATTGGAAAAAAGGAAGCAAAAGATATGCTGTTTTGGACAAAGGACGAATATTTGAAATTTGCAGATTCAATGATGGATAAACCTATATCGTTCTATGCGTTTGAAATGCTCTACTGGTGCGGCATCCGTATGGGTGAGCTGCTTGCTTTAACCCCAGCAGATTTTGACTTTGTAAAAAGCACCGTCACCATCAGCAAGTCATATCAGAGGATTGAGAGAACAGACATTATCACCGAACCTAAGACACCTAAAAGCAACCGCATCATATCTATGCCGGATTTCCTCTGTCAGCAAATGCAGG
>WRBA01000008.1 GCA_009779915.1 Defluviitaleaceae bacterium | reverse complement strand
CCCATCAATAAGAAATGCAAAATATCTTGTTTGCCCCATTTCATCAACAAACGAAAATCCATTAGCGGCAAGTGCGCTGCCCATGTCCGCTCCTGTCACCACAAAGGGAACTTCGGGCGTAAGCTCCTCTAAGGTGTACATTACATCTCTCACAAGATAAAGCCTGTCGTCTACACCCGGCGAAAAACTATCATTAAAGACCACATTCAAAAATCTAAAATCCCTTACTGTAACATTTGTCGTAAACACAATGCGGGCAAAGTCATAGCCTGTATCAAATTCGTGATAACGCTCCACATGGCTTAAATCAAACAGATCATCGCCCATATACCATTGGCGTACACTTTCATCATCCACAAGTTGTAGCTGCACATGGGCAGAAGTGGTTATGCTTTGTTCATTTTCATGCTCTTGAGCGGTTGGTGTTTCAACGTAGCCGTTATCGTCTTGCTCTGTGGGTGGCGTGATTGCATTACCATTACCGCCGCAAGCCGTGAAAGCAAGAAGTATAACCATTGCCAAAGTCAAAATAAATGCATATTTTCTCATTCAAAAGCCTCCCTTCTGCTGCTTATTCAAATATCATAGCTAAGATTGCTTCTGTTTCGTCATATCTTAGTCCGATATCAGGCTCTACATTCCAAGGGATAAGGTTATCAAGTCCATGCATTATGCGTATATCTTCAAATTCTTCCCTTGTGATGTTTTGGGCATTTTCCCATAATCCGCCCGTAAGATAGCTGTATTCACTTTCCAAATCGTCAATATCATCATTTAGCATGACATGTATACCAAATGTCCTTATCAGCCTGCCGCCTTCAATTCCGAAAAGTGTGTAGGCACTAGAACCCCAATGGTGCATTGCCTCTACTACACGTCCGTCTATCGTAACATACATATCTGTGGCATATATGCCCCCAACATCTACGTAGGACACCTCACCATTATATAAGGCAAACAGTCTAAGCATAGGAACTGGATGACCATCCGGAGCTATAAGCCTAAAAGCTAACATTCCCGGCGTACCTGCATTGTCTATATTCACTAAAACAGCTTTGGTTATAGGCCCCATCCAAGATGCTTGTATAAGCTCCTCGCGGGCGTGCATGTCTTCTTGGCTCATGCCTCCTGCGAAGTATTCAAATAATGCCGCAGCAAAGGGGTTAGATGTATGCGATGGCTCTGCAATTTCTGTTGTTGATGCAATATAATCGTTACGCAATGACCTTACTATACGCAATATTAAATCTTCGTTGTCGGTAAATATGCCCCTATTGCCGTTGTGCCACAAATCTATTTGTAGTATACCAAATCTCTCATCACCACTATGAAGCCAGATGAGCGCTTCATTGTTTTCCAACATATAACCAACAAAACCATCATCAAATTGAAACTGTTCGCTATAAGAAAATCCCTCAACAATCATCAATGGATTTGAGATGGGGGATTCAAATATATTGATTTCAATTAAAGGGTAAACCTCTGAACTTGAAATCGTAAGACCTCTAAATGGCTCCCCGCCGGGGCTTGGGATATGCTCGTAACTTAACCATGTGCCGGGAATGGAAATACTAATGCCGTTATTCAGTTTTGCGGTCATGATTATCCATTCGTCCGAAGATTGATTCAACACTTCGCTCGATTCTTGAGTGGCTGTTTCATGTGTAGGCTCTGGTTCTGTTGTTGGAGCAGCTGTGTCGCTATCTCTCCCACAAGCTGTAAAGGCAAACAACGTGGCTATTGCCAAAGTTAAGCCGACTATATATTTCCTCATAAAATCCCTCCGTGACAGGTCGGCATATATGCCAAACACGTTAATAAAATTTTCTTTTCAACAAGACACACACTTTAATTATAGTATATTTTGTAACTTTATGATAGTCAATAATAGTGACATTATAGGATGTACGTGCAGCTTTCTTAGCTGCATCAAGTAATTTTCCTATCTGCTTCACCCTTCTTTAACGACAGTATACTAAAAATGTAGCATCAAGCGAAATATACCCAACTTGGGAAGATGCGGCACTTAGAGCAAACATCCTCTGCCATATATCCTTTGTACTAAATAGAATATATACAACTTGGTATCGAAGCCGGGGCAGAAATTTTGATATAACTAACAGCACAGCCGTTGACCAATTTTTTGTAAACGGCCGCGAGATATTCGGAAATATTTCCCAAATAGTTGATGAGATATTTAATAATTTCCTCCGCAGGCAAGGCAGAAGGGAGCCTTTCTTCGCCGAATACTGCAGCGGCAGGTCTGTAACTTGCCCGGGGCTTCATCAATGGGGTTCTCAGGAGCTTGCCCTTCGTGGATTTAGCCCTATGCAAATACTTCATCATTATTATCCGAGAGATCTTCAAATACAGTACACAAACCGCTTTTTTACCAATGTATCCGGCTCATATCCTAATGCATTTCCCGGTACAGCACTTAGAGAAGGCTCATCCGGCGAAAATGTGCGTATTATGCAAATGTATTTAAATAGAATAAGCGGAAATTGGTTTATACCACCGATTCCAAACCCTAATGGCTTCTTCGGCCCTGAAACAGCGCGAACAGTAACAGAATTTCAGCGAATATTCAGACTTACTCCTGACGGCGTAATAGGAAGAGCTACTTGGTATGAAATAATTAGGGTATTTGTTGCAGCTAAAAGCCTGGCTGAGCTTACAAGTGAGGGAGACCGCATAGGCATACAAAACCCGCCTCCTACAACTATTGTAAGAATGGGAGACCGAGGTGAAAATGTTGTTAAGCTGCAATATGTTTTAGCTTATTTAGGGGAATTTTACCCGGACTTGCCTCTTGTGGTTAGAAGCGGAGTGTTTAGGGAAAATACAAGAGATGCGGTTATAGCTTTCCAGCGTCATTTTAGGCTTAATCCTGATGGCATTGTAGGTCCTGTAACCTGGAGAAAGCTTTGGGAAGTTTATTTTGCGGCTAAGGGGACTGTCCCTCCTACAGTTCCTGAATCACCTGCACAGCCTAATATACCTGGATATCCTGGCACTTTAATAAGACAAGGCTCAAGAGGGCCTGATGTATTATTAATGCAAAATTATCTAAATGCAATAAGAAGGGTTGTCCCTTCAATACCAGCACTTAACCCTGATGGGGTATTCGGACCAATAACCCATTCGGCGGTTGCAGCTTTCCAGCGTCATTTTGGGCTTAATCCTGATGGCATTATAGGCCCTATTACTTGGTATAGAATTGTTGAAGAGTTTAATAGCCTGCAAAGCACACCAGGTCCCGGACCTGGACCTTCACCAACCCCTAATCCTCCCTACCCTGGCACTTTAATACGTGTAGGCTCAAGAGGGGCTGATGTTTCTTTAGTCCAGACCAGGTTAAATACGGTTAGTAGGGCTTTCCCTGCTATCCCAACTCTTGTAGCAGACGGAACTTTTGGCCCTTTAACCGAAGGTGCCGTAACAGCTTTTCAGAGGGTTTTTGGGCTTAATGCTGATGGCATTGTAGGACCCATTACATGGGAGCGGCTAATGAATGTGTCAAGCAATCTCCCTAATGTGTCTAATCCGGAGTATCCGGGGGTTCTTATGTCCGTCGGCTCAAGAGGTCCATCTGTAACTGTTATGCAAAATTATCTAAATACTATTAGAAGCCGTTTCCCATCAATAACACAGCTTGCAGCAGACGGTTCATTCGGGCCAATAACCCAAGGAGCTGTTACGGCTTTCCAAAATCTTATGGGTATTAGTGCCAATGGAATAATCGGCCCCATTACTTGGAATTATATTGTATCTGTGCATAATGCAGTTAATATGAATACAAGAGCGTCAAGCATATCAACAAAAAGTACGGAAACTCCAAATAATATGTCTGGATTAGGATTGATGCTTGCAATGTCTATGTTTAAAGGTCGCAGACTTTTTTAGGATAAAGATATGGGGGCTTAAAACCTCCGCCAAATAGGCAGTTCACCCTACCGCCTTGCCAAAGTAAGCTTTGGCTTAGAGGCGGGGGTCTTCTGCCTTTGAGATAAATTATAAAAATACATTGCAATAAAAAGCCCTCCTGTTGTATGATAATATAGCAGGAGATTTTTTATAGTCAAAGTCCCATATAGGAAAGGCTGACAATATACTATGGACATAAAAAGCATAAAAGGTTTTGTATATGGTTTAATTTTTGGCTTTGCAAGCCCGATACCAGGGGTAAGTGCAGGCACAATGGCAATCCTTCTCAATGTATATGAGAAATTTTTTAATTCAATCAGTGTTGATATGGTAAAAAAGAATTTAGTTATTACCATTTCCTTTTTATTAGGATGGTTTTTCGGTCTTTTTGGCATTAGTAATATAATGATGTTTTTAATTGACAATTACGGTCAGATTATCTTTTTTAGCTTCATCGGACTGATAGTAGGCAGTCTTCCTATGATTTATAAAAAAGCTGTGGCGGAAAAAGTTAAACCAAAGAATGTTAGCATATTTTTCATCGCCCTTGCATTTATGATTTTTGCCACATTTTTTGGGGGTGATTTTTATACAAACAGTACACTTTATGAGCTCGGCGGTATAACTTTTATGCTCCTTGGATGGATTTTTGTGGCAAGTTTCTTAAGTTCTATGGCTATGCTTATTCCCGGAGTAGGCGGCTCTCTTATGATGCTTATTTTCGGCATATATACTATTTATATCGAAGCTGTTGCAACTATTAATCTAATAGTACTTGCTGTTTTTGTAGTGAGTATGGTTTTCGGTGTCCTTGCGGGAATTGTATTGACCAAAAAAATGCTCGATTCCTATTCTCAAACATTGTATTTTTCTATCTTAGGGTTTATAATAGGCTCTCTATTTATTATATATCCCGGTTTTTCGGTAGATATAGAAGGTCTTTTATCAATTATGTTCGCGGTTTTATTTGCCGCCTTGGCTTATTGGCTTTCTAAAAAAGGTGATGCAATTCCAGCAATAAATAAGCAAAAAGGAGAAGATTTAAATGTCTAAAATTCATATTTCAAAAGTTACAGAAGCGGTTTCAAAACTTTGTATTGATGCAAATTGTTATCTAAGTCATGATATACGAAACTGCTTTTTAAAATCCCTTGAAACAGAAAAATTGGAAATCCCTCGCACAGTTACGGAAATTTTAATAGAAAACGCCGATATTGCATCCTCCGGCTGTTCTCCTATTTGCCAGGATACGGGGATGGTTGTAGTTTTTGTTGAGTTAGGGCAGGATGTACAAATCCAAGGCGGCAATTTAACCGATGCCATAAATAAAGGTGTCGCAGATGGTTATGAAAAAGGTTATCTACGTAAATCTGTTGTGAAAGACCCTGCCAATCGCATAAACACAGAGGATAATACCCCAGCGGTTATTCATTACAATATCACTGATGGGGACAAGCTTAAAATAACTGTAGCCCCTAAAGGCTTTGGTTCAGAGAATATGAGTGCTCTACGTATGCTAACCCCTTCAGCAGGTGTGGAAGGTGTGGAGAAATTCGTAGTTGACACAGTATCCGCGGCAGGCTCAAACCCCTGCCCGCCAATAATTGTCGGAGTTGGAATAGGCGGCACTATGGAAAAATGTGCCTTAATGTCAAAACAAGCTTTGCTTAGAGAAATCGGTACAAAAAACCCTGACCCTTATTGGGCTGGTGTAGAAAATGAGCTTCTCTCACGTATAAATAAACTTAATATAGGACCTAATGGGCTTGGGGGGGAACTTACTGCTATGGCTGTGCATATTGAGACATATGCTACTCATATTGCCGGTCTCCCTGTGGCTGTAAATATTGGCTGTCATGTAACACGCCATAAATCTGCCGTACTTAGCAAAGATGGATTAGTGGAATACGATGAAAATATAGAAAAATCTGATACAAATACACAGCTTGCCCCAAAAATAACAGGCAAAAAACTGACTACTCCCCTGCCCCAAGCTGAACTTGATACATTAAAAGCCGGCGACATGGTGCTTATTTCAGGGCATATTTATACTGCCCGTGATGCGGCTCATAAACGCCTTGTTGAAATGATTGAAAAAGGTGAAAAACTTCCCTTTGATTTAGAAGGGCAAATTGTATATTATGCAGGCCCTTGCCCGGCAAAACCGGGAGAAGTAATCGGCTCAGTAGGTCCTACAACAAGTGGTCGTATGGACAAATATTCCCCTACACTAATAAATCAGGGACTTAAGTTAATGATTGGTAAAGGAGAGCGGTCTTTAGAAGTTAAAAATACGATAAAAGAAACAAAAGGTACTTATTTCGTCGCAATAGGCGGTGCCGCCGCTTATATGGCACGCTGTGTCAAAGATGTTGAAATGATAGCTTTTGAAGACCTTGGAGCTGAAGCTATACGCCGCTTAAGGGTTGAAGATTTTCCGGCAATAGTCGCTATTGATACGAAGGGTAATATCATTGAGTGATATTGCAATAGACTTGTAGGGAAAAATCTCACGAAAGCAGGTTATACGCCATTGCCATATATACTCATTTAAGACCAAAATGACCTTAAATGACTAAAATTAAAATAAGACCTTGAAGATTAACCATTGCCTCAAGGTCTTTTATAGCCAAGACACTCTAAAATCTTCCACTAAAACTTGGCTATATACTGCTAAGTTTATAAAATTCCATTTATAATTTTCTCACTCATTTTATTAAGATTATCAAAATCCATTGCATTTATATAAATATTTTCTATTTTTTCATGTGTTTTTCTGGACGCCATCATTGTATCAATTGCTTTATTTAACATTGTATCAAATAGCTCATAGTCTTTATCCTTACCTATATCTGACTCAAAAATTATTTCTTCAACCTCTCCATTGTATACGAAAGGGCTTCCCACCGCCGCAAAGGCTATTTTCATTTTAGGTAAATACAAATACTCCATTATTTCAGGGGCAAAGGGAGAGTAAAAGCTTTCCGTATTTATACCTTGAGCATTGGCTTCATCTCTAATAGTAGTTAAAAAACCGTCTATTACGCTGTAATTTCCGCCTAAAAGCCCATAAACTTTACAATTGCTAAAATAGCTGCCAGCAAAGTTTGTAAATCCATCCGGCGTAATCGCACTTAAAAATAATTTTCGATTGCTGCCAAAATCATTTGCTCCCTTATGAGACTCTAAAAATTTAATCCACTTTTTTGTAAGCTCATTTAGGGAATCCTTTTTAAACGCAGCCAGATAATCCTTATTTTCAGCCAAATAAATATTTCCTACTGCGGCTAAATAATGGGCAGCTTTTTTATTAACAGCTTTTTTTACAAGGAGCAGTGATTTTATTTCATTTATGTGCTTTGTTATTTTTTGCTCATCCATAAACTCCGAAAAATCAATGATTTTATCAATGGCAATCGGTATTTCAGGGTCATGGGAATGAGGGACCGTTGCGTCTATTATGCATAGCCCGAGGCTTGGTACTGCCAGTGCATCAAGGCTGTCTATATCATTTGCACAGTGGAACTTTTCAATCTCTACACCCATATTTTCAAAGTGCGCTGCAACTTTTTTGATAAATGTGCTTTTTCCTGAACCGGATGAGCCTTTTAAAAAATACCTTTTTTTAGCTATTTTGAGTGGCATTATATAATCAAATAAATCAATAAAACCTTCGGGTGTACTTGCACCGGCAAACATATGTTTTGTCATGCATTATCTTCCTTCCAAGATATCTGCGGGCTAAGTATACCCGCCTCCATAAATTTTTTATGCAATGCAAGGATAATATTAGTAACTTCCTCCCTATTAATAAGTGCCGAAATTTTTATTGCCGAGAGAGACAGCAGGTGTATCTTCACCTCTTCTTCCAACAATGTTTCATAAAATATTGCTGCGATATGCGTCTCATAAGCAATACCGGGACCAATAACAGATAACTTTGCCAAGTTTTCATTGACTTGAATATTATATATGCTTAATAGCTCCATTGCCTTATAACTATCAGCACCTGATATAGCAAAAGATAAACTATCGAATTTATCTCCTGCACTATGAGTAATAATATCCAAAGAAATTTTATTTTTAGAAAGCAAATGTATAATCTCAGGTACGTTTTCAGCTTTAATCTCATTTATTGATATTTTACAGATTTTTCTATCTGCAGTTATGCCGCTTACAGATTTTTTTTCAATACTGGTAATATCTTTTATTATAGTTGGCTCAGCTGCTACAGTACTTGATTTTACGGAAAATTCCACACCAAATTTTTTCGCAAGCTCTACAGAGCGGCTGTGCAGCACCGACGCTCCCATGCTGGATAATTCCAGTATTTCATCATATGCAATCTCTTTGTACTTAAAAGCATCTTTGGTTATTCGCGGGTCTGCTGTAAATATCCCTTCAACATCAGTATATATCTCACACAAATCCGCAGAAAGAGCAGCCGCTAAGGCAATTGCCGTAGTATCTGAGGCACCTCGTCCAAGGGTAGTTATTTCGCCGTATTCGTCAACACCCTGAAAGCCGGTGATTACAACTATTTTGCGGTTTTCAATCTCTGCTTTGATTCTATCCGGATTTATAGAAATAATTTTTGCACACCCATGCTCAGAGGTGGAAAATATACCGGCTTGACGGGCATTTAAAGATATCGCCGGCAACCCTTTCTCAACAAGTGCCATCGCCATAAGCGCCGCAGATTGCTGCTCACCTGTAGCAAGCAGTGCATCTAATTCCCGTTTTGAAGGATTATTGCTTATTTCTCCCGCTTTTTCTAAAAGTATATCTGTTGTATTTCCTTGAGCGGATAATACAATAACCATATTATGATTTTTAAGATAATCCTGTGCGATTTTATCTGCCGCACAAAAGATTTTTTCATAGTCGGCAACAGAAGTGCCGCCATATTTTTGAACTATTAGCATTTTTCATAGCATCTCCTGTAAAAGATAAATTTTAACCAAGGCTCTATTGTTCTATAGTTAAGCAACCTGAAAAACCAAGTTTATCGTTTGGGTTTAGGGGTTGATTGACTATATAAACCCTTGTCATTTTATATAATATTCAAAAGCTAAATTTATTGATACAACATAGTCCCTTAAATCTGCTTATCCGCATATTATGAACAAAGAATTGAAAGGGATTGGAGTGATTATACTGGAAGGAATTATTATAAAAGATGACACAAGATATTTTCATACAGAAAATTATCTTAAAAAACGCGGTTATGTTTTTAGTGAGCTTGATATGCAGCCAAACAGCCTGGACTTTATTATTTTTCCTTTTATGGGAGAAGTTGATTGTCATATCTATAACGATGGGTATTTGGGGTCACTTAAAAAAGATACTATAATTTTCTCCGGAATCAGAAATGCGTATCTTACGGATAAATGCACAGAATACGGACTTTCCTATTATGTCTTAATGGAAGATAAATCTGTTGCTGTAAAAAATGCCGTTCCAACCTCGGAAGGGGTAATAGCCTATCTTATTACAAACTGCTTGGATACCATAGCTAACAGCCAAGTGCTTATAATCGGTTATGGGATTTGCGGAAAAGATTTAGCTAAAAGGTTAAAAGGGCTTGGAGCAAATGTATCGGCACTTGTAAGAAACAGGGAAAAAGAATGGGCTGCATATGTTGACTCCATTACACCAATTTATTTAGAGGAACTCTTTGACAATCAACCTTTTGACATAATAATTAACACTGTCCCCTATCCTGTACTAAACAACGAAATCCTCGAAAAAACAAAAGGCACACTTTTAATAGATATAGCATCAAAGCCTTATGGTTTTGATATGGAATATGCAAAAAAGCTTAATGAAAAATCTACACTTTTGCCCGGCATTCCAGGAAAATATGCTATAAAGACAGCCGGTGAAATTTTAGGTGAGTATATTGATTGCATTTTAAAAGAAAGGAAGAGATAAATATGACACTTGAAGGAAAAAAAATAGGTTTTGGGATATGCGCTTCATTTTGTACTGTTATGGAAATACTTGAGCCATTAAAAATGCTTAAAAGCTTAGGTGCCGATATATATCCAATTGTATCTGAGGATGTATTTAACCACAGTTCCCGTTTTCATAATAAAGATTCATTTTTAAACGAAATAAGCGGCATAACCGGAAAAGATGTAGTCAGCACAATAGCGGAGGCGGAAACCTTCGGTCCTGACATTCAACTGGATATTATGATTATTGCTCCAGCTACAGGAAATACAGTTGCAAAACTTGCAAACGGAATATCTGACGGTGCTGTTGTTATGTCGGCAAAGGCTACTTTGCGAAACGGCAAGCCAATTTTACTTGCCCTGTTTTCCAATGACGCCCTTGGAGCAAATGGTATGAATATAATGAAGCTGTATAACACAAAAAATATATTTTTCGTACCATTCGGGCAGGATAACCCCCATAAAAAGCCAACGAGCTTGACAGCGGATCTTTCACTTTTGCAGGAGTCCTTAATATGTGCCCTGGATGGCAGGCAGATACAGCCCTCCATAGTAACTTACAGTTAATTAGTAAAACCCGTGGCTTTATTGCAACCACGGGTTTTAGCGTTGTCAGGGACGCTCCAAATTTATACTGTAAATCGTGCCTGAGTCGGAACCGAAATACAAAACACCCTGATAAATAGCCGGCGGGGACAGAACAATATCTTCAATCGGTGCTAACCAGAGCTTTGTATGGTTTACCGTGTCAATTGCCATTGCATATGATATTTGTGTCATCCTGTGTGCAAATGCTTCTCTTAATCCAGTATCCTCAGTTTCGGCTAAAAACGCGGCGTCAGTATTTGTTGTAACAGCAACAATATTATTACCGTGACGAAGAGGTCTGGTATATCCAAATTCTATGACAGAATATATTCTCTGAAACTCGCCTGTGTCTTTATCAAAAGCAATAATTTGACGCTCATCTGCAGTAGTGGCAAACACATTGTTCCCTATAATGACCGAACCTCCGGAAAACCATGTTGCATGAGTTCTGGAATGGGATCTCCATATTACCTCGCCGGTTTGTGCGTCAATACAATAAAACCTAAAGTTCCTTCCACCGATGTATATTTTCCCGTCATATATAGTCATAGGGTTAAAAGCCATATTGCGTATACGAGTTTCGAAGCTGATTTGCCTAGTCTGTATGTCAACACCAAATAAATGACCCGGAAAGCCAATAAAATAAAGCATTCCATTGTAATAGCTAATGCCGGAAGCCACCAATCCGTTCAGACTTGCTTCAATCGACCAAACTATTTCGCCTCTTATTATATCCACAGCAACTAAATCCCCGTTAAGGGCAGCAAAATAGGCGATACCATCCACAACCACAACATGAGAATCATTAAAGGCGTAGTCCTCCTGAGATATCCTAACATTGTAGTTTGAAGGATATACTAGGGTATGAATTGCCTCACCGGTTAAGGCGTTTAATATATATAAGCTGTTTCCCACATTAAATATAATTTTCCCATCTGTTAGAACCGGCAGTGTCTGTACGGCTTCATCTGTAGAAAATGTCCAAAGCACCTGCCCGGTACTTATATCCAGTGCATAGAACATATTATCTTCATTACCGAAATAGAGCGTGCCGCCCTCCGCCAATATGGATGAGCGTATTGGGGCAGTTGTTTCAAAGAATATATTAGCTTGAACTTCCGGCGTAGGATATTGATATTCTACCAGTTCTCTTCCGGAAGTGTCCCTAGGCGGCTGCAGCACTCGGGGCATATCCCCCTGATTGATAATGGTGTGTGTTATCGTTATTAACGGTTCAGCTTCTGTTACCACAGGATATACTACAGCAGGTACTACAGGATACTCCGCGGGAGTGCCTGCTTGAGCCGGAATTGACTCAGTTTCACTAATCACAGGTAAGAATTGTGCTTCTCTACTACATGCAGCAAGTGCCATTACAATCATTATACACAAAAGAGCAACTCTTATCTTTTTCATTTTGAATCCTCCTTTATTTCATTTAACAGATGCCTTTCTTACTCAACCCAACTCATCATATTCAAATTAAGAAACCCTGTTGCGGATATTTCAGGCACTGTAAGGTTAGTATTAAACGCACTGACAATCATACTCATATGTATAGGTATTTGGTAAGTAAACTCATTAGCCATAATAACAGCATCCCTTAGTATAGCGTCCCTTGCGTCTGTATCGACCGTTATTATTGCTTGGTCAATCAGATCTGACAATTCTTGGTTACGAACACGGCTCCTGTTGGTTTGATTAATAAACTCATGGTGGAATAAGCCACGCATAAATCCAGTCAAGCTTGCAGATGTAAACCCTGCAAAAGCCGCTTCATAATCCCCTGCTGTTGTCATAGTTAGAGTGGTCCCTAAGTCCCGCCGTGTAATAGTAACAGGTATGCCAATATCCGCAAGATAAACTTGTATAACCTCAGCCATAGCACTCCTCTCTTCATTGCTTACAATAATATTGAAAGCCAAAGATACAGGGTCGATATTGTACTCTGCAAGCAAAGCTCTTGCCCCATCAGGATCAAAGCTGTATGAGCCCTCGTCTGTTGCGCCGGAAAATGCGTCAGGCGCTTGTGAGAAAGTTGGAATACCAAACTCGCCAAATGCAGAGTATACCATTGTCTCCTTGTTAATTGCCATAGCAATAGCACGCCTTGCATGAATATTGCTAAACTGGGGGCGGTCGTTATTAAGTATTAAATGCTGATGTATTAAGGAGGGCAATATAACTACCGAAACATTAGAATTATCACTAAGCCTTGCTATATCAGAAGAAGCAACTTCCATAATATAATCAATTTCACCAAGTTCAAGAGCTATTGTCCTTGATGAGCCTTCAGGTATAAATAGCCAAGTTACATGGTCAACTTTTGCAGCACGATTAGTGTCAAAATAATTATCAAAAGCTTCAAAATGTATATAACTACCCGTTCTCCACTCTCTAAACTCGAATGGCCCGCTGCCTATTGGCGCTGCATTAAAATCATGCCCTGCCTCTAATAAGCTTCTTGGGGCTATCATATTTGACTGATGAGCCAAATCAAAAAACAGCATGGCATTTGGCTCTCTCGTATCAACGGCTATAGTATATCTGTCAACTACATAAAAATCTGTAATACTTTCATGAGCGGCACCCGGGACAAATTGCCTGATAGTCTGCCAGGAAGCCTCAATGTCATAAGCCGTAAGTTCCTCGCCATTATGGAACATTATACCCTCGTACACTGTAAATTCAAACATAGTATCACTTAAAGCCTGCCAATGAGATACTAAATCCGGTACAGGCTCAAGACTGCTGTAATGTATCCTAAAAAGGGCGTTATGAGTCATTAAATTCTTGTGGGCACTGACTACAGTGTTATGTATAGCGGGAGCAATTGTTGCCGGTTCATTTTGTGAGGCAACTCTAATACCCTGTCCTATAAGTCCTTCGGGCCCTCCCTCGGATACAGCATCAGTTGATTGTGAGGAAGTTGTGCCGCAAGCACTAATGACACTCAATAGCAGCATGCTTATTAATATTACACTTAAAATCCTTTTCATTAAAAATCACTCCTGCCTTATATTAATGTCCGTAACCCGGAAGCTCGCCTATAGTAACCATAACGGGGCTGGGTAAAATATTTTGTCTTGTTTGACCTATCCCCAGCTGACCACTTCTGTTAGCACCCCATGACCATAAGCTGCCATCAGTTCTTATAATAAGCACATGACCGATACTGCGCCCTATATCCCCTGCTCCCAATGAAACAGCGACTACATTGTTCATTATCATATGAGGTTCCAATACTCGTATTAAACCTCCCCATGCCCATAAATTTCCATCAGATGTTATTGCGGCTGTGCCAACCTCTCCGGCTGAAGTATAAACCGCATTATCCATTATTTTAATTGGCACAGGACTAGCTTCCCTTGTGCCATCCCCAAGCTGCCCTGACATATTCCAGCCCCAGCTCCATAAGCTGCCGTCTGTCATGAGTGCTACAGTATGATAATCTCCGGCTGAAACTAAAGCCGTATTTTCTTTTTCTGTTATTTGTATAGGCAGTGGCTGATTTTCCGTACCACCATCTCCAAGCTGATGTCTATGATTTCTGCCCCAAGCCCATAAACTGCCATCACTGCGGATTGCCATAGTATGATAAGCTCCTGCCGAGGCTAAGATTACATCTTCCATAACTTTTATAGGAGTATAATTATTTTCCTTTGTACCATCTCCAAGCTGACCGTATTCATTGCTTCCCCAAGCCCAAAGACTGCCATCTGCTCTTATAGCCATGGTATGATTTGCACCGGCCGCAACATAAATCACATCATCCAGTACTCTTACAGGGCTGTATCTTATAGTGTTCGTACTGTCTCCAAGCTGCCCTTTGCTATTTTCACCCCACGCATACAGCATATTATCTGTTGTAATGGCAAATGTGTGCATAGAGCCTGCTGAAACCCGGCTCACATTTGCCATTATGCTTTGATGGGCATACCGTTCTTCTGTCGTACCATCACCTAACTGCCCTCTCTCATTACTGCCCCAAGCCCATAAAGTACCGTCAGATTCAACCTTAAAGCTGGATGTAAGCCCTACGGAAATTGTCCCTGATATGATTTCCACCGGCTCTTGTGCCATAGCACTACATGCGGTAAGTATGAAAATTAAAACCATCATAAAAGCTGCAAATTTAGTGACCATAGAGGTTTTTTTGACCTTCATAATCGCATTTATCCGCTCTTCGATCCCATTTTTCGCGAAATTACTGAATATTGGAGTGAAGATACTCCTGCTTTCTTCTAATCTTATAAGAGCCAGGGCATAAGAAGGCTTTGTTTTTTCCCCTAAGCTCTTTACTACAGCTTCATCGCAAGACAGTTCAATATCGCGATTTGCCAACATGTACATAACCCATACAAGGGGATTAAACCAATGGATACAGACAGCTATTGCAAGCAGCCACTTTTTAAGTATATCAAAACGTTTAATATGTATAAGTTCGTGAGTAAGAATGTATTGCAGTAACCTTTCATCCGTCAAACTTGCTGTTTTTGAAAACAGTATTACAGGTCTCCATATTCCATAAGTTAAAGGGGTATTTATCCTGTCGGATTGCCTTATTTGTATGGATCGCATTAGCTTTTGCTCTTTCAGCCATGTATCTGACATATCGCAATCAATAGGCAATGAGCCTTTATATTCTTTTCGATACCGTAAGTGGGTACCTAAGAAAAAAGATGCGGCAACCACCATGCCAACAAGCCATACAGTGGTTAATGTAAAAAACACAGCACGATTTTCAGATGTACCTGCTACCAAAGCTAATGAATTAAGATTTGCAATAACTCCATCCGCCGGTATTGTACTAGAGATAGCTGTATGTGTACCCCAAGGCGCGAAATGCATACCATGCTCATATGTATTAAATATGCTGGCTGCATCATCAACAAATGTATTTACACTAAATGCCTGATTTGATACAAGTGCAGGGATGGAGACTGAGAAAGGCATCAAAAGACGCAATAAAACCACAGCCCATAGAATTACAAATATAGCTTTTGGAAGTTTATGAATAAAAATACCGCGGATAATAACAATTGCTGCAATTAAAATTGCTGCCGAAATACTCATTTGAAAAACACTCATATGTACTATAATTTCCACCTCATTTCTCCTTGACCTAACATTTCATGAGCGATACCCTTTTATATAAGCCGTCAGCTGCCTATATTTATATATCCCGTATACAAAGAAAAACGGACCGGATATAAAAGAGGCAAAAAGCTCAATAACCGTAATGCCAACTCTTCCGTATACGTCAGGGCTCGCGCCGAAACGCCCTCGTGCAGAGTCCGGTTGAATTCCCAGAGCCAGAGAACCAATATCTTCCCCTCTGCTGTCGAGTTTTTGCTGAAAATAACCCATAATAGTTTCAAGCTTAACTTTTCTTGCAAAAGGGAGCAAATAGCACAGAATTATCAAAGGGATTACCCCAATAAAACCAATTGAAACTATGCTGTCAAAAGGCCAAATACTAAGACCTAAGACTTGATTCAAAAAAGGAGCAAAAAGAAATACAAAGCCTATAATCACTCCGCCTATAATAGAGCGAAAACGAAACATTTTACTGTACCCTAAAACCCTAATCTCAGCGCAGTCTCTGCAAATGCCTATTGTTTTTTCATCCTCTTTTAAAAACTTGCGGCAATATTCAAAAGTACAGCGGTCGAAAGATTGTATATTAAACATAGGGGCTGCCTCCTTTTCTTCTAATCTCATAATTGCCAAAGCATAAGCGGGATTTAACCTGCCCTCAAAAACCTTAACTACAGCTTCATCACAGGAAAGCTCAATATCACGATTTGCAAATACATACATAACCCATACAAGAGGGTTAAACCAATGGATACATAAAGCCAAAACAAGGAGCCATTTTATGATAATGTCAAAGTGCTTAATATGCACAAGTTCATGGGTAAGAACATAGTGCAGACTTATCTCATTTTGCCAATCCGTTGTTTTCGGGAGTAAAATTACAGGCTTTAATATCCCATAAGTAAGGGGCAGTTTTATCCTGTCTGACTGCCTGATTTGTAGAGACCGCATTAGTTCTTGCTCTTTAAGCCATTTGTGCGCCGTATCGCAATCAACAGGCAGTGACGCACAGTATTCCCTGCGATAACGAAAATGGGTACCGCCAAAGAAAAAGGCAAAAGCTAATACACCAATAACCCATACAGTTGTTATGGTAAAAACACTCCCGGCAATCTGTAATGCCGCATTAAAAAGAGGGATGGAAAAAAGTATCAAAAGGCAGAATAAAACTACAGCCCAAAGTATCACAAAGGTTATTTTAGGTAGTTTATGAATAGTAAAACTGCGGATAATAACAATTGTCAAAATTAAAACCGCAGCTGAAATGCTCATTTGGAGAACGCTCATATGCACCATTATTTCAGCCTCATTCTAAATCTCTGATAACTTGTTTTAAGCGTTCAATTTCCTCTTTAGACAGAAGCTGGCTGCCTAACATTGAGGCTACAAGCTGATCAGCGGCTCCATTATACATTTTGTTAATAAGCTCCGTTGTTTCATATTCACGTGCATCATTAATAGTAACAAGAGGATGGCAGATAAAGTTTGGTTCTCTGCGCTCTATTGCGCCTTTATCAATACATCTTTTTATCATTGTATAAGTCGTGGTTTTGCTCCAGCCAATTTGTTTATTTAAAATTTCCGCTATGTACTTTGCGGTTAAATCCCCCTCCTTCCACAAAATTTCCATAATCTTAAGCTCTGCATCAAAGAGTTTCAATATGGTATGCCTCCTTTAGTTTCATTCTAATACGTTAGAATATATTCTAATATATTAGAATGGTTTTGTCAATAGAAAGTTTTAAATACTTACTTGCAATTATCACACAATACTGTAAAATATAAATTATAGTTAAGCCCCTTTAAAAATGTCCAAGTAAAACGCCGGATTAATGGACGGTTTTAAAGTGGCTTGACTATAAGCAAAAATACTCATTTCAAAATAATATTTTTAAGGGGGACTTTTATTATGGCACCAATTATCGGTATATCAGGGGCTTATCTTGTGTTTACATCAGAACTTTTTCATTCATCAGAGTCATATCGTATTAACAAATCCTATTTAGAAGCGGTTAAGGAAAATGGCGGCTTGCCTCTGCCAATCCCAATTCTTGAGGATCCGGAGCATTTAAAAACCTATATTGATATGTGTGATGCGCTCTTAATTCCCGGAGGCGCAGATGTTGATCCAATGTATTTTGACGAGGACCCTCATCAAAAATTGGGCGTTGTACAGCCTGATATGGATAAATATGAAATAGCTTTATTAAACTTGGCGTTTGAGAGAAAAATGCCTGTCCTCGGTATTTGCCGCGGTGAGCAAGTTATAAATGTAGCAAAAGGCGGCACATTATATCAGGATATTTCTGCCACTTATGAAAAAGAGTCTATACTACACCAACAAAGATATAGAACTAATATTGCCCTCCATAAAATCAAGGTAGAAAAAAATTCCTTGCTTTATGAAATTTTAGGTTCGGAAGATGTTCGTACAAATACAATGCACCACCAGTCTGTAAAGGCTTTAGGCAAGGATTTAGTAGTATCAGCTGTTGCGCCTGATGGCATTATAGAAGCAATAGAAAGCACCGATAAAACAGTTATCGGCGTACAATGGCATCCTGAACTTTTAATACATACTCAAAGTGAAATGAATAATCTTTTTAAACATTTTATCCAAAAAATGGCAATGGATTATAAGAAATCGAAATAAAGTAAGGGAAAAGGCAATCATGAAAGTTACATTTCAACAGGTCTAAAAAATCATGAAGGGAAATTAAATTTTCCACAATTAGGAATTTTCATGCTAACCACCAAACTAAAAGTGATTTAATATAGTTAATAAATTTTCTAAAATGAACTCCTGTACACTAAAAAGTACGGGAGTTCATTATTTTTTTGCATATACTGAAATCCGAACCATATAGAAACAAAAGTCTTACTATTTTAGATGGATTTAAGTATAAATTACGCGTATTTACACAAAATAAAGTACGAGGTGAAATCAATGTCAAACAATAAAACAAGAAACTCTCAAAAAAAATCTGACGAAGGAAAAACGCCCCCTGCAAGGCGTGAGGCTAACAAAAATAATAACAGCAAAGATAAATAGCATATGGAGGCGGTATGAAACGAGAAGAACTAATTGCACAAGTGAAAGAGGAATATGCAAGCATCGCATCGAGTGAGTCACAACAACATTTTATTCGGACAACAAATGAAATATCTTCGGAGGCGTATTATGAGAAATTATTAAACGCTGTAATTGAAGAAATCGAAAAAGGAAAATTCGATAACTGCCGCTCCGGCTCAGAAATAGTAAATAAGGTAGCGGCGGATAAGACAGTATTATCAAACTGGAGCAATATGAAGGAGGAATTATAATGAATAATAAAACTGCACAGCCGTATCAAAACCACGGTATATCATCCGGTCTTGAAAGCCTTCCAATGAATGCATTTAGTGAAATCCCCACTCCAAGCTCAGACGCGATGACAATCACAGCCCTTAGAAAAGATGACGGTCGTGTTACAGGCTACCAATTATCCAATGGTCAGATACTTGATAAGGAAGACGCTGTAGCTCTTGCGAGAAAAGGAGGAATCGCAGGAGTAGGAATCGCAACAAGAGACGGGAGTGAGTATCTTAAATCCCTTCCGGATGACAGTGAAAATAACAATTTATCTCATTTACCATCTATAACACAGGAAGGAGGAGATATTTCATGATAGAAGAAAATAAGCCTATCCACAAGAAAAAGTCTTATGCAGGACCTAATGTAGCAGAAAGCGGTATTGATAAAGACAGAGGCTTTGACGGAGTGATGTCCAGCTCTTACTACTATGCTTTATATTCCAGCCAGCTGCTCCGATAATCCGACCAAATTTTACCGTAATAATCGATATATATCTGCACATACTATAGTTGGCAAGGTTTATATTTAACTTTTGTTAAAAAGTGATTTGTTATTTGTATTTATTTTTTATAAAATATAATGCATAAACATTCATGGAGTCGCAATAGCGGGCGGTTCGTAAGAACCGATTTCAGCCTAATATACTTTAGTGTGTTAACTGGAACTCTCTTATATATACCTTGTAAGGAGGCGGAATCACCGCCTCCTGTTTAATTGCACAAAATAGTTGCACTAAGGATATTTTGTGTGTATTTTAGTCTTATAACAGGCAAACCGGCATCATTTCAATGTAGCCGCGCCAACCCATAGGCGCAAGCTGCATTCTCGGCGCAAGTTCAGGCGCATATCTGTAGCCGTATACTTCAGGATTGAATTTTTTAATCCTATTCATACATTGACCAACCGCGTCCATAAAATGCTCATCATCATAGGGCTCCCCCTGGAATATAAGAAGTTTACACGGTTCAAGATTAATTACGTCAAAATTCTCCGGTACAGCCCCGGCATAGTCAGCAGAAACTTCAACACCGTGGGCGTAAATGCCTGTTCCTTGGCGGTGCATATTCTCCGGTAACCACAAACCTACAGGCTCATAAAGTGCCTCCTTGATATCGCATAGTATATCCCAAGGAGCCGAGTTATTATTATTACCACTGCCTACTTCCTCACAATAAGTAAAGTAATCCTCCGCTTTTACACTGCGTTTCAGAATTAGCTTGCGAGCAGGACGCTCAATAATTTGGGTGAAAATTACTGCCGTTTCTTCCATATACATTACCTCCCCAGATGCATGGACAAACAGTTCCGCACCGGCGGAACGACCAGCCATTTTTGATTTTGAGCGGTTAAGATAACGGCGCGGTATGAGCCAGCCATAAGGCTCAGGATAGCTTGCATATTTCTTTGGCAAAATGCCGAAACCTGTTGCAAATGCTTTTGTAAATCCTTCATGGCTGTCAAAAACAAAGTCGAGTGCAACATCCACTATTCTTTGTTTTCCGTCACGAAGCACATGTGCGGCTGCGGTTAGCCTCTGACGGCGAATATATTCAAACGGTGAGAGACCTGTTTCCCCCTTAAAAATTCGCGCCATATGGTATTGGGAATAACCGACATCTCTTGCTAAATCACTTGCCGTGATAGAATCTTGCAGATGAGCAGCAATATATGCTTTCATACGCTCTACTGCCGCCGCGGCTTCTTTATTTGCTTTTTGCACCGTAACCCCACCTCCTGAGATAATCATACAGGATATGTGACAGAGTTTCTTGACCGTGATTGCTATGTAACACAATCTTAAAAATCCAGGAGTAATTATTAAAAACTAAAGCTGCAGCAAAGCCACAACCTCTATATGCACAGTATGGCAAAACATATCAAAGGGCTTAGCAGCTTTAAGCTCATAACCGGCTTCTGCTAAAATAGCGGCGTCCCGCGCTAAAGTGTCCGGATTGCAGGATATGTATACCACGCTTCGCGACTTTATCTCAGCCACGGTCTCTAAAAACTTCATATCACAGCCTTTTCTCGGCGGGTCAACCACTATTATATCCGCATTTATGTCTTTATCAATAAAATCATAAATAATATCTTCTGCTTTACCAAGTATAAACTCCAAATTTTGTACTTTATTTACTTTAGCATTCTGATTTGCATCACTAACAGCTTCGTCCACTATTTCTATACCATATACTTGTTTCGCCTTTTTGGCAAAAAACAAGCCGATAGTACCTATCCCGCAATAAGCGTCAATAACTGTATCATCTACCCTAACCTCTGCAAAATCAAGGGCGCATTCATATATTTTAAGGGCTTGCACAGAGTTTATTTGATAAAAAGAATGTGGAGATATTTTAATATCAAATTCCCCCAGCCTATCAACTATATATTCTTTACCCCACACAAAAAAATTACGTTTACCCATTATAACATTTGTGGCGTCATTATTATAATTAAAGCAAATACTTGTCATTCCCTTAATTTGAGATAGTTTTTCAATTAAATAGTCGTGATTTTTAGGCAATTTTCCGTATTTAGTATTTAAAACCAAAACAACCATAACCTGCCCTGTACCAAAAGCAGACCTAGCAACAATATGCCTTATTACTCCGGTCTTATCCGGCTCATTATACGCTCTTACACCACATGCCGTCATATACTCATAAACAGTCTCTATAATTTCCCAAACAACCACATCTTGAATACAGCAATTGGGGTTTTCCACAATTCGATGGCTGTTTTTGGCGTAATAGCCTATTTTTATTTCCCCTTTTTCCTCTCTCACAGGTATACTTGATTTATTTCTGTAAACCCACGGGCTCTCCATAGGCTCTATAGGCAAAATATTAGGATTTTTAAAACCTCCTAAACGGGTCAGGCTGTCATACAATTTTTTAGCTTTAAGCTTAAGCTGCTCTTTGTACTCCATATGCATAAAAGCACAGCCGCCACATTTATCGGAAACATGGCAGGGTGATACAACCCTAAATGGCGAAGGGGTGATCAATTTCAAAACCTTGCCATAGGCATGGCTTTTATTTACTTTAAGGATTTTTACCTCGCAAATATCTCCAGGCAAAGTATTATCGGCAAATATGACAAAATTGTCAAATCGCCCAATACCCTCTCCTCTGCTTCCTATATCAGTTACCTCTATTTGTCTTATATCATTTTTTTTAAGCATGAATAAATATACTCCAATAAGAACCACAGGTTCAAGAACATAGGTTCTAATCTGTAAACTCACATACAGTGCCATTACAAATACAATTTTTACATTTAACAAAGCTTGCCGCAGGGTTGGCTTCCCCATGTCTAAGCATATCCCTCATCTCTCCCAAAATACTTCTCAATATACGCTTAAGCCTTGCCGTGTTTTGTATCCTAAACATATAATCCTTGTAAATAATCAAGCCGCTGGGAGGTTTTTCACCAAAATACTCCTCCACAATAGCAAAGTAGCTTGCAAGCTGCATTAAATCCCCAAGATAAGGCTCCGACGCCTCCCCTATTTCACCGCTTTTAAGTTCAACAGGCATCAATTCACCGCTTTTATGGCGGTATATATAGTCAGGCTTGCCGCTTATATCAAGCTTCTCACATTTTAAAACTGTGCCATATACAACACTGTCCTGCCTTTTGTCAATTTGCTTTTGGTCGCTGTATATAAGCCTGTAACCTGTTCCGGGAAGCTTAGGCTGAAGCTTTATACATTTATGTTTTCTGTTAAGAAAGAATGAAATAAGCCGCGCAATAAAATAAATAATCAAAGCGGCAGCAGCAATGTAGAGAACGATTTCCAAAGTATTATAGCTCCCCTATAAAAAATAATGATAGAACAAATACCCACATATAATACCTGATATAATAGCAATTACTATAGCAACACGCCTAAGCAGCCTAAGCCCTCCGCCGGAAGAATCACTAGGCTTGTCCTCATATGACTCATGATAATCAAGCCCTTTTTTAAAATTGCTGTAAGCCGTATCTTCAAGCCCCAATTTTTGATTTCTCTCTTTATATAAGCCGCGTATATGCATCATACCGTATAATCTTTCATAATACCATTGATACGGGCAATATAAAAACTTATTTATTTCGTTGGCTGAGATAAATTTTGAATCATTTTTCATTATTATAACCTGACTTTCTTAAGTTTCTCCCAAACATTCTATGATAACCGACCCACATACCCATAGTATTGTCACCGACTATTGCATCCTCGAACATCTTAGTTTTAGCGTCTAAATCATCAGCACAGTTTAGCAGAAATGCCTCAACTGTTTTAGGCAGCACAGGGGAGCCAAATTCATGTGTACCATGATGAGAAAGAAGCATATGTTTAATCAAAAGCCCTAATTGATGAGGGAATCCTTCAATTTTATCTATATGCCTGCCTGCAAGCTCCGAACCCATTACTAAATGACCTATAAGCTGCCCATCATCTGTATAGTCGTTAACGGGAAAAGGCGAAAGCTCGATAATCTTGCAAACATCATGTAAAAGAGCACCTGCTATAAGCATATCCCTATCAACAAATTTATATTTGCCGGCTAAAAATTCGCATATATCGGCAACACAAACTGTATGCTCCAAAAGCCCGCCCATATAGCTATGATGCATTTGCTTAGCGGCGGAGTGGGTTTTAATAGAAGTGCTAATCACAGAGTCTTCCAAAAAAATACTTTCCAAAAGCCTTTTAATATAGCTATTATCGATGGATTTTATATAGCCTAGAAGGCTATCGTAAAGAGCCTCCACATCCTTGTCTGTGCGGGGTACATAGTCGGCAGGGTCATACTCTCCTTCTTCACTTCTACGTATTTTAGAGATTTTCATCTGCAAATCATTTTGATAAGCAACCACTGTCCCATCAACTTTAATATAATCATTCTCCTCAAAGCTTTGAATATCATTACTAAGTTCCCAAACTTTCCCATCAATTATACCGGTTTTATCTTGCAGCTTAAGGGATAGATAGGTTTTACCTGCACGAGACCTGAGGCTCTGTTTTTGCTTACATAAATAATGAGCTACTATGCGATCATCCTCTTTAAAGTCTTCTATATATCTCATTTTAGCCTCCAAACAATTTTTCTGTCTTTCATTTACTAAAGCTGTTCTTTGCGCTGACTGGCGTGGATTTTTTGCAATTCTTCTCTTATCCGCTTGGCTGCAAAAGCACTATCGCAAAGTTTATGTATAGGATCAGTGTTTATCACTGCGGTAACTGCACTGGTATAATTTCTTCCGATTGATTTAATATAAAAAGTTGCAACACTAGCCCCCAGTATAGGTATAGCCAGTGCAGGCGCGACAATAACCCCTACCATCACATCCTGTAAAATTTCAGAACCTAAGCCCTTGGCAGTAGGTATACCAAAAATTTTGTCCAGTTTGACAATCATTTTAGCACACACTCCGTAAACTATCGGTAGAGACACAAGTGGTATATAGCTTACTACCAAAGCCTGCTTAGCATGTGAATCTATGCACCTTTGAGCTTTTTCGCCCATTAGCCGAAGGTCTTTCGCACTAATATTGATATGTTCCAAATTATCTACTCCTTTATATTAGGGCTAAGGGCGTTCAAGGTTCGACTCTCCCAGCCCTAGACCTGTTAGCTAAGCAGTGTCCACAGTATACCAGATTTGCCTTCTTTTAACAACGCCTAATTCGGCGTGCTTATAATAATCCCATCAGCTGAGTTATTAAAATATACATTGGGTATTTCAGCATTAATAACTGTATTTACTAAAGGAACTCTGCGCTCCAAGAGGATTTCGCTGCTTTGCAAGGGATTTACAATATTTATTCTGGCATTTATATTAAGCCATACTTGAAAATTAACCTGATTGATCCCCACTGATGCGAAGGATGAACTATAATCTACCAAAACTTCACCAATAGGCATTAAATAAACCGTATACATAGGTCCTAAGTTTGCAATTACCCTTATGCCGGTTAGGGCACCATAAGGGATTTGTATTCTTTCATTATCAAGCTCGATAAGCTCGCGAGACATTGAAACAGCTATTTCATTGCTCAAATGATTTATAAGAACTGTATTTACGGATAAAGAGTTAAGTTTTCCATCGTAATTTGTGGATATGCTGTAAAAATCCTGGCTTATAAGACTATGCCGCTCTATTGCGCCCATTGTTGAGCTGTTTACAATTTCGTTCATATGTGCCATTGCGTGAAGCTCCGCTGCTTGTAAAGCGATTGGGAAAATCGTCCGGTCAAGTCTTATAATAAAAAATATACCCACAAAAATCATAAATAAAACGATTAGAGGCAGCAAAAAGAAACCTTTGTTTTTTCTTTTTTTCTTACGAGGCTTTCTGTAAAATAGTCTAAACCGCATAAAATACCCCCTGTCTATACTATAGTCAATACAATTGAAATATGTACGGGTAAAGCGTAGTGTTTTTCTAAAAGGCAATGATGTTTAGGATACAGCAAACTTGTGACAACACAACCTAAGAAGAGCCGATGCAAACAAACCGACTATATCTATAGGGAAATTTTAATTAGAATTATATCTTATATATTATTGAAAAGTTGTAATTTATGAGCAAGTACTAAAAAAAATAATCACTTGCTTGTCTAAAAAATCATAATATATATCAAATGAAAAATACGAGGTGATACATTTGAATTTCTTATGGGACAGCTCATTAGCGGCTGTGTTTTCTTATGATATATTTAGGAGGATGCTAAGTAATATACCTATATCTTACAACGAATTTCTCATTGCTTGCGACTTACTTACCCGTATAGGCATACCTTATGATGTATCCTTCGTGCCTGGCACGAGAAAAGAAGCTGCATCTTTTCAGCTTACAATCCATATTAACCCTACAAGAACTGAAGTTTTGGTGGTGGCATTAGAGCCAGGCTCAACAGTTTTTACCCCAAGCCCTTAATTAGGGGACTAGGAGCGACTCTCCTAGCCCTAAGCTCTTTCACCTATTTTAAGAGCGGATGATGCGTTTAAAGAAAGCCCGTGAGTATATCCATCCAACAAACTAAAATATCCCCTGGAAGCTATCATAGCTGCATTATCCGTACACATAATTTTTGAGGGTACATAGAATTCAATATTGTTTTTTCTTGCCGCAAACTCAAAATTATCTCTTAAAAATGAATTGCAAGCAACTCCTCCGCAAAGCGCCAATTTTCCGGCATTATTAATTTTACACGCTCTAACAGCTTTATCCACCAGTACATCGGAAACCGCCTGCTGAAAAGACGCGGCAACATCGGCTTTGTTTATAATTTGCTTTGTCATATTCATTTTATTAAGATAGTTAATTACAGCAGATTTAAGACCTGAAAATGAAAAATCCAAATTATTCTCATTAATCATTGCACGAGGGAAATCGAGCGCGTAAGGATCCCCTTCTTTTGCCAAGCTCTCTATTTTAGGACCGCCAGGATAACCAAGCCCTAAAGAGCGGGCCACTTTGTCAAAGGCTTCCCCTGCGGCATCATCTTTTGTATGACCTAAAATTTGAAAGCTGCTATAATCTTTCATATATACAAGATGAGTATGCCCGCCGGAAACCACCAGCGATATAAGAGGGGGCGTTAGAGCCGGATGATCGATAAAATTAGCAAATATATGCCCTTCAATATGATTTACGCCTATAAGGGGCTTATTTAGTGCAAAACTTAAACCTTTTGCATAGGATAAGCCCACAAGAAGTGCCCCAACAAGCCCGGGACCGTAAGTTACACCAACAGCGTCTATATCATTTAGGGTAATTCCGGCATCTAAAAGGCTTGCGTCTATAACTTCTGAAATATCGTATATATGATTTCTGGAAGCTATTTCAGGAACAACGCCGCCATATTTCTCATGTATCTTAATTTGAGATAAAATAATATTAGACAAGACCACCCTTCCGTTTTTTACAACAGAAGCGGCAGTCTCGTCACAAGAACTTTCTATACCAAGTACTAAAATATCTTTATCCAGAATTTATCACCTTGTTCCGTTTGTCAGCTTATCTTCTTGTCTTAAAACTAACTGCACAAATATAAGCCCTGCTATGGCAAATAACATAATATATCTAAATCCGTCAAATAATACAGAAGCTGCTATTGCAAGCTCTCCCAGGAACACCCCAATTTCACCGATAAATACCAAGGTATAGTCCGCGGCAGTACCCAAAAATTCTGTATATGTCATTAAGCGTGAGTTTGCAAATATTTCCCCTACACTATCAAGGTGCCCAGAGGCGAAAGCCATAAGCCCAATAATTCCTGTAAACACAGTGCTTAGAACCGTAAGCATTAAGGCTTTCCTCTTATCTCTAACATCTTTCAAAGTAGGAAGGATTTCAATTTGCTCCATAATTTTAATTTCCAAATCAGCAGGAGCTTCAATTTCCTCTTCCTCAGAAAGGGCACCTAAAATAGCTTCGTAAGCTATAAAGTCCTCTCTGCATTTATCACATTTTGCAAGATGTATGTCAAGCCACTCAGCTTCCATAATTGTTAAGCTGCTATCCATATGATTCATAAAATATTCGTAAGCCCTGTTACAGCTCATAGACTCCACCTTCTTTCATGCTTAACAAGTCATCTTTAAGCATTTTCCGCCCACGAAAGATTCTGTTTTTCACTTTCGACAAAGGTTCTTCTATAACCGCGGCAATTTCTTGATAACTAAGCCCTTGCTGATGGTATAAAACAATCGGCACTTTATACATATCAGGCAAACTTTCCACCGCTTTTTTAAGAGCCTGTGCCTTCTCTTTTTCTATGTAAGAAGCCTCCGGAGAAGAGTCTGAGCAAACGGCATATTCCATGTCCTCAAGGGGCACTGTCTGCTCTTTTCTTTTACGCCTGTAGTCGATAACATGATTTGTGGTTATCCGCATAGTCCATGTACTGAACTTAAACTCCGGATGATATTTGCCCAAATTCTTATAAATTTTTATAAAAACTTCCTGTACCAAATCATTGGCTTCCTCTTTGTCAACTACCATACGAAGGATTATGGAATAAACCAAGTTTTTATATCTTAATACAAGCTCAGAAAAACAATTAGAGCCCCCTTCAAGGCAAGCCTGAATAATCTCATAATCACTCATTTTCTTTAGTTCAACCAAACTATCACCCCTTATCTATAATATATTAAAATTGAAACACTAATTTTAGTGCAAAAAACGCTGCCAGTATATACATCATTGCGGAAGGGTCTTTGTATTTGCCGACTAATACTTTTAATATTACATAAGCAAGGGTACCAAACACAACACCATCAGAAATACTGTATGTAAGAGGCATAAGTACCATAATCAAAAATGCGGGCAGGGCTTCTGTAAAGTCAATTTCGCCTTTATGCTTAGCATCATCCCATACAATTTTGGCAACTGTTGTTGTCATAAAAAGCCCGACATAAACAAGTGCGGGAGCCGTAGCAAACGCCGGAATAACTGAAAACAATGGCCAGAAAAACATGGCAATAGCAAATAATATAGCTACTACCCAGCCGGTTAAGCCGGTTCTTCCACCGGCTTGTACCCCTGATGCGGATTCAATATAAGTAGTTGTGGTAGACGTTCCAAAAAGTGCCCCGATACTTGTAGTTAAAGCATCCGCAAGGAGAACCCGCCCTTTTCTCGGAAGGTCGCCGTCTTTATCTAAAAAGTCCTCGCATTTTTCCGAAACTCCTATAGCCGTCCCCACAGTATCCAGCCCTTCGACAATAAGTAAAACTATCATTAAAGTTACTATGGTAAACATACTGATGCCGCCAAAATCAACCTGAGATATATTTGTAATTAAATTAACCTCAGCCAAAGACGGCGGAAGTGCTATAAGTCCCGCAGGTATCAAAGATGCGCCGTGTACACCAACTTCATATATGCCTGCAAGCTGCGCTAAAAGCCCTATAAGATACGTACACAGCATACCCCATAAAAGCCCTCCTGTAATACGTTTAGCAAGGAAAAACCCTGTTATTATTACGCCTATCATAAAAATAACAACCGGAACAGAACGCATATTACCTAAAGTCACCAAAGTTGCCGGATGTGAAACCACAAAGCCTGCGTTTTGCAGCCCTATATGTAAGATAAATAACCCGATACCAACACCGATAGCTAATTTCATGCTTTTTGGTATGGCTTCAAATATTCTCTCCCTAAATTTAATGGAAGCCAGCGCAACAAACCCTACCCCTTGAATTAACAGAAGTACAAGTCCATTATACCAGTTTCCGCCTACTTGTACAACTACAACATATGCAAAAAAGGCATTTAAGCCCATGCCCGGTGCCAGCGCAAACGGATATTTAGCAATAACAGCCATTAATATGGTGCCAAATACGCACATAATAGCAGTGGCTGTAAATAAACCGCCCGGATCCATCCCTGTTGCCGATAATATAGCCGGATTTACCGCTAAAATATACACCATAGTAACAAAAGTAGTAAAACCGGCAATAATTTCGGTTTTTACACTGGTTTTATTTTCTTTTAATTTAAAAATTTGTTCGAGGGTGCTCATAAAATATCCTCCTGCTCAAACTTTATCGTAGTATTTTTCCTGTCAAAACCTAAAAAAGTTTTAGAAAATATGTCAGTAGCATTATACAAAAATTCCTCCGGTTTTGTCAAGGAAGGGCTGTAATGAGTCAGCCAAAGCTCATTAACTTCACCTTCTTTTGCAATACGCGCCGCTTCCGAAAACAACATATGCTTGTATTCTCTGGCTTTGTCGATTTTGTCGTTATCTCCGTAAATACCTTCACATACAAATAAATCAGCATCTCTAACAAAATCCGGCAGGGATTTTACCGGTCTTGTGTCTGTACAATAAGCAACTTTAATGCCTTTACGTGCCTGACCCATTACCATGTCGGGAGTGTATGTTCTGCCTTCATGGGAAACTTCCTCGCCCCGCTGGAGATAAGACCACATTTGCTTTGGAACACCAAGTTTGGCTGCCGCTTCCAAATCAAACTTCGCTAAGCGGTTAATAGTAACAGAGTATGCATAACATTTTGTCCTATGTTCAAGAGGCAGCGACTTTATCATAAAGTCTCCTATACTAAACTCGGTCGCCTCCTCCATCTCAATAATTTTTAATTCAAAGGGAATTTCACGCGAAACAACAGTAAGACCGCTTACCACAACCCCAAGCCCTTTTGGACCTATTAATACAAGAGGCTCATCCCTGCCTGAGTTGCCAATGGTTAATAGCAGCCCCGGCAGCCCTGTTATATGATCCGCATGAAAATGGGTAAACATAATTACATCAATATTCTTAAAGCCCCAGCCAAGTATCCTGAGACTTACCTGAGTGCCTTCCCCGCAGTCTATAAGGGCAAAACGCCCGTTATGCCGCAAAAAAAGAGAAGTCAAAAACCGACCGGGCATAGGCATCATGCCGCCGCAGCCTAATAACGCAATATCTAACATAATAAACCTACCTATTAAAAAACTTATACATAAGCTGATAATCATTAAAACCAAATTCAAATTTTTTGTATAAATTTATAGCTTCTACATTATCTTTTTTAACTTCTACTTCAACATAAACTACGTCATTTTTGTATTTATCAATAATTTCTTTAACAAAATAACTTGCAAGACCTTTTCCCCTAAACCCTTCCTTAACGTATATTTCATCAATTATCATAATTTTGCCGCCATATTCATTTGAATAAGTAAAACACATAAGAGCATAGCCGCATACTTCACCATTATAGCATATAAAAAAGCCGCTGACAAATGGGCTGCCGTTGATACAAGCATTAAATGTGGTTTTCAAAGCCTCGTGATTGATTTTGCCATATACAACCGCGTCAGAACCGTGAAAGAGAGAAGCCATGTTGTAAAATGCCTCTTCGTCTTTTGGTGTAAAGTCTTTGATATATATATCATTCATTAATTAAGTCTCCGCATTCCATCCATTATTTAAACGATTCGTTAAGTATTACGCAGCCTTGTGAAACTGAAACTCAATGCCTAAAATGCCTTATACCCGTAAACAGCATGGAAATGCCGTATTTATTGCACAACTCTATACTATCTTCATCTTTAACCGAGCCGCCGGGCTGTATAATTGCCGTAATCCCGGCTTTGTGTGCCAGTTCAACACTATCGCTATATGGGAAAAATGCATCACTTGCCATAACCGCACCTTTGCATATGCCTTCTCCAAAAATTTCATTCCCATGGTCTATGGCTTGCTCAAGTGCCCAGCTGCGCCTTACCTGCCCGCCGCCTATGCCTATGGTTTGCTTGTTTTTACATACAGTTATTCCATTGGATTTAGTGTGCTTTACCACTTTAAAGGCAAATATAAGGTCTTCCATTTCCTCTTTGGCAGGCTGCTTTAAGGTTACACATTTTAGCTCGTCCGGATTAATTAAAGTATCGTCAATTTCTTGTATTAGCACACCGCCAAGGACTTTTTTAAGGTCGAAATATTTTTCATCGAGTTTTTTAGCTGCATCAGGGTTTTTAATAATACGTAGGTTTTTCTTTTTCTTAAGCTCCTCCAGACCTTCGGCTGTATAATCAGGGGCTATTACGATTTCTAAAAACACCTTATTCATCTCTTCGGCGCATTTAAGGTCAACTATTCCATTTAGCGCAGCAATGCCGCCAAATATGGATACCGGGTCCGATTCACAGGCTTTTATGAATGCCTCATGTAAATTACCCGCCTCAGCAACACCACAAGGCACTGAATGCTTGACACACACACACGCAGGATTGTCAAGCTCTTTAAGAAGTGCCACAGCACCTGTCAAATCGTTAATATTGTTAAAAGATACTTGCTTGCCATGAAGCTGCTCAAAGGGGATTAAAGAACCTTTTGGCGGTTTAACCTCTCTATAAAAAGCCGCGTTTTGATGAGGGTTTTCACCATAGCGCAAGTCTAAATCCCGCTCATAGGTCAATGTAAGGGTGTTTCCCTCTAAAATATCCATATTTGCAGCTTCTCTCAAGTAATCGGCAATGAGAGCGTCATATGCCCCTGTGTGGGCAAATGCCTTTGCGCTTAGATACATTTTTGTTTCAGCACTTACTGCCCCTGACACCTTAATTTCCTCCGATATTTTATTATAATCGGCAGAGTCTGTTACTATCGCCACAGATTTATAATTTTTCGCGGCACTGCGTACCATGGCAGGTCCGCCAATATCTATATTTTCTATAGCTTCATCTAAAGTTGTATTTTCTTTTAATATAGTTTTTTTGAAAGGATATAAATTTACAACGACTATATCAATAGGGGGTATGCCCAAATCCCTAATATGCTTCATATGGTTCTCATTATCTCGCACAGCAAGTATACCCCCGTGAACCCCAGGATGAAGGGTTTTTACCCGCCCGTCCAAGCACTCGGCAAACCCTGTGACAGAATCAACCGCCATGGCAGAAATACCCTCATCAGCCAATGCTTTTAAGGTTCCCCCTGTTGAGATTATTTCAAAGCCTGCCGAAATAAGATTTCTTGCAAATTCTACAACGCCTGCTTTATCGCTAACGCTTATTAATGCTCTTTTCATGATGACCCCCATGTGTAAATTTGTGCTTTAGTAGAACAAGCATATACTATGAAGCATCCAATCTATAGCAACAATAAGCCACCATATAAAGTACAATATGGCGGCTAACAATAATTAAAACAGCAAAATCAAGTGTATAAAAATACTATTTTTTATGAGCCGGCACATTCTATGACCAATACCAAATCTAAAGCCGTCTATTCGCTAGGGTATGTCGACACACCCTAGGCTTATAAACATGATAGCACCTCTTTGAATTTATTGAACTTACCAGCACCTTAAACAAGCACGAAGTCCTCTTGCATGAGCTTGCTGCCGTGTTATAGATGTGGCTCTGTTTGGATTCATATTACCACAATTGTTAACGGAATGATATATTGTACCGCCTGTCCCAGCTATCCAAACAGTTCTAGTAAGGTCAACGCCGAGGCTAGGTGTGGGTGTCGGGGTAGTTTGCGGTGCTTGGACCGGTTCCTGCGTTGTTGCTGGGGCTGTAATAGGCATATCATATTGAGTCGCAGGCGTGATGGTTGGTTCAAGTTGAACTAAAGCACTTTGATTGGTCAAAATTATTACCTTACCCTCCACGAAATCAACACTAACGTTTAAGCTTTCGGCAATAAAACGTAACGGAACAAAGGTTCTTCCATCAACAATTAAAGGCGGTGCATCAATTTCTACTTCCGAAAGACCATTTTCTGTGCAATTAAGTCTAACTTGTTCACTTCCTATCGGCAACGTGAATCTTACATTATCGTGATTTATGTACCAAGCCTCTTGCATTTCGCCATCCCAATATACATTTATACCTAATATTTCAGCAATTGCTCTAAGGGGTACCATAGTACGACCATCTTGTACAAACGGCTCGACATCAAATGTCACTAAAGCACCGTCTACCTCTACTCTAACTGGATTTGCATAGAGATTTATAGGGCTTATAGATAAAATCATCGCCAAAGCCATTACTATACTGCTTCTAAATAATTGTTTCATATTGCAACTCCTCTTCTCTTTTGTTTTTTCCTTCACTCATAACAACATCTCCAATTTAAACACTACAACTCCAAACTATCATAATGAGGGACTTTTTCCTTAAACTCCTCATTAATCTCTTTCCTAAAACCTTCGTCAGTCATAATGTCAAGGCCTGTTGCTGCCATGGCTTTAGCCGCTTTCATCATAGCCTCATGAGCTTGGTCGGTGTCCGTTACTTTAGTAAATGCTGCATTATGTGCCACAACTTTCTCATCGGTAATTTTAACATAAGCGTGAATTGATGGTATTTTCAAAGTCACATTGCCAACATCTGACGAGCCTACTTTGGCTTCAGGGTTAGGGTATGCTACCTCTTCGCCTTGGTCTTCCATATATTTCTTCCATCTTTCATCCATCGCTAAATTACAATAACGCTCCGAATAAACCAAAGAAGTCTCAACCTCGGCTTTTAACCCAAGGAAATTCTCAACATTTTTAACAACATCCTTAATCATAGCTGTAACTACTTTTAAATCCCCTACTGTAGCCGTCCTAACAGAGTATTTACATTGAGCGTAATCAGGGATTATATTAGTAGCTGTACCGCCTGCGGTTATAATACCGTTTATATTAGTTTTATTGGGCATGCGCGCCCTTATGGAATCAATCAAATTAAAGGTTTGTATAACCCCTTGAAGGGCATTAACGCCGTTTTCAGCCGCCGCCGAATGAGCTGCAACCCCGTGATATGTAACTGTTACCTTAGTTGTAGCAAGCCCCCCTCTGTTAATAAGATTTGTTGTACTTGGGTGAATCATGAGAGAGTATTCAACACCTTTAAACTCGCCTTCATTAAGGAGGAGGATTTTGCCGCCGCCCCCTTCTTCCGCCGGTGTGCCTAAAAGTATAACCTCACCAGGAATGTTTTCTTCTGTCATAGTTTTACTTAGAGCAATAGCCGCACCTACAGACATTGCTGCTATTAAATTATGCCCGCAAGCATGACCGATTTCAGGCAAAGCATCATATTCTGCCAAGTAGGCAACAACTGGACCGCCCGCCCCTACCTTAAAACGACCTTTAAATGCGGTGTCCATGCCGCCGATTTTCTCTTCCACTGCAAAACCGTGTTTTTTAAGGATTTCCACAATAAATGCGGCAGCTTTATGCTCTTCAAAGGCAAGCTCCGGATTTTTGTGGATGTTTTTACTTAAATTTACAAGTTCCTCACGAATCATGTCTGCTTCTTTGAAAGTTTTATTTAGCAACACATCTCCCCCTTATAATATTAGTCTGTAACTATTATAACCCTATATAGCAAACGACTTTCGAAATCGTGATTGGGCGGCGTGCTATAGCACAAATCAAAAATAAGCTAATGTATTTTTTCATTAGGTCTTACTTCCCCATCACTTCAACGCAAAACTCTCAAATTCCTTTTCCATTTCTTCAACTGCGCCTTTTTGAGCCAGCAGCCTATCCTTTAATGAGTTATGTAAAAGAATTGCAATAACTTCAATTACACTTACAAGAGACTGGAAAGAATTGAAAAATACATAGGAGTCGTTATCGGTAAAAAAGCAAATATCAGCGTACTTGGCAATGGGCGAGTCAGTTTTATCTGTCAACGCAACTACATTATAGCCTTTCGTTTTAAAATGCTCCCCAAATTTAAGTAAAACCTTGGAGTATACAGGGTATGTCATAAATATATAAACATCATTTTTTGTAAATCGCATGGAATTCATAAAAAACCTGTTATCTAAAAGAGAGATATCCACTATTTCCGAATCTATGGCAAGGCTGTCAAGCCGGCATTTAAAAAACGAGGATATACTTACAGTTGAACCCCTGCAAAATATATAAACTTTCCTAGCCTCACCAATTAATTTAACTGTTTTTAAAATAGACTCCTCGTCAAGTCTATATAAAGTTCTTGTATGGTTTTGAACCTGCTTTTCGATAACCTCAGGAAGTAAGCGGCTAAATTCCCCATCTTCAAAAAAACTGCTGAAAATCTTTTTAGTGGGGCTGTAGCGTTCGGTCACTTCGTTTCTATAAAGGAGCTTCATTTCCATATAATTAGAAAAACCCAAGGCACGGCAAAAATTTATTACCGTTACTTCGGTTACTCCCACTTCGGAGCTGATATTTTTAAGGGTTTTAAATCCCATTTCATCATCATGTTCAAGTAAATAATCCGCTATCTTTTTTTGTTTATTACTAAGATATGCGTAATTTTGCTTTATTCTCTCGCTTATAAGCATATTGTAACTCCTTTTTCTATAGCCGTGTGAAACGAAAACAGTCTCAAACGACTACAACACAATAATTGTACAATGGAATCTATATGAAGTCAATGAACACTTATTTTTCTTTATCTTTTCTCCTATTTGATGTATACTTTATTTAACAACAATTAATTGGAGGTGGCTTTGTGGATATTATTAAACTAACGGAAGATTATGTAACCGCTAAAAAAGATGAAACTATTGAGCTTCTTAAGGGCATAACTGAGACTCCCGCGCCGTCAAATGACGAAATTAGGCGTGCTGAGTTTGTTAAAGCATGGCTTGACAAAGAAGGTGCCAAGGATGTATTTATTGATGATGCCTTAAATGTTGTATACCCTTTTAATGACACCGGCAGTAATGAAGTAGTTATCTTCATGGCTCATTCTGACACAGTGTTTCCTGATACCACAACTATACCCATCACAGAAAAGGATGGACTCCTCTACGCCCCCGGTATTGGAGATAATTCAGCCAATTTAACAAATATGCTTATGGGCATTAAATTTATTCATGAAAATAAACTTGCACCTAAAGATGGCTTGGGTATTATATTCGCTGCCACTTCAGGAGAGGAAGGACTTGGCAATTTAAAAGGCAGCCGTGCCTTATGTGAAAGGTATAAAGGCAGGATAAAGGAAGTTATAGGACTTGACGGTAATATAAATGGGCTTGTTGATAATGCTGTTGGCTCCCACAGATACAAAGTAAGCGTTTATACGGAGGGAGGTCATTCCTACGGTGCTTTTGGTAATAGAAATGCCATACATTATCTTGCTTCTATGATTCAATCTCTATATATGATGCAGGTGCCTAAAAAAGCCAAAACAACCTATAATGTAGGTAAAATCGAAGGAGGCACCTCCATTAACACCATTGCCGAGAACGCATCTATGATGTATGAGTTTCGCTCAGAAGATGTTGAGTGTTTAAAAATAATGGAGGATTATTTTAACAGTGTTATAGATTCTTACATAAAATCCGGCATAAAAGTTGAAGTTGAAGTGCTGGGAATCCGCCCATGTAAGCAAGGTATTGATGAAAAAGCACTTGCCACATTAAGAGAGCGCAATATAGCCATTATTAAAAAATATTATGACGGTGAAATCTATGTGGAAGCCGGCTCCACTGACTCAAATATACCCCTTTCAATGGGTATCCCTTCCGTCACATTTGGAAGTAAAATTAGCGGCGGTACCCATACCAGAGGTGAGTATTTAGACCCAAAAAGCCTTATTCCCGGGCAAAAAGTGGCAATAAGTACTATCTTGCATTATTTTTATACTTAAATTCTTTTGCAGCAGTATCAGATTGTTGATTGCAATTAATTTGATACTGCTGCAAAAGTGGGCTGCGTTGTGCAAGCTGTGCGGCTTATCCTTGCAAAACAGTGCCGTTTATAGTACTGTTTTGCAAGGATTTCAGTATAGCAAAAAAGACCCTTGGGGATTGAATTAATCCCCAAGGGTCTTTCTATGTGTAAAAACTATCTACCTAAAAATTAAAAAACCTCTCATCTGTCGCATCAATATTAAATTCAAAAGTGGCAAGAAGTGACGGAACTTCTAAAAAGAACTGCCGATCCATTACTTCAACACCAATAACTAATCTTATTTCATCAATATTATCGCCGCTGCGAACAACATCCACAGGCAGAGGTGCAAATCTCATTCTTAACCCTTCCCTCTCGTATCTGCTGCCTCTTGAGTCAGAAAAGAGCCTGTCAAAATCATCCGGTGTAAGAAGGTACCGCTCTCCTCTAAATTCGATATAAGTCTGATCTCTCAAAAATATTATCGGCCATTGGGAGTTGTTAGCAATATCCATTATAACTTCTGTTTGAGAGCGGTAAAACTCCATAGAAACAACATTTATAGATATATCTCTTATAACCCTTCGCATTGGCAGAGGGTCATAACGACGGCTTGGGGGCGGCGGCACGACCGGCTCCACTGGAACGGGGGCCGGGGCGGGAACTTCAATTTCAATAATTTCAGGCGGCGGGCTTGTTACAAAAATAGTTTGTGAAGGCTCGTCCCACATAACCTCAGCTCCAAGGCTTTCGGCTATATATCTTACCGGAACATGAACTCTTCCATTAAAATTTAAAATATTAGAATCATCATCGCCGGCTAAATCCAAAGTGCGCCCATCAACTACAATATTTATCTGATTAGTTTGCAGCCAAGCTTCAACCCTTGGTGCTGCAAGAGAAATACCGAAAACAGTAATACTTGTGGTAGTCAAAATTCCTATAACAACCCCAAATATAACAGCTTTCATGGGGGATAGTTTCATTGTTAAACCTCCTTAATCAACATTTCTATCAAAGTCAAACAATTGATCAAATTTACTTAAAAGAACAAAATTCCCTCTTACCTTAATTTGTCCAATCATAAATGCTTTTTGCGCGGAAATTTTTCCCTTTATTATTTCATTCCATTTATTATCATCGGCAATTATGGTTACATCCGGATTTTCAGCTTGTCCCATACGAAAATCCGCATCAGGTCCGTCGAATTTAATAAACCCAATAAAAGCATCATTGCCGTTTATATCCAAGGATATTGTGGCTTTTAATCCATCTGAGAGACCGGCTTTATAATAATGCATTAAAGAAGCTGTTTTTTGAACCAATTTAGGTTGGTTAGGTACAGGTTTAGTCCTGGCTGCCGGAGCCAAACTTAACACGCTAAAATTAGAATTGCCGCCATTACCTTGTTCTTGTAAATTGTCCCCTTGAGTGCTTTTCCCTGAAAAAAGTTTAGCAAGGTCATCAATATCTCTTTGCTGGGCTTCGGTAAATTTGTCTAAATTAAGGCTTTCCGGGCGACTGAAGGCTGCACTTTCTCCTAATGCCCTAGTTTCTTGCTGGGGTTTAGGCTTAAAAGCAGGATTAAGATTGGGATTAGGATTGGGATTGGTAATAGAAATCACAGGCGCTTTATAAGAATCTTGTTTTTGAACTTTATGCATAGTTTTTACAGGTCTGTAAATATCCCGCTGCTGCCTAAGTGCCCTGTAGTAATCTTCACATAATTTTTCTACAAGCACATAATTTTTACCGCCTTCTTCAATGTCTTGATAAAATCCATTGTCAACAAGAAGGCGAGCCCCTGTAAAAGCCCCCGCATTATAAACAGCCAAGTCCAATGCAGACATTGCTATATGACCATTATCATCATTTGAATGCATTATTATAAAACAATTTTTACTATTCATAATATCTCTATGCTCAGGAGATGAAATATGCTCCATAAACGTTTGTAAAAGAGAACCGGGAAGTCCGAAAGTCGCACTTGCATACAATATAATCCCCGCTCCGTTTTTAATCGATTCAGAAATAGTATTCATGTAGCCCGATGTCATTCCATCATAATAGGGCAGGCTGCTATAGCCTAAGTTTACATCCTCAGGAGTTATACCAAGTTCGGTAAGAGTATCTGTTACCACTCTTTTAACCTCTAAAAGCCCACTGTGATTTAGCGGCATTGCAGCAAATATTGATGTAATCTTCATATTATACTTATCCTCCCAGATACCCTATTGCCTTTCTATACCGATCTTCAAATTTCATAGTTTGCATAATATTATAGCACAGTACCATATATTTAAACAACTCATATTATATTGTCCTTTACTTTTTTATTTAAATGGGTACAATATGTTATAAGGTCTTTCGTAGGGGGGATGGCATTGAAAAAAATAGTTATGACCGGTGGCGGCACTGCCGGTCATGTAATTCCAAATATCGCTTTATTTGACTCATTGAAAAAAGATTATAAAATTTATTATATCGGAAGTAAAACAGGAATAGAAAAAGACTTAGTTGAAAAATTAGGCATTCCTTATTATGGAATTTCCAGCGGAAAACTTCGCCGTTATATTGATATAAAGAATTTCACGGATACTTTTAGGGTTTTAAAAGGCTTCGCTTCGGCATTTAGAATACTTAAAAAAATCAAGCCGGATGTGGTTTTTTCAAAAGGCGGATTTGTTATTGTACCTGTAGTTTTGGCGGCAGGACTTTTAAATATACCGATTATCCTTCATGAATCCGACATAACTCCCGGTCTTGCAAACAAAATAAGCTTACCTTTTGCCAAAGCCGTATGCACATCATTTCCCGAAACCGAAAATCATATAAAAAACAAAAGAACCCATTTAACCGGCTCTCCTATTCGTGCCGCCCTATTTAAGGGAGATGCGGATAAAGGCTTATCAATTTGCGGCTTTGACCCTCAAAAACCCATTCTTCTCGTAATGGGCGGAAGTCAGGGTGCGGCTAAGCTTAACTCGGCACTTAGGGAATCTCTTGGCGTTTTAAATAAAAGCTATAATATTGTACATTTATGCGGCAAAAACAATGTGGATTTAGACCTTAAAGATAGGACGGGATATGTACAATTCGAATATTTAGATGAGGAGCTGCCGCATATACTTGCCTTGGCAGATATTATAGTTTCAAGGGCCGGTGCCAATTCTATCTTTGAATTTCTGGCACTTAGAAAGCCTCATTTACTTATCCCTATACCTAGGACTAAGAGCCGCGGCGATCAAATCCTTAATGCTGAATCTTTTAAAAATCAGGGGTTTTCAAAGGTTTTGCAGGAGGAAGAATTGACCTCTTCCAGTTTGGTTATGGAGATTATCGATTTATACTCACAAAAAGAAAAATATATTGAGGCTATGGAAAACTCACAGCTTAAAGACAGTGTATCTGAGATTGTGAGAATTATAAAAAGATATTCATAAATGCATAAAAAATCCGCTTTTTTATATTGCGGTGAGACTGTTTTGGTCTCAGCTACTATAAAAAGCGGATTTTTAGGGACATACTATCTGGGTTCAAAGCTTACACATTCCGTATCGCCTTTGCACGATGCTTCCATTGTTGTATTGCCTACCATGATATCGTTAAGGGTACAGCATTTTAAGCTGTTATGCTTACAAGTATCTACATTGCATTTAATTGATGAGTTAATTGGCTGCATTTTTTTCATCTCCTAAGGATTATAATGTTTTCTCACCTATTATTTACCTGAATATTGAATTTTATTCCTTGACTTAGGCTTGTACTTAATGTAGAATATATTATGTTTGAATTTGCGAGTATTTTTTGGGAGGTGAACTGATTGGCGAATATTAAATCCGCAAAGAAAAGAATTAAAGTAATAGCTAAAAAAACTCTTCGTAATAAAATGATTAAATCCCGTACAAAGACGGCAATTAAAGCTGTTGTAACAGCTGTAACCGATGGTAACAAAGAAGCTGCGAGTGCCGCTCTTGTGAGAGCTTGCTCAACTATTGACAGGGCATGTTCTAAGGGTGTTTACCATAAAAACAACGCTTCAAGAAAAAAATCAAGGCTTACAAAAATGGTAAATAAAGTTGGGGCATAGTATATACCGTTAAAATCTGACCCTCGTTGTAAGACGATTTATAAAGATACAAGCAGAAGTTTGACTGTAGGAAAGTCTCAAATTGAAACTTCTGCGTTTATGAAATAAATCGTCTTACTTTTACGAGGGTTTTATTTTTTTATCGGAAAGGATTATTATGAAATTCGGCGATAAAAGATTCTATTCCCTTAATTATTATTTACGCCAAACTTTTGGCTGCAAAGTAATAAAAATATCATTAGACGCCGGGCTTACTTGTCCAAATAGAGACGGCACACTAAGCTATGATGGCTGCATTTTTTGCGGTGCAGGCTCAGGGGATTATGCGTTTTCAGGTCGTTCTATTAATGAGCAGTTTGAGCTGTATCGGGAATCTATTAGAAAAAAATGGTCGAATGCTAAATATATCCCCTACTTTCAAGCTTATACAAATACTTATGGGGATATAGAGCTTCTTAAAAGTTTGTACAATGAAGCACTTGCCCTGTCTGATATAGTTGGTATTTCCATAGCCACCCGCCCGGATTGTTTAGGATCTGAGGTTTTGGAGCTTTTAAGAGAGATTAGTCAAAAAACCACACTTTTCGTAGAACTTGGCTTTCAAAGCTCAAACCCCGCAACTGCCAGCCTTATAAACCGTTGCTACGATAATAGTATTTTTGTTACAGCAGTTGAGAATTTGAAAAAAATCGGGTCTAATGTAGTATGTCATATTATATTAGGACTACCTTATGAAACCGAAGAGGATATGCTAAATTCCGTGCGTTACGCTGTAAAGGCCGGGATTGACGGCATAAAACTTCATGAGCTTTTTGTGGTAAAAAACACAAAACTGGAAGAAATGTACAATGAAAAACTATTTGACACTCTTGATTTTGACGAATATGTCAGTTTAGTCGTCAAAGCCTTAGAGATTTTGCCTAAAAACATTGTAGTCCATAGGCTGACCGGTGATGCCCCTCGCGAAATTTTAATAGCCCCTCGTTATAGTATAAAGAAATTTCATATATTAAACGCTATTGATGAATATATGGAAAACGCTGATACATATCAGTCAAGACTTTACAAAGTAGAAAATTATATTTAAAAACCTTAATGCCTTTGTGCAAATCCCTAAATTAAAAACAAGAACTTTTTTTCACTTGTTATGACTTTGCATTTGGGATATACTGTATATATAATTCATCAAGCAATAAGGTGTGATTGTGTGAGTGAAACTTTAGTTGAAAGCAAGCTGCTTTTGCTATACCTGATAGAGAAAATGAACATACCCATTACCACAAGTCAAATATCTCAATTTGTACTTGAGGAAGGGATTTTAAACTTTTTCGAATTACAACAATGCCTTGCAGAAATGGTTGAAGGCAAATACATAGATACTGTAAAAGAAAATAATAATACAAGATATACTATCACCGATTTGGGGGTAGTTTCATTAGGTTATTTCGAAAATCGTATACCACTGCATATACGAAACAAAATATCTAAATATATATCTGAAAACCGTTCACAAATTAAAAAAGATTATGAAACGACAGCTAATTATTTTAAGGATATTCAAACAGGTGAGTACGCCGTCAAATGCGGCATATATGAAAACAACTCCTTATTAATGGAAATAAATATTACTGTAGTAAACAGAGAGCAAGCACGAAATATTTGTGATAATTGGAAAAATAATGTAAATCAAATATATGATAAAGTTTTGTGGAGTCTGCTTCCTGCAAGCAATCCTAAGACAAATGCAGCAGGGTTTCCTTTTATCCCGGATACATGGGTAAGCAGCTCCAAAGGCGAGCAAAGTTCGTATTTGGAACAAACTGACCCTTCCAAAGATAATGAAAATAAAAGCGAAAATGCTATTTAAAAAAATCCGGCGAAAATTAACAATTCCAGTTGATTTTTGCCGGATTTTCTTCATTTTCCACTGCTATAGCCCGGAGAGCGGCTTCCATTTTTACACATTCCCAGAGAATGGGTTGGCGTATGGATACAGGCAGCTGCTTGCCCGCAGCATCTTGCGGCCGCCTGAGCCGGTGGAATATTGTCAAGTTCTCTTGCGGCGGCATGACATTCATTTAAAATGATATTTTTTACATATGGCAGTTTCACATTCCCCAAAAGCCATTCTCTTGCGGCTAAAAGGGCGCGGCGCGGGCGGTCATCACCGGGACAGTGTCTTTCAAATATAGGCAGTATATACTCATATGCATAATCAATACACCAATTTGAAATAGTCCCTTTACTCTGTGTCTCAATCAGCCTCATAATAGACTCTACATGGGGGTCGCGCCAGTCTCCCAGCATTTTGCGCGGTTTTTTTGACATTGGTTTTAACCTCCAAAAATAAGCTAACCGACACTTATGGTTAATCACATCGGTTAGCTTTTAGTTGGTTTATATAAAAACTAAATTTCTTCAAACCTCGCGTTAAAGAACCTTAACATCTTAGGTTCATATACAAATCTCAAGCCTTTAATACTCTCTTTCTTTTCATGTAAGGCAATTACTGCTTTTGCCACAACATCCATATGAGCGTAAGTATATACCCTGCGCGGAATGGTAAGGCGCACAAGTTCCAATTTAGGCGCATGATTTTCTCCTGTATCCTTATTGCGCCCGGCGGATATTATGCCCCGCTCCATAGCGCGTACTCCGGATTCGACATACAAATTAGCCGCAAGTGCCTGAGCGGGAAACTGCTCCTGGGTCAAATGGGAGCAAAAACGCTTAGCATCCAAATATACCCCATGACCACCGATAGGCTCCATAATAGGCACTCCCGCCGCAAGGAGGTTATCCCCAAGATAGCGCACCTGCTTTATTCTATGCTCAATATACTCTTCTTGCACGGACTCTTTGATACCTATTGCCATGGCTTCCATATCACGTCCTGCCATGCCGCCGTAAGAAGGCATACCTTCAAAAACCACTACAAGTTCTTTCGCTTGCATAAACAGCTCATCATCATTCATACACAAAAAGCCGCCTATGTTAACGATACAGTCTTTCTTGCCGGACATGGTTGCGCCGTCAGCATAGCTAAACATTTCAAGTACTATTTCTTTTATTGACTTGTTTGCATACCCAGCTTCGCGCTCTTTAATAAAATAGGCATTTTCCACACAGCGGGTAGCATCGTAGAAAACTTTCAATCCATGCTTATCGCACAGCTTCCGTACATCCCGCATATTTTCCATGGAAACAGGCTGCCCGCCCGCTAAGTTTACCGTTACCGCAAGACAGATATAGGCAATATTTTCAGACCCTTCTTTATCAATAAGATTTTGAAGCTTGTTAAGATCAATATTACCTTTAAAGGGCAAGTCAATTTGTGTATCATGGGCTTCATCAATTACAATATCGATAAAATTACCCCCATTAGCCTCCTGATGATACCGGGTGGTTGTAAAATACATATTTCCAGGCACAAATTGCCCCGGCTTAATTGCGATTGTGCTTAAAATATTTTCAGCACCACGCCCTTGATGGGTTGGTATCATATGCTTAAAGCCAAAATACTCCTGCACGGTTTCTTTAAGGGTATGGAAACTGCGGCTGCCGGCATATGCCTCATCCCCTATCATCATACCTGCCCATTGCCTGTCGCTCATTGCGTTTGTACCGCTGTCTGTTAAAAGGTCAATATACACATCCTCAGAGTCGATTAGGAATGTGTTATAGCCTGCTTTTTTAATAACTTCCTCTCTGGCAGCACGGTCAATCATCTTGACAGGCTCTACCGACTTAATGCGAAACGGTTCCGGTGGGTATTTATTATCTAACATGTCAATCCTCCTTATTGTTTTTATTATTGCTTTTGTGTAATTCATAACATAGTGAAAGGCAACTTGTCAAGTCCTGTAATTTCTTGCAAGCCTTGTCCCCCTATGCTCTATGAACGCAGCTTCTAAGTTTGTTGACTGAACAGTATTTTTTATGTATAATCTATTTGGTATGGTAAAAGAACAAGCAGGAGGACTTTTATGATATGCAAAGGCTGCAAAACTGCCGTTAATGATAATAGTAAAATATGTATTGCCTGCGGCAGACCTGTTATGAATAATTCCATAAAATGGAAATGTCTTGCAGCACTCTTAACAGGTGCGGCTGCCGCTTCGATTTTTCTCTTAAGAGGTGATGTTGCTGCCCCCGATTATGATGAGCCTGATTATCATTATGAGGAGCAAGTTGAAGCTCCTTCTATTCCATTGGTTATGCCCGAGCTTGTAAGTGAACAACAGGCTGAAATACCGCTTCCCAGCGGTCATGCTAATTTCGACAAGCCTATCTTAGAAATATGGGCTATGCTTGATGAGGTTTCCGCTCTTATAAACGAATATTACAGCTATCACTCCCAAACAGTTTTATTTTTATCTAAAAATGGATATCTATTTGATGATCCGGCAAATGCCTATATTCTTATTAACGAATTATATGGCATTACTGACATAGATGAAAGATTTTTAGATGAAAGTTTGATGTTTTTTTATTTTAGACCTATAGACCTTTCAATGTATCGCAATTTGAACGTATCCGAAAGGGAAGACCTTGTAATTTTCACAGGTTTTGAAACAAGAGAGGGTTTTGCAATAACAGGTGCCGGCGAACAAGGGGGCATAATAAGCCGTGAAGATTTAAGTGATATTTTAGACAGGTACAGCTGGAACCATGGGGAAATCAGAAAAATTGATATGGAATCGGATATATTTGAAACGGTTATAAGGGCTCTTGTAACTTATACAGGTATAAATACAGGCTTTGACATAAGATATATGTATCAGGATGAGCGGTATATTTCTGTTGTTGCCTCCCCTAGGAATAATCCTCTCAATATCCGTATGTTTATATTGGAATATGTGGAAGGGGCTGTTTTTGTACGGCTTAGCGGTATAGAAACTTTTGACGATCATAGAAGGGTCGTTAATAACACTATGCCCGATTTTAACCACAATCTTTTGCCACCCTATGATTTAAGGTTAGGTCTTAGGAATTTGATCAGTGATTTTACTGATATTATAGAAGCTATGGTATATGCCGAATTTATAGCATATGATGATTTGCCTCCACTCTTTGCAAGCGGTGCTTTTGATTATGTGTACTTTGAATTTGATACTGGTATGAGGTTTTTAGTCCATCTTGAAGGTGATTCTGTTAATATATATCCGGTTGAAGATTATGAGGAAGCCAGGGCACTTTTAAATGTGTTAAGCAGGAGACCTCCCTTCTTTATAATCAAACAAGGCTAAGGAGTTTATTTATGGATAATTTTGTTGATGAGAATTTAACAGCTTATGAAAATGCCATCCATGATATTAGGGGGCCTATGACTATAATTTATACATATGCCCAGCTTCTTGAAGTTACTAAGAAGATGCCGCCCTCAGCCCTTGAGCATATTCAGACTATGAAAAGAAATTGCTTTAAAGCTCTTAAAATCATTACCGATGTAAGTGATTCCTCTAAAATAAGAGATGGATATTTTTTGCCTAATTTTGCCAATACAAATATTGTCCAACTGGTTAAAAATGTAGTGGAGTCTACGCAGCCTTTTACAGTACGCAAAAATGTTGAGCTTATATTCTCCAAGGAATTTGATGAGAAAATCATGGCTACGGACAAAACTTTAGTTGAGCGGGTTTTACTAAATTTGCTGTCAAATTCTGTAAAACATGTTGAAAAAGGGGGCTTTATAAAAGTCTCTATAAAAAACTCCAATGAATTTTTGGAAATCTCTGTAGAAGATAATGGAAAAGGTATAAAAGCGGAAGTACTTCCACATATTTTTGAGCGGTATCACACCGGCGACAGTATCCGTGGCAAGGGCATCGGTCTTTCGATCGTAAGAGAAATAGTAGAGGTTTTAGGAGGCAGTATAAATGCCATGAGCGAAGAAGGCAAAGGTACTAAAATGACTGTTAACCTACCTATTTTTTTGCTGGATAAAGAAAATGATAAACCAAAATTCAGTGATGATTTTTATGTGGACAATATGGTTCAGATTGAGCTTTCGGATGAGTTTTATTGATAAATTTCTTAAAGTTCTAATACAAGATTCCTAAAACATATTAATCATATATACGGACTTTTGGGAGAGTATTTATGATTAATATCCGTTCTATAAAAAACAAGCCCTTGGCTATTATTTACATAGCAGTGCTTTTAGTATTTATTGCGGGGGCTATGCAAAGTTCTCCTCAATATGTTGATGTATTTGCAATGCCTGCAACGGGGAGAGTTGTAATAATAGATGCCGGTCACGGCAGTTGGGATCCTGGTAAGGTAATAGGCGATGATATCTTGGAGAAGGATATAAATTTAGCCATTGCCCTTAAGCTCCAACGATATCTTGAACAAGGCGGCAGCTATGTGTTAATGACAAGGGTTGATGATACAGTCCTTGGGGATACTAAAAGGGCTGATATGGCAGGCAGGGTTACAATCATTAACGAAGGTCAAGGGGATTTACTAGTAAGCATCCATCAAAACTCATTTCCTGATGCGTCGGCGTCCGGTCCTCAAGTGTTTTATTATGGCAACTCCGAAGAAAGCAAGAGACTTGCCGAAAGCGTACAAAGCCAAATGACAGAGTTTTTAAGTGCCCGGAGACGTTCAGTTAAAGCCAATGAAAATTATGTCATGCTTAAGCGTACAAACATTCCCGCTATTATTGTGGAGTGCGGTTTTCTTTCCAACTACGCCGATAGAGAAAAACTCATAACTGAAAGTTACCAGCAGCGAGTTGCTTGGGCAATATATGTTGGTATCGTTAATTTTTTAAACAATGTAGAGTAAATTGAAAAATAACTACACCCCCGGTATACTATATCTTTTTTCATTTGCATCAAATACAACCGTTCTGTTGCGGCCATTTTCCTTGGCTTCGTATAATGCTTTGTCGGCGGCACTATAAATCGTTTGAATATCACCAATCCCACTGCATAATATTACTTTAACACCTATACTAACGGTAATATATTGTGATATTTCCGATTTTTCATGAGAGATTTCCATAGCTCGTATGCTTTGATGTATTATTGAAATATTGTCATTTATATTAACTTTATCTCCCGCAAACCAAAGTAATGCAAATTCCTCTCCCCCTATTCTGGCAGCATATACACCATTTTTTTGTAAGGCAGATAGAACTTTTCCAATCGAACGCAGGCATTCATCTCCCTGTAAATGCCCATAGTAATCGTTATATTGCTTAAAATGATCAATATCGATAATCGCAAAACATAAAAATTTATCGCCGACTCTGGGATTTGTAAGATATCTTTGAAATGTTTGCATAAAATTTCTACGGTTTTTAAGCTGAGTCAATTCGTCTATAGTGCTTTCATTTCGGTATTTATCACGCTCTTCTTCCAGCCTTATTTCATTTATGGTTACTGACATTCTGTTAAAATTAACATACCAATTATATACAATAGCAATCGGTGCCACCGCTAATAGATTCAGCATATCCATAATAAATTCGCTGGGAACTTTATATACAGCAGCAGATATAACAAAAACGACTATCGCACTTATTATAAGTGTCAAATTAAAAATTGGCGAGGCTGTTACAAGATGCAGTGCAACAACTAAGAAAACCATAAAAATCACAGCACGCCCGTCAGGATTTGACCATACGCTCTGATATATTCCTGTAAGTATGATAGCCGTATATAAGCTAATGATAAGTACATATATCAGCCAATTATTTACAGCCTTGCCTTGTTGGTATTGCCTATATTTATGGCGTGCAAAAAGTGCCATAAATACAGAACCTATAGCCACAATAAATTTAATTACGGCAATAACAGTTTCCCTGCGCGCCAATACAATATGCATATTATACATAAAAGGAATAATAATCATTATTCCTGAAATAAGTGAAAAAGCAGCAAAACAAATACCGACCATCCATAATCCAAAAAGATTACCGGGAAATTGCTTTTCCATAGCTCTATGGTAATCAGTATTGCTTAGTTTATAGTAACGCCATAAACTAAATGCTCTGTCATCAGATTTCGACATATATACCTCCTTTCAAATTTGAGTAAAGCCATATTCGCTAATTATTAGGGCAAGATTCGATTCTCCGACTCTCCCAGTCCTAAGACTAACTTTCATCTTCAGGGATTTCTATCCCTAGCTTATTCATTAAAAACTTTGCATTTGTACTCTCTGATTTACCAATATTTAAAATATAATTAAATATAATTTCGTCATTTTCATATTTTTCGGAGAAATTGTAATTTTTAATCCTTTCGTTATCCGCAAGATCGCAAAGGGCTAAATCGTGAGTAGTTACAAGACCTATTGAGTCTTCACTTTCAAGGTTTTTTATCACCGCAAGTGCGCCTTCTAACCGGTCTTTTGAGTTTGTGCCTCTAAACATTTCATCGATTAAAAAAAGAGTTTTTTTGCCTTTACAATCGTTTATTATATTTTTAACGCGCTTAAGCTCCGCATAGAATGTGGAGACGCCTTCCGACAAATCATCAACCACTCTCATAGAGGTTGAAATCCCTATATTTGGCATTTTAAGCTCTTTCGCACAAACATACCCTCCACCCAAGCCAAGGACCATATTTACCCCAACAGTACGCAAAAAAGTTGTTTTGCCCGACATATTAGAGCCGGATATAATAAATATTTCCTTATCCAGCTTCACATTGTTATTAACCCTGTTTGATAGGTTAATTAAGGGGTGCCCAAGTTCTTTGGCTTCTATGAGATTTTCCTCCACAATCTCGGGTATACAGCAATTTTCTTCCACAAAACTAAGATTTGCAAAGCTAAGCAGCGACTCCATCTCGCCAATAGCCTCAAACCAACCTTCCACATAGCCGCCGTATTCAGCCTGCCAGCTTCTTAGGAAGTATATACAAATAAAATCCCATAAAAAGAAAATATTAAGTGCAAAATACACCATGCCGCTACGCCTCATATCAATAAGCATTATAACTCTGTCAAGCTTTTTAATCGCCTCCGAAGCCACTATACCTTTATCAGATTTTACTTTAGACTTAATATCTTTAAGTATGGGAGATTCAACAGTTTTTCTCTCCATCATAGCAAAAAGCTCGGAATACTCCCCTATTCTATACCCGGTCCCGGTGATTTTCTTTAAATTCCCTGATAGTTTAACCGTGCAAAAAACCCACAAGGCAATATGAGTAAAAAGAAGCAGTGCCGCAGGAATATAAAACTCTGAAAGCCCTGTAAAAAATACCGCAAGTATAAACGCTGTAGAAAAAACAGGCAAAAGTAATAAATAACTGTAAATAGACGAAATACTTTTTTTACCAGACCCTTTTAGAATATTTATAAGCTCAAGTATTTCACCTTTAAAGCGTATTTTGGAACCATAAAATTGAAAATCTACCGTAAAATTTTTAGTAGGCGACAGCTCCCAAACCGCTTTTTGGCGATTTTTAAGCTCTTCTGTACCAAAGTTTGCCTCCCTTAGGTCTTTAGCGAACTTTTGCCTTCCATGCCATGTTTTTGTAGTGTTTAAGTACTGAAAAATAGAATTATCACCGAATACGTCTATGTCACTTGTATATTTATGATCTTTTTTAACAAATTCCTCGCCTTTGTCTGTAAAGCTGTGCCAAGCTCCATCCATCCTGTCTAAATAATCCTGATGGATTTTTTGCTTTATTCGATTTTCTTCAATTCTTTTCTCTGTTTTTATTTGTATAACCGAAAGCAAAATATAAAGCTGCACAAGAATAATGCCTAAAGCCATTAGCAGAATATTTAAATTTCGTAAAATCAAAACTAAGCATATTAAAACTACGACAATACAACCAAGCTTAACATTGCCAAGGAGTTTGTGGCTTTCAGTTAAATATATTACATTGTCGGCACATTCTTTAGCTTCAAACTGAAATTCTCTACGCATTTTATACCCCTTCTTTTAAGGCTAGTTGATCTACATAGTTATAAACATTTTTACGCTTCGTATATATAATACTTACGGATATCCTAAGTATTTGGTCGGCAACTATAGCCATCCAAATGAAATTTATATCAAGTCTAAGTATCCATCCAAAAAGTACAACCAACGGCACACGAACCAGCCAAATACCTGTAAATGTAATATACATAGGCACTCTTTTGCCCCCTGATGAGCGGATAAAACCGTTATAGACACGGCTTAGAACCTGCGGCAATTGAGCAAACCCCATAAGGAAAATATAGCTGGCACCAATACGCTGCAATTCAGGATTATTGGTAAGCACCATCATAAGCTGCCTTGGAAGGGAAAATACCATAATAGTCGCAAAAATACTTATGATTAAAGCCATTTTCCTAAGCTGTGTAAAATAAATTTTATATAAATTGGAATCCATTTGCCCTATAGCTTTAGCCGCTAAAGTTGTCGCAGCCACAACAAAGCCTTGGGCAGGCATATCCGTAAGCATTTCCGCCTGCAAGCCCAATTGGTAGGCGGCGTAATAATTGTTACCGTAACTTAGTAGTACCATGCTCATAACTATTGCGGAAAAGTTCCAAAACAAAAACTCCATAGCTGCCGGCATGCCTATTGAAAAGTAATTTTTAATCTCAGGGATATCAAAGCTTATAAAAGGTCTGCCGTGACTTGTCCGCCTAAAGATACCGCGCTTTCTGTACAAAACATAAAGCCCTATGGAGGCACCGGTAAATTGAGATATTATAGTTGAATAAGCGGCACCCATTATACCAAAGCCGCCTAGAGAACCTATTCCAAAAATAAGTATATATCCGGCAATTACATTTACTATATTAAGTATACCGGCTATAAACATAGGAGTTTTAGTGTCCCCATGCCCGTTTAATGATGCGGTGTTAAAGCAAATTATCGCCATAAAAGGCACTGCCCAAAATAAAACCCTTGTATAATCCGAAGCAAGGGCTACAAGTGCCCTATCATCAGTAAATATACTCAATATCTGCTCGGAAAACAAGGTGGCTATGGTAATCGCCAGCATAACCACAGGTATAGCCGTTAAATAAGCCTGTTCAATAAGCCGGCGGCATTTAGCATATTCCCCCTTGCCGTAATATGTGGCAACCACCACCGTAGCACCTATTGAAAGCCCGCGAAACAGCGCAAAAAACACACGGTATACTATATTACTGATACCCTGTGCAGCTATGTCGTCAGCTAAAAGCCTGCCTACCATAGCAGTAGTCACAATGCCGGCTACAAGCTGGAGAGTGTTTTCAAGTACAATCGGTACCATTAAATGTATAATCTCTCTGTTTATGCGCTTTTTATTGTAAACAATCTCCATTAAGATGCCTCGCTAAATATATTATACTCTCTATATCTTAATGTCATTGTCCAAATTAGTCAAGTTTTCACTTTATGGTTATAGTCAACGCACATGAAAACCTGAACATGTTTGTTGACTATAAAGGTCTATGCATATTCAAAAAATTCCAGCCTCTCACCGTTAGAACCGTGGAAAAATACGTTTTTAATACTACCCATTATATCCACGCCTCGTATAGTGGCGGCATCTATCACAACCCCCGCTGCATTTGCTTTTTCAACTGCCGCCACTATATCACTTACCTCCAGGGCAATATGGTCTACTATGCCGGCACTTCTTTCATGAGGTTTTTCGATAAGCTCTATTAAGATCGTAGTTTCATGTTGTCTAAATGAAATTTAGGCAAACATGAAACACGATTAAAGCCGTTCCGGCACTTAGAAAGGCAAGTTTTACACCAGGGTTTTCCTCTCTGTCAAGTGTAAAGCCTAGCTTTTTGTAAAAATCTATTGATATATTAATATCTTTTACATAAATACCTATATGTGCCAAACCTGTTACACAGCTCATATCTTTATCTCCTTTTTATTGGTATGGTTTATCCCATTAACAACGCCATTATCGCTTTTTGTACGTGTAGGCGGTTTTCAGCCTCATCAAATATAGGTTTTGCATGGGCTTCAAATACTTCCGCAGTTATTTCCTCCCCTCGCTTAACAGGCAAACAGTGCTGTACTATCGCCTTAGGGTTTGCAAGCGCCAACAATTCATTATTTATTTGGAAACCTTCAAACGCTTTTTTGCGGGCTGCTACCTCTGATTCCTGCCCCATACTTGCCCAAACATCGGTTACTAAAACATCCGCTTTAGCGGCGGCTTCCTTAGGGCATCTAACAAGTATAAATTTGTCATCATATTTCTTAGCAAAATCCAAAACTTTTGGATCAGGGTCATATCCTTCAGGCGCGGCAACAGATACAGTCATACCACAAGTAAGCCCGCCTACAATAAGAGAGTTGCACATATTATTACCATCACCTATGTAAGCAAGATGTACACTTTCTAAGGCTCCTTTATACTCTCTCACCGTCATAAAATCCCCTAAAGCCTGGCATGGGTGAGAAAAGTCCGTAAGCCCGTTAATTACAGGAACTGTAGCCCATTTAGCCCATTTTTCCACCTCTTCTTGCTCAAATGTACGGATCATTATACCATCTACATAGCGGGACAGGACTCTTGCCGTATCTTCCACAGGCTCACCCCGCCCAATTTGTAAATCGTTAGTACTTAAAAACAAAGCTTGACCACCCAGCTGATACATGCCCGTTTCAAAAGAAACCCGTGTACGGGTGGATGACTTTTGAAATATCATAGCCAAGGTTTTGCCATTAAGAATTTTATGCTCCTTGCCATTTTTAAAATCTTTTTTCATTTGGTCGGCTAAATTTAAAATCCCCACTATATCCTCTTTTGTGAGATCCATTAGCTTGGTAAGGTCTTTTTTCATACTATTACTGACTCCTTTCAGATTCTGTTTTGATAATAGTATAGCACTGCATGAATTTTTATGCAATATTTTTGTATAAATATTCGCACTTATATAAAATATACCACAGACAAGCACTATTTATCTGCAACTGCAATAATATGAACTATAAAACGGAGCAAAAAAATCAATAAAAGTAAAAAATATATAGTCAATCACCATGGTGATTGGCTATAATGCTCCAATTAATAAAAGGAGGCCTATTAATGGTTCAAGGATTTAATCACGGTCATGGATTTGGCGGCGAAAATAATATGCATATGTTTTTACTTTTGATGCTTCTTTTCCCGGGAATGTTTGGTGGCATGAACAACAATATGTTACCTCTCATGCTGCTTATGATGAGCAGCAACTAGAAATTTTTAATAAAAGCACTGTTGGCCTTGTAAGCAAAGGTAACAGTGCTTTTATTTTTATCATAAAGCAAATATCCATAAAAGCCTGCTTAGGGCTATGATAAATATATAGCCTTACCTGTCTCAAAAGCAGGAAGGTTAGATAAAAGTATTGGCAGCCCCAGCTCGTTAGCTTTTTCTATTGCTGCCTTATCAGGGATTATACCGTGGCATATGATTACACAAGATACATCCGCAAAAGATGCTGCTGCCACTAAATTTAAATTATTCATTATAGTTATCCATGCAGAACCTTTAGGAGCCTTGCTCATAGCAAAACTTAACAAATCGCAAATATAAACCCCTGAGATCACCCTCGAAGAGCCGTTTTCACCTGCCGCAAATTCTAAATTCAAATCTTTTGCCAATTTTTCAACTGTCATGAAAGCCTCTCCAAAATGAATTCAGGTATTGTTTTTCCGATTACTTCACCTTTATGATTTTCCTTTATAGTCATAGGCTTGTGAGTTGGAAGTTTATCCGCTTCATCTTTTGTTATCACCCCAATTTGCACAAGGGTCTCAAGCATAGCAATTGGTACAATAGGCGATGCACCGCCGTCCATTTTCATAGCAATGCCAATACCTTTATCTATTATCCCTATGGCGTAAAAAGCATTTGCTCCGGATTTACAAAACAGCCTATCCCCAAATGTTTGCATAAGTTCTGTAGTAAAGCCTTCCGTGCCGTCAACCATTTCCGGATTTTTAAGCATAGCCGCTGTAATGCGGCTGATTGTTTTGGATAGATTATCCCCCAATGTTTCAGGTTTCGACATTTTAGCGTAACCCTGGGCAAACTTATAAATAGGCATAGCATGAACCGGAACACCGCAGCCGTCGAGACCGAGTATAATTTCATCAGCGGGATAATCGCATATTTGGGCAATAACTTCCGTTGCTCTTTGCTGGAGATAATGGGAACTCGTATAATAATCATCAATCCCAAGCCCAAGAGCTTTAGCTGCTATTAAAAGCCCTGCGTGTTTGCCTGAGCAGTTGCTATGTACTGAGGTTGGCGTAATACCCTCTGCTTTGAGCTTATCTTCCATATAAGGTGCAAGAGGGTAATGTGTGCCGCATTGTAGATGGGTTTCACTAAGCCCCGCTTTGTTTAAAATAGCTAAAACCGCTTCCGTGTGAAAATTCTCCCCCCGGTGGGAGGCACACATGAGAGCAAGCTCCCTCTCCGTAATATTATATTTTTCCAAAGCACCGCTTTCTACAACTGGTATTGCTTGCATAAGCTTTGCTGAAGAGCGGGAATAAGTTACGCGATTAGGATCCCCTAACTGCCATAATATTTTCCCTTCCGTATCCACTGCCACAATATGACCGTAATGGTATAAATCCGCAAGTTCCCCGCGGTATTCTTTTGCGATTAAAGCCATTAAAACCCCTCCTGTTTTATGATATAGTGAATCAATTTGAAAATACGCGCCCTTAAGCGAGTTTCTTAAGTTGAACGGCTATAGTACCCATTAAGTATATAATAGAACATAATCTGCCTTATTTCAAGCAATATGTATTGACAAAAGCTTGTCAAACATACTAGGATATAGAAATATAGTGAGTTAACTTGTAGCATTTTACAAGTTAAAGCAGTATATGTAAATTTTAAAGATAACTTGGAGGATTACCCTTGAAAATATCAAATATTTTAAAAAGCCGCGAAATTACAGTATCTTGTGAGCTGTTCCCGCCAAAAGAAGGAGCTGTACTTGGAAATGTGCAAAAAGTTGTTAAAGAAATAGCCCGGCTTAACCCTTCTTTTATGAGTATTACTTATGGGGCCGGTGGGGCTGGCTCTCATAACACAACCCAAATAGCCCATGAAATACAAAATATTAACGGCATTACTGCTTTGGCTCATTTAACATGTATTGGATCAAAAAAAGATGATATTATCCGCACCCTTAAGGAGCTTAAGGATAAAAACATTGAAAATATTTTAGCACTTAGAGGGGATTTACCTCAAAATAAGCCGCTGTTGCATGGAGATTATAAATATGCAAGTGAACTTACTGAGGAAATCCATAAAAACGGGGATTTTTGTGTAGGTGGTGCTTGTTACCCCGAAGGGCATCCAGAGTCTGCGAACTTGCAAAAAGATATTGAATATTTAAAAGTCAAAGTTGAATCCGGCTGTTCATTTTTGACTACACAAATGTTTTTTGATAATAATATTTTGTATAATTTTATGTTCCGCTTGCTTAAAAATGGAGTTGATGTGCCTGTAATTGCGGGTATTATGCCTATTACTAACGCTAAGCAAGTTGAACGGATTTTCAAACTTTCAGGCACTGCATTGCCGCCACGCTTTAAAGCCATTGTAGACAGATTTGCGGATAATCCTGACGCTATGAAACAAGCAGGTATAGCTTACGCCACAGAGCAGATAATAGATCTTATTGCCAATGGTATAAACCATATGCATATTTATACTATGAATAAGCCTGATATCGCGAAAAATATTATGGGCAATTTGTCGGAGATTTTTAAATGAGGCTTAACAAGAGAGATGTATTGGATTATTTAGGTTATCAGGGGAAATTGGCAGATGGAAATACCTTGGCTATGATTGATAAAATTGCTGAGGAGATTATAGCCTTAGGAGCACCTAAATCCCTTGCCCGGATTTGGGATTGCCGCACGAGTGATAAAATGGTAGAGATAGACGGGCTTACTATTAATAGTTCCAGTTTGACTAAGCATTTGACCGGATGCAGCCGCCTTTCGCTGATAGCATTAACCTTAGATATTCAAGTCGATAGGCTTATTCGCCGTTATAGTGTTGCTGATATGAGTAAGGCTATTGTGGCTGACGCTATTGCCTCTGTCATGGTGGACGCTTATTGTGATGAGCTGGAGATGGAAATTGCTGCGGACACAATGGTTGCGAGTTTGAAAATGCTCCCACGCTTCTCCCCGGGATATGGAGATTTTGATATTGCTTATCAAAAAGATATACTTGGACTTTTAGATGCTGGCAAGCAGATTGGTCTGACTTTAACCGATGGGTATATGCTGGTACCATCCAAATCAGTAACAGCTGTAATAGGGTTTTATAGTGAATCAATAATGAACCACTACATTAGGAGAGATTAAAATGGATTTATTTGATAAACTAGGCAAAGAGCTGATATTTTTTGATGGAGCAATGGGCTCTATTTTACAAAGCCATGGGCTTGATACTCTGCCGGAGATTTGGAATATTACAAAACCTCATATAATCGAAGATATTCAAAAAGGGTATGCCGATGCAGGCTGTGATATTATTACGGCAAACACTCTTGGGGCAAATCGTTTAAAGCTTGCTGATTCTGGCTATGAGGTGAATGAAATTATAGAGGCGGCTGTAAAAATTTCCAAATCAGCCGCAAACGGACGTGCCAAGGTCGCTTTAGATATCGGACCTACGGGAAAACTTTTAGCACCTTTCGGTGATTTATCTTTTGAGAGTGCTGTGGAAATCTTCGGCGAAATGGCAAGAGCCGCGGAAGAAGCCGGAGCTGACTTAATTTTAATCGAAACCATGAATGACACATATGAAATTAAAGCAGCTATGATTGGAGCAAAGGAATACAGCAATTTACCGATTATGGTCTCATTTACACCTGACGCAACAGGAAGACTTTTAACAGGGGCGGATATATTAACTGCCGTAACTATGATAGAAAGCCTTGGAGCGTGCGCCTTAGGCTTAAACTGCGGCACAGGTCCCATACAGATGAAAGAGCTTGCTGCGGAGGTTCTCGCCTCTACAAACCTTCCTGTTATGATAAGCCCTAACGGCGGCTTGCCTAAAATTACAGGCAAAAACACTGTTTATGATATGAGTTGTGAAGAGTTTGCCGAACATATGGTTGAAATTGCCGCTCAGGGGGTCTCTATTATAGGAGGATGCTGCGGCACGGAGCCTAAACATATTGCAGCTATGATTGCCGCTTGTAATAAAATGGATAAAATGTCTATAAAAATCTCTAAAGAAATGGTTACTCGTATATCCTCATACGGTCAAACTGTTATTCTTGGCGACTCCTTAGCTATAATCGGTGAGCGGATTAACCCAACAGGCAAGCCGCGCCTTAAACAAGCCCTTAAAGATAATGATATGGAATATGTCCTTAGAGAAGGACTGGCTCAAATTGACGAAGGTGCCCTATTATTAGATGTAAATGCAGGCATGCCTGGTATTGATGAAGCAAAAACTCTCGCCGAGGCAGTATTTGGTTTGCAAAGTATAACTGCTGTCCCACTTGTTATTGACACAGCAAATATCACCGCTGCCGAGGCGGCGCTTCGCCTATACAACGGCAAGCCTCTTTTAAACTCCGTCAATGGTAAAAAAGAGTCTTTGGAACAAATTTTACCTTTAGCTAAAAAATATGGGGCTGCTTTGGTTGCCCTTTTGCTAGATGATGGAGGTATCCCTGAAACTACTGGAGGCAGAGTAGCTATTGCCGAAAAAATTGTGAAAGAAGCCGCACACTACGGCATCCCAAAAGAAGATATAGTTGTAGATGCTTTAACTCTAACCATTAGCACAAATGACAATAACGCAAAAATCACTCTTGACACTGTGGATTATCTTAAAAATCAAATGGGGCTTTCTACAATACTTGGGGTATCCAATATCTCTTTTGGTTTGCCCAGCCGGGAAATTTTAAATGCGGGATTTTTGCTTCTTGCCGCAAGCAGAGGATTATCTGCGGCAATTGTTAATACAGCAAATAAATCTATGATGGACGCTGTGCATATTCATAACCTCCTGACCGGACAGGATGAAAATTCTTCAAATTATATAAAGGTATTTTCTCCTAAAGCACCGGACGATGTAAAAAAAGACACCTCAACTTCCCTATTTAACGCAATCCTTAGCGGCTTGGGAGAAGATGCCCGCTTAATTACCCAAAGTATGCTAAAAGATACAGACAGCCTTGATATTATAAACGAACACTTAATTCCGTCACTTGATAAAGCTGGGCAAGATTTTGAGAAGGGGGTAATATTTTTGCCTCAGCTTCTTATGAGTGCCTCTGCGGCTAAATCAGCTTTCGAGGCTATAAGGCTGCATATGTCAAAAAAGGGGCAGACCACTGCTAAACGAGGCACTATTGTCCTTGCAACAGTAAAAGGAGACATCCATGATATAGGCAAAAATATTGTAAAAACTCTTCTTGAAAATTACAATTTTCATATAATCGATTTAGGTAAGAATGTTGAGCCTGATTTGGTTTTAGAAACTGTGATTAAGGAAAAGGTTAATTTAGTGGGGCTAAGTGCCCTTATGACCACCACTGTCGCTTATATGGAGGAGACCATCGCCCGTATAAAAGAAAAAGCCCCTCATTGTCAAATCATGGTTGGAGGTGCTGTTCTTACGGAAAGCTATGCAAATGAAATAGGAGCAGATTTTTACTCCCCTGATGCAATGGGAGCTGTGAAGTATGCGGTGAAGGTGTTGGATCAGCACAAAGCAAAAATGCCTATCGATTAGTTAACGATAGGCATTTTATTTACCCTAATATAAATTTATTTATCTTTTTTTCCTGTGCTGCCTGATTAAGTTTTAATATCTGCTCTTTAAGTTTCTCCCAGGCTGTATCTTTGGCAATTTTAGCAGCTTCCTCGAATACCGCATCACCAAAGAAACTTTCCGTTGTACAAAACACAGTGGATGCCCATGCATTATTGCTTTCTGCTTGCCTTAACGATTTATGTGCCTTGCCGCACATAGTTAAAAACAGCCCCATTTGCAGCTCAGTCAATGCTCTGTCAAAGCCGGACTTATCCTCTTTTGAAAACCCTGCTATTTGCTTGATATCATGAAGGGCTAAAGTGCCGTTCCCAGCAACAACTTCATAAATCCGCTTGGCAAAATGGCTGATTGTGCCCAATTCATAAGCTTCATTAAAAGATATACCGCCACGGCGAACAGTCAAAAAATACGGATACCATTCTCTTGTAATATAGCCGCTTTTTTTGAAAAACAGCTTGCCGTAAGCAATATCATTACGCTCATCCAAAACCCGTATACGCCACTCCCAAGGGTCTGTATCCGGCTCTCCCGTATGCCAGCGAATTGGGTTCTCGGAAGAAGGGGGCTCATTCCAATCCGTATTTACAACCGCATAAATACCATCATCACTTCCGCCGCCCATTGAAAAGCCGGCATTTAACAAAGTTTCCACAAAATCCGCATAACAACGTATCATACTCTACCTCCGAGTGCAAACTTAAACTATATCTCTGTCCATCAGCTCAAACAAATTGCCTTCCGGGTCACAAAAATAAGCCATACGAAATCCCCAATCTTCTATTCCTACTGTGCGGTCATTATCCACCAACGTATACCAAATTTGTCCTCTAAATAGGCAAAACTCTTGCTGTATGTGGCAGACGACATTGGCTCGATTATTACCGCGCCTTCCTTCATTATCTCATAGGCGGCTTTTACCTCTTCTTCTGTGTTAAATTCAACACAAAGGCAAACTTCGCTTGCTCTCTGCTCCGTGCCATTGCTGAGGGTTTCCTCGTTGCCGTCACATAGCATAATAGTCTGCCTGCCTATTTTCATTTGAGCATGATAAATCCAGTCTTTTTGAGCTTCATCCGTAAGGGTAAAGTCTTTTTTATTTGCCTCCCCATAGCAGGCTTTGTAGGCTACTTTTGCTTTAAATGCTTTTTCGTACAATTCCATAGCCTCAGCGCATTTTCCGCTAAATGTTAGAAATGGCGATACTTTTGCCATAGTGTTATCCTCCTATAATTTCCCCCTTGCTTCCGTATCATCAGAGGCAAAGAAAAGGTTGTATGTTTCCGTTGTAAATCGTAAAACAGCCCAGCTAGGGTCGTTCCAGTCAGACCCGTAATGCTTCGAAATCACTTCTTGCCAATGCTCCTGCTTTATGGCTATATCAGTAATTATTTCGATTGTTCCTACAAGTGATATATGATACTCACTTGATGCAAGGCAAACACACGCTTTATTAGATTTTGCAATTCGCTTTGCTTTTCTACCATTGGTGTCAGACAAAAAAGTAATCCAGTTAATACCGTCCGCCTTTGAAATAGTCATAGTGGAGCTTGTGGGATAACTATTTTCATCAATTAACGATAAAATAGCCCAGCCTTCCATACCGTCGCCTATGTAATCGGTTTTTGAGTTGATTACCTCGCTTGCCCTTGCGATAATTGTCTGCTCTTTAGTACGCCAAAAGCGGCATGTTTCAATACGTTTGCCATTATCCCCCTGCTCTTTGTCATAGGCAAACTTATTTAGTAAATCACAAGGAAAATCGCGGCATTGCCCGCAATACTCATGTCCCTTGCCTTCACAACAGTCTTTAACCGGGCAGAAGTCCCCCCAAAAAGGCTTGTCTATGCTCACACAGCCGGTACATCCTACTTCCTCCATATATTTGCATTCTCTGCATATTATACCGCATCTTGAATCAAGCATTTTATCACTCTCCTATAATCATTATCTGCCTTAACATAGTCAATGCCGTATTCCAATCTAGCTTTTGCTGATTTTTTTTGCAAAAATAGTAAACGAAAAAGAAATATCTTCCCCAATTGAAATAATGCTTAAGAATTTATACTCATAACACACTCAGCGGGAATCCAGCCTGTAAGCCCTTTATCATTTGTTGCAAGCAGCCAAGCATAAACAATTTCATGCACTTCCAGGATATCGCCCTCCATTTGGATTAACTCTGTCGGATTATAGTCCCTTATTAATTTTCCATCATTAACAAATGCTTTTGGCACATAGGGTTTATAGCCTGCAATATCACAGGCATACCAGCCTGAAAAGTTCACATCTTCATCCTTTGCAAGTATAACCGATGTACCCTTTTCAAAAGTTGGAAATTCCCCGGGATGCTCCCATTTATTTTGGCGTATTACTTTTACTTTCATAAAAGCTATCTCCTATTCACACTCATCTGATTTTCTTTAAATTATCTCATAACAAACATGACAACTATATGTCCTGTTACGAATATATCGACAAAATATTCTTTGCGGTCTCCCGAACCTCTTCCGCAATATAGAAAGGCTCCAACACTTTAACTTTATCTCCAAAACCCAATAACCAGCTTATCATATAGCTTTTATTTGTAAAACCTATTTCCAGCCGCAGCCCTTCAGCACTTTCTCTGTAAGAGTCCATGCCATAGGATTCGATAAGCTGATATTTGGCCGATTTATCAAACAAGGCAACAAGCTTAATATCGTCAGTTAAGTGACTATTCCAGTCGCGTTTTTCAGGAGGTATATCACGCAAAATGTATTTTTCATCACATAAGCATAAATTCCACAACCTTGCCAGCTTAAATAATCGCCAGTCCATTCGCTCTAAACAAAAACCAAGTACATACCATGACGTCCACTGAAAAACAATCAAATAAGGCTCTATACACCGCTTATTTTCACCTTTTTCGTAAAAATAATCAAATTTTATAATACGCCGCTCAATAATAGCTTGTTTAATTGTCTCAATTTTAAAAGTTAAATGCCCTCTGTAGTGAGAAGCAAGGTCAATTACCACAGGCTCATACATAGAAACAACTGCCTCTGAATTGGCACCTAGTTTATCCAAAATCCTTTCAATACGCGCACTTTCCGAAACACTTCCGATACCTTTAATTGCTGAAATAATGCCGGATAACTCGTCAGCAGTTAAAATGCTTTTGTCCAGTTTAAACCCTTCCGCAATAGAAATACCTCCGTTTGCTCCCTGATAGGTAACAATTGGTATACCGGCAAGGCAGAGTGCGTCAATGTCTCTGCTGATTGTGCGGCGGCTGACTTCAAACTTCTCAGCCAAATACGGAGCCTTAACACGGTCATTTTGCAGCAATATATTTAATATAGCAAGTAAACGGTCAATTTTCATTTTTCTACTCCCCGATATAAATGATGAAAGCATTGCTTTTGCACATGATAAATGATATAGTCAAATGACCCCAAAACAATAACAAAACTTGTCACTTTTCTGTATATTATCGTCAATGGAACTCCATCGTACCTTGATGCACGACAGGAGTCCACTTCCTCAATCTACAAAAAACTACTGTGTTTTTTATTACTATTTTGAGGGCACTTGACTATAATCTCATTATAATAATTATTTATATTAATTTCTATCATTATATAAATTTATTTTTTTATAGGCCGTCAGGAGCGTATTATGAGCATGTTACAAACAGCAAACCCCAGAAAAGGAGCGATTATCGCACTTTTACTTACAGCATTTTTATGGAGTACCGGAGGGCTTTCTTTCAGGCTTTTAACAATATCGAATGGGCTTGCTATTTCCGGATACAGAAGTTTTTTTGCAGCTATATTTTTTATTGCGGTGTTTAAAAAGCTGCCTAAGATGGAAAATACGCGCTGGTTTAAGTTGGGCATAATTGCACACTGCGGCGCAACTACTTTTTTTGTAATCGCAAACACTATGACAACCGCCGCTAATGCAGTTGTTTTGCAATATACTGCTCCTATTTTTGTTTGTATCTACTTGTATTTTATTACTAAAAAACCACTGCCTCCCAAGGACATTGTTGCTGTTACACTTATATTTTCCGGTATATGTATTTTTCTTGTGGATTCGTTGACCTTTCAGGCAGACCTTACCATGACTTTCGGTAATATGATAGCCGTACTTTCAGGTGCAAGTTTTGGTATGCAGGCTGTTGTACTAAGGCAAACATCAGTGCCAAGAAATGTCTTTATATTTGGCAGCGGTGTAAATTTGATACTTGCCATGCCTTTTATTTTTCAAAACCCTATTTCATCTTTGTTTGATTTAGGGATATTGATTTATTTAGGCACTATTCAGGTTGGTTTTGCATATTTGCTGCTTTCATTTGCAGTACCAAGAGTAACACCCTTGGAACTGCTTTTAATCCCTGCCCTGGAGCCGATTTTAAGCCCTATTTGGGTTTTTGTTTTCGATGGGCAAAGACCCTCTCTTTTATCAATGTTTGGAGGTGTAGTAATTGTCGCTACCATAATTATATGGAGTCTGAAGAAAGGAAAAGCTAAGGAAGAAAACTAAAAAAGGAGTGTTTAAAATGAATATAATCACTAAAGAGGATATTATTGCAGCCGCGAAACACTTTACAAATGAATCACAAATGAATTATGTTTCCAAGGAAGCGGCTTTAAGTGAGGATTATGTTGGTATGAAAATATTTGACAGTCCAATATTTGCTTTTGGCAATGCAGATGATATGCTGTATGATGAGTATAAAAGCCCTGATATTATAGGTGAACATTTTTTATCGCCCCTTAAATGGCTGCCGGAAGCTAAGACTGTTATATCATTCTTCCTTCCATATGCTGATAAAATTAAGTATGCCAATTCCCTAAATCTTGACTGGCCTGCTGATGAATGGCTCCATGGGCGGATTGAAGGTCAGTTTTTCCTAAAAGAGCTTACTATTTATATACATAATATTTTGTCAGATGCCGGTTATAAAAGCCTTATACCTAATTTGGACCCACGCTTTAAAACAGGTGACTCCAGGAGTAATAATGAAAATACGACAAATAGATTTACCTCTAACTGGTCTGAAAGGCATATAGCTTACGCATGCGGGCTTGGTACTTTTGGGCTTTCAAAGGGCTTAATTACTGAAAAGGGAGTATGTGGAAGATTTGGAAGCATTTTGACTGAGCTGGATTTGGAAAAAGATATACGAGCTTATAAGGATGTTTATGAGTATTGTACTATGTGCGGTCTGTGCATAATAAATTGCCCTGTTAATGCGATAACTAAAGAAGGAAAGAATGATTTGCTTTGTTCGGATTTTTTAGATAAAACATTCAATAAGCACAACCCCAGATACGGCTGTGGAAAATGCCAGGTTAGTGTGCCTTGCGAAAGCAGAGCGCCCAGTAAGTAAATAGTAATAACGCAAAAACCCCAAACCTATCTAGCCTACGATATATGAATTTGGGGTTTTTGTATTATAGTTATAGCGATTAATCGGCTATATCATTAACCTTACGGGTGTATTCAGGCAACAGTAAAGGCGATGTCGTGCCTGTGTCTATACCGGCTGCTTTTAACTTCTCAGCATATTCATCTATATGCGCCAGGGTCATTTTACCTGTCGTAATATTAGGGGCTAGTTTAGCCGCACTTTTTCCCGCGAGCCGCCCAAATACAATTATATCAAGGAGTGAATTGCCCATCAGCCTGTTGCGCCCATGTATCCCGCCTACGGCCTCCCCTGCTACAAATAAATTAGGGATTTTATCAGTTGTGCCGGCCGCATTTATTTCTATGCCGCCGTTTTGATAGTGGAATGTGGGATAAACCAAAATAGGTACCTTACGCATATCAATATCATAATTCATATACATACGAAACATGCCGGGTATACGCTTTTCTATCATACCTGCACCGTGTTTCTCCTCAATCATAGGTGTATCCAGCCAGACACCTTCTCCTGTTGGGGTCTTTACACCTTTTTTATGCGCGCTGCACTCACGTATTACAGCGGCACAGGCAACATCTCTGGTCTCAAGAGGGTGAACAAAGGCGTCCCCCTCGATATTCACAAGCATAGCACCGATTGAACGTACTTTCTCCGTTACCAAAGCACCAAATAATTGATCCGGATACGCCACACCTGTCGGATGATACTGTATGGTATCAGGATATAATAAATTTGCGGAGGCTCTGTACGCAATCACCAGCCCGTCCGCTGTAGCACCGTAATGATTGCTGGTGGGAAACCCTTGGTAATGTAACCGCCCGGCGCCTCCTGTTGCAATAATTACTGTCTTTGCTTTGGCGATTAGATATTCCCCTGTTTCCATATTCATCAGTACGGCACCTGCCGCATTGCCATTTTCATCCAATATAAGCTCTAATGCCGCACAAAAATCCACCACAGGAATACTGCGGTTTATTACCTCATCTCTAAGTACACGCATTATTTCGGCACCTGTATAATCGGCACAGGCATGCATACGCTTTCTGGAAGTGCCGCCGCCGTGAGTTGTTATCATAGTGCCGTCAGGGTATTTATCAAACATTACACCAAGAGAGGAAAGCCAATCAACTGCACCCGGCCCATCCATTACCAAACGCTTTAAAAGCTCCGGCTTAGCTTTGTAATGCCCGCCGCCAAAAGCGTCCAAAAAATGCTGCTGTGGGGAATCATTGTCTTTATCAGCGGCTTGAATGCCACCTTCAGCCATCATTGAATTAGCATCACCCATACGCAATTTTGTTACTATCATTGTTTTTGCTCCGGCACTGCTTGCCTCAATAGCCGCTGAGGCACCTGCGCCGCCGCCGCCTATTATTAAAACATCCACATCATAGCGTACATTATCAAGGTCAAGATTGACCCCCAGCACTTTAGAATTTGAATGGAGCAGCCTAGATAGTTCATAAGGCACCTTCTCCCCTTTATTTGGTCCGATTTCAAGTACCGAAAAGCCGTCCTCTTTATAGTCCGGGTGGAATTTTTTAAGCAGTTCATCTTTTTCATCTGCGCTCATACGCTGGGGTTCCAGCGTCATCCTGCCATTTCTGGTTGACTCCACTTTTTTAATGGAATCAAGCATTTGCTCCGTAAGCATATTGACGTCTCCTTCCTTTTTATTTCTCTATCTCTCTTGTATTATACAGTTCTTTTAACTCATCAAGGGGTTTTCCCATTATTTGCTCAATTAAATCATCATATTTACCTTCGTCTATATCAGCTGCACGTTTTTTTGTATGCTCCGATTCAGGGTGCAGGTATTTGCCTGTAAGGCGGCGAGCCAAAAGCCCTACCAAATTATGAGAAATCCCTGCCGGGCAGCGGGATACACAAATACCACAGCCAACACAGTCAAAAGATTCAAGGGCACATTTTTCAAGTTCGTTACGCTGAGCATAGGCTATATATTGCATTACATTTAGCTCCCTGGCACATGATTTGGTACAGGCATTACATCCGATACATGCATATATTTCAGGGTATAGCTGCATCATGATTTGCTCCGTTGGTTTTATCTCATTTACATCATATTTTCGCTTGCTCGCCGGGAAAAAAGGCAAAATTGCCACATACATACCATCCTCAACCTGAGTTTGGCATGCCAAACACGCATTTAATTTAGTATCCCCCATTTTTCGATAAACTGTAGCACAGGCACCGCAAAATCCATGCCGGCAGCCGCAGCCTCTAACTAATTGGTAGCCTGCATACTCCATAGCATTCATAATAGTTAAATCCGCCGGCACTAAGTAATGCTTGCCGTAAAAATACACATTAGCCATTTTCTCCATTTATGTCCTCACCTTTCTGGGATTACCTAATACTCTTCAGGCATATCATCTAACTCATCACAGCGAAACACCGGACCGTCTTTACATACATACTTTGAGCCTATATTGCAGCGTCCGCATTTGCCGATTCCGCATTTCATCCTTAATTCCAATGTGGTATATATCTGCTCTTTTTTAAAGCCCAGTTTGTCAAGTTCTTCAAGTACAAATTTAATCATAATAGGCGGACCGCAAACAATTACGGTCTTATCGTTTTTGAAGTTCAGCTCACCTAAATATGCCGGTACAAACCCTACGTGCCCGTCCCAGTTTTCTTGAGGGCGGTCTATAGTTAGGTGTACATGAGTATTTTCTTTCGCAGTCCATGTACCCATAATTTCTTCTTTAAACACCAAGTCATCAGCGGAACGTGCGCCGTACAAAATATCGACTTTGCCGTAATCATCCCTCTTATCAAATACATAATTGATAACAGACCTAACAGGAGCAAGCCCTATCCCGCCGGCAATAAACAGCATATCTTTATTTTTAAATAAATCATTAGGGAATGAGTTACCGTAAGGTCCTCGTATCGTCACCTGCTGCCCTGCTTCCAAAGTATGAAGATAATCTGTCAGTACACCGCAGGCTTTAATACTAAATTCCATAAATTTTGTATTTGTGGGAGCCGAGGCAATGGAAAACATCGCCTCCCCCACCCCGGGAACGGATATCATTGCACATTGACCGGATTTGTGGTCAAAAGCTTTTTTACCCTCTTTATCCACTATGGTAAAGGTTTTAACATCCGGTGTTTCTGTTTTAATATCCGTAATTACCCCAATTAGAGGGATTAGTGAATCAGGCTTACACATTACACTTCACCGCCAAACTTTTAATGACTTTAACTATATTCAGAGACGACGGGCATTTATTTACACAACGCCCGCAGCCTACACAAGAAATCTCGCCCTTATTATTATCAGGGTGATATACAAGTTTGTGCATAAATCTTTGGCGAAAACGTTCTTTTTGTGAATTTCTTATATTACCGTGAGCCATCAAAGTAAAATCCGAGTACATACAAGAGTCCCAGCAGCGATAACGTACCACTTCGCCCCCTGTATCATAATCTTTAATATCATAACATTGACAAGTAGGGCAAATGAAAGTGCAAATACCGCAAGCCAAGCAGGTTTTATGTAGTTCCTCCCACTGAGGCGTATCAAATAAATCAAGAAGCTGATTGCCCTCAAGCCCATCTAAAGATAAATCACTATAAGGCAGTTTATTTAACTTTTCACGAATTGCTGTTTGACTTTGTACAATCTCATTTTTAGACCCTTCCTGGAGAAATTTTGATATTAACTTAACCAAATTCTCCCCCTTTTCAGTTCGGGCTTCGATATAAATATTATCATTTATGACCCACATAGCCCCGTCGGCATTAGGGTGCGCCGGGTCTATATTAAAAGTGGTACAAAAACAAGTCTGCCCAGGCTCATTACAAGCCAATGACAGTATTATACCATTTTCACGTCTCGCCTCATAAAACTTATCCACAGGTTCCGATAAATATACCGAATCCAATATTTCCATAGCGCGCACATCACAACTTCTTACGCCAAATATTACAAAGGGCTTATCTCTCAGAGCTTTAGCCTCTATATTTATCTCCTTACCCTGACTTGTAGCGGAAAACAGGTTTTCAACTTGAGGCAGGAAAAAATCCTTTGGGGATTTTACTGTTTTCAACGTATCTATATCAAGCTCCGCTCCCTCTGTAAAATCCTCGAAATTCGTAAGCTTGCCTTTTTTTACAGGCGCGTACACATCCATAGACTCCCCAAGGAGAGTAAGCATATTAGGTATATCTTTTTTTGCCATTTTAAACATAAGCTACCCCCTTTTGTGTACACTGCCCGGTTCCGGGTCAGTATCTATATTAAAATCCGTTAAAGGGCTGGGCGTGTCAGTATCCGCCCCTGCTTGAAATTCACCGTAAAACTCATTTATATCTTTAATAAACTTACGATTAAGTAAATGCAAATCGATTAATTGAGGGCACACACGGCTGCATTCACCGCAATCTGTACATCTGCCTGCAACATGGTAAGCGCGGATAATATGAAACATCTGCTCCTCAAATGAAGAGGCATTAACTTTCTGAGCCGTATCGTATTTATTGTTATCAAATACACATTTACGACAGTTGCAGGCAGGGCATACATTACGGCAGGCATTGCAGCGTATGCATTTAGACAATTCCTCCCGCCAGAAACCATAACGCTCATCACTGCTCATCTGCTCTAGATTTAACACGCCCTCAAAAGGATCATCACCCTGGCGCACTGTAAGCTCTTCCCCTATCAGCTCATCAAAAACCATATGCGCCGTCTTTGTGCAGGTTTGACATTTCTCTAAAAGCCCAATTTCTTGCATATCATCATCAACTTGCATATTACCTTCACAGCCTATGCCTATTATATAAGACCGCTCTTTTTTTATCAAATTTTCTTTAAGCAGTTGATTAAAGCTGTAAGTGTCACAGGGTTTTAAAAATACAAGTACCTTACCCTCTTTTTTAGTCAGCTCCACAAGATATTTACTTAAATTTGCGGCACAATATTTGTCATAAACTAAATCTTCAAGATCTTTCTCACTCTCAAACACAGCCGGCTGCGGATTTGTAGAAAAATCACCTTTTTTCCAGCCAAGGACACAGGTGACTTCACCCAGAGACAGCATTTGTTTGGCTCTTTCTTGCATTTGCTTTTGTATCATCGTATGTCCTCCAGTCTCTCGTTCTTACCGAGGGCATGTATTTGCTCCGTAAATTTCCTCATTGTGCTTGCAAACTTATTGCCTTCCGCCGCGGAAACCCACTCCAGATGAGTCCGCTCTTTCTCTATACCAAGATATTCAAGCATTGAAAAAAATAATGTAATACGCCGCCTTGCATAATAATTGCCTGTGCTGTAATGGCAATCTCCAGGATGACAGCCGCAAAGTATCACCCCGTCTGCCCCTTTTTGAAATGCGCGAAGTACAAACATAGGGTCAATCCTGCAAGAGCAAGGCACTTTAATAATCTTAATTTGAGCCGGATAGTTAAGGCGGCTGGTACCTGCCAAGTCTGCCCCGGCATAAGAACACCAATTACAGCAAAAAGCCACTATTAATGGGGTAAATGAACTGTTTGGGTTTAACGGCATATTGCATCCACCTCCGCTGTGATTTGTCTGTTTGAAAAGCCAAGTAAATCCATAGCACCTGATGGGCAGGTCACAACACAAGCCCCGCAGCCTTGGCATAAAGCTTTATTAATAACTGCTATACGGCGTATTGCTTTTTTGCCATGGTCATTTATTTCCGTATCTTCGTAGGATATTGCGCCGTATGGACAAACTTTCTCACAAGCAGAACAGCCGTTACAGTAATAGGGGTCTAAATCGGCAATACAAGGGTTTGTAATCAATTTATCTTTAGCAAGAAGCCCTATAACTTTAGCTGCTGTAGCCCCTGCTCCCGCAACAGTTTCCGGTATATCTTTAGGTCCCTGACAAGCACCGGCTAAAAACACACCTGCTGTTGGACTCTCCACAGGTTTAAGCTTTGGGTGTGCCTCTGTCATGAAATTGTTTGTATCAATACTTGCCGATAACATACCGGCTATATTTCGCACTGATTTAACAGGCTCTATTGCTGTTGCCAGTACTATTAAATCAGTCTTAGTTTTAATCTGTTTATTATCCAGCATATCAACGGCTTGTATCCATAATGAATCGCCGTTATCCACAACTTTGCCAACTTGCCCTTTAATATAGTTAACCCCATACTCCTCAACGGCACGACGGTAAAATTCATCAAAGTTTTTACCCGGTGTACGCACGTCTATATAAAACACATTGACCTCAATGTCAGGGTATTTGTCTTTAACCAGCATTGCGTGTTTAGCCGTATACATACAACAAATTTTAGAACAGTAGGTCTTTGAACGCACCGCTACATCTCTCGAACCTACACATTGGATAAATGTAATGCTTTTTGGCTTTTTCTTATCAGATATCCTGATTAATTCACCTTTTGTCGGCCCGGCAGCATTTGTCATGCGCTCAAATTCAAGGGATGTTATAACATCAGGGCTTGTATAAGCGTACTCGCCAAATTTATCTAAACTAATGGGCGTAATGCCGGTTGCTATGATTACAGCACCGTATTTTTCCGTAATTAACTCATCCTCCTGCTCAAAATCAATTGCGTCAGGGGCGCAAACTGTCTCACACAATCCGCATTTGCCTGTTTTAAATTTAAGGCAATGCTCTCTGTCTATAACAGGAACATTAGGTATAGCCTGGGCAAAGGGCGTATAAATAGCGGTTCGCATACCTAACCCTTCATCAAATTCGCCGGGGATTTTTTTAATCGGACATTTATCGTAACAAGCACCACAGCCTGTACATTTTTTCATATCAACACTACGGGCTTTTTTACGGATTGTAATTGTAAAATCACCTACAAAGCCTTCAACAGACTCTATTTCACTGTAGGTATGTATGTTAATATTTTCATGAAACTGGGCATCCACCATCTTAGGCGTCAATATACATGCCGAGCAGTCAAGGGTTGGAAAGGTCTTATCCAACTGTGCCATTTTACCACCGATACTTGGGGTAGATTCAACAATATCCACTACAAAACCAGCTTCTGCAATATCAAGAGCACAAGATACCCCTGCAATACCGCCCCCTATTACTAAAGCGCGCTTAGTAACAGGACTCTCCCCCGGAAACAGTGGCGTATTGTGATGCACTTTGGCAATTGCGGCACGGGTTAAGGCATGAGCTTTATTTGTGGCCTCCTCCTTATCTTTATGTACCCAAGAGCATTGTTCTCTAATATTCGCCATTTCAAGCATAAAGGGATTTAATTTTGTCCGTGCCGCTGCACGTCTGAATGTAGTCTCATGCATACGCGGCGAACATGCAGATATGACTATGCCACTCAAATCGTGTTCATCAATAGCCTTTTGCACCATGGATTGACCTGCTTCCGAACACATATAAGGATATTCAGCCACATATTTAACCCCTGGTTCATGCTTTGCGTTTTCAACCACTTCATCGATATTTACAGTACCTGCTATATTAGTGCCGCAATGGCAAACAAAAACACCTATTTTTTGCACATTGCCACCCCCTATCCTATTTCACATATTTTCTAAAAACACTTGCCAGTAGCTGCTGTGGAATATCAGGATCCAGCTCCAATAGTGCCGGCACCTGTTCAGGCGTTATAAATTCATCATCGCTTTGCCTTCTTATTCGCAGTAATCTTGCCGCTTCTATTAACCTTGCCGGTTTAACATCCCTAGGGCATCGCTCAACACAAGCAAAGCAAGACAAACATTTCCAAATAGACTCACAATCCATAAGTGCGTCAATATCGCCCCTTTGTAAATAAGATACAAATTGATGAGGGCGCACATCCATCTCTTCATATTGAGGGCATGATGCGGAACACCTGCCGCATTTCATACATTTCAAATCCTGTGAGCCGCTGATTAAGCGGATTTGGTCAGCATAATCATTTTGAATATGCATAGCTCACCTCTTCTTCACTGTTATATGTTATGCCTAATGCTTCAGCCAATATTTCCGTAAGGTAGTCTATATTCAAATCCCTGCAGCTTATCTGTTTTAAATTATACAAACACAAAGGACAAGCGGTTATAAGCTGTTCGGCACCATTATGCTTAGCATTTTCTTTAATTGTTGCAACCATTTCTTTAACCCTATCTTTTTCTTTTAAGGAAATATAGCCGCCGCAGCATTCATTGCGGTAAGGATAAATTACAGGATCAGCACCCAGTGCTTTTATAAATTTCTCAAATATAGTAGGGTTTTCAGGGTCATCAAAAGCCATCACCGATGAGGGTCTAAGGAGCATACAGCCGTAGTAAGCACCTATTTTGCGCCCTGTAAGCGGATTTTTAACATATTCTTTCAATTTATCAAAGCCTATGTATTTATTAATAACCTCTATCAAATGCAAAACCTCGGTTTCCCCTTTGTAGTCAGCCTCTTCTTCCATATATTTATTGACTTTTCTTCTTATGTCCCCGTTGTTCTTCATATCATCATTTACACGTTTAATAACATGAGTACACGCGGCACATAATGTAACCAGGGGCTGCCCTTTCTTCGCAGCCTCTTTAAGTACGCGAACAGAGGCAAGTTTTGTGGCAATTTCATCTGTGCCTAAGGGATAAACCGCTCCACAGCATTGCCAGTCCTCTACCTCCTCCAATATAATACCTAAAACCTTTGCCGAATTTCTTGCAAGCCTATCAAGCTCCTTAGCCTGTGTTTTTAGGGTACAGCCGGGATAATAGCTAAACACCATTTCCCCATCCACCTCTCTATCTATATTATTTTGCTATTGAAATTGCCAATTGCTTAAATAAAGTTGCTTAAACTACTTTACTTTCTTTGACTTTAGTGTTAAACTTTTAACGAAGCATATTCATTATACTAATACTTTAACAAATATTCAAGTGCTTGTCACTCTTTTCAGCGAATTTACAAAACTTACATAAATCGATAGCGGAGGATTAATTTATGCCAACAAATGGTTATAGGACAGAAAGTGATTTTATAGGTTCACGGGAAGTGCCGGAGAATGCCTATTACGGCATACAAACTTTGAGAGCTTTGGAGAATTTTCCGGTAACAGGATATAAGCTGCATAAATCTCGTATCGTGTCGATAGCTATGGTTAAGAAAGCGGCAGCTATGGCCAATGTAGAAGCAGGGCTTATGGATGAGGAGATTGGCAATTATATCACCTCTGCCGCACAGGATATAATTGACGGCAAATATCATGACGAATTTTTGGTAGACCCTATCCAAGGCGGCGCAGGGACTTCCATTAATATGAACGCAAATGAGGTTATTACAAATGTCGCTTTAGAAAAAATGGGGCATCCAAAAGGGACTTATTCCATTATCCATCCTAATAATGATGTAAATATGTCTCAATCAACTAATGACGCGGTACCGGCTTCTGTATTTATTGCCACTCGTATGGTATTAAACGATTTATTAGCCACAATGGAAGATTTACACGAGTCCTTTAAGTCTAAATCTATAGAGTTTGACTCTGTAATAAAAATGGGACGTACTCATCTGCAAGATGCGGTGCCAATTAGACTTGGTCAAGAGTTTGACGGGTACGCCCGAGTGCTTAAGCGAGACATGGGACGTATTGGACGTACAAGGAAGAGTTTGTGTATTGTCAATATGGGTGCGACGGCTGTGGGCACAGGCTTAAATGCCGATCCTAAATATATTAAGTATGTCGTTAAATATTTAAGCGAGATAACAGGCTTGCCTATTTGTTCTCCCGGCAGCTTAGTAGACGCCACACAGAACTCCGATACCTATGTAGAGGTTTTTTCGGCACTTAAGATTTGTATGATAAATATGTCAAAAATTGCCAGTGACCTCAGGCTGATGGCATCCGGTCCTTATAACGGCTTTAACGAGATAAAATTGCCGGCGCGCCAGCCCGGCTCGTCTATAATGCCCGGCAAGGTTAATCCTGTAATGCCTGAGCTTATAAATCAGGTAGCTTTCCAAGTAATGGGCAGCGATGTTACCATATCTATGGCAGCCGAGGCCGGACAGCTTGAATTAAATGTAATGGGACCGGTAATTGTTTTTAATCTAATCCAATCCATAACCATGATGGATAATGCCTTTAAAGCTTTTGACAAATTCTGCGTGCGAGGCATTACCGCAAATGAGGAACTCCTTCGCAAAAATGTTGCTAACAGCGTAGCACTTATAACGGCTATGAAACCTCATATCGGCTATGAAGCCAGCTCAAAAATAGCTAAGGAGGCTATGGAAACCGGCAAGAGTGTCCGGGAGATTTGCCTGCGCGACAATTATTTAACGGCAGAGGAGCTGGATTTAATACTTGACCCTCAAGAAATGACAAATATTGGTATAGCCGGATCCAAACTGCTTAATAAGAAAAGATCTCACACCCATGGGTCATCATAATACCCATTAAAATTTAATTCACTATAAAAACAGCTTGGAGGCTTTTATAAGCCACCAAGCTGTCATATTGTTGACAAATGGTTTTTGGGGGCGTCGCAGACTTTAATCCGCAAGGCGGGCTTTGCTCGTCTGAGGAGAATCGACGCCTGTAATGCCTTGCATAGCAAGGCTTGCAGTCGATTCATACCTACAGTAAAACTCGTTAAAATCTGTCAGCGCGTAGTGCGGCAGATTTTAACGACAGGCTGGCGTATTACGCCAGCCTGAGCTTGGGGGCTTTTATAAGCCACCAAGCTGTCATATTGTTGACAAACTGAAAACTAGCAACGTCCCAATATCATATCTTTTACATGAGGGCGAAGCACAGGATAAGGAGTTTGGTCACCATAGCCTATATCTACATAAGTTACAATGCTTATATAATCAGGCAAATTAAAGTGAGCGCGAAGACGTTTAAGCATAGGTTCGTTAAAAGTCAGCCATACTCCTTCCAATCCGGCGGCATGAGTAGCCAAAACAATATTTTGAGCGGCGGCACCTGCATCCAGCAGTCTGTTACGTACCGGATTAAACGGATTAGCTTTATATACTCTCTCGTCCTGGCAAACAACGAGATGCACAGGTCCTCCCGGCACATCACTGCCTACAAATAAGCCTGGCGTATCATCTTCACGAATTATCAGATAACGTATAGATTGCAAATTACACGAATGAGCTGCCCATAGTCCGCTGTCCAAAATCCGGTCAATTAACTCATCCGAAACACGTTGTTTGGTAAATTCACGAACAGAGCGACGCTGATAAATAATACGAAAGAAACTTTCACATTCCTCAGCGGTAACCGGTACAGGGGCGTATGGCACAAGGTCTACGCTTTCTCCTGCAATAAGTTTTTCGGCAAGTTCAATCAATTTCTTAGCATAGATATATTCATGCTCGTCCTCTTTAAGCCCTCTTTGCTTCCAAAGTTCACAGAGATTGTTACCTGTAGCGGTTTGAGCAGGCTGCAGTTTTCCGCCGCGATAAGCAGCAGCGTAAACCTGTATCTCCAAAGTGTGATGAAGCCGCTCTCTAAAGCGTGCTTTAAACTCAACCTCATCAAGGGCTAAGAATTCTTCATTGCTTAATTGGAACATACCACGGATTTTTGCGTTTTCTCTTTTTTTCTGTTCTGCTTCGCTTAGAACTTCTTCTCTTTCACCGTAAGTATAGATACCTTGTTTAATTTGATCACTTTCAAAATAATTAAACTTACATTCCGCATCCCCTGAAAGCTGTTTTTGAGGTATTTTAAGAGAAAGTGTCCGACTAAAGTTTTCGATATTTGTAGTATCGATGACATCACAATAAAGTGACGCAAAAGGCTTAAACCAAGGATGTTTATCATAGTAGTCTACCCATTGCTCAGCATAAGGACAGCGAAGCCCTCCCATACTTTCATCCCAAGCGCGCCAGCCAATAATTGGCAAGTCATTAAAAACACTAAACTGCTCCAGGTTGGTTTCTACACCGGCTTCAAGTGCTTTAGCTCTGGTACGGTCAGTACGATCCAAGCTTAAGTTAAAAATAGCCTTTTGCACCAGTTCAAGGGCTTTCTCTTCGCCATGAGTATCTACCATAACTTTACAGAAGTTAAAGTAAAGCATAGCAAAATGTCTTGCGGCAAGGCGCACTTGGGCAGCAGTGTTTTTGTCATGTTCTGTTTGTTGATGCATAAATAAACCTCCTAACTTTTGTGAATTAAGTTTAACATAAAATATATTTATTGAAATATATTTTATGAAATATATTGACAAGAATAGTAAATTAAGCTATAAAATAATATATAGTTTTAAATTACATTTAAGTAGATTAACTCTAATTTAATATAAAAGCAGTTAAACGTCAAGTCTTTTATTCAGTATTTAGTAATTTTAATCTTATATATAGGTGAAAATCATGGATAAACCTGATGATATTGAAACAGAACTCAACAATAATATTATTGACGCATTATTAAAGTTTCATAACGAAATTGCTAAAATGAGCAAAAAACCAAATAATTATGGTACTGAACATTTCGTTTATCAAAGTGAAATACATATGATTGATTTTATAGGCCGTCATCCGGATTTAAATATTTCTGAGATATCAGAAGAGATTGGGATGTCTAAAAGCGCAGCATCACAAATGCTGACTAAATTATCTAAAAAAAATTTTATAGTGAAAGAACGTTATAAAAAAGAGGTGTCGGTTCATTTAACAGTAGAGGGTATGAAGCTATTTAAAGGGCATCAGGAGTATCATGAGACACAAAACCAATACAGCGTATTTAAAAACATAGAAAAATATCCGATTGAATCAAGGACTCTTATTGTAGACTTTATAATGGATTATATTGCAGACTTGCCTAAAGATTGATTAAACGCCGCATAAAAGGGGGGGAAATATGAATATCGTCCTAAAAAACGCTAATGTAATTTCCATGGTAAGTGAAGAGGTCTTAAATAATACTGACATCCTTATTGAAAATGATCGAATTATATCTGTCAGGCAAAACATTGACGGAGATCAAGTTATTGACTGCTCCGGCAAGTATATAATCCCGGGTCTGGCTGATATGCATGTGCATATTGATGAAGCTTCAATGACAGATATGAAACTGTTTGTGGCAAATGGAATAACTAATGTGCGAAATATGCGCGGAAGTGAAAATGCCCTTGCCATGAGAGAAAAGGCTAAGGAAAAAGATTTAATATGCCCTCTTATTTATACAGGAACGCCGATATTAGACGGCAGCCCTCCTGTATTTCCGCAAAATTTAGTTCTTGAAACACCGGAAGAGGCAAGAGCGTATATTTTAAAGGCAAAAGATGAAGGATATAATTTTGTAAAGGTCTACAATAATTTAACCGTGTCAGTATATAAAGAAATAATAAAGACATCAAAAGAAGCCGGGCTTGATGTTATCGGACATATCCCTGTTGAGGTTGGGGCTGAGATGGCGATTGCCGAAGGGCAGTACTGCTTCGAGCATGTTAAAGCCCTTAAAAAAGAATTTTTGGCTCCTGCCGCTAAAGCCGGTGTGTATTTTACCCCAACACTTATCGTCCAGGAAGTTGTTGATTGGATTAAGAAAGATTTAATCACCGAGGAAATGTATAATAGCGAAATTACAAAATACGTTAGCAAAGATACATTAGACAAATGGCGTGAAGCAGTGAAAATTTTTAGACATCATGATTTTAGGTTAGATAGAACTCATGAGGAATATGTCGCTGATGTTAAGGTTTTTCTTGACGCAGGTGGTATGATTCTGGCTGGAACTGACACTCAGCTTCCGTTTTGTATTTATGGATTTTCTTTGCATGATGAACTTGAAAGGCTGTCACGCAGCGGTATTTCCAATTATGAAATATTAAAAGCAGCCACAATAATAGGTGCTAAATGCAACCACGAAGAAGATGAATGGGGTACTATTGAACCGACGAAATACGCAAATCTTGTAATTCTTAAGGACAATCCACTTCAAAATATAGAGAATACGCGCTCTATAGATGCTGTTGTTCTTAAAGGCAATTATTACAACAGAGAAACTTTAGATGGATTTCTTTTTGAAGTAGCTGAAGGCTATAAAATATAAAATCTTTTTAAGAATAGGAGGCAGATTTATGAAAAAATTTAAAAAGGCATTTTCGTTTTTTACTGCATTAGTTTTGGTAATAGCAATGATAGCCGGTTGTACTCCTTCGCAACAAGGGCAAGGGGGGCAAGGGACTGCACAGCCAGGTGATACAACTCAGCCAGCTGCTGAGAGACGTGACCATATCGTTTTGGCACAAACTTCTGACGTTGGTACATTTAACCCATTCTTAACAGGAACTATGACGGAAACAAGGGTATTATACAATATCTATGACGCTCTTATCCGCGCACATGTTGTCACTGGTGAAATGGTTCCGTATATTGCAGAAAGCTTCACTGTTTCGGATGATGGGCTGGTCTTTACTTTTAATATCCGCCAGGGAGTTACTTTCCATAACGGCGACTCTCTTGACGCTCATGATATTTATGAAAACTACCTTCTTTGGCGAGTTTCTGCAAATCATGTAAACCTTATTGAAGACCTTGACACAGTAACAGTACTTGATGATTACACAATTGAGTTTAGGCTGTCTCAGCCAAACGCTTTGTTTTTACTGTTCCTTTCGGATGCAGGCATTATCCACGCCAGAGTTTTCAATGAAGACCCTGTTGCTTTTGCCGCAATGCCTGTGGGAACCGGTCCTTACAGGGTTGTAGCACACCATGTCGGCACAAGAATTGAACTTGAAAGACATGAAGGTTATTTCTTGCCGGTTCCTATCAGCACAGCTGAAATAAGAATCGTGCCTGATGCTAATGTACTTGCAGTTGCTCTTGAAATGGGGGAAATTGATTTTTCTGATAATATTGCAATGGCAAGTGTATCTGTACTTGAGGGTGTTGATAGATTAACTATGCATTCATTGGAAGGTATACAGATTAATTTTGTAACTTTTAATGTGGAAAAACCTCCATTTGATGATGTAAGAGTGCGCCAAGCCGTTGCTTATGCTCTTAACAGGCAAACTATAGTAGATATAGCCAGAGAAGGTCTCGCTTTCCCAACGGAAATAGCCTTCCTGCCAGGTATGCCGTTTGAGCCTCAAAACCATCGCACATATGGATATAATCCTCAAAGAGCAAGGGAACTTTTAGCTGAAGCCGGATTCCCTGATGGCATAACTATCGATGAACCATTTATAACTTTCCAAACCTTAGCAAGAGATGCGGAAGTTATACAAAATCAATTATCTGAAGTTGGCATCAATGCAAGTATTGAGATTATGGAAATTAATACCTTCTTCTCAAGATATGGTACAGGTGATTTCCAAATAGCGGTAAGCGGCTGGAATTCTTTCCACTCTCACCCTGATTTTTATATGCGCCTTTACAGAAGTGATAATATAGGTGCCGCAAACGGTGCAAGATTTAACAATCCGGTATTTGATGACTTAGCTACCCAAGCAATCAGAACTATGGATTCGGCAGAAGCCGCAAGACTTTATGATGAACTTTATACTTTGATTATGGAAGAGATGCCAATCGCTCCATTCCTTATAACAGGCTTTGTAATGGCTTATGACAACGACTTAGTAGTCGAAAATCCTAATTCCAAAGTAAATAGGATTATGCATATGTCATGGAGATAAACCATAATCTATTTTGATTTTTCAATAATTAAGTGTCGGCAAGGTAGTAATTTACTTTGCCGGCATTGTAGCATAATCAGGTAGTTTCTCATGATTTTGGAGGAGTAAATATGATTAAGTTTGTGGTAGGAAGAACATTGATGATCATTCCCATACTCCTAGGAGTTACTTTTATTGTTTTTACAATTCTTTATCTGACACCTGGAGATCCCGGGCGGATGATTTTAGGACCTCAGGCGGAACAAATAGCAGTTGATATGCTTAATGAGGAAATGGGATTTAACGATCCTTTTTTTACTCGTTTTTTTGCATATGTAATAAATGTGGTAACACGGTTTGATTTTGGCACATCATTTCGCACCAGACAGCCGGTATTCGATGAAATATTAATTAGGTTCCCCTACACTCTCCGGCTTGCCACAGCCGCTGTTGTAGTGGCTTCATTTATAGGCATACCAATAGGAGTGCTTTCGGCTGTTAAGCAATATTCTTTAGCTGACCTTATTCCAAGGGCGATTTCAATGTTTCTGGCGGCGGTTCCCCTATTTTGGCTCGGTCTGATGTTAATACTTACATTCGCACTGACTTTAGGGTGGCTTCCTTCGAGTGGGGTGGCTACATGGCGGCATTATATCCTGCCTGTCACTACCTCAGCACTGCCCACTGCGGCGGGGCTTATGCGTATGACCCGCTCTACTATGCTTGAAACCATCCGCCAGGACTATATAAGGACAGCCCGCGCCAAAGGTGCCCCTGAAGGTCGTGTTATATTTAAACATGCCCTTAAAAATGCCCTGCTTCCTGTAGTAACTGTTTTAGGCGGAAGTTTTGGGTTTTTACTGGGGGGCGCAATTGTAACTGAGACAGTTTTTGCTATGCCCGGTCTGGGTACTATGATGGTTAATGCTATAAGAATGCAAGATATTCCTATGGTTTTAGCCGCTACTATTTTCATAGCTACAATATGCTGTCTCGTTATCTTAATGGTAGATTTGGCCTATGGTTTTATAGATCCGCGTATTCGCGCTAAGTTTCTAAAATAAGGGAGTATGCAAATGGAATCTAAGAGAAAAAAACAAAGCCAGCTTAGAGAAGTATGGCGTAGACTTAAAAAAGATAAAACAGCAATGGTAGGGCTTTTTATTATTATTGTATTTGCCTTGGCTGTTATTTTTGCCGAGCAGATTTCTCCTTTCCATAACGCTATAAGACAAAGCGGCGAGCATCGTCTGCAGCCTCCATCCGCTGATTTTATTTTCGGTACAGATGCTTTTGGCCGCGATATTTTTACCAGAGTGCTCCACGGCGGTCGTATTTCACTGTCAATAGGTTTTGTGACAGCAAGTGCGTCCTTGTTAATAGGCGGACTGTTAGGTGCTATGGCAGGCTTTTACGGCGGATGGGGAGATGAGGTTATAATGCGTATTATGGATACTTTAATGAGTATTCCCAGTATACTTTTATCCCTCGCTATTGTTGCGGCTCTAGGGGCAAATATGACTAATCTGCTGATAGCCATTACGGTGGCAAGTATTCCGGCTTTTACAAGGCTTGTGCGCGCCTCTGTTTTAACTGTTGTTGAACAGGACTTTATCGAAGCCGCCAGAGCCTGTGGAACATCTGATTTTAGGATAATCTGCAAACATATTTTGCCTAACGCTATCGGACCTATTATTGTTCAAACCACAGCATCTGTTTCCGGTATGATACTGGCAGCTGCGGCTCTTAGCTTTATCGGTATGGGGGTTCAGCCTCCGCAGCCGGAATGGGGTGCCATGCTTTCAGAAGCTCGCGAATTTATAAGGACTGCACCTCATATGCTGGTGTTTCCGGGCTTTGCTATTATACTTTCAGCATTGTCATTTAATCTTATAGGGGACGGGTTGCGGGACGCTCTTGACCCTCGTTTGAAAGATTAGCAGTAGGCAGAAAGGGAAATATAAATGAGCGAAAAATTACTTGAAATTAAAGACTTGGAAGTAATATATAAAACCGATTTAGAAACAGTGTATGCTGTAAATGGGATAAATTTAAGCCTTAACAGAGGTGAAACTGTAGGTATAGTTGGAGAAACCGGTGCAGGGAAAACCACCACGGCTCTTTCAATAATGCGCTTATTGCCAAGTAATACAGGGGTTATACCAAATGGCTCTATTACTTTTGACGGGCAAAATATCCTGACCCTTAAAGAGGGAGATATGCGTGCTATTCGTGGTGAGCGGATTTCTATGATTTTCCAGGATCCTATGACTTCATTAAACCCTGTTTTATCCGTTGGCGACCAGATTGAGGAGGCATTAATACTCCACAATCACGAAAAACGTACTAAAGAACAAATCAAAATGCGTGTTGAGGAGACTTTGGAGCTTGTAGGCATTCCAAGCTTTAGAAAAAACGAATATCCACACCAGTTTTCCGGCGGGATGAAACAACGGGTTGTAATCGCTATCGCCCTCGCCTGCGAGCCGGAGCTTTTAATCGCGGATGAGCCTACAACAGCTCTTGATGTAACCATACAAGCCCAAGTTCTTGCTATGATGAAAGAACTTAAGGATAAAATGCAAACCTCTATGATTATGATAACCCATGATTTAGGGATTGTAGCTCTAACTTGCGACAAGGTTGCGGTTATGTATGCCGGCGAGATTGTTGAATTTGGCACTGTTGAAGATATTTTCAGATCGGAGAAACATCATCCTTATACAATCGGTTTGTTTGGCTCTATACCTAATTTAGAGCAAGAGTCGGAGCGGCTTGACCCTATCGACGGGCTGATGCCTGACCCGACGGATTTGCCTGCAGGCTGCAAATTTTCTCCAAGATGCCCATCTTGTATGGAAATATGCAAAACATCTCCGCCCAATGATTATTATGATGGAGAGCACCGTATAAAATGCCATTTGTTTAATATTGAAGATTAGCGAGGTCGAGGTGAAAGAACATGTCCCAGGTATTGCTGGAAACCAAAGGATTAAAAAAATATTTTAAAGTTGGGAAAAAAAATCTTCACGCTGTTGATGATGTAAATATAAAAATTAATTTGGGATCCACTTTAGGTATCGTTGGCGAGTCCGGATGTGGTAAAACCACACTTGGGCGTGTAATACTGCGCCTCCATGAACCAACAGGCGGCGATGTTATATTTGAAGGTCAAAGTGTAACCAAAATGAGTAAGAAGGAATTGAAAAAATTTCATACAAGTGCCCAAATTATTTTCCAAGACCCTTTTTCCTCTTTAAATCCCCGTATGTCCGTTGAAGAAATCATAGCCGAGCCTATGATAGTAAATAAAATACACAAAACAAGAAAAGAAATTATGAAAAGAACAGCAGAACTTATGGATATAGTAGGTATCTCTGAGCGGCTCGCAACCGCATATCCTCATGAGTTGGACGGCGGACGGCGCCAGCGTATAGGTATTGCCAGGGCACTTTCTGTAGATCCTAAATTTATTGTTTGTGACGAACCGGTTTCGGCTCTCGATGTTTCTATTCAAGCTCAAGTTTTAAATCTTTTAATGGATTTACAGCGGGATTTGGATCTTACGTATATGTTTATTACCCATGATTTATCAGTAGTCAAGCATATTTCAAATGAAATAGCTGTTATGTATTTGGGACAATGTGTGGAGAGAGCTCCCTCAAGAGAACTGTTTGCAAACCCAAGGCATCCGTATACTAAAGCATTGCTTTCGGCTATTCCAATACCGGATTTATCTATGAGAAGCCGGAAAATCGAGATAATAAAAGGTGAGCTGGCAAGTCCGATTGATCCAAAGCCAGGATGCCGTTTTGCGGCACGCTGTCCATATGTAGGCGATGCTTGCCACGAACCTCAAGAACTTTCAGAGCTTTCACCAAATCATTTTGTAGCCTGTATAAAGCCTCTATAATCTACTCATGCCTTACTCCGCGATGTGTAAAAAACCCACAAAAGTCTGTGGGTTTTTAATATTTCAATATAAAACTAAATGAGCTGCCATAGCGAAATGACCTCGAAACAATAACAAAAAACGCAGGAATACGGAAAAATCACAAGTTTTCCTTACTGTTTTTGGATTATTTTGCTATATATAACATATTCTTAAATATTTATTACTTGTAAATACCATGCTTCCTAAAACCTATGAAATAACACGATTCTTTTCAAAAATCTATAAATCGGCTACACTTGACAATTTATAAGTTATTAGATTAAGCTGGTATAAAGTAGATAAGGTTAGTCGGAGGGATTTATTTCTATGTAATTAAGAAATTCCAGAAAACGAAAGGTTAAAGAGCCGATTATGAACGAAAGAAAATCCAAGTTAATATCCTTGTTCACCAAGACTCTCTTAAAAACCCTTATTATATCCTCATGTATACTTATAGTGTTTGTATTTGTCATCCCGCTAATTGTGAGCAATTATATTATTACCCCACCATCTGTTCCATCTATTACTCAGGGAGCTGAGCCCAGCACCCCTTTCTTTCATATGACCCCTGCTTGGATAGATGTAGAGCCTCATGAGGATGATTTGGGGATAGGAAGCGGTCTTCGCGCTCCTTTGGGCTTTACCGACGAGGATAGGAAGGAGCTTTTTTTCACTTTCCTTATTATGGGTCTGGATGAAGGCATAAATGTTGATACTATCATGGTTGCATCTTATGATGGTGTATCCAATACTGCCCATATAGTTTCAATCCCTCGGGATGTGCCTGTAAATGTGTCTCGTAGATTTAGGAAAATTAACGTAGCTTACCCTGCCGGCGTAATACACGGCGGCTCACCTGAGGCAGGTATCCGCCAGCTTAAACGTGAAGTCCGGAGCATAATTGGTTTTGAGCCTGATTTTTATGTAAAAATAGACCTTGATGCATTTGAGCGGATTATTAATGCAGGCGGTGGGATATATATTGATGTACCTTTTCATATGAGATATGATGACCCGCTGCAAGATTTACATATAAATATAGCACCAGGTTTACAGCGGCTTGACGGTGAACAGGCACTTAATTTCGCACGCTTTCGCCTTGCCAATCCCGGATTTAGATCTGTTACCGACTTTGAGCGTGTAGAAAATCAGCAAGCAGTAATCCGGTCTGTACTTAATGAGCTTCTTACGCCTGCAAGCCTTTTGCGGATCCCTGAATTTATCTCTATTTTTCAGGATAATGTAAGTACTAATATTGCCTTTTCGGATATGCTATGGTTTGCAAGCAGACTTCCTGATGTTAGCAGTATAGACGCGCTGCAAACACACACTCTTCCTATCGGGCGCAGCTCAGGGCTGCCTTATTGGTACGAATTTGTGGATATTCCTGCGGCTCTCGAGCTTATAAACAGTACCATAAATCCCTTTACAATACCTATTACTATTAATGATGTGAGTATTGTGCAGCAGTAAAGTTATAACTTAACTACTCCATTAAACCATCCAACAACTTTTTAATATTTACTATTGTTTCGGTATTAATGAAATGCTCAATTTTCTCCACTTGCTCTAATTCGTTTTTGGACTTGTTGATATAGCATAAAAAGCTATGTAGCGTATCATGCCTAAAAACGAGATATCTCCCAAGTTCGCCGCCTTCTTCTGTCAACTTTATATACCCATATTTTTCAAAGGAAACCAACCTCTGTTTTTTAAGGTTGCCCACCATTTTTGACGCGGAGGAAGGTTTAACATTCAAGCTTTCGGCAAGTACGCCAACTCTCACTGCTTCACCTTTTGAATGTATTCTATAAATCATTTCCAAATAATCTTCCATAGAGGTTGTAATTTCGTTGTCTTCCAGTAATGCATATCCCTTTAGGGTGTAAAATCTATTATTTTCTGGCATTATTTCCCTCCATTGAGTCACAGCAGACCCGGTGAAACTGTCTCTTTTTTCAAATAAAACAAGCGTAACACTTTTTAAAATGTTGGCATAAATTAGCGTAAGGAAAATATCTTTCCTTACGCTAATTTTATTCTTAAGGAGTTGTATTTATGTTTATGTCGGTTTTATCCGGACTTATTGTATCAATAGATGCGTTTTTTATTGGGCTTTCCTTAGGACTGCAAAAAAGATGCCGGTTTCTGCATCTTGCTGTAATTAACATCTTCCTTTTAATCCTTTGTATTATTGGATATTTAATCGCGGGGCAAATTTATGAATTTATAGAAATTGATACTGATTTGATTGTAGGGTTTTCCTTTATTGCACTTGGGCTTTGGTGCATCTTTCAATATTTTATATCCGAGCATATTAAACGCCGCAAAGGGAGTGAAAAAGAAATAAATGCTTCCCTTAAGACAATTATCCTTGTAGGGTTAGTTATGAGTGTTGAAGCAATGATGATAACCATGGGGATTACATTTATTTTCATTCCAGGCTCAACTTTTATTATTCCTATTACTGTTGCCCTGGCTCATTTTGGATACTCAGTTATTTCATTCTACTTAGCCAGAACTAAGTATGCAAAGCGTATACCTCTCGCGTTTAATCATATTATTTCCGGCTCTGCACTCATAATATATGGATTAATGGCACTTTTTGTTGAACTCACTATATAATCATTTCGATAAGAGCTTGGCGGTTATAATCCGCCAAGCTGTTCTTATGTCTCTATCTCTATCTCTATCTGCATCTTTATCATCTTTCCCTGCCAACTACACCCCCTCTTTAAAATACAACAAAACAGATTTATACAAAACTATTGACGTATAAAAAGCTGCATGATAATATGTTTATTATATATTAAATATATTATTAATGTATTATTTATTGTGTTTTTATTAATCCAATCTTAATAGAGGGTGTGGTAATATTGGAAAAGCTTGCTCTTACCAGAAATAACCATGTTTCTATGTATGAGCAGATTGCCGAAACACTTAAAAGAGAAATTGCTGATGGCAAATATGTTAAACATGGTTATATCGGTACTCAGAAAGAGCTTGTATCTCGCTTTAATGTAAGTCTTATAACAGTTAAAAAAGCAGTAGAAGTATTGGTTAAAGAAGATGCTGTTTATTCCAAGCAGGGCAAAGGTATTTTTATCAAAAAGCCTGCAATTTCTGATAAGCTTAATAAATTGACAGGTATAACTAATATTATGCAGTCAATGAATATTTTTCCTACTGTAAAAGTTAGAAATATAGTGCAAATACCCACTCCAGATTATTTTAACGATGAAGTTAAAAAAGAACTTGGAGAGAATTGCCTTCTTATTGAACGGCTTCACTTTAACGACAAGCAGGTTATTGCCTATGCTAAAATTTATATGCCTACCAAATATGGTACAAAATTCACCATAGATGATTTTCAAAACAATACTATTTATCAATTATATCAAAATAGATTGGGTGTTAAGCTTGGAAAAGGCATACAAAATATAAGAGCGCTTCCGTCTGAAGCTTGGAGTTCAGAGGCGTTGAATATTGCCCCTTGCACTCCTCTGCTTTTTGTCGAGAGGTTCTCCTACGATATAAACGGCAAACTTATTGAAGCTATGGAGATGTTTTATGAGTACACCCAGTATTATTTTAAAGTAGAACTTGATTTGAGTGGAGATTAATACTAATCCTGACTCTCATCATCTTACTACTGTAAGAAAGGAGTTTAGTTATGAGCGAAGAAAAAAAAGGTGTTTTTATAAGCGATATTACCGTTGAAGATTGTGAGTCTTTGCTTAACGATAAGTCAATCGTGGTCTTGCCAATAGGAGGCGGAGCGAAAGAACACGGCGGGCATCTGCCTATGGGAACCGATTATTTCGTAACTGATTGGATAGCAGGCGAGGTAACAAAGAGATTCCCTGTAATTACCCTTCCTACCTTACCCTATGCTTACTTTCCCGCTTTCGTAACATGGAAAGGTTCCGTAAGTATTCAGGCCTTCAATTTTGCCAACTTCGTTGAAGATATTCTTGTAAGCTTTGTAAATCATGGGGTAAAAAAATTTCTTATTATAGACGGCGGCGTATCCACTCATATACCTCTTAAAATTCTGTCAGCAACTATGACAAATAAATATGGTGTAAAACTTGGGGTTACAAACTGCTTAGGGCTCGGAAAAGAGGTTGATGCTAAGCTGTGCCAGCAGCCCCGCGGTGGACATGGGGATGAGTCTGAAACATCAACTTTGCTTCATATAAAGCCTGAGCTTGTAAAGATGGAAAATACCTTGGAAGAATACTTTACGGAGCTTCCCGGCTGCACAAAAAATGGAATAAATAGGGTCTATTTATTCCAGCATGCAAATTCGGGTAAGGGTGCTAACGGCAATTCCACTTTTGCTACGGCGCGAAAAGGAGAACAAATGCTTGAGGCGAAAGTTAAAGATATTCTTGATTTTTTAGAATCTTTTGCTATGCTTGAAGTTTAAAGATATCCATGCAAGGCAACGACCTTAAGTATAAACAGCAATTATTAAGCTATATGATGGAAACAACCAATCATGCCTTTGACCGGGTGCATCTTACAACTTCAGGGTCTGAGGCTGTTGAATGGGCAGTAAAACCAGTCCAGAAGATGACTGACCGCTCGGAAGTTGTCTCTTTTTGGAACTCTATCCACGGGCGAACCCATTACAGCGCAAGTATGTCAGGATTACCTAAACGAAAAGCCGGATATCCTCCTCTTTCGCCGGGAATTATATTCTCCCCCTACCCTGATTGTATAAGATGCTCTTTTAACTGTTCAAATAAAGATAACTGCAACTTTTACTGTCTTGAGTTTTTGGATAGAAAATTAGAATATGAGTCAGCAAACGACCTTGCTGCCGTAATAATCGAACCATATCAAGCCGAGGGGAATACTTTCCCACCCGAAGAATATCTTAAAGCCCTTAAAGATTGGACCCATAAAAAAGGTGCCAAGCTGATTTTCGATGAAACTCAAAGCGGTATGGGGCGTAACGGTGTTATGTATCATTACCTCTCACCTTCTTTAAATGTCACGCCGGATATTATGCTTCTTGGAAAAGCCTTGGACAATGGACTACATATAGCGGCATTTTTGATAAAGGGCGAGCTTGAACTTAAAGATATAAATGCTATGACCGGTGGTGCCGGAGACTCAGTTTTAAGCTGTGCGGCCGCCTGTGCCGTATATAAAGAGCTTCTTGAGGTCGGTCTATTAGAACAAACAGGCGATTACTTTAAAAGCGGACTTTTAAATCTTAAAGAGAAGCATAATAGCATTGTACAAGTCCGTGGAACCGGCTTAGCTCTGGCTATTGATTTTATGGAGTCCCAGCCAGCCGATAAGCTTACAGGTATATGAGAGAAAATAGACTCCTCCAAGTGCGAATTTAAACTTCTATTGTTTTCAAGCCCCCCTACTCTATAACTAAAGGGCAGATTGATGAAGTTTTAACATTAATGGAAAACTTTTTCTGAAAGCAAATAAGGACTGAGAGAAATCGACTCCGTGAGTACACGGAGTCGATTTCTCTAGTTAAGCCCCTTTAAAAATGTCCAAGTAAAACGTAGGATTTTTCTCACAAAACAAAGGGGGAGAGTTACTTCCTGCGGAAGGGGACTGGTGCCGGAGTAAAAGCCTAGTCCATCCAGTAAATCATATTCAAGTACATATTGCCGCTGGCCGAAATCTCAGGCATTACAAGTCTTGCATCATGAGCTTTTGCTGTTACATTCATATTAGTGGGTATCCAAACCACTTGCTCATTAGCCCTTTGGGTTATTTCATAGAGCAGAGCAATCCTTGCCGGTTCATCAATAGTAGCTATTGCCTGATCAATCATTTCAGTAAACACCGGGTCATTAATATGACTCCAGTTTTGAGCCCCGATTGCGGCCGAGTGTACTGTGGCCCTTAAAAATCCCAGCAAAGCCCCGGGTGTGAAAGTACTGACGGCTATATCGTGCTGTGCGGCATTGGCATGCCCGAGCCAGCCGCCTAAGTCTATTTGCGTAATGGTGGCAGGAATACCGATATCAGCAAGATTAGCCTGCACAACTTCACCTTTGCGTCTTTGCTCCTCAGAGATTAAGAGCATGTCAAGAGCCAAGTCCGCCGGATTGATGCCCCGCTCAGCCATAAGTTCCCTTGCTCCGTCCGGGTCAAAACCTCTTGTACCTACAGCTGACGCACCAGGCAGAGCCGGCGGAAACTGCTGGATGATAGGTATGCCAAAGCCATCAAAAGCTGCCAAAACTACCGCTTCTCTATCGACTGCCATGTCAATTATACGTCTTACATAGACATCTTGAAACAGTGGGAGTGTATGGTTAAACAGCATGTAATGTATTCTCGAACCGGGGATGGTATGTACAGTGATATTCGGGTTTGCTTCCAGGCGCGGGATGTCCGGAAACGCAGGATGGGCATTAAACTCCACCTCACCTGTCTCAAGGGCTATTGTCCTTGTGGCCCCTTCGGGAATAACGCGCCAACGGATGTATTCCACCCTTGGGGTACGATCGACATCAAAATAATTGTCAAAGCTGGTAAAGAAAAGCGAGTCCCCCATAGTCCACTCTTCAAACACAAACGGACCGGAGCCGATTGGGTTCACATTAAAGTCATTGCCGATTTCAATCAAGGAACTCGGCAGTATAAAGTTTGCGTGATGGGCAAGCTCAAAAAACATCAATGCATTAGGCGTACCTGTGTAGAGTCTGAAAGTGTATCTGTCGATAACTTCGCCGCTTTGAACAGCCGTACGTTGACCTGCGCCCTCCGGGAAGTCCCGCATAAAGTCGAGAGAATTAATAACGTCATAGGCTGTTAATTCTTCACCGTTGTGAAACATAACCCCTTCATGGAGTGTAAACTCGAACAAAACATCACTAATGGCAGTCACACTGGTAATCAAATCCGGGATAGGTGACAAGTCTTCAGCTATTCTGAACAAGCCGTTATGTGTCTGCATATTCTTCCAGTGACCGTGTACTGTACCATGTCTGCCCGGTGCCATGGTAGGCGTCTCTTGGTTTACCGCTATCGTAACTCCCCTGCCGACCGGTCTGGCACCAGGATCAGCGCTTTCCGGTGCTGCAGCCGGTGTTCCAGGCGCAGGTGCTGTCGGTGCGGCATTCCCCTCTTGAGGTGTTGCCGGTGCTGCCGGTGGCACTGTCGGTGCACAAGCCGCCAGAACTCCCATGAGCATTGCACTTGCAAGCACAAGACCTATGATTCCTTTTTTCTTCATAATTTCCACCCTTCATACAAGTATGTAATTTAGTGTTATAGAACTATGCCAATATGGCAACAGTGCATAACCTAAGTTGAAGCAATTTTGCGTGGGTTTCGCAAAAGGAAGACTTCCGGCTAAAGCCGGAACCGAGCCTTGCGGCTCGTCCGCTATTGCGGGTCATTGTTGAAGCAAAAAGCGACAAAAAAATTGTCTGTAACTAGTTATGCACCATTGCCAATATCATCATCGTATCTCATTTTTCTATTATTTGTCAAGCCGATTATTGCAAAGCTCAGATCCTTAGCAAGTGTTCCTTGTCAAGCATTTAGTTTATTCAATATAAATAAAGTTGTAGCTCTAATAATGAAAAAAGCCTTGGTTTTAAGGCTTTTGTGACGGTGAGCCGCAGCCCACCTAGACCGAAAATGAAGATTAATCAATTTTTTTAGCTAGGGGCGTTCAAGGTTCGACTCCCCTAGCCCTAAGATACCTATGCAATGTTTTTACTACTTCATCAAAATCGAAGGGTTTTCCAACATGCCCGTTCATACCGGCTTCAAGGCATTTTTCAACATCTTCGCGAAAGACATTTGCAGTCATAGCTATTATGGGAATGTTTTTGTCAATCCCTCGGATGCGCCGGGTAGCTTCATATCCATCCATTTCAGGCATTTGAAGATCCATAAAAATCATATCGTATAAATCAGGAGCTTTAGCGAACATACGGACAGCTTCTGCGCCGTTTTCCGCACAATCTATAGTGATTGGTGCTAAGAGGGTCAACACAATTTCACGGTTAATCTCAACATCCTCTGCCAGAAGGATTCGGCATCCCTCAAATTGCATAATATCGTTATCTTGTATGTTTTCAATTTTTTGCCGGTCTGCAACGCTAAGGGCATTAATTAAGTCCACCACATCAGAAGGAGAGATAGGCTTGAGCAAAGCTTTATCTCTGCGCCCTGCTATCCTACGCTCTTCAATTTCATATCTATTGGCTTTTGAAAGCATAACAACATGTGTTTTATCAGGGTCTTTTTCTTTCAAAACTTTTGCAAGTTCCAGACCATTGATACATAATATTTTGTGGTCGACAAAATATATATCATAGGCATCGTTTTGTTCTCTAAGTCTAAGGGCATCTTCGCAGCAGACTGCCGTATCGCAAGAAGCCCCATGCAGTTCTACAATTTCTTTGAAAAATGCAAGTACGACCGGGTCGCTGTCCGCAGCAAGAATTTGGATATTTTTCCAATCAGAAACAAATTCTTCCTTCTTTTGTGCCCGCTTAACTTTAACCGTAAAAGCGAAAGTTGCCCCTTTACCAAGACTGGACTCCAGCCATATATTGCCATCCATCATCTCTACAATACTTTTAGAGATAGCAAGCCCTAATCCTGTACCGCCAAATTTACGCGTCGTACTGCTTTCAGCTTGTTGGAAGGATGTAAACAGCCTGGTTTGTTGTTCCGGACTCACTCCGATGCCTGTATCAGATACACTAAGCTGTATTGTGCAAATACCGGCTTCTTCGCCCAAAAATTTTGCCGCTACATTAATCGAGCCGCCATCGGGTGTAAACTTTACTGCATTTGAGAGCAAATTTGTAATAACCTGTGCCAGCCGCTGGTCATCGCCTACTATATATTCAGGGATTTCCTTATCTACAGACACCGTAATCTTTTGGCACTTTTCATCTATACGGAAGGTCGCTACATTTATAACCCTTTGAAGCAATTTCTCAAAATTAAACTCTGTTAAAGAAAGTTCAAATTTACCCGATTCGATTTTAGACATGTCCAAAACATCATTAATAACACCTAGCAGATGATTTGACGCATCCTCTATTTTTCCAAAACAATAGTCTTTGCGGTCCATTTCCTCAGCATATTTGCCTATGCCCATCATGCCAATAATGGCATTTAATGGTGTACGTATTTCGTGGCTCATATTTGCCAAGAAATTACTTTTTGCCTGTGTGGCCGCCCCTGCCCGTACATTTGCATCGTGCATCTCGGTATTGTCATGAGCAAGCACAACTATTCCGGTCAGCACCCCCTCACTATTAAGAGCAGGTGAAATTTTTACAGAATAGAAGGATTTTTTTTCGCCATCCGTCTCAAGATGAAGCTCATAGGTGTTTACATCAGCACCGGCAGTTTCATAATTTTGCAGCATTTTATTCAGCGCAGATTCTACCTCGTGGGCAAACCCATTGCCAAACATTTCTTTAATAATAGGCAAAACCGGCTCATCGGTTATATCGCGCCCGGACTTCACTCGCACCGATGATGTATATAGCAAAACATTCAAGCTTGTGTCCAGCAAAAATATGTCATCTGGGCTGTTGTCGCGCAGCATTTGATTATACCGCATCTGGATTTCCTTTTCTCTTTCGTTGAAATCCCGCAAAGACATGGCTTGTTTATACAGATATGTCACATTTATATTGTCTTTTTCCAGTCTTGCATATTTACGCTTTAGTGCATTTAATTCACTTTGTACAGAGGATGCCTCCTGATGATTATTTTGAGCATCATTGTTGTTAATTTGATTGTCCATCAAAAGCCTCCCTCTAACGAAATTATACTGTTTCAGGGCTGTTGAACTTGTCAACAGTTCCGTTTTACTAAACCATTAAATATGCCTTGTACTAAGAGGCTATCCCTTAATAACAGCAAAGGGATAGCCTCTAAAACGCACAAACGGTAAGTGTCGCGTTATGGAGTCGGTTTACAGCTTTATTATTGTCACGAACACTTGTAGGTGCTATTTCACCAAAGGCGTACAAGCCGGATACAGTCAGGCTTGGCGGGAATAAATTTCTAACACGGTCACCTTCTGCTTGCTTCATATCTGTCAAGAACATATTTCGCAGACTGCATGTTGCAATAATAACGGTTGAGTATTCATAATCATCATCCGCCGCATTTATCTTATCAATAAGCTCTTTTATGCCCGATTCACAGGTATTGGCAACATCGTTGCCGTCGCAGTAAAGCAAGCCGATATAGGAATTTTCCGGGACATTTGCAAAACATGTAACTTCGCCCGATTCCTTATCATAAGAGTGCAAGGCACGAGATACAGCTATGCCATCATTGGCTTCATCATTCTGCATCTCAACGAAAAACTGATAATTAAATAAAGTTTTTGTTTCATCATCAATAAAAGGAAACGATTTGATATAATCGTATGCCGGATTTCCCTCTATCTCATAAATAACATTTCCACGCGCTTTTGTAACAAGTCTTTTTTCCAGTGCTTGCTTACCTGCCAGATGTGCAGTCTGGAATATGGGCTTCACATTGCCGGACAATAGCAATATCGCCAGCTTATCACCACCCACTTCCCCGTCAAGATAGACTTGCTGCTTTTGAAACTCAAAATCATCTGCGGCATTATAGCCAAAAACAGGTACAGAGCCGCACAAATTCGAAACCTTTTCCAAAATGCTGTCAGAATCAATACTTTGCAAAATCGACGCTATACATATGACCATTTTAGGCAAGGCGTCGGCGTCCTGCGCTTTGAGATTTTGCAGTGCCTTTTGATATGTGTTCTCAATTTCTTGTTCTGGGTTATTTGCCATTGAACCGCTGATAGAGGCGGCAAATAAGCACTCATCATCCGAAAGAACATGCAGCACCACAGCAAGCTCATGGTAGCCCTCGTTCGTCAGCATTGCGCCTGCGGCCGTTGTTCCCCCTATTACTTGACAGCCGAGTTCGCGGCTGACAGCCTCCGAAAGCTCACCGATTTCCATTTCGGGCTGTCCATGCAATATGGCGACCGTATTTTTTCCAAATGCAAACTTGCCCTTAATTTGTGCCGCTAATTCCTTTGCTGCGGCTGCAATATTATCAAGCTCATAACTTATAGCAGTTGCTGATTTCATTGTCATCCTCCTTCTTAGGTTTATTTTATAAAAAACGCCCCGCCTATATACATATTTTGCAATTAATAACTTCATTAAACTATACCATTAAAACAGCAAAAACACAATAAAATATACAACAAACCATAAATTATCTTAACCAGCCGGAGCTGGAGCTATTACTTGACCTCTTATAATTGCAACTTAGAAAGTTGTGATTTAAGCAGCTTAAAAAGCCAATCATAATAAATGTATGAAAAAACCATTCTGCAGTCTTGATTCCACAAGCAAATTTAATGTATAATTTTGTCATATCTAGTATGAATGGTGAGTGGTGTGAGTATATGGACTCTGATTTACACAATGAGATACTGCGTTTTAGAGATGAACGTAATTGGAAGCAGTTTCACAACCCAAAGGATTTAGCAATTTCAATATCATTAGAAGCATCAGAACTGCTGGAAAATTTCCAATGGTCTACGGCTTCTGAGGCTGTTCAATGCAAAAAAGAAAACATCTGTGATGAATTAGCAGATTTGTTAATTTATTGCGTTCTTATGGCAGAATCATTGGAGGTAGATATAAATTCTATCATTACGAAAAAACTCGAAAAAAATGCAAGTAAATATCCCATAGCAAAAGCATTTGGAAGAAAAGAAAAATATACTGATTTATAGGATGTGAGATAATGATTTTATATAGCAGCACTGCTATCGATTTTAGACATGCAGTTGATAATAACTCTATCACCGATAAAATCGAGTCTGCTTTTATTAACGCTTTAGGAAAACGCCCTGCAGCCGGTGAAAAACGTGCATGGAATAATTCCTTGCAGTTTATGGAGAAGATTGTACGCAACTCACAGGTCGCAGATGATTGTGGTATTCTGATAGAGTTTACCATCCCTACATCCAGTAAACGGGTGGACTTTATTATTTCCGGACAGAACCAAAAAGGTGAAAACAACTTCGTAATCGTAGAGCTAAAACAGTGGGACAATGCGGAAGCTACAGACAGAGAAGATATTGTAATTGCTTATGTAGGCGGCCGGGAACGTGACATGACTCATCCGTCGTATCAAGCATGGTCATATAAGCAGATGCTTGATGATATGAATACCGCCATTCAATCTCATTCCATACATAGTTTTTCGTGCTCCTATCTCCATAACTATAAAGAAAAAGTTCCGGAGCCGCTCATGCTTCCTCAATACAGTGAAATTGTACGTAGAACCCCTATATATTTCAAAGATGATAGTAAAAAATTTCAAGACTTTTTAAAGCAGCATGTAGGTAATGGAAAAGGGATGGATATCCTTTACCAAATAGAAAACGGAAAAATTAAACCTTCAAAAAAGTTGACAGAGCATGTAGCCTCTGTGTTTAAAGGGAATAATGAGTATACTTTGATTGATGAACAAAAGGTAGCTTATGAAACTATCTTGACCTTATCGAAAAAAACAAATAAAAAACGAACAATCATTGTAAAAGGCGGTCCGGGAACGGGAAAGTCCGTCGTATCTCTCAATGTAATGAGAAAGCTTATCGAAAATGGTTTAAATGTTAAATTTGTTGCACCTAATGCTGCTTTCAGAAATGTGATTTTTGAAAAACTTGTAGCAGGTACACATAGCGAACATGGTGAAAAAAGACGTATGAAAAACCTTTTTTCAGGTTCCACGCAATTTTACAATACTACCGACAATTTTTTTGATGTATTAGTGGTTGATGAAGCGCATAGGCTTAAAGAGCATGTATCTAAAGACCGTAAATCACATCAGTACCAAGGGAAGAATCAAGTTGAAGATATTATCAAAGCATCAAAAATCAATGTATTTTTTATTGACGATGCTCAAAGAATCCGACCCGACGATATTGGCACTGTTGCGGAAATTAAACGCGTTGCCACGAATTTCAATTCTGAAGTATATGAAGTTGAGTTACAGGCTCAATTTAGATGCTCTGGGGCAGAGGGCTTTATTAACTGGCTTGATACGACATTGCAAATTCGTGAAACCGGCAACTTTAATGGGTGGGATAAGGAGTGCTTTGATTTTCAAGTAATTGATGACCCTAATGTATTACTTGAGTATATTAAGAGAAAAAATCATGGAAGCACTACTGCTCGCATGCTTGCCGGTTTTGCGTGGCCTTGGACAAATGAAAATTCGGGTAACAAAAATGGTGAAATCAATGACGTGGTAATTCCTGAGTATAATTTTAGTATGCCTTGGAACAGCAGAACCAGCCGGGAACTATGGGCGATTAAGCCGGAAGGCGAAAACCAAATCGGCTGTATACATACTTCACAAGGTCTTGAGTTTGATTATGTAGGTGTAATTATCGGAGCTGATTTAAAATACGATATTGTTAATCAACGTCTCACCGCTTCCCATAATGATTATAAGGACGTCTCCGGCAAAAAAGGACTCAAAAACAAGCCTGAAGAGCTAACAAAGCTGGTATGCAATATTTACAAGACCCTTATGTCTCGCGGCATGAAAGGATGTTATGTATTTTGTGTCGACTCAAATCTACAAGCCCACTTTAAAGAACGTCTGAATTATGTTAAGCAGAAGGGCTGATAGTATTTCATCAGCCCTCTAATTAGCCTAAAGTACATTTATAAAATGCTTTATTCTCAGCTTATAAATTTGCTCATATTTTATATGACTTATCCTTCATTCTTGTGGTTATTAGATGTTTTCGTTTAGCATTATTAGGTTAAAACTGTCTGGTTTAAAGTCGTTATTAAGTTCAATAATTATATCCCAGCCCGCCATATCCATTGTCCCTATTCCAGGCAGCAGACGAGTGATGATTATATCACCGCTATCCTCAATTCGCTCAACTCTGTGCCGATTAGAGCCGCTGTTTTCTGTGAGTGCCACAACAACAAGATAGCCTTGGCTGAAAAATTCTGCTGTATATTTCCGAGTAAAATCATTTCCAAGCCAATCTGTTGAACTTGCGAAATGCCTGACAAGTTCGTTTTCGGAAGTGATAACGGCAATTCCGGATTTTCCTTCATACCAGCTTGTGCGTATATATTGAGTTAAAAATTGTATGTTCACGTTTATCGGCTTTACATCCATCACTAAATCAAACATCCTCATGATTGTAACGATACTTTGTTCCCTTGTGTACTGCTGCCGCGGTGCGAATAGATTGTTGCCAACGCCGTTCATTATTCTAAGCCCATAAGCCGAAGCCACACCATTAAATGCCCATGTTGAAATTTGCTCGTAATCTGTAAATACACCGGGCAAATAAGGCAAATCAAGCATGGCGGGTAATTCTATATCTGAGTTTCTTTGTATCAAGCCCCAAAGCCGCACCAGCATTACCGCTGCTTGTTCTCGTGTAAGCGCAACGTCAGGGTCAAAGCGGTTATCGCCAACACCGCTGACAATACCCAAATAAGCGGCTTTCTCCACATTGGTATCGGTGGTGTCGGTAAAAGTGATTCGTCCTGTGATTGGTTCATTGAAATGTTCGTATAAGGCAACGGCGATTGTTGCAAATTCGGCTCTTGTGGTGTTTCGTTCGAAGCCGGAGCGAAAGGGGGCGGGCAATAGACCCAAGTCATCAGCCCTTTCTACGGATTCATCCGCCCATGAAGATGGTATATCGTTGTTAGAATTTTGCATCCATAAAGGCAGGGCACCATAAATAAATTCACCTGCCCGAATATCAAAAACAAAAGTATTCCCTTCCCCTGTGCTGATTGTAATTGTGTCGCCATTAGAGAGGCGATTTTCAATTTGCCAATTCACTATATATGCCGGACCGATGCTGAGAAAAAAATCTTCTTCGGCGGCATAATTCTCAATAAAATTGCGCCGCTGAACCACTCTTGTCTGCACACCATATGAGAAAACTTCAAACACAGGCATACCGGGCGCAGGAAAAGTTCGGATGAAATGTGTCATGTCTAGTGAAAAATGAAAATTACCCTCATACGCAAAAGAGGTCATATCTTCGACTGTGTAAATCAATTGCCGTTCATTATTTGCGATTTCATAAACAGCAGCATATGCGGTGGTTGTACCGTACTCATCTGGGACAAAAACAAAAACTCTGCTTCTATCTTCTGACAATATTTCAAAGGGTATGGGCTGCGCCCAACACGCCAAAACCGGCATTACTGCCGATAAAACCAAAACCACCATCAGGCAGAAACAGAAACCTATTTTTTTCATAAGCAACATCACCTCAATATATAAGACGTATTTTTCGTGAAATTGTTCCTTTGTTTTAACTCCATTATACCATAAACGCAAATTTTCTTTAAAAAATATTCATCAAGCCTCACACAATCACATTTATTCGCCGCCGAGGGGCTTGATACCGTTGATTTACATCAACAGCATAAGTGAACTTACTTAATCTTTTGACCTGCCTTCTTACAAAAATATTATACTCTCCAAAACAAAAATCCCATAGCTACTATAGGCTACAGGATTTATTATTTATGGAGCATAGCGGGATCGAACCGCTGACCTCTTGAATGCCATTCAAGCGCGCTCCCAGCTGCGCCAATGCCCCTAAGTTTAAGAATTTAGATTATATTAACTAATCGTAATCAGCATTCTAAACTGCAACAATGTGATTATAAAGCTTGACAAATTTGTTGTCAAGCTTTATTTTATTGAATATATGTTGTAATAAATATGAGATTTTATTGAATATGTGTAATAAAAAATAATTTTATGTCGATAAATAATTGTTATGTAACTATTTTTCAGAAGAAAGGTTAAGAAACATATGATAAAAAAACTAAGAATTTTGGCTCTTGCAATTTTTATGATAATAATAATGCACACCACTGTGTATGCCAATATTGACGGCTATATTCGCGTTGGCGTTGGATCTTCCGCATCCAGTATAAGTATCGAAGCTGCGTCTTTGGATGTATTTTTCATTTTAGACGGTGATTTTGAAAATATGGGGAATATTGTGGGCAGTGGGGTATTTACTATATCTGCCGATAGTTCCTATTATATCTTTATAGAAGATACAAACAGCGGATATTTAGCCGCATTAAATAGTGCCTCCGGGCGAAATGCGTCTCCTGTGCTTTTGGAGAGGGGAACCTGGGGTGTATATGCAGGTCCTTTTGGAAGCAGGGCTGAGGCGCAAAACCATGCTTTTGCCAATGGCGGTGCTTTGGTAGAGCCAAATGGCAGGAGACTTGCCTTAAATTCCGGCGGTCAAGTTTTAGCTGTATTTGAAAACTATAGGCTTACGCCTTTTTTTGCTGATGGACGCGGAGGTAAAATTAATATTAACGGCTCCTATTACAGAGGCTATTTGGACGCCCACAGGTCAGGCTCAAATATTACTCCTGTAAATGTGGTAAATATAGAGGAATACTTATTTTCCGTCGTTCCAAGTGAAATGCCTGCCAGTTGGCATATGGAAGCTCTTAAAGCTCAGGCTGTGGCGGCAAGAAGCTATGCTTATACAACCTTGGGAGCTCATGCTAATCAAGGTTTTGATCTTTGCAACACTGAACATTGCCAAGTCTATTGGGGTATGTCTAGGGAGACCGAAGCCACTACTGCCGCGGTTCTTTACACCAGGGGGATACTTGCTTTTTTTGATGGGGAAATAATTAATGCTGTATACAGCTCGTCAAGTGGCGGTATAACTGATGATTCGGAAAATGTATGGATAGCTGCATCTCCTTATTTACGAGGTAGAAGTGATATTTACGACACAACAGGGAGAGAATGGACCAGAACCCTTACTCTAACCGAACTTACAGCAATTGCCCGCGCAAACAACTATAACATAGGTAATGTTACAAGTATGCAAATAACTGAAATTTCATCTACCGGTCGGGTGCTTAGAGTGACATTAACCGGCGAGAATGGTACAATAAATCTCGAAAGAGAGAGGATTCGTACCTTTTTCGGACCATCTGCCGGCGGGAATCTATATAGTAGAAATTTTAGAATAGGCAGTTTTGCCCTCACAGTAGACGGCACCGTTATAAACACCACTCTAAATAACACCTCATTGATATTTACCATGAGTAATACGGATACTTCCCAAATAGAAGTGGGGCATTTGATGGTCTTAGGTGCTGACGGTGAAATTGTTCCGATAATAGGCAGGGCTGCAAATGTACAAACCGCCGTAGGGGTGCAAACCTTAAGGGCTTCCGGCGGCTCCGCCCTCCCTCCCACTCATATTAACAATGTTCAAGTAACAGGGGGCGTTGCTTCAAACGGTTATGTTATTACCTTAATCGGTCGCGGCTGGGGACACGGCGTAGGGATGTCCCAGCATGGAGCCAGAGGTATGGCCGAAGCCGGATATACCTTCGATGAAATATTAAAACATTACTATACAGGGATTACCCTTAGCCCTAGAAGAGAGGATTAATAACAATGGATAAATCTTTATTTAATTATGAACTGCCTGAAGAATTAATTGCCCAAACACCTCTTAGGGACCGCTCTTCTTCAAGGCTTATGGTACTTGATAGGAAGAAAAATAAAATTTCTCATAGCATATTTTCTGATATTGGTACTTTTTTAAATAAAGGTGACTGTCTCGTCATAAACAATACAAAAGTAATCCCCGCAAGACTTATAGGTATTAAAGAGGATAGTGATTCTAGGGTTGAACTTCTCCTTTTGAAGCAGCTTGATCAAAACAGATGGGATTGTATAGTACATCCTGGAAAAAAGTTAAAAGCCGGAGTTATGGTTAGTTTTGGAGACAAGCTAAAATGCCGTGTAGAAGAGGTTTTAGAAGACGGCAACAGAATAGTTGAATTTATATACAAAGGCATTTTTGAGGAAATACTTGACGAACTTGGCGAAACCCCTCTTCCACCCTATATAACTGAAAAACTTGAGGATAAATCCAGGTATCAGACTGTATATGCAAAACATTCAGGTTCGGCGGCGGCACCTACAGCCGGGCTGCATTTTACCGAAGAGCTGCTGCAAGAGCTTTCAGAGAAGGGTATTATCATCGCAAATTTGACCCTTCATGTTGGGCTGGGTACATTTAGACCTGTTAAGGTGGAAAATATTGAAGAGCATAAAATGCACGCGGAATACTGCGAAATAGAACCTCACGAAGCTGAAAAAATCAACAAAGCACGAGAAAACGGCGGTCGTATAATCGCCGTTGGCACCACAAGTGTCAGAACTTTGGAAGCTTTTAATAAAGATGGAAAAATATATCCTGTAAATGCTGAGACTGATATATTCATCCATCCGGGGCATAAATTTCAAGGGGTTGACGGCATTATTACTAATTTTCATCTGCCTGAATCGACTCTTATAATGCTTATATCCGCTTTTGCCGGAAGAGAGTTTGTGCTGGAAGCTTATAATACCGCCGTTAAAGAAAAATATAGATTTTTTAGTTTTGGGGATGCAATGTTAATACTGTAAAAAATGAGAAAGGTGCCTATAAATAGGCACCTTTCTCATTTAGCTTTTGCAATGCTAAGAACCAGCGGTCAATAATGGGCGAATCTGAATTTCTGGTCTTATTTTAAGGTAATTTAGGCGGCACTGACGAACGGGAACCCATTAAAGCCTGCTTTAATGGGCTGGTCGTAAATGCTTCGCATTTACTGCTCGCCCAAGCATCCCGGGTAGCGGCGACGCATATGCAAAGCTAATCTGCTACGGCTGGCAACTTT
>WRBA01000007.1 GCA_009779915.1 Defluviitaleaceae bacterium | reverse complement strand
TTTCATTACAACTCTAATGATATCTAGATCAAAGAAGGTGAAAGCCATAAACCGCAAAATATTGATATGTATAAGCTTAATCATTTTGACTATACCTGCCATTCTAATATGGTACAATTTTAGCTGGTTTATTAACAGAAGCGATTTAACGGCAACGGAAGTAGTAGCTTTTTTAAATGAGTTCCGTAGTAATAACCCAGACCATCCAATAATGCAAAATGCCAGAGGCTGGGGTATGCCTGCCAGTAACCGAGTCGAAGTAGCTTTGATGGATTATAATAGAGAGCAAATCGCGCTTTTTAGGAGAGAAGTGATAAATTCACGATGGATTACATTTTACAACTTAAGGGGCAATACTAACCAGCGGAGTGAGCCTTTGCGGACAGACCCTTTACTGGGTCAACATATAAGTATGTCAGTTACTGAAATTAATCAAGAACAAGGGTATGTGGTTGTGACTATAATTAAGAGTGCAGAGACAGAATATACCGCTATGACAGGTGAGAGATATCAAGTTGAAGTTTTTAGAAGGGGAGATTGGTGGGTGGTTCCAGGTGCTTCTGCATTTCTTGATATGGCAATTATTATTAATCTGGGAGAGCCTGAACAATTTAGAAAAAACCTTGGATGGCATGTTGGTTCACTTGACCCCGGACTATATAGAATACGAAAGAGCGTATCTTGGTGGTTGATGGAAAATTGGGTTATTATATACAATAGAGAAGATAATTACAAACATGAAATAGTTGCGGAGTTTTACTGGGAGTAATTTTGGAGGGGTTAGCTTGAAAAAAACTATCATTAACGGTGCTGTTATTGTTTTACTGGCATTTATAATGGCAGTTATTATGGTTTATCTATACAGTACGAGAGAAAATGAAGATGTGCATCCTTCCTACATATTTAACCCGGAACCGGGGGTAGAGGCTGCGCCCTTAGTTAGCCATCCCTTTTTTGAAGATGATGGTGTATTAATGAAGTTTATTGATGGTATTGAATATGATAGAGGGCATATGCCGCACTTTTTAATAAACAATACTGATTTATATATAAGTTTTACCAGAGGTTCAATATTGGAATATTTTGATGAAGAAGGAGATGTTTGGAGACTAGTTCCAATGCATACGCAATTTTTTTTCTCCGGAGGAGGTCTTTCTTTTCATCGACCTCATACGACAAATCTTAAGGGGAGCGTTGTCTTTGACGAATTTTACTACATGATTCCCGGACAAAAGTACAGAATCAGACGCACAGTAGATTTAACGAAAAGGACAGCCGACAGGAGGGAAGAGCGTATGCCCCATGATTTTGTGCTGGAGTTTTACTGGACGGATAATCCGTTTCAAAGAGTAGTGCCGACAGGGGGGTAGAATAACAAAAAAGCCGGCAAAATACACCGGCTTTTTTATCTCACAACTCAATTAATGCAACTTTTTATAAATCTCATAAACATCACTTTCAGAAAGTTCTACATAATTATTACCCATAAGTCTTCCTTGCTTTGTCATTACATTTTCGGTAAAAGCTTTTAAATCATCCTCTGTTACCCCATACTCTCGTAGAGGTTTACGAGGGGTTATAGTATCTAAAAGTTTTTCAAGCTCACTATAAACCACAGCCTCATCACAGGCAAGAATGTTTGCAATAAAGCGGTTTAGGCGGCTGATTTTGCCACCGGAGTCGATATCCATATATTTGTTAAACACACCGATTAAGAGGCAGTAATTAGCTTCACCGTGAGGCACGTGGTAGGTGCCGCCTAAGGGATAGCTTAGGGCGTGGACTGCCGCACAGCCTGCATTGCCAAAGGATATGCCTGCGTAATTTGAGGCAATGAGAAAATCCTTTAGCAGAGGCATTCTCGCTTCCTGTCCGTCGCGGGCAATGACTTTATACCCTTCCAAAATCATTTCGATTGCTTTATATCCAAACATTTCCGTATAAGGGGTAGCTTTTGGCGAAAGGGTGGACTCCAATGCGTGTATCAGGGCGTCAATAGAGCTTGTGGCAAACACACCAAAAGGCAAGCCCTTAAGAAGCTCAGGTATAAGCACGGCAGAGTCGGCGTAAAGCTCGTCCACCGCAAGCCCAAGTTTTGTTTGGCGGCTTTTAAGCTCCAATATTGAAATATTTGTTATTTCGCTGCCGGAGCCGCAAGTGGTAGGGATTAAAACTAACTCTTTGTCCTTTTTTATCTCTAACTTACGGTCAAATAAATCCAATATAGGGGATACATTTTTAAGGGCAAACAATTTAGCAATATCAATAACCGTGCCGCCGCCTATGGCGATAATACGCTTGTAATTGCCTCTCATATCGGCATACATCGCTTCAGCCATTTCGTCGGATGGTTCCCCTGAGCCGTATTTTTCCTGATACATAGTATCGCAAGCTAAATTAAGGCCGCCAAAATACGGGCTAAATATATGCTCATTAGTGATTATCAAGTCCCCATCGCCTATCCCAAAAGCGTCACAAAAAGCCTTACAAGTATCGTATTGAAAAATCCTAGGTTTAATGACCAACTGCTGCATACCATCCTCCTGTCTTATCTTTTAGTGCGGGTTTTGCGTACAACAAACAAGCATATATAAGTAATTGCCAGCACAAGCCATGATATACCTGCAAAAACAGGAACCCATATGCCTGCCGCGTTATCCCAGCCTATTCCCAATAAATGGGCAGTCATATAAAAGCCGCCTGCTATATACATCATGTCATATCCATAGATTACGGCAGCGGCAGATAGGATAATAATCATTGCCTTTGGCAAAACCCCTTCAACTTTATATTTTCCCATAAAATGCACACTAATGAAAGCTATGTATATAGGGATAATTACTTGTGCAAGTAAAAATCTTATCTGTGCAAAGGCTGCCAAGAGAGCATAAGGGGCAAATATATCCAATAAATACAGCAAACTGCCCAGTAAAGTGGTTGGGATAAGAAACATTAGGCTTATATAAGCTATAGGTTTAATACTCATAAAATCCTTTTTTAGTTTTGCGCCCAAGAGTGCCGGCCCTAACCATCTTTTTCAAAAGGGGGTGAGGGCGGTACTTATCCTCGCCGGTCTCTGCCTGCAGTACTTCCATAATAGCAAGGCAAACATCAAGCCCAACTAAATCTCCCAATGCCAAAGGCCCTATAGGATGGTTGGCGCCAAGTTTCATAGCAGTATCAATATCCCAAGCGGTGGATACTCCTTCAGCCAAAATCCCTACAGCCTCGTTAATCATCGGTATAAGTATGCGATTAACGACAAATCCGGCGGCTTCATTGACTTTAACAGGGGTCTTACCTATTTCTTCGGAGATGGCAACAACCTTATTAATCACATCAGGGCAAGTTTGTGCGCCGCCTATAACTTCAACAAGTTTCATAACCGCTGCCGGGTTGAAAAAATGCATACCTACAAAGCGGGAAGATTCACTTAAGCACCCTGCAAGCTCTGTTATTGAAAGGCTGGAGGTGTTGGTGGCAAATATTGTATCAGTTGGCAAAAGCCCTTCCAATTTCTTGAAAAGTTCTTTTTTTACGCTCATGTCTTCATAAATTGCCTCAACTACAAGGCTGCATTTAGGGATGTTTTGGGTTTCGTAAGGTGTTACGTTTGCAAGGATTTTATCAGCCGCGTCGGCTGTCATTTTTTCTCTGTCAACAAGTTTTTGTAAAGATGCGGACATAGCCGCCTTACCTTTTTCCGCGAAAGAAATATCCCTATCACATAAAGCGACAGAGTATCCGGCGGCGGCAAAAACCTGGGCTATGCCCCAGCCCATAGTGCCTGCGCCTATTACACTCATGTTTTTATCCATTTTTACTCCCCCGTATATTCATACTTTTTCTGATTGGTGAAGGCGTTAAGCCCCATTTTAGCGTCTGTTGTGTTAAAAAGCGCGGAAAATTCCCTTGCCTCAATTTCTAAACCTTCGGAAAGAGCAGTCTCCACACCGTCATTCATTGCTTTTTTTGCGGCATGGACAGCTATCGGCGCATTCCGTCCGATTTTAGATACTAAATCAGCAGCGGCTTCCATAAGGCTATCAGCGGGATGTATACTGTTTATAAGACCTATTTCAAGGGCTTTTGCCGCGTCTATGCGTTTTGCACTAAACATAAGCTCAGCCGCAAGTCCTGTACCTATAAGGCGTGCAAGGCGCTGAGTGCCTCCCCATCCCGGGCAAATGCCTAAAGTTACCTCAGGGAGAGCGAAGGTCGCATTCTCTGCGGCAAGGCGAATATCGCAAGCAAGTGCCAGTTCACAGCCGCCGCCTAAAGCAAAGCCGTTAACAGCAGCGATAACAGGAAAAGGCAAAGCAGAAAACTTTGCAAACACATGGCTGCCGTTTAGAGAAAGCTTATAGGCACCGTCCGGGTCGAGGGTTTCAAGCTCTTTTACATCAGCCCCTGCTACAAAGGCTTTAGTGCCTGAGCCGGTTACAATAAGGGCGCGGAGATTTTTTTTAGCCCCAAGCTCGTCCAAAGCTTTGTCAAGCTCATCAATCGTAGCAAGGTTAAGAGCGTTAAGCTGTTCCGGGCGGGTGATTGTAAGGATGGCACTTTCCCATCCGGCGGGACTTGATACATATTCCAATGAAATATTTGCCATTGTATCCTCCTGAAAATTTATATTATTATACCAGCTCAAACAGTGCAGCCTCGCCCATACCGCCCCCTATACAAAGAGTGGCAATGCCGTATTTTTCCTTTCTCCTAGCCATTTCGTGAAGCAAGGTTACGGTAATACGTGCCCCTGATGCACCTATGGGATGACCAATGGCTATAGCACCGCCGTTTACATTTACTTTATCGGTGGTCAGCTCTAACTGTTTTCCAACGGCAAGTGCCTGAACAGCAAAAGCCTCATTTGCCTCAAAAAGCCCGATATCGTTAACTCCAAGTCCTGTTTTTTCAAGTAATTTTTTAACTGAGGGCACAGGACCCAATCCCATAACAGAAGGGTCAACCCCAACAGAAGCCCCTGCCACAAAACGTGCCATAGGTTTCAAATTATGTTCTTTCATAAATTTTTCCGACACTACAAGCATAGCGGCCGCGCCGTCGTTTATGCCTGAGGCATTGCCTGCAGTAACGGTACCTTCTTTATTAAAAGCCGGGCGAAGCTTTAAAAGCTGATCTATAGCAGCATTGTCGCGAATATATTCATCCGTGTCAAATACGAGGGGGTCACCTTTTCTTTGTGGGATTTCCACCGCTACGATTTCATCCTTAAACTTGCCGTCTGCTTTGGCTTTGGCTGCTTTATGCTGGGAGGATAGGGCAAATTCATCCTGTTCCTCACGAGAGATATTGCAGGAGCTTGCAATATTTTCAGCAGTTATACCCATATGGTAGTCATTAAAAACGTCCCACAAGCCGTCATGTACCATGCCGTCAACAGCGGCGGCGTTACCCATACGCGCTCCATTTCGCATTGCAGGAAGATAGTAAGGTACATTTGACATACTCTCAGTGCCGCCGGCTACAATACAATCAGCATCACCGGCACGTATTAAAGCGGCCGCAAGAGAAACTGCCGTAAGCCCGGAGCCACAAACCTTATTTATAGTCATAGCAGGTACAGTTTCCGGTATGCCTGCTGCAAAAGCCGCTTGGCGAGCGGGGTTTTGACCTTGTCCCGCTTGGAGTACATTACCCATTATAACTTGATTAACTAAGTAAGGGTTAACCCCTGCACGGTTCAATACTTCCTTAATAACCACTGTGCCAAGTTTTGAAGCAGATAAATCTTTTAAACCGCCTTGAAAACTGCCTACGGCCGTGCGGCAAGGTGCTATAATATAAATGTTTTCCATAATAACCTCCTGAGTTTTTTCATGTAATCAGTATACACCAGGGTAAGTCCTATTGCAAGGGTACAAGGGGTTTTTATCCAGTTGACACGGATTGAGATTTGGTGATAGAGTATAAACAGATATTTATAGTAAAATGAATCTAAATCAACAACAAAAATTTATCTTTTTTTCGCATCTATTCATCATCAGATACCTTAGCACTGGGGGAATCGGATTCCTCAATCTGCTAAAAAAACTGCGTTTTTGTATTGTTGTTTTAGAATCATTTTACTATAGTAAATAAGGAGGAAGTTATATGCCATTAAAAACCGGAAATGAATTTGTAGAAAGTTTAAGAAACCTGAATTTGGAAGTTTACATATTTGGAAAAAGAGAAGAAAATACAGTGGATCATCCTATGGTCGTACCTTCTATGAACTCGGTTAAAATAACCTACGATCTTGCCCACGACCCGGCTTATGAAGATTTAATGACAGCGAAATCTCATATAACAGGTAACAAAATAAACCGTTTTACCCATATACATCAAAGTGCTGATGACCTTGTTAAAAAGATTAAAATGCAAAGGCTTTTAGGGCAGAAAACCGCGTCCTGCTTCCAAAGATGTGTTGGGATGGACGCTCTTAATGCGGTTTATTCAACAACTTTTGATATGGATAATAAGTTAGGGACAGGCTATTTCGACAAATTAAAGGAATTTCTTGTATATGTGCAAGATAACGATTTAACCGTAGACGGCGCAATGACTGATCCTAAGGGAGACCGCTCCTGTGCCCCTTCCAAACAGGAAGATCCTGATTTATTTTTACGTGTCGTTGAAAAGAGGGAAGATGGCATTGTTGTAAGAGGGGCAAAAGCCCATCAAACCGGTATTGTAAATTCTCATGAAATACTTGTAATGCCAACTATGTCTATGAAAGAAGATGATAAGGACTATGCGGTTTGCTTTGCTGTGCCTACGGATACAAAGGGGATTAAAATAATATACGGCAGGCAGGCATCTGATACGAGAAAGCTTGAAGGAGGGGAAATTGACACAGGGAACCCTAAATTTGGCGGTCATGAGGCTCTTGTGGTCTTTGAGGATGTATTTGTGCCTAATAATCGGGTGTTTATGTGCGGTGAATATGCTTTTTCAGGTACTTTGGTTGAGCGTTTCGCAGGTTTCCACCGTCAAAGCTACGGCGGATGTAAAGTTGGAGTGGGGGATGTTTTAATAGGCGCGGCTTCGCTTATGAGTGATTATAACGGCGCGGCAGCGGCATCTCATGTTAAGGATAAGATAATAGAAATGATTCATCTTAACGAAACTTTGTACTCCTGCGGCATAGCTTGTTCTGCTGAAGGCCGCCCAACAGCCGCCGGAAGTTATGAGATTGATATGTTACTTGCCAATGTTTGCAAGCAAAATGTAACCCGCTTTCCTTATGAGATAGCGAGGCTGGCTGAGGATATTTCCGGAGGGATTTTTGTAACAATGCCGTCAGAGCAGGACTTAAACTCCCCTGAGGTAGGGGCATATATAAGAAAATACTATGCCGGTGCCAAAGGTGTACCTGTTGAGCATCGCATAAAAGTAGCACGCCTTGTGGAAAATATGACATTAGGTGCCGCCGCTGTAGGGTATCGCACCGAGTCTATGCACGGTGCGGGTTCGCCTCAGGCACAGCGTATTATGATAAGCAGGCAGTCGGATTTGGAAGCGAAGAAGAACTTGGTTAAAGAACTTTTGGATATAGAGTAGGGGATTGGAGATTTATATGGCTAAATTTATAACGGCAAAAGAGGCTGTTTTAAACATAAAATCAGGTGACAGAGTAGTTATTTCCCATGCTTGTGCTGAGCCTCAGGCACTTGTTGGGGCTATGGTGGAAAATGCCGCAGCTTATAAAAATGTGGAAATTGTACATATGGTAGCAATGGGCAAAAGTACTTATTGTTTGCCTGAATATAGGGAAAATTTTATCCATAATGGGCTGTTTTTGTCCGCAAGTACACGTTTAGCGGTAGAGGAGGGGCGGGCGGACTATACCCCCTCCTTCTTTTTTGAAATACCGCGGCTGTTTAAGAATAATATATTGCCTGTTGATGTGGCCCTTATAAGCGTTTCACCTCCTGATAAATTTGGCTATTGCAGTTTAGGAGTCTCAGTGGATTATACCAAAGCCGCAGCCCAGTGCGCTAAAACTGTCATTGCCCTTATTAACGACAAAATGCCCCGTACAGGGGGAGATTCTTTAATACATATTGATGATATCGACTTTGCCGTGGAATTATCTGAGGAGCTTATTGAACTGCCGCGGCCGGCAATAGGAGATGTGGAGAAGAAAATTGGGGAATACTGTGCATCCCTTATTAAAGACGGGGCAACGCTGCAGCTAGGCATTGGTGCCATACCTGACGCGGTGCTTACATTTTTAGATAAGAAGAAAGATTTGGGCATACATTCCGAAATGTTTTCTGACGGCGTGCTAGACCTTGTGGAGAAAGGCGTAATAACAAATAAGGCAAAATCTATACAGAAAAGCAAGTTTATTGCCGCGTTCCTTATGGGCTCGAAAAGATTATACGACTTTGTGGATAATAACCCAATGGTGGAGATGCACCCTGTGGATTATGTTAATCACCCTATTATCGTCTCCCAAAATTATAGGATGACAAGTATAAATTCTGCCATCCAAATAGATCTTATGGGGCAGGTAAACGCTGAAAGTATCGGTTCCAAGCAGTTTAGCGGAACAGGCGGTCAGGTGGATTTTGTTCGGGGTACTTCTATGTGTGAGGATGGAGTGTCTATAATCGCTATGCCTTCAACGGCTGCTAAAGGGAAGCTGTCAAGGATTGTGTCTGTGTTAGACGAAGGCGCGGCACTCACCACATCCCGAAATGATGTTCACTATGTAGTAACAGAATACGGCATCGCTGAGCTTAGAGGAAAAAGCCTTAGAAAAAGGGCAGAAGCTCTCATTGAAATAGCCCACCCGGACTTTAGGGATGCGCTATAGCAAACGACTTTCGAAAACGTGATTGGGCGGCGTGCTATAGCAAACGACTTTCGAAAACGTGATTGGGCAGCGCGCTAAAACCTTCGGTTTTACCCAAAAGCACCTACCCCAACTGCTTTTGGGTCGCGCTTTCCCAATCGCGTTTCTCAATGTGGTTTGCTATATGTAAGACATATCTTAAGATATGGAGGATAAATATGATTAACCGGAAAACCAAGGAGAAACTATGAATATCAATAAACACCCGATATATCTAAATATGATGTTCTTTATACTTTTATGCGGGCTTATGTTTTTTGCTGATGCAAACCTATTTATAATTACATATATCGCACTTTTTATTTTTGTAACATTGAGAACTCTAATAACCCCAAGTACAGGGAAAGTTAGGCGATATCTTGTTATTTCATATTTTGCTATAATGATTTTGCAAGTTATTATGGTTAATAGTATTGTTTTTGGCGAAACTGCCGTTGTTGAGTCGGTTTATATTCATCTGTTTAGGAGGCTTGTTGCTGTTGCCATGCTGCTGCTGCCTTTACTTGTAAGCAGATATATAATAGCGGGCAAATATGCACATTTCTATCTTCCCACAATTGAAGAGACTGCAACCATAGGCTTTTCGGAGCTTATTGATGTAGCGGAAGGGGTAAAGCGTACCATTGCAGATACTACTGAGACCGGAAAAAAATTAAGTATAAATAATATATTAGAAGTTGCGGCGGATATATCCCGCCATGATTCTTTCAGCTATATAAATAACGGCAGTTTAACTGATGATTACTTTCAAAAAACTATGGACAGCCTAAGTGACCCTAATATTTACCTGGTAATTTCCAAAACAGGAAGCCCCGCATCGGAAATAATATCCGTATTTACTCAAAAGCAATATAACCACGCTTCACTCTCTTTCGACAAAGAGCTTAAAACAGCAATAAGTTACAATGGCGGGGAAAAGGTTTATCCGCCGGGGCTTAATGCGGAAATGATAGAATTTTTCAGCAAAACCCCCGGTGCGAAAATTTTGATATACAGCCTGCCTTGCCCAACTGAGAAAAAAATCCTTATGATTGATAAAATAAAAGAGATAAACCAGCAAGGCAGTGCCTATAATATGCTTGGGTTACTGCTTAAACGTTCTTACAAGCCTAATATTATGTTTTGCTCCCAATTTGTATATAAAATGATAGACTATGCCGGACTTTCCTATTTTTCAAAAGCCGACGGCAAAGTAAGCCCCACGGATTTAGTGGAGCTGGATTATTATAAAAAACTTAGATTTGAAAAAGAGATTGAGTTGTAGAAAGGGTGTTTTGCAAACTATTCCACGGACTTAGGGTCTAGAGCGTCACGAAGCCCGTCCCCTACAAGACTTGTACACATAACAAATAGCATAATAGCAATGCCGGGTGCCATAATCCCAAGGGGGAAGGCAAGCATATTCACCCTCCCGGAGCTAAGAAGTGAGCCCCATTCAGGTGTAGGCGGACTAACGCCAATCCCCAGAAAGGATAGAGCGGCGGTGCTCAAAAGGGCTGTACCCAGCTGTAAAGTAAAAGTAACGGCGATTAAAGGCCAGATACCGGGCATTATATGGGTCACAATTATCCTTGAATCGGACACGCCAATTATTCGGCAGGATTTTACATAATCAGAATCTTTAATAGCGATAACCTGACTTCTTGTCATACGCATAAACAATGGGATTGTGGATACGCCAACCGCAATCCCTGTATTAATGCCTCCCGGACCTAAAAGTGCCAGAGAAATAATAGCAATCATAAAAGCGGGCACAGCCATTAAAAAGTCAATAAACCGGGAAATTAGAGCGTCCGTAACCCCTCCGTAGTAGCCTGATATAAGCCCAAATATAAGCCCAAAGCTTACACCTATGGAAACCCCAAAAAGAGCTAAACCTATGGATACTTGCCCCCCATGGATTATACGAGTGAACATATCGCGCCCGGACCAGTCAGTACCCAGCCAATTTTCCCTTGAAATGCTTCCGAACCTGTTATTAAAATCCATTTCATTAGGGTCGTGACTGGTTAAAAAAGGCCCTGCGAAAGCAGCAAATAACATTAAAACAAGTCCAATAGCTGCAATAACGGAAATTTTGCGGCTTAGAAAGATTTTAAGTTTTTTAGATTTTATTTTCATAAAGCGTCTCCTAAAATCTTGGCTTATTTTAAGCTTTTGCGAGTTCTGGGATCAACAATAACATAAAGTAAGTCAACCGCTAAATTTATAACCATAAATGTAAGACTCAAAAAAATTATACAGCCCATCATCACGTTTAAATCACGGGCTTCTATTGCCTCAACTAAAAGCCTGCCAAGTCCGGGGATGGAAAAAGCCGTTTCAACAAGAAGCGTACCCATAAATAGTTCAACAAGCCTAAGGGCTGTGATGGTTATTATAGGTATCCGTATGTTTTTAAGGGCGTGAGAGCCTATTATAACCCTCTCAGGGAGTCCCCGCGCTCTTGCTGCTTTTATACAGTCCATAGTGAGGGCTTCAAGCATTGCGGTTCTTGTGGTGCGGGCTATAAACCCGGCAGACGGGATAGACAAAGTTGCAATTGGCAGTATCATACCCTGCCATCCGGCTAAGCCGCGGCTGGGCAAAAGCCCTAATTGCAGGCTGAATATAAGCATAAGTATAATAGCAAGGAAAAATACAGGTATAGACGAAGCAAAAAGAGATGTAACCGTTATAATATTGTCAACTATCCTATTTTGCTTAAGTGCGGCTATGACCCCTAAGGTTACGCCAATAATGCTGGATACCAACGTGGCGCCAAAAACCAAAATAGCTGTATAAGGGATAGAGTTCACAAGAAAACTACTGACAGGGCGGCCTTGTCCTAAACTGGTCCATGAACTGCCAAAGTCACCTTGAAGTACGCCAAATATATATTGAAAATACATAATATGTGCATCTCTGGGGAAATAAGGTATACCCAAAGTTGGCATAAGAAGTGCCGCAAAGAAAATAGCCGCAGTCATAATCATAAAAGTTGGGATTATTTGCAAAATCCGTTTCATAAGGTATTCAGGGATGGTTATAGGAGTGCTTGTGCCCTTGTTTGCACTGTACTTTCTATATTTTATAAAGGCATCAGCAAAAAAAACACCTGCAATATTAACAAAGGCAAAAGTGCCTAAAACCAATGGGTAAACCGAAAGCCTATTATGTTCATACAATCCCGAAATATTGAGAGAGGCAATACCAATCCCCTCAAAAGTGCCTAAATTATTTAGATTGTCAATTAAAGACCGCACTCTAAAAGCCTCTGTAGGCGGCGGCAGATAGATACTAATATTTTGCCACAGATATATACACAAAAATATAGTAACGGCAGTAAGGGAGCTGTAAAGCATTATTTTTTGTCTATTACCTTTAGCCTCCAAAATATTAAAAAGTCCAACGGAAGAAAACACAGCCCCAAAGGCAGCTATAACCAAAACAAATAAATTAAATTTAGTTAATATATTATAAGTATACTGATCCAAATCGACAAAACGCAAATTGTTTAAATTAAGCTCAGCGGCATATGCAAAGCGGTGTGCCAAAACAATAAGCTCTAAATTATTATAATCTCTGCCTTGGATATAAATGCCGCCTACATTTGAAATGCCGCTTCCTCTATGATTATAAGTAATCCATGCAAAGCCCGGATTCTCAAGGTCTTCCTGTTTAATTACTCCGCCTATTTCAAAAAACTGACCCTCAAGCTCCACATGCATTCCCACTACATTTGTATTGCCGAACAACTCCCATGCCGCATTTTCTGAGAGTACTATAATATTATGCTCATCAAAGCCATAAGGCCAGCCCCCGCCATAAAGGAAGAAATAATTGTTTATCAAAAAATATGTACTGTTGGTAAAGGCGAGGTTTACGTCTATATTACGGATACCATTCTCAATAACCGCGCCGCGGCGGTACTCAAAAGCGATATTATAATCGGCAAAATCCCTTAGAGTATCCCTTATATTGTCAAGACTTATTTCATAACCGCGTCTGCCCGGCTCCCCAGTGATATATACCACATTATTTCCCACAAGCTGCCTTGCCTCGGTAAAAAGCCAATAACCCCATAAAATACAGATTAAAAGAGCGGCTGCATTTAAAATAAGTATAAGCTTATGAGCTTTTAACATTTACGCACCGTCCTTTTTAAAAACTTACAAAAAAGTCCTAACCCTTGGGAAAATCCTAACCCTCGAACCATTGCCTATAGTTTGAGACGAGCCTGTTATAACTTCCAAATCAGCAGGGAAGTTCTCGGCTATTGCCGTATATGCAGGTCCCTCTTCCAATATAGTGACACTTTGCCATCCGGTAGAATAAATATAACCGAACAATCCCCTTGTGCGCTCAATAGTCAATACAAAATGCCCTTCAATATCGCCTCTCCACCAAATTTCCCTTATGGCAGAGTTTGGCAGCATTCTGGCATAGTGTATTGAAGCTCGCTCAAATATAGTCTCCACCCGCTCACCGACTTGAAGGTCAGGAAATTCAAAACTTACATAAATTTCCAAATGCTGAGGGTAAAATCTAATATTATCAACTATACCCTCAATATTGCGCCTGCCTCTTATTTGCAAAGTGGTACTTTGCCCAATTTCCACAAAGTCGATATTACTTGGTACATTAAATACAGCGTAAAGTGCAGCAGCATCCGGTCTTATGGACATTACGGCAGTGTTTTGCATAACACGCCGTCCTCCTCTTGCCGCGTCAAATATCCTCATAATTTCACCGGAAATGACCGCGTGATGCTCGTATACACCGTCTGCATGGAGTTGATTTTCTATCCTATAAATTTCATCTTCAATAGATTCAAGTCCTAATTGGCTGCTCCTAAGCTGATAGCGAAGGTCGGCAAGGAGACGGGAGTTGTCAGCACGGGCTTGTTCGTAATTTTCAGTATCACGAATAAGCTCTTCTTCATATCTGCTAATTGCGATTTCTCTGCGCTCTATCGCGGCATTCAGCTGGTCGTTTAATGTGTTGATTTCCCTTTCTACACCGTCTAAATTAGCTCTGGGTACGGCACCTATATCATAAAGTGCTTGGAGTCTATCCCGCTCTGTTTCGGCTGTTTGGATTCTTGTACTAATGTTTTCAATATCCAACTCAAGCTCAAAAAGGTTTAATTGGGGTCTTACAGGCGCGCGAACACCCATGTTTTGGCGATGAATAATATCACTGTTAATCCTCGATATCTGAAGATTTTGTGCATTTCTATTATGCTCTAAGCTTATAAGCCTATCTTCTAAATTGCGTATATCAACTTCTATAGAATAAAGGAGCTGACCGGCGTAAACCCTGTCTCCTTCGCTTACATGAAGGGTTATTAAGCCATCTTCATTTGCGATAATATCATCATGTTCGGTGACTCGCATATTGCCCGCGCTCCGAAATTGGTGCCTGATTGTCCCTCCTGAGGCAGAGGTAACGGTAACCGCCGGAAGATTATGTATATAAATAGCCCTTGCAAGAAACACAAATAAAACCAATACCACAACAAATATAACAATAGGCTTAATCACATTAATTTTCATAAGTCACCTCGGAAAATTATCTTTACATTCTATCCTATTAGAACAGTATAGCATATCTGACCCTTGAATATAAAAACAATTATCGACAATTTTCAAAAAATAATTAAATCCCTTTAAATATTTATATCACCATACTTAATTTTATATGTGGATTAGATATATAGTCGTTTAAGACCAAAATGGTCTTAAACTATACTACATCTTTGATACAAATTGCCTTTCCACTCTATATGTTGAGGGGTTTTATTCCATTTTTATTTTACAAAATTCGAATAATAAAACCTCTTGTTAGAGATGCTAAAAAAGAGATAAAGGATGTAAATCAAATTTTTTCTAGGTAAGTAAAAGCGTTTAACCACATTGCACGACAGCAACGAGGCTGAAAATGGAGAACCCCAACTTCAGAGCAAAAGAGGCAAAATTTATTTTTGGGGGCAAAACTATGATAAATTTATATTCCAATTTTTCATCTTTAAAGAAAAATTGTACTTTTATATTAGTTATTACACTTATTTTTAATATATTACTCAGTGGATTTAGCCTTGATTTAGCGGATGCGGCTCATTATACCGGCAATGACGCCTCGGGTTCGCTTTACGGACTTTCAGAGACAGATAGCAGATATTCTGAAATCACTGAAGATACTTTAGAATCTGGTAATGGAGAGTATGTATCACCGCCATATTATGGCACAGAGAATCCTGAACATTTTCCTGAGTATCCTGAATATCCTCCCGCAAGCTCTGAAAATCCGGCACATAGAGAATCCGGACATATAGTTACGATTACTTTTGCTGAAGATGAAAGTGACAAAAACATCTTTTTCGTCAAATCAGGTGCTAAATTTGACCTTTTAGAAGGTGTAAAAGCTGTTGATGAAAACGATAAGCCTGTTGATGTTTTTGTTTTGGATGATGATGGATTTGATATACACGCAGTATTGCCTGATAACGGCTTTACTATAAAATACGGTGCGGTCCATCCTATTTCCGGCGAAGAGTTTTCAAGAAATAGAGTTGTTATTGTGGTACAGGAACTTCAGGCATTATCATCTATCTTTGTTACAAATGAGTCTGAGCTTCGAAGTGCAATTGCAAATAATCCAATGGCTGAAATAATTATTGGCAATGATATTCTTATTACCGGCAGCACTATCACGATTCCAAGCGGAAGCGATATAACAATACAAGGCGAGACATTTACAATTACACAAAATACTGCAAATCAGCGTCATTTTATAGTAAATAATGATGGGGTTTTGCGCTTAGAAAATGTTACGCTAAGGGGAAGCTTCCCAAGTAATACTGCCAATCATGGCGGGGTTACGGTAAATGCCGGCGGACATTTGATTATGGAAGCGGGCAGCGTAATAGAGAACAACCGAGCTGCTTCCGGCGGTGGTGTACAAGTTTCAGGCAGCAACAGTACTTTAATTATGAACAGCAGTACGGCATGTATACGCAACAATTTTGCCACAAGCAGCGGTGGCGGGATTATGGCCAATTTAGACGCAATTGTGATAATAAACGACGGCAAAATAGAGAACAACATAGCCAATAGTTGGGGCGGCGGTATTCGTTATCATAATGGGGCAAGAGTTTCAATATATAATTGCACAATCAGTAGCAATACCTCTCATATTGGCGGTGGAGGCGTTAGCGGCGGTGCCGGTACCCTTAATATACACGGCGGCGCAATTGAGAGCAATATTGTTACCGGAACAGGTATATCAGACAACTCAAGTTTTGGCGGCGGCGGCGGAGTTATGATTGACAGCACCTCTGTATTTAACATGACTGGCGGTACAATTGCAAACAATTCCGCACCAGTGGATATAGGCATGGGTGGTGGGGTATTTATAAATAACAGCGCAAGGGTTATTATGTCCGGTGGCATAATCAGCCATAATACCGCCAATCGCGGCGGCGGGGTTTTCAACGCGAACAGATTCCATATGTCCGGCGGCGCAGTCAGTAATAATACCGCTAATCGCGGCAGCGGCGTGTTTAATACAAGAACATTTGATATGTCAGGCGGTAGTATCGATAATAACACGGCAGAGTATGGCGGCGGAGTATATGTAAATACTACAGGAACATTCAATCTTTCCGGTTCAGCCGCTATCGGTCATAATCATGCAGAAGGGGATATTTCAGCATCTACGAACAGTTTTACCGGCGGTGGCGGCGGTGTGCATATAAATGGCGGACACTTTAATATGGACGGCGGTCAGATACACAACAATCTTTCAACATCATCACCGGGAATAGGCGGCGGCGGCGGGGTACACCTTCGCGGTGGCGCAATATTTAATATGAGTGATGGTATTATAGGTGGAAGCAGCCAAGCCTATGCTAACAGAAATAATACTGCACAAAACATAACCGCTCATGGGACGGGCGCAGGGGTGTTTATGCATAATTCTAATTTTAATATGTCCGGCAATGCGGTCATTGCTAACAACACCACCGGCAACACTCAAGGCGGCGGCGGCGTAAGCATGAACGGTTCTACATTTATAATGGACGGTGACGCCAGGATAGAGAATAATGGTGCCGGAGACGGCGGCGGCGGCGTTCTCATTGCAGGCTCTACATTTATAATGAATAGCGGCACTATCGCATATAACAATATTAACAGCTCAGGCGGCGGCGGTAGTGGTGTGCATATCTTAGTTAACGGCAGATTTATTATGAATGGCGGTGAGATACACAACCACACAAGAGCGCGCAATAATAACAATATTCCAACGAGAAATGGCGGCGGTGTGCGTTTATCCGCTCCGACATCAGTTTTTGAAATGCACGGCGGCAGAATCCACTCTAATCAAGTTGCCAACCACGGTGGCGGGGTATTTATACAAAACGGCACTTTTACTATATACGACGGTGAAATTACAGGTAATACCGCTGCTTACGGCGGCGGAATTTGGACTCAAAACCACAATAATTTAACCACATCCAACAGGGTAGTTTTTTCTGATAACATTGCTAATGAGGTGCTTAATATTGGCTTGGAAACAGGGTTGCAATTGTTTCCCAATATCCTTTGGCAAAGTGAAAACAGTGTGCCTAATACTCACTTGTTAAATAATTACGACGTAAATATTGGAGATAATCCTGTTGCAGATGATGAGGATAATGACAATGGTAATAGCAGCAACAATAATAATAACAACAATAATGATAATGACAACTGGAATGATAATTACGGCAGCAATGGGAACACAGTAGCTGATGGGGGCACGAACTCCGCGCCGCAACCAGAACAGCCGACTACAACATCACCTAACGATTTAATAATTATAGATGATTTACCTGTTCCTCTTGTGCCATTTAATGAAGATAATCTTATAATTATTGACGACTTAGATGTTCCCCTTATTCCATTTAGTCAAAGCCCTGACCCTGATGATACAGGAACTTTAATTATAACCGACCTGCCTGTTCCTCTCAGTGCCATGCCGCAAACAGGTTTGAGGGACTTTAACGTGATATTTGCTTTAGGACTTCTTCTATCAGTTTTAATTGCCGCTATTACCTTAAGATCCATTCGAAAACTCAGGAGAGAGAACCGGTGGTAAATGGAAGCGGGAAGGATAAACAATAATGAAAATAAGATTAGGACTTTGTATATTATCTTAGGCTTGAGCATAGTGACGATAGTTTTTTTTACTGCAGCTATTGTATGGGATATATATACAATAAGACAGGGGCAGGTATTTTATGCCTCCCTGTCTTCACAAGTTAATCAACTTTCTGCTCAGCCAGTCGAATATTTATCAAACTTGATTAGGGATAGGGAAATATACGTTGAGATTGAGACTGAGATTGAGATTGAAGGAATTGAGGTTAAAGAAGATAATGTATCTTTCATAGACTTTGATAAGATGAGAGAAATTTTTCCAAATATTGTTGGATGGATTAAATCTGAGGATACTTTTATAAATTACCCTATAGTTCAAGGGGCGGATAATTACTTTTATCTCTCCTATTTGCCGGATGGCACCTACCATCCAATGGGCTCTATATTTCTTGACTATCGTAATTTAGCGGATTTTTCAGATAGTGCTATATTGATTTATGGACATGATATGCGCTCCGGCGATATGTTTGGCTCTCTAAAATATTATGCCGACCAGCTTTATTACGAAAAGCATTATAGTATGTTTATATTTACTCCAATGAGAGATTATAAGCTTATTCTGTTTGCCGGATATATACTTGATTCGGATTTGGAAGTACCGCCAATGAGCTTTCATGGGTCTAAGGACTTTGAAGAGTATATTGCGGATATAAGAAGCCGCTCTATTTTTACAAGCGGCACAGAAGTAAGTTTTGAAGACCGCCTTGTATTTCTTGCTACATGCACTAGGAGCGGCAAGATAAACGAGAGGCTTATTATCGTAGGCAAGCTTGTTGAGATGTATAGTCAACACAGTTGAAAAATATCAAAAGAAAGCAAAGAGTTTTTTTCATAAGACAAGTCCTTCATGAAAAATCAAAAACAGATTTTTCATGGGACCAACGGAAGGCGACAACGACCCTTGCCCAAAGGCAAGCTAGGCAGAGCTGACGATGTATTGTGTAAAAAAGCCCAGCTTTATTTGATGGTTTTCATCTGCGTTGACTATAAAGAGGATTGAGATTGATGGGTGCAATTAAGCATAAAAATAAAACAGCAATTATGTTTACACTCCTTGTAATATTGGGCATATATACTGTAACCGGCGGACTTGGCATACTCCCGCGGTCTGTTCCTCTTGCGGCATCGCCCTCATTTGAGATACCTGTGCCAACAGCTTCCGGCATAAATGTAAGGCGCAATAATAAAGCAGAAATAGATTATTCTAACACCCATTATGGATATGTTAAGATAAGGTATTTAGAAGAAACTACGGCTAATGTCCGCGTACTTATTACGGGTCCGTCAGGTACTCGCTATCAATATCACTTAAACACCGAAGGCTTGTGGGAAGTTTTTCCTCTTTCTGACGGGGACGGGCACTATTCAATCGGTGTTTTTGTGCAGGTAAGCGGCAATAGATTTGCAACAGCTAATAATGCGAATATTGATATAATCTTAGTCGATGAGTTTGCCCCTTTTCTCCGTCCTAACCAATTTGTTAATTTTAACAGAGAAAGTAATGCCGTTTTAAAAGCCGCAGAGCTTACGAGAGACTCCCAAACAGTTATTGATACGGTTTCTGTAATTTTCAATTTTGTTATTACAAATATTGAATATGACTTTGAGCTTGCCGCCAATGTGCGGGCAGGATATATACCTGACATAGATTTGGTTCTCAAGCGGGGCAAGGGAATATGCTTTGACTATGCTGCTTTAATGAGTGCTATGCTTAGGAGCCAAGGGATCCCAACAAAGCTTGTTATAGGATATGTTGGTAATGTGCTTCATGCTTGGATAAGCGTTTATTCTATTGAAACCGGCTGGATAAACAATATCATTTGGTTTGATGGGTTAACTTGGAGGATAATGGATCCGACTTTTGCGGCAGCTGATAATTTAAGTGATGAAGTTATGAGATTTATTGGCAATGGCAGCAATCATAATCCTATACATTTTCATTAAAACTTAATTTAAGATTTAATTTTGTAGAGAATCCACTATAGAACCCTCCCAAAGGGCTCTAAAGGCGTATGGAGGGTTTCTGTGAGTCACAAAAGCTTAACAAATACTTATATATCTACATTTTGCTTAGAGATTTCCATGCTTTTACAAGGGGGAATTACAGTGGCTGCAGGCATTGAAATGCTAGTTGATGATGAGCCTGATAAAGACGGCAAAATGGTTTTACAAAAGCTTCAAGATAATTTGGAAAAAGGTGTGTCTTTTTACGAAGCTATGAGCGGCACAGGCTATTTTCCTCCTTATATGGTGTCTATGATTGAAATAGGTGAGAAGGCGGGCTGCCTGCCAGAAACTCTAAGATCACTGGCTGAGCATTATGAAAGGCAGGAGCGGCTTTCAATATCCATAAAAAATGCGGCATTATACCCTATTGTTTTACTTGGGATAATGATAGGGGTTGTTCTTATACTTATTGTACAAGTACTGCCTATATTTAATGATGTATTTGGGCGCATGGGAGCCAGGATGTCTTCTTTTGCTATAGTGCTTATGGAGTTTGGTATATGGTTTAGAGGGGCATCTGTTATTATTATTTTGTTTTTTTGTATTATATTTACAATAGCCTTTTTTGCTTGGGCTGTACCCACAGTGAGAGAATGTATCATTAAAGGGCTAAAAAATAAATGGGGAGACCGAGGTGTTCTTGGGCGAATTGATTCTTCTCAGTTTGCATCATCTATGGCTGTTGCAATGTCCGGCGGGCTTAATATTGAGGATTCGCTCAATCTTTTGGCTTCGTTCAATCAAAACTCTAAAGCGTTAAATACAAAGTATGAGAAATGTATATCATTGCTTCGTTTAGGCAATAGCCTTTCAGATGCCCTAAAGGATGCGAAAATATTATCTCCAAGGGATGCAAGGATGTTATCTATTGGCGATTACAGCGGCATGGCGGATTCAGCTATGGCGGAGATAGCAAGGCGCTTAGATATTTCTCTTCAAGATGAAATGACCGGCATTGTAAGCAGGATTGAACCGACTCTTGTTATAATAACCTCTGTAATTGTTGGAGCAATATTGCTTTCGGTTATGCTGCCACTTATAGGGATTATGACTTCGATAGGATAATTGGTGATTGGTATATTATGGATAAGCACAGGCGTGTTTTTAAAAAAAGTTTATTTGCCTCAATTGTTTCAATTGTTATTCCTATTATTTTTACATTGATTATTATTGGTATGATTTTAATCGGACTTAGGCAGGCAGAACAGTCCGGCAGGGCTGAGAGCCTTCGTTTACTTGAAGAGGCACTTTTGCGCGCAGTGGTTCATAATTACGCAATTACAGGGCGATTTCCCGAAAGTTTGTCATATATATCTGATAAATATGGGATATATATTGATACATCAAGATTTGTTGTTCATTATGAAGTGTTTGCTGAAAATATTCTGCCTGATATAATAATATTTGAACTTAACTAAAGGATAAAGGATATCTTATGATTAAAAATCACAAAAACAACAAAGTTGATAATGTATTTGTACTTATGGTATTTTGTATGTTTGCCCTGTCTGTTTTTCTTGTTTTAATGCTTGGGGGAAGTATATACGGCAATATGATTGACGCCTCCATAGAAGGGCAAAATGAAAGGATAGCACTTTCGTATATAAGTACTAAAATTAGAAGTATAGATACCGCTGACAGTATTTCTATAAGTGATTTTAATGGGCTTAGAGCCTTGACTCTTTCAGAAGTTATTGATGGGCAGGTCTTTGTGACATATATATATCTTTATAATGGCTGGGTTTATGAACTATTCCACGAGGAGGGGCTTGTTTTTTTACCTGAAGACGGTAGAGGGATTATAAGGTCTGGCTCGTTGGATTTTGAAATGATAGACAACAGGCTAATACGTGTATCAACTGATTACGGCAGCTTGCTTATACTGCCGCGAAGCAGGCTGCGTTTCGAAGGGGGTTATTAATTGATTAACAATTCAAAATCAACCCTTTTTTTAATGGAACAGGTTGTAGTTATTGCAATATTTGCAATATGCGCTGCTGTATGTGTTAAAATTCTTGTTATCTCTTATATAATGACAGTTGATGGAGCAGATACAAAAAATGCCCTTATTATTGCTCAAAATGCGGCGGAAAGCCATAAAGCCTTTAAGGGGGATACAAGAAAAATATTGGAAATATTAAGCGGCTCTACAGATAGCTATTATAATGAGAATGCCATTTTAGTTTATTTTGACGCTAATTGGCAGCCAAGTGATGATATTGGAGCTTCTTTTGTTCTGCATTTAATAACTTATGGTGAGAGTTCACCCGTTATATTTGCCGATATAACTGTAACAAGCCTAATTACCGATGCTGAGCTTATAAGTTTAAGAACTGCGGCAAGGAGGTCGCTTTGATGAACAGAGTAGGGGTAGGCAGTGCATCAATTGTGCTTATATTTGTAATTTTAGGCTTAACAATATTTACCGTTACATCTTTTGTATATGCTTTAACTGGGCAATCCCTTATAGATGATGAAGTTTATATGATTAAAGCATTTTATACAGCAGATACTTTAGCTGAGCAAATCCTTGCTGAAATTCTTTTAGCGGATACGATGCCCCAAAACATTATGGGAGTGGAAATTATGTCATTCTCTAACTTAGACTTATCAGTAGAGCGGGTTGCTTTTGCAATACCCATATTTGATACAATAGATCTTTATGTAGCCGTGGAGATAATAGGGGACTCATATGAGATTATATCCTGGCGGATGTATTTAACAAATGATTGGGATGTAGATGATATATTAAATGTGTGGCAAGGTTTCTCAGATTTTATAAGTAATTGGTAGAGAAAGATTTTTGCAAAAGAGGGAAATATCCTATCAGGCAGCTTTAGCCTTCGCCGAAATCAGGATTTCGGCGAGTAACTTAAGGTAAGCTTGCAAAGTTCCTACGAAACTTTGCAAGCTTTTGCGATTTGACGGAAGTAAATTCCGTCAAATCGATTAAAATCTGCGATGCAAATTACAAATCTCAGCAATTATTTTTTTTCGTGCATTTGCCCTGATAAGATGTAATTTTACTTTACTTAATTTAATTTTTGTGATAAAGTTTTATTAATATTTAGATGAAAGGTGGTGAGAAGCATGAAACAATTGAAGAAAACATTTGTACGCCAAGCGTTCCTTGAAAACGATACAAAGCGTACACTTACAGCGGCAATGTTAGGCACAAGGGGTAAGTCTGCCATTTTTTGGAAAGTAGATTGTTTTGAATGCCTATCACTGCGTAAAAGTTCAGCATGATTTAGTGCTTTTTTATGCTTGATATCCCTGTGCAGTCAAAATAATCTGCACAGGGTATTTTTATGCAAAAAATAAGAATCAGTATGACAAAGGTTCTAAAGGAGTTTTGACTGTGATTGATATATCAGTTCATGAATTAAATAAATATTATGGTTCTAATCATGTTCTTCGTGGTATTAATTTTGAAATCTATAAGGGCGAAAAAGTCGGATTGTTAGGTAAAAACGGTTCCGGCAAAACCACATTGTTTAAAATTATTACCGAAGATGAGCCATACGACAGCGGCAGCCTTTCTAAGGCATCAGGGAGAAGAGTGGAGATTCTCGCGCAAATTCCTGTTTTTGATGAAAAGGATACTGTTGAGGATATTCTGCGTTCGTCATTTCATGAAATAAGTGAAATCTATGGGGCTATGAAGAAAATCGAGAACTGGTCGTTTGCTTCGCAAACTACTGGTCCATGCGGTCAGGGAGACAGCAATCCAATAGTTTTGGCACGATACGGCAAGCTAATGGAAGAGTATGAGCGCCTTGGAGGATATGATATTGAAACAAAAATCGAAAAAATATGCAACGGCATGAATATTGGCAATGGTATGCGTAGCAGTCTGTTTCATTTACTTAGCGGCGGTGAAAAAACGAGAGTTAATCTAGCTCGTATTCTTCTGCGTGACTGCGACATACTTTTACTTGACGAGCCTACAAATCACCTTGATTTAACTTCTCTTTCGTGGCTTGAGAATTTTATAAGAGAATTTTCGGGTACAGTTGTAATTATATCTCATGACAGGGTTTTCCTTGATAATGTAGTGAGTAGGATTATTGAGATTGACGATGGCATAGTCAATTTCTATTCGGGAAATTATACTTTCTATGTTGAAGAAAGGCAAAGGCGTTACCAAACCCAAGCAGAACAGTATAAACAACAGCAAAAAAAGATTGAACAACTGGAAACAGCGATTAAACGACAGCGTGTGTGGGCAGCGATAAATCCGTCAAATACGGGTTTGGCAAAACGCGCTTTGGCAATGGAGAGGCGTATTGAGCAAATGGATAAAGTGGATAAGCCTCTTATGTCAAGAAAAATGACGGAGGATTTTAACAGTGGTGGTCACGCCGCGAAAGAGGTAGTATCTTTTGATTCGGTGAGTAAATCTTATGGGTCTAATATGCTGCTCGATGATGTGAGTTTAAGCATTGGCAGGAATAATCGAATTGCCTTAATCGGTGCAAATGGTTGTGGAAAAACCACACTTTTAAAGTTAATTATGGGCGAGGAACTTTGTGAGAGTGGTGCGTTAAAAGTAAGCAGTAATATTAAAATTGCGTATATGTCTCAAATAATTGTTTTTGATGATGAAAACGCGACGGTATTTGAGACATTGCAAAATCAAGTCTCACTTCCCGAAGAAAAATTACGAAGTATTCTTGCCCGTTTTCGCTTTAGGACCCCTGATGTGATAAAAAAAGTCCGTAATCTTTCAGGAGGTGAAAAAAGCCGGTTAAAGCTGTGTCTGCTTATGCAAAATCAAGCTAATTTTTTGATACTTGACGAGCCTACAAACCATCTTGATATTGAATCACGGGAATGGATTGAAGATGCTGTGGCGGATTTTAACGGCACTATGCTTTTTATTTCCCATGACCGATTTTTTCTAAATAGGTTTGCTTCAAAAATATGGAGTATGAAAGATGGCAAAATAACAGTGTATGATGGAGATTTCGAGGAATATCTGCAATCATCGGCAATAATCAATAGCCAGCCAAGTATAACCCCATCGAAAAATAAAAAGAAAAAACCGGCTGCCCCATCAAAAGAAAAGCCCAAAGAAACGATTCCCTTTGAAGCCCTGATTTACGAAGCGGAAGCGGAACTTACTGTGCTGGATAAAGAAATTGAGCTTCACTTGACTGATTCTGATTATGAAAAAATGAATTTGCTGTATCAGAAAAAGTATAAGCTTGAAGAGCATATCGCATCTTTATATGATGATTGGGCTAGGGAAAATGGCGGTTATGATAATGAATAAATACATCATAACTGCCTATACAGTAATGAAAGGAAAAACAAACGGCGGTATTTCTATATGTTTACGGATATTGTTGTTAAGCTATTGAACAGGTGATAGCAGGATTGTATGATGTATGGAAGCAGACAAGCTGATTTTTCCTACATAAGCTCAAAAAAGCGACATCGTCACTTTTTTGAAAGGAGTTGTTAAAAAAGTCAGCAACGACCCCTAAAAACTAACCCCATCTCTGGAATAGAGATGGGGTGTTTCTTCTTTTTCTTGCACATCATCCACCCTTTGGACTCTCATATCCGGCAAAAACCATTGGTCATTAAACTCCTGTATAAACATGGAAATGGCTTCAAATACCTGCCTATCACTGATATTACCTGTTCGATTTGACAAAATAGTAAGCACATAGGGAGATGGGGCATAAATAATAGCCATATCATGGTAAGCACCGCCAAAGTTCGATGCCCAGCCGCTTTTACTTGCAACAGGATGATCGGAAATTATAAAGGGGTATCGGTTAGCAAAGAGATTATCCCTAAATTCATAGCTGTATGTACCGCCCGATTCTATGTATCTATAAATCTCTCTCATAATAAGACCGGCTTCATCAGCACTTAAATATGAGTATGTTAAGGATTGTATGAAATGAGGGTTGCCGCCTATGCTCTCAATAAAATCCCTATATCCGTCAAGACCGTGTATACGCCTTAATATCCTTGTGGCTATATTGTCGCTTGGGCTTAACATTAGGTGTAAAAGGTCTCTTTGGGTAAAACTTGCGCCAACAGTATAGCGCTGACGTATAAAGCCGCTGCCGCCCCAATAATCTCCCGCTGTATAAAAATGCACACTATCCATGTCGGTTTCACCGCGTTCCGCCTTGTGATAAATATATAAGGCAAAATTAACCTTGGTTGCGCTGGCTCCAAAAAAAACCCTATCGGCATTATGGCGGAATGTAAAGCCGGTGGCTAAATTTTCATAATAAACTGAGACAGTATTGCCAAACTGCTCCATAAAATTCTCAATATCACGAGTGGAGGGGGTAAAGTCCAAATCTATCCACCCTATACCTAACCAAGTGTCAATTTTAAGCCAATTGTCTCGGCGTTCAAGTACGGTAACCACTTGCGGTGCAATACGGCCTATCACATTTTCCTCTTCCATATTATAAATAGGCATAATCCTGTCTATAAAAACCCTGTTAGCGGCTGTATACACCCAGCTATCCCCGGATGGGGTATGTATTAAAGCCCAATTGCCGTCCCTTACAAGCACATCTACATCTTGGGATGTAAAACTGCCGATTATCTGCGCCGTAAAGTCCGGCTCATTATAAGTATAAAAAAGCCACGGAATACGTGTGCGATCCATAATTACAGGAGTAATCCCTACGCTTGTCCCGTCTGTTGCAAGAATGGTAGGGTCAGACATCATAATTGCCAGGCTTATAATTACAGTTAGGATTGGCAAGAAAACTATTCTGATTCTCACTTAAAATGCCTCCGCTTGTGTGATTCATACCAATACAGCCCCTAAGGCATCTCCTCCCAAGGGGCTGTGATTTTTAAATACCTTCTTTGCAATTACTCTTTTGACTCAGCTTCACCGGACTCTTTCGGCAATGCTGCTTTTCTGGAAAGATTTATCCTTCCCTGGGCGTCAATTTCTATGCATTTAACGGTTATTACATCCCCTACATTTACAACGTCCTCAACCTTAGCAACCCGCTCTTTAGCAAGCTGAGAGATATGAACAAGCCCTTCTTTTTCCGGCGCGATTTCAACAAATGCACCGAAGTTCATAAGCCTTGTAACCTTGCCTGTGTAAATTCTGCCCGGTTCCGGATCCATTACTATGGCGTTAATTATATCAACGGCTTTTCTAACCTTATCAATATCGCTGTGAGCAACAAAAATTCTGCCATCGTCTTCTGTATCAATCTTATCAACGCCGGAGTCCTCAATGATTCGCTTAATGGTCTTACCTCTGGCACCGATAACTTCCGAAAGCTTTTCAGGGTCAATTTGAACCATAGCAATCTTAGGCGCGTGAGGAGAAACCTCAGGCTTGGCAGCAGATATACACTTATTCATATTATCGTTAAGAATATGCATCCTGGCTGTATAAGTGTTTTCAAGGGATGCTTTAATAAGTTCTTCCGTCAAACCATTTATTTTAATATCCATCTGAATGGCCGTAATCCCATCCTTAGTACCGGCAACTTTAAAGTCCATATCGCCAAAGAAGTCCTCAAGACCTTGGATATCTGTTAATAATACATAATCATCATCAGATTTTCCCGTAACTAAGCCGCAGGAAATACCCGCAACAGCAGATTTTATAGGTACACCCGCCGCCATAAGTGAAAGAGAGGAGGCACATATAGAACCTTGGCTTGTAGAGCCGTTAGAGCTTACAATCTCAGACACAAGCCTGATAGCGTAAGGAAACTCCTCTTCCGTCGGCAAAACAGGTACAAGAGCGCGCTCCGCAAGGGCACCGTGACCGATTTCCCTTCGACCCGGACCTCTTGAAGGTCTTGTCTCACCAACAGAATAGCTTGGGAAATTATAATGATGCATATAACGCTTGGTTTCTTCCGCTTCGTCAAGTCCGTCAAGTCTTTGTACTTCACCCATAGAGCCTAAGGTTGCTATTGTCAAAACCTGAGTTTGTCCTCTTTTAAATAAAGCTGAACCGTGAACCCTGGGTATTACATCAATTTCAGAAGACAAAGCGCGAACTTCATCCAGTCTGCGACCGTCAGGGCGTTTATGATCTTTAAGTATCATGCGCCTTACGGTTTCTTTCTCGAAATTATATATGGCTTCGCCTAAAACGCCTTTAAAAGCCCCTTCGCTTTCACCGTCAAACTCAGCAAGCATTTTCTCCATAACTTCGTCTTTGAGAAGAGACAATGCAGCTTCACGCTTTTGCTTCATATCAGTGAAAACCGCTTCCTCCATACGTTTATCAGTGATAATGGCTTTAACTTTATCATAAATATCCAAAGGTACTGATGCATCTTCATAAGAATGAAGGGGCAACCCCACTTCTCTCACTATTCCATCAATAAATGCAACGATTTTTTGATTTTCTTTATGGGCAAGCATTATAGCTTCAAGCATTTCCTGATTATTAAGCTCGTAAGCACCTGCTTCAATCATCATAACTTTTTCTCTGGTGGAAGCTACAGTAAGTGCAAGCCTGCTTTTTTCCCTTTGGGCGGCGTTGGGGTTAATAATAAATTCCCCATCAATCATCCCTACATTTACAGCACCGGTAGGACCTAAAAATGGTATGCCGGATATGGATAAAACGATTGAAGCCCCTATCATAGCGGCAACTTCCGGACTCCTGTCCTGGTCAACACTTAAAACCGTTGCAACTACGGCAACATCATTTCTGTAATCTTTAGGGAACAAAGGTCTTATCGGTCTGTCAATAAGCCTTGAGGTTAAAACAGCGTGCTCGGTGGGGCGGCCTTCTCTTTTAATAAAGCCGCCGGGGATTTTGCCGACAGCATAAAGCCTTTCCTCATAATCAACGGAAAGAGGGAAGAAATCAATGCCATCTCTTGGTTTTTCTGAGGCGGTTGCAGTTACAATAACAGTAGTATCGCCATATTTTATAAGAGCTGACCCACTGGCAAGCTCAGCCACACGCCCGATTTCAACTATGAAGTCATTGCCTGCCAAATCCATTGTAAATGTTTTGTACGTCATAAAATTAGTTCATCCTTTCGATTAGATTATTAATATAACCAATCGAAGCGTATTTGCTACCCTTCCCAAAGAAAATATAGCGAACTGACGCTGTTCAACTCACTAAATCTTCTTCAGGAAGCGCAAAAGAAGCTTCATACGCCTCGCTATTTACTCTAAAAGGCGTCCCTCGATAAAAAGAGACGCCTAATTAAGTATTATTTCCTAAGTCCGAGTTCTGCGATAAGTTCACGATATCTTACTACGTCCCTATCTCTAATGTAATCAAGAAGCCCTTTTCTCTGACCTACCATTTTTAAAAGCCCTCTTCTTGAATGATGATCCTTTTTGTGAAGCTTAAGATGTTCCGTAAGATGGTTAATCCTCTCTGTTAAAAGAGCTACCTGCACCTCAGGAGAGCCGGTGTCCGCCTCATTTCTGCCAAATTTTGCAATAATTTCTTTTTTTGGTACCATAGTAAATCCTCCCTAAATGATTTTTACGCTATGTGCCAAGAATAGGACGGGAAACCCTAAATCCGAGCATAAGCACAATAATATTACCACAAGCTTTTGTATTTTACAACAACTATTTTTTAAGTTTAAGCCTTTTATGAACAATCATTATACCGGATATTAAAATTATAACTATTGCAAGTGCCTGACTTGCGGGGATATTAGTGTTCCATAATAAAATTTGGTCGGTGCGGAAGTTCTCCGTAAAAGTGCGGATTATGCCGTAACCTAAAAAGTAAAAGAGTGCAACTTCCCCATCGAATCCTTTGCGCCTCTTCCAAATCATAAGCAGTGCAAAAAGAACCATATTAGCCGAAAACTCATATAAAAACATAGGTTGAATTTGTATATAATCCACGCCGTTTACAGTAATGATTTGCTCATAAACACTTTGAGGGATAAAAAAAACATCTGCCGCACGGTATCTAAGGGCAAATAGAGAATCCGTGTAAGAGCCGAAGGCTTCCCTGTTAAAGAAATTGCCCCATCTTCCGATAGCTTGCCCAAGAAGCAGCGCAGGCGCAGCTGTATCCGCAAGCAGCCAGAAATTGTATTTTTTAACCTTAGCATAAACAATAGCTGCTAAAGTGCCGCCGACTATACCGCCGTATATAGCAAGACCGCCGCTTCGCATATTAAGTGCGCTTAAAGGGTTATGGGCATAAAGATGCCAATTAAATATTACAAAGTATAGCCTTGCGCCTAAAATAGCTGTTATAAATGCCGGAAAGAATAAGTCAATGTAAAAATTATGGTCTTGCCCTGTTCGCTTTGATTCAAAATAAGCATATACAATTCCCGAAAGTGCCCCAAGAGCCACACATACGGCATACCAATATATGGAAATGCCGAATACGGAAATAAAAGTCCTGGGCAAATTATAAATCTCTATCCCTAAATTAACAAAATAGGCTTGAGGCATTGACTCCATTGGCATTATTTCCCTTCTACTCTAGTTTATCCACAATGGAAATGCAGAAATTGTCTTTTGTAAAGCAATTTTCCATCCGTTTGTGTACATCTTCAATCTTAACATCTTTAAGGGCTTTAGCCAAGTCAAAAATATTAAAACCTTTAACAAAAAAGTCAGCCTGCATTTCAGATGGGGTACTTACAGAGTTAAAGCTTTGCATAAACCGCCCTAAATGCTTTTTCTTTATTCTTTCAAAGATAAGGGGGTTAATGCCGGTTTCTTTAAGGGTTTTTATAGCATTAATAATTTCTTCAAATACGGTATCAGGGTCTTTTGATGTGCCTGAAAACATAGTTGTAGAGTAACAGCTGCCATGGCTGTAATCCAGGCTAAAGCCATCATCTAAAAGCCCTGTTTTGTAAAGCTTATTATAAGTCTCACTACTGCCGCCGATTATAATGTCCAAAAGTATTTTTGTTGTAACTATTTGTTTTTCATCTGTCCTATTGTGTGCATCTTTAAAGCCTAAGCAAAATAAAGGCTTGGATATATGCATTTTATCTTTTATACTGTCTTTTGGCGCATTTGAAGGCTCCTCAGGATAAATCCGCTCAATTTTTGGGGACGTCAGATCTGCGGTTTTTTCCTGTGCTATATTATAAACCTCAGAAAGCTCAAAATCACCTGAGCAAATTAAAGCCATATTTTTAGGCACATAAAAGGAGTCAAATACCAATCTTAGTATAGCTTGGTCGATTTTAGCAATCGATGCTGCGCTTCCTGCTATTTCGTTTCTGACAGGGGAGTTTTTATAGAGCCCTCCAAGCATATTAAAATACACCCGCCAGCTGGGGTCATCGTCATACATACTTATTTCCTGCTCGATTATGCCCTTTTCTTTTTCCACAGTTTCATCTGTTAAATATAGACTGTAAACCATATCAAAAAGCAGTTTCAAACAGTCTGTAAAATTATCTGTACAGCTGAAATAATATACTGTGGTATTAAAATTTGTATAAGCATTTACACTGCCGCTTAATTTTGTGAATTCGTTAAAATAATCAAGCTTTTCATCCTCAAAAACTTTGTGCTCAAGAAAATGAGCAATCCCTTCAGGGGTTGTGATTTTTTTACCGTCAAGATTAAATTCCAAATCGCAGGAGCCGAAATTTACAGCCAAAGCCCCAAATTTTTCGTTAAAGCCTTTTTTAGGTATTATATATGAACAAAGACCGGAGGGCAATGTTTTAATATGCATAGTTTCGTTAAGAATATTGCTTTTTAGTATATTATTCATCACTTTCCCCTTTCAGGATATAGATTGTGTCTGTATATAATAAATTTGCAAGCTTAACTACATCTGGAATGCTGACGCTGCTTATACCCTTAAGTATATTATCTATACCGTCAGAATCGCCAAGTATATACTGTGTATAGTTAAAGTCAAGGACGCCGCCTTGGCTGTCGGTTATACTTTTAAAGCCCGCAAGGAGGCTTTGCTTAGCAAGATGCAGTTCATCATCGGATATTTGAGAGTCTTTTATGGCTTGAAGCTGCTCATTTATTTTTGTAATTGCCAGGTCAATATTTTTAGTCTCCACACCGCTTTGTATCATTAATATAGATTTAGCCCTATACAAAAAGGAGAACACATCGTAGCAAAGACTTGCTTTTTCCCGCAAATTCATAAAAAGTTTGGAGTTGCCGGAACCGCCTAAAATTTCGTTAAAGACTAAAAATTCGTAGAAAGACTTGCCAGAGTAACTGCACCCTCCACGAAGCCCCATGCAGATTTTACTTTGATTTACTTTCAGGGCTTCTTCGTGCAGCGCAGGCTCTTTTGGATTGTATATAACAGGATTTGCCATTAAATTAACCGGCTCTAAATCGCCGCTTTCAAAATTCTCTTCTACAAGTTTTTTGAATTTTTCGCCGTCTATATTACCGGAGGCAACAAATTCAATAGGAGTGGTGCGTATTATATCCTTATAGTGAAGATAGAGACTTTTTGGGTCAAGTTTATCTAAATCCTCGGCATACCCATCTGCATATATGCCAAAAGGTTCGTTTTTACACATGTTTTCAATACATTTAAGGCGCACGTAAGAGTTTTTGTTATTTATACGCTCTGAAATAGAATCTTTGAGCATATTTCTTTCATTTTCAAATATTTCCCGCGAAAATTCGCCGTTTTTAACAAGAGGGTTAAAGAGAATTTCTCTTAAAAACTCCACAGCCTGCTTAAGGAGCTTATCATCCATAACCGCAGCAAATTCAAGGTATAGGCGGATGATTTGAAACTCACCTTTTTTTACAATCAAACTCCCAAATACGGCACCGTATAACTCCTCCATATATTTATTAATTTCGTATAAACTTGGGTATTTGTGAGAGCCTGTGCCTAAAATATTGGCTAAAAGGGCATTTTGTGTGGCTTCTTTCCTTTCAAGGGGTCGTCTTAGCATAAGGCATATGGTTGCGGTTTTAAATTTATCATCAGGGATGACTTTTATGGTTGTGTATTTCATATTTTAGTTATCCTTTCCAATTCAATATAGGGTATTTCTTATTGTTTTACGTTCGAGAATTAATATACTATAGCTGCGTTTTTGACTCGATTTTGCTTTGCAAAATCTCGCTGCACATGTAGGTAGAAACGCTTCACTTTGTTCGACGTTTCAGACTGAAGACAAACCCATTTGCATGGGGTGGAAGGGTTCGGGAAACCTACGGTTTCCCGATTGGAATCCACAAGGTCGGCTTTGCCGACCTGAGGAAAATCCACTGTCCGTGCGCTTTTAGCGCACAAGTGGATTTTACCGACAGAAACTTCGAAAAAATGGCAAAGCCATTTTTTCGAACAGACGGAAGACAAAGTCTTCCGTCTGAAACGCTTCAATTTGTTCAGCGTTTCTTTTTATGTGCATAGTATACCATACAAATGCATCTCACAAAACATGAACATTCGTTTGCTTTTTTATTTTTACTGTGCTATAATCAGATGGATATTCGATAGGGAGGTGTTTTGCTTGTCCAAGCCACTAAGCAAAAACCAGCAGCTTATACTGGATTTTTTGAAAGACCAGATTAGAACAAAAGGGTATCCGCCTTCAATTAGAGAAATTTGTGATTATGTTAATTTAAGGAGTACATCAACAGTACACGCGCACTTACAGACCTTGGAAGAAAGAGGGCATATACAGCGTTCCCGCTCTAAAAACCGCTCGATAGAAATTATGGATGATACTTTCTATTCCGGTCTTAGATCTGCCGTTAATGTACCTATTGTAGGCAAAGTTACGGCAGGGCTACCTATTACCGCTATTGAAAATGTGGAGGATTATTTTCCCGTGCCTACAAGTGCGCTTGGAAACGGAGACTGCTTTATGCTGCGAGTTGTAGGTGATTCGATGATAGAGGCAGGTATTCATCATAATGATCTTGTACTGGTAAAAGGGCAGCCTGACGCAAACAACGGCGATATAGTAGTTGCTTTGATAGACGATTCGGCTACTGTAAAAACATATTATAGAGAAAATGATGGTAAAATAAGGCTTCAGCCGGAAAGTCCGCTTTTTGACCCGATTATATCAAAAGATATTGTAGTTTTAGGCAAAGTTACAGGATTATTTAGGACGCTTTAAAAAAGGGGTTGCTGTGAAAATTTTGCGGCAGCCCTGTGTTTTTATCATAATTTATACAAGGAGGATTAAGTATGCACCTAGAGTATAACCGTTATTACCGCTATCACGCCTTAGTGGAAGCATTGGAGGATTTTAAACGTACATATCCTGATTTTACTAAGCTGTACTCCATAGGCAAAACTTACGAAGGGCGCGATATATGGTGTATTGAGCTTACTAACCAAAAAACCGGCAAAGGGGAAGATAAGCCCGGATATTATTTAGACGGCAACACTCACGCAGGTGAGGTAACCGGCTCTATGGCTTGCCTTTATACTATTGACTGGCTGTTAAAAAATTATGGCAAAGACCCACAGGCAACCCGTATTCTGGACAGGTCGGTTATATATGTTATACCGCGTATTTGTGCTGACGGGGCGGAGCTTTATTTAACAACCCCTTATATGCTGCGCTCTTCTGTTCATGAATGGAGATATCCTGATTATGCCGACCCTGATGGGCTTAGACCTGAAGATGTAGACGGCAATGGAGAAATACTTCAAATGCGTATAAGAGACGATCTTGCAGGTGACTGGAAGGTATCCGACCAGGACGCACGTCTTATGGTGCGCCGCGCTCCTCATGATTACGGCGGCAAGTATTACCGTTTGTTCTGCGAAGGGATAATTGAAAACTATAACGGCATTACATTTGACTTGGCACCAGCCCGCTGGGGCATTGATATGAATCGTAATTACCCTATTAACTGGAAACCTCCTCATATTCAAAACGGGGCAGGGGATACCCCCCTTTCCGAGCCGGAAAGCAGGACGATAACCAATTTCTTACTGGAGAGGAAAAATATTGCCGCAGCTACCTATCACCACACTTCAGGCGGGATTTTGCTCAGGCCGAACTGTGTTGAAGGGGACGATAAAATGCCCCCTCCCGATCTTGCCATTTACAAGGTACTTGGCACTATTGGGGAAGAGATTACAGGATACCCCTGCCAGGATATTTTTGGCGCGTTTGCTGATAAAAACGCCCAATGGGGCACTTTTATGGATTTGACTTACGAGTATCTTGGGATTAACTCTTTTGCTACGGAGCTTTGGGATTTAATGGGCCGCTCAGGCTTTAAAGATAAAGGGCTTGCTGCACTTACTAAGCTGACATACAAAGAGCAGGAGGAAGTGCAGTTAAAGCTTTTACGCTGGAATGATGAAGTTATGAACGGCGAATGCTTCTTCCCATGGAAAACTTTCAACCATCCACAACTTGGGGAAGTTGAAATCGGCGGCTGGAATCCTAAAGAAGGACGGCAAAACCCACCGGTTAAATTACTGGAAGAAGAATGCGAAAAAGCTATGCGCTTTACTCTTATGCATATGGAAACTTTGCCTCAGCTTGTAATTGATAATGTGAGATGTGAAAAGCTTGGCGATAATATGTGGCGTATTACTGCCGCAATTGAAAATGCGGGTTTTTTACCTACGGCAAGCACTTATAAAGCAATCAATAACCGTATTACCGAGCCAGTTAAAGCCCATATTTGCGGCGGCAAAGTACTCCAAGGGGATGAAGAAATTGAAATTGGGCATCTTGCAGGGCGCGGACTGGCACTGGCACAAGGACCTTATGGTGCAGTAAGTTCCACAGGCCGCCGTAAGAAAGTGGAATGGCTTGTGGAAGGAGCCGAGGGCAGCGAGCTGTGTATAGCTGTCAAAGGCGAGCGTGCCGGAACGGTGTGTCACACACTGATATTAAGAGACTAGGGGAGGGGACATACATATGAAAGTACCTTACGAAGCCGCAAAATATTACAATTGGGCTGAAATAACAGAGCTTATTAATGCTTGGGAAAAAGCCTTTCCTGATTTAATCAAGTCCTATCCCATCGGAAAAACTTACGAAGGCCGCGATATAATTTGTATGGAGCTTACGGCACCGGGGATTGCAGCTTCCGAGAAGCCCGGATACTATATTGACGCCAATTTTCACGCAGGTGAGGTTACCGGATCCGCTGTTGCCCTCTATACTGTCAGCTGGCTTTTGGAAAATTATGGAAAAGATACGGAAGCCACTGATTTACTTGACAATATTACTTGGTATATAGTGCCTAGAGTGTGTATCGACGGGTCGGAGATGTATATGCATACGCCTTTTACTTTGCGCTCGTCCACACGCCTCTTCCCTCATGAAGAGGATCAGCCGGGACTACATGCAGAGGATATGAACGATGACGGCATAATCGCACAAATGCGTATAAAAGACCCTTATGGTGACTGGAAAGTGTCCGAATCTGACTCGCGTCTTATGGTACGCCGTAAGCCTGATGATGCAGGCGGCACATATTACAAAATATATCAGGAGGGGCGCGTAGTCGAGTTTGACGGAGTGGAAATACCTATAGCCCGCCCAAGATGGGGTTTAGATGTAAACCGTAATATGCCCGCTTTTTGGGATATTGACGCTAAACAGCCGGGCTCAGGAGACTATGCCCTTTCCGAGCCGGAAACGAAAGCGGTGGCGGATTTTTTAATAGGCAAAAAGAATATAGCAGGGGCTATGAGCTACCACACTTCCGGCAATGTCCACCTGCGCCCATGCTGCACCATACCTGATGCCCAAATGAACAAAGATGACTTTGAAGCCTACAAGCTTTTAGGCACCATTGGGGCAGAGATAACCGATTACGGACACTGTTCGGTGTATGACGGTTTTACTATGGATCAAAGCAAGCCTTTGCGCGGGGTTTACCTTGACTGGATTTATGCCCACCGGGGCATCCTGGCTTGGTCTACGGAACTTTGGAGTGCTCAAATTGCCGCCGGCTGTGAAAAGCCTAAATTCGACGGACCGCGTGCGCCAAAAAATGACAAAGAGCAGGAAGCTGATATGCTTAAAGTCTTTACTTGGCATGATAAAGAAGGGCTTGACGGCTTTCTTCCTTGGACGAACTTTACCCACCCTCAGCTTGGGGAAGTTGAAATCGGCGGCTGGAAGAATAAATATATGTTCCAAAATCCTCCCGCTCAGTTTTTGCCTGATATTTGTGAGAAAAATATGCGCTTTACCAATATACAAGCCAAAGCCATGGCACGTTTAGCAGTACGCAAGGTAAAAGCGGAGAAGGCGGCGGATGGTTTATACCGTGTAAGCTGCGGTGTGGTAAACGGCGGCTATCTAAACACGGCAGGGACGGCTTTAGCAGCCACAATCGCTGTTACCAAGGAAGTGGAAGTGACTGTTGAAGGGGAAGGGTTTACCATAGCTCAGGGCAAGGTAAAATTAGAACTTGGGCATATGCCGGGCCGCAGCGAAAAGAAGGCTGAATGGCTGATTCAAGCTGCATCAGGTACGAAAGTCACTATAACAGCTAAAAGTGAGCGTGCAGGTGTATGCAGGCATAAATTTGTATTGGAATAAAGTACCTCTTTAAATACAATATACCCCCGTAAAACAAGGTCTAGAGCGTACTCGTTTTATGGGGGTACTATTATGTATATGCATATTAATAACTTCTCTCAAGAGGATAAAGGCTGTACTCCAAAACCTCCCCTATCAGTGAAGTAAACACTTTAGCAGCATCGTTTTCTTCGGACTCACCCATTGAGTTTTGTGCATCGGGCAAAGTTTCCCAAATAACCCAGTCTGTCCATACTCCGTCCATTATCATTAGCTGGCGGGTTAAGAAGCCCTTACATTTGGAGAGATAGCTTTCTTGGATCTTATCTGATGCTGTCAAGAAATCCTCAGTAGATACCCCATCCTTTAGTTTGAAGGAGATAATCATCCCCGTTTTTTTCCAGCACTTAAGGGTGGGGAAATACTTATTCATAGCTGATTTTGCTGCGGCTTCATCTGCAAAAACATCCGGAACAACATGAGGCAGGCAGCCTTCAATCACTTCCTCCATGGTTGCTTTGGGATAAAGAAAAGCTCCGTTTTCATAGCAATAACAGCAATAATCTTCATTTTTGCTTCCATCAGCCTGTGTTGAAAAATCTTCAGCTTTTTCCATCGGCATAGCACATCTTTGGCAAATTTTGGTGTTTTCCATATCTATTCCTCCTTAGAGTTGATTTTTTCTTTCATGTAAAATGAACCTTATGAGTGCACATATAAAATATAACACAGCTAATATGACAACATAACGTCATATTATAAAATATAGTTTTTCTTTTGAAGGGCGGTTTATTATTTGTTTTTTCCAAAAACTATGTTATACTTCAAAAGGTACAATTGTACGATTTTAATAATTATTTAAGATTAAAATGGTCTTAAATGAGCCTCGGGAATTCGTACATTTTACAAGTAAAACATACGAATTTCGAGGCGTTCATAAACTTTAAAACAGCAAAATAAGCAAGTTCGTTTAGGCTATTTTAAGTTTATTCACTATAATACAAAAGGAGAGTTGATTTTGGAAGCCAGCACCATTGCACTTATTATTATTGGTATAGCCCTTATATTGTATATAACGGAGCCTATTCCTATAGCCACAACATCAATACTTGCTTGCCTTGCCCTTGCTATATTTGGCGTTATGCCTTTTAACGCCGCTTTTGCAGGTTTTGGTAATGATATGGTGTTTTTAATGGCTGGAATGTTGGTTGTAGGCAGTACTTTATTTGAAACAGGAGTAGCACAGGTTTTAGGTAAGAAAATTATTTCGGCAGTCGGTACAAATGAGAAGAAGTTTGTAATCGTTCTTATACTTGTAGCTACTATTCCGGCTGCGTTTTTAAGCAACACTGCCGCAATGGCTATGATGCTGCCTATAGCATCTGCCGCTGTTGCCGCTTCAAATGGGAAATTTTTGAAGAAAAATACCTATATGATAATTGGCATAGCCGCTGTAACCAGCGGCGGGCTGACTACGGTTGGCTCTACCCCTCAGCTTATTGCTCAGTCGGCACTTAGAGACGGCGGGCATGACACCATAGGATTTTTTGAGCTTAGTCTTGCGGGAGGGCCTGTTATTATATTACTTTTGGTTTATTATCTTGTTATTGGGCATATCCTGCAAAAGAAGGTATTTACCTTCCCTGAAATAGCTGACGACCAAGGAGTAATACAGACTGATGAATTACCCCAAAGTGAGCCTGACCCTAAAAATACTGTTAAACGCTATATTTCTGCAGGAGTATTGCTTTTTTGTATAGTAGGCTTTATAAGCGGCTTGTGGACAGTAGGTACTGTTGCTATGGTTGGGGCGGCTATATGTGTAGTGACTGGTTGTATATCCCAAAAAAAAGTCTATCAAAAAATGGACTGGACCACTATAATAGTCATAGCATGTTCTCTAGGTTTATCAGCAGGTCTTGAGCAAAGCGGAGCCGGCATGCTGGTAGCTCAAACTATGATAAGCTTTTTGGGAGATGGAGTATCACCTTGGCTTTTATGTGCAGCTCTCGCTTTTGTAGCTGTTATTTTAGGCAATTTTATGTCCAGTACGGCTACAGCCGCTCTTTTAGTTCCCATTGCAATTTCTGTTGCCATGACTTTAGGTTTTGACGTTAAATCCGTGGTTATGGCTGTTGTAATTGCCGCAAATATAAGTTATGCTACCCCTGTATCCACCCCGCCGATGACTATGACCTTATCAGCCGGTTATCGCTTTATGGATTATGTGAAAGTAGGAGGGTTGTTTAATCTTTTGGCTTTTTTACTGGTAATAGCACTGTTTCCGTTTATACTTAATGTATAAATAATATAATGAAAGAGGTTGAAAAATGAAAAATTTATCTTTTGATGCGTATACACTAAAATGGATTGCGGTAATTGGTATGGTTTTAAACCATATAGCTATTGCGTGGGCTTCGATTTTGCCCTTTGGGGCACTTTTGCTGTTCTATGGTGCCGGGGGCTTAACTTATACTATAATGGCATTTTTTGTAGTGGAAGGTTATAAGCATACTTCTAATTTGAAAAAATATATGTCCAGACTATTAATATTTGGACTTATAGCTCAAGCATTTCATCCAATGGTACTTGGCATAACCGCAGTTATGCCCGGTCCGTTTCTAAACATTTTGTTTACTATAAATTTAAGCCTTATAGTTTTGCTTATGTATGACAATATAAAATCACGCTTTTTGTTTTGGCTTTTATTTATTGTTGCTTGCGTAGTGGCTATGTTTATGGATTTAATGTTTATAGGTATTTTAGTGCCTCTTTGGTATTACACAATAAAAGAAGAAAGCAAAAGACGCACTTTGCCCGGCGTTATTTCAGGGACAATCTGGGGAGTTATCGGCGTCCTGTCTGCATTTGGAGTAATGGCAATAATGGCAATGAAAAATACCCCCGGCATGGAAGCAGATGCTCAATATCTCCTTGACAGCTTTGGTTTTGCGCCGGAAGTTGCCTTAGCAATGCCTACATTTGCCATTGGCTGCTTTTTAGGCGCGATTCTTATAAGAAATTATAACGGGGAGCGGGGCAAAAAAGCTAAATGGCTGTTTTATATCGCATATCCACTGCACCTTGCCCTTATAGCCGCTGTTTCCTTGGCGTTGGGGCTTACGGAGTTTAATTTGTTTGGGTTTATAGGCTAATTAGTTTACCACTCATAGCCCTAAAGGAGGAAAATTCATGATTTACAAACAATTTAAAGATTTAAAGCTTTCATGGCTTGGTATGGGGGTTATGCGTCTTCCTGCGACAGAGCAGGGTTACGGTGCCCCTATTGATTACAAAAAAGCCACAGAGCTTATTGAGTACGCTTACGAGCATGGGGTTAATTATTTTGACACTTCATATTTCTACCATAACGGCGATTCGGAAGTGTTTATTGGCAAGGCTCTGTCAAAATACCCTCGCGACAGCTGGTATCTTGCATCTAAAATGCCGGGCAATATGTTAAAATACGCGGAAGGCAAGCTCGAAGTAGGGGGCTTTAATTTAGATAGCAAAACCTACTCGTCCCCAACAGAGATTTTTGAGTATCAGCTTGAAAAATGCGGCGTTGATTATTTTGATTTTTATCTTCTGCACAATGTTTCGGAAACTACATATAACATTTATACCAATGAGGAAATAGGTATTGTTGATAGTCTCTTAAAAGAGAAAGCAAAAGGGCGCATACGTCATTTGGGATTTTCTTCTCACGGCCGTCATGATACGATTGCCAAATTTCTTGAGTATTTAAAAGCTAAAAATTGTAAAGAAGAGTTTGAATTTGCTATGATACAGCTAAATTATTTAGACTGGATCCTTCAGGAAGCTAATAAGAAATATGATGTTTTAACAAAGAACGGCTTGTCCGTCCTTTCTATGGAGCCAATGCGCGGCGGCAAACTGGCAAATTTAGGTACAAAAGTTGACGATATATTAAAAGCCCTTCGTCCTAATGACTCTCAGGCGGCTTGGGCGTTTAGATACTTACAGTCCCTTGATAATCTGCCTGTTATAATAAGCGGCATGAGTACGCTGGAGCAGCTTAAGGAAAACTTGAGTATATTTGAAAAGTACGACCCAATGACGAAAGATGAAACCGAAACTTTATTGCAAATAGCGGAAACTGTAACAGAGCTTGCCCCCTGTACAGCCTGCCAATACTGCATGGAAGCCTGCCCTAAAGGTCTTAATATACCTATGCTTTTAACTATGTATAATGAAGCAGGGTTTGAAATAGCTTGGATGTTAAGGTCGGCTTTTGGTGCCTTAAAAGAAGGGGAGCGACCTTCCGATTGTATATCCTGCGGTTTATGCAGCCCATTGTGTCCGCAAAATATTGATATACCGGAAGCTTTGAAGAACTTTGAAGAGCTGATGAAATCATAATATTTGGAGGTCTAGTTATGGACAAGTACAAACAAGGGGAGTTTTTTTCGCCTGAATTATTGGCACAGATACGCTCCCGGCTGGATTATGTAGATTATGACCCATACGCAGGCAAAAGGATTTATTTTGAAAACGCGGGAGGCTCTTTGCGTCTTAAGAAAGTTTCTGAGTTTATCGCAAAAGAAACGGCTTTTCCGGACTCTCCTAACAGACCGTCTAAAGCCTCGGCGCATCTTAAGGAAATGATGGTAAAAGGAGTGGAGGATACAAGGCTTTTTCTCGGTGCAAAGGATTCCGGCATTGTGTTTTCTTCTCAAACGGCGTCAAGGGTTTTATATCATATGACACAGGCTATTATTTTTGGTGTGGAAGGCTCAAATGTAGTCACCACAGACTTGGAGCATCCCGCATCATATGATTCCGCAAAATATTATGCCGGCATTGCAGGCAAAGAGCTTAGAGTGGCAAAAACATACCCCCAAACCGGCACGGTAAAGCCTGAGGAGATACTTAAACATATTGATAAAGATACTTGTCTTTTATCATTTATATATGCTTCAAATATCACCGGCGTACTGTGCGACGCTAAAACCATTATAGAAGAAGCGCGGAAAATCAAGCCTGATTTGTACATATTGCTGGATTTAACCCAACATGTCCCTCACGGTCCTACGGACGTTTTAGAGCTTGGGGTGGACGCTGTAGGCTTTACCCCTTACAAAATGCTTGGCAAGCGGGGGCAAGGTATTGGCTGGGTGTCTGATAGGTGTGCAAGGCTGCCTCATGAGCGTACTTTAGAGCGGGATATTACCGATTGGGAAGTTGGTTCGGCGGAACCTGCCGCATGGGGCTGCTGGTCTGTTGTTGTGGATTACCTTGATTGGCTCGGTGAATCTCTCGGTGCAGGCGCGGACAGAAGAGAGCGCATTCTCACAGCAATGGAAGGGATAGCACTCCACGAACGCGCTATACTTCATAGGATGCTAAACGGCTCGGATAAAGCCAAAGGGCTTAAAAATATAAAAGGGGCAAAAACTCATTTTATCGGTGAGGATTTAACAAACAGGGATTGTATTTTGCCTATTACATTCGCAAACAAATCCGGCTCGGAGGCTGTGAAAGAGTATATTGACAAGGGTATTGTGGTGTTTGACAGGGCTGTTACTAATATCTTGTCCGGCAGGCAGCTTAAAGCACTTGGGCTTGATTCGCTTGTCCGTATTTCCCCTATGCATTTTAATACAGCTGATGAAGTGGACGAGTTTTTGAAAGCAACTATGGAGATTGCCAATGGGTAAAACTATTGTAGAGAAAATACTATCAATAAAAAGCGGCCGCCAGGTAGCACACGGCGATATAGTTACCTCCAAAGTCGATTTTGTAATGGTACCCGACGCCCAAGGACCATGGGTTATAGAGGTTTTTAACAAACTGAAAAATCAAAAGGTGTTTGATAAAGATAAAATTGGTTTTATAATCGATCATTATGTACCTTGCCCTAATGCGTCAGTTGCGGCGCATCATGATATGATTAGACAGTTTTGTAAAGAGTACGGTACGCGCCTGTACGAAAGCGGTGAGGGTATATGCCACCGGCTTATGTTTGAAAAGGGGCATATATATCCTGGCGGGCTTTTTATCGGCGCGGACTCACACTCATGTTCCTATGGTGCTGTATCAGCTCTTGGGACTGGGATTGGGGCTACTGACGCGGCGGTTGCAATGCATTTTGGGGAGTTGTGGTTTAAAGTTCCTCATTCCGTAAAAGTTGTTTTGGAAGGAGAGCTTAAAAGCTATGTAACTGTAAAAGATGTTGCACTGTATATAACAGGGCAGTTAAGAGCTTCAGGTGCCTTATACGATGCTTTGGAGTATCATGGCTCTGGTATTGCTGCTCTTGATATGGAGGATAGGTTCACCATTTGTAATATGGCAGTTGAGTGCGGCGCGAAATTTGGAATCATGCCTTTTGATAAGGTGACTGAGGCGTGGTGTTTGGATAAGGGGCTGGATCCATCAGGTGTAGTACACCCTGATGAGACTGCGGTTTATGAAAAAGAATTGTTAATAAATTTATCTGATGTAACTTGCAGCGTGGCGCGGCCTCACAAGGTTGACGCTTACGCACCTGTTAGTGATGTCATTGGTGTGAAAGTTGATATGGTACTTCTCGGCACTTGTACAAACGGCAGCTTGAAGGACTTGGCTGTGGCAGCCGGATTGCTTAGAGAACATAAATCTACAGGTAAAGTGCGCTTTTTAGTAGTGCCGGGCAGTAAAGATGTGTATAGTGAAGCTGTAAAAGCAGGATATATCAATATATTTTTAGACCACGGCGCAATGATACTGCCGCCGGGCTGCGGACCATGCTGCGGCAGCAGTGCAGGGGTGCCCGGAGATGGTGAGGTGGTTTTATCCACTGCTAACCGTAACTTTTTAGGGAGAATGGGTAATATTAAATCAGATATTTACCTGTCCTCCCCTTTAGTGTGTGCCGCCGCCGTTATAACAGGTGAAATTACAAATCCGGAGGATGTTATTAATGGGTGAGAGTATAAAAAAAGGCTTTGTCCATAAATTTGGCGATGATATTAATACGGATTATATAATTTCCTCGAGGCATAAGCGTGATACAACGGATTGTGATATTTTGAAGAAGTATATTTTCGCCGATATAGCCGAAGGTTTTTTTGAAAGAATCCAACAGGGTGATATATTATCGGCAGGGCATAATTTCGGCTGCGGTTCGGCTATGGAAGTGGCTGCTATGGTGGTTAAAGCGGCGGGTTTTGATGTAGTTATCGCAAAATCTTTCGCCCGCAGTTTTTATCGCAATGCTATGAACAATGGGATATTGCTGATTGAAGGGAATACAGACTTTTTTCAGGATGGGGATTTTTTGGAGATTGAACTGGATGAAAACGGCTTATTGACAGGGATTACCCAAGGCAAAATTTTAGCAAATTTAGGTAAATTAAGCCTCATAAATAAAGCCCTCTATGAGGTGGGCGGGTTGATTGAATATGTGAATAAATATGAAAGGCTGCCGGTGTAATATGGAAAAAGATGAGGTTTATAAAACAAACGCCTTATATTGGAGCACGAGAGGGAATGAGATTTTAAGCGCGATTGTACTGCCTGAATACGGATTATTTGTTTCGGAGGAAAAACATCAACTCTTTGGCGACATTTCAGGGAAAAAACTGCTGGAGATAGGCTGTGGAAACGGCGGCTCTTTAAAGTATATCGGAGAGCGGAAACCCGCTGAAATGTGGGGTATGGATATATCAGAAAATCAAATCGAAAAAGCGAAACAACTTTTGGATAAACACAGTTTTACGGCAAAATTTATATGTTCTCCTATGGAAGAGGAGTGTGGCATACCAACAGATTATTTCGACTTTGTTTATTCGATTTACGCTATAGGATGGAGTACTAATCTTGACATTACTTTTTCTAAGATTGCTTCTTATTTAAAAAAAGACGGCGTATTTATTTTCAGCTGGTCACATCCTATACATAAATGTGTTGCCGCAGAGAATGATGAATTTGTATTTAAAAAATGCTATTTTGATGAGTCCAGGTATCCGCTGGTTCTTGGTGAGGGTACTCTTATGCTGGCGGATTATAAGCTGTCTACCTATTTAAATGCCTTGGCAAAAGCAGGTTTTTTAATTGAAAAAGTGATAGAGGAATCCGATGAAAATATGCTCAGAAAGGGCAGCGGTGTTTTAGCAAGGAAAGCTAAAATCTTTCCCGTAACTTTTGTAATTAAAGCTAGGAAAATGTGAAGGGATAATTTGCTTATCTGTAATTAGAGTTGTAACGAAATTAACTTCTTTGCTCGTCATTCGTCATTGCGAGGGCGAGCGGGAACCCATTAAAGCTTTGCTTTAATGGGTAGCGGGAGCCTTAAGCAATCTCATCACGTAATAGGTTATAGATTAACCCGTCGCTAACGCACTTTGTGCCAACACGCTTTCAGCGCATTAGGCTCCTAGCAATGACGAGCAAAAATCTAATTCGCTACAACTCTAATGACCAGCAAAATTCAATTTCGGTACATATCTAATGACAGTGCGAACGCTAATTTCACTACAACATTAATGACGATATGCGATGTATCTTGCTCATAAAAGCTCCCATGCTTGCTTTTTGTGGTAGGGTGGTTTATTTTACTCGAGCGTTATAAATATTCTCAAGTGCAGGCACTCTTTGCACAAACTCCTCATTAGTTTGGGTTTTAATAAGCATATCAATAATGCTCTCAGTCATATCTTCGGTTGTCATTTTGCTCATAACTCTTCTGATTGAATATACGGCTTCAAGCTCTCTTTGGTTAAGTAGATTTTCCTCTCTTCTTGTGCCGGATTTATTTATATCTATGGCAGGGAAAATTCGCTTTTCCGAAAGCTTTCTGTCAAGTACAAGCTCCATATTTCCGGTGCCTTTAAACTCCTCAAAAACAACATCATCCATTTTTGAGCCGGTGTCCACAAGGGCTGTGGCAAGTATTGTTAAAGAGCCGCCGCCTTCAATATTTCTGGCTGCGCCGAAGAATTTCTTGGGCATATGAAGTGCCGCAGGGTCAAGCCCGCCAGATAGAGTTCTCCCGCTTGGAGGGATTGTTAAATTATACGCCCTTGAAAGCCTTGTGATAGAGTCAAGGAGTATAGTCAAGTTTTTACCTTGCTCAACAAGTCTCTTAGCACGCTCCAAAACCATTTCGGCAACTCGTTTATGGTGTTCCGGCTGCTCATCAAAGGTAGAGTAGATAACATCCACATTAGGACCTTCGATAGAGCGCTGCATATCAGTTACTTCCTCAGGTCTCTCGTCTATGAGCAGTACTATTAAATGCATATCAGGGTGATTTATTTTTATAGCATTGGCTATTTTTTTAAGAAGTATGGTCTTACCGGCTTTTGGCGGCGCAACAATCATGCCCCTCTGACCTTTGCCTATAGGCGCAATTAAATCAATAAGCCTTGTGGAAAGCTCACTGCCCTCAGTTTCTAATTGTATTTTTTCTAAAGGGTAAATTGGAATAAGATCTTCGAAATTTTTACGTTTACGGGCGGTTTCCGGCAGGTCGCCGTTGATAGTTTTAACATAAAGAAGTGCTGCGAATTTTTCATTCTCTTTAGGAATCCGTATATTGCCCATGATTAAATCACCGGTTTTTAAGTTGAAACGCCTGATTTGTGATGGAGATATATAGATATCCTTAGGCCCCGGCAGAAAATTTGACATCCGCAAAAATCCAAATCCATCAGCCATAATTTCAAGTACGCCTTCTTCTGTAATACCACTGTCCAGCTGCTCTATACCTTGTTGTTTGGCAAAGCCTATACTGTCAACTTTTTCCGGTTCGCGGGCAGGGGATATTTTCTTTATAACAGGAACATTTGCCACGGGTTTTTCGACAGGCTTTTCAATAGGTTTTTCAACTTCCTCTTTTTTCCCCGCGCTCTGCTTTTTGCGTTCTTCATTAATAAGTTCTATCAATTCTTTTTTTCTGTATTTTGCTATGTTTTTAATACCTAATTCTTTTGCCGCCTCGCGTAAATCATTCAAACTCATACTTTCTGGATCCATTATACTCTCCTTTTATATATAAATAATTTCGCGGTTTTCTAAAGCTGTGCTAAAGAAAAACCGCGAAAACTTTTACGGACTCGGTATTATCAAAGTTTGACCTACCGTAATATTAGTGTTGGGAAGACCGTTAGCTTGCATTATAGCATCAACCCCATTAGGACCTAAATTAAAGCTTGCCGCAATCCTTGAAAGATTGTCACCAGAGCGGACAGTATAGCTTTGGGTGCCGCCGGGTATAACCGGTTCGCTGCCCGGAGTGTAAATCTGCGGCACGTTACTGGCATCCGCAGCCATAAGCCGTGCCTCCAAGTCCGCAAGCTGTAATTGCAGCGAAGCGCGCTCTTCCGTTAAATTACCTACTTGTGATTGGAAAGATGAATTTTGCGCTCTTAAAGCATCTAATTCCTCAACATCTTCCTCAAATTGAACTATTTCAGCTTCCAGTTCTCTTACGCGGCTGTTTGCACCATTAATATTAATTACAAGAATCACCATTAAAACAAGCATGACAACAAAAACAGCAGCTATTATCTTAAATATAGGCGCGTCATAAGAAACAGGCTGGGCAGCAGCATTTGCAGCGTACATAGGCTGCCTTTCTTTTCTTTCAGAGCGTTTTGAGGTAACAATTGCACCATCCTCTTCCGAAGATTCTCTTTGCCTCCGTGGTCTTTTAGGCTGTTTTATATCAGCAGCATCTAAAGTGTTTTCCCGCGGTCTTCTGCGAGGTACGCTTTCAGGCTCTTTTTCTATTTTATCAAGCTCGCTATCAAAAGAAGTCACTCTCTTAACCGGCTCATCTTCCAAGGGTACGGCAGGTCTTCTTCTGGTCTCACCATTTTCCGGAGCCGCGCCTGTCATCAAATCAAGCCCTTTTCTCCTATGATCGGTGTATCCCCCCAAAAATTGCTTTCTATATTTCTCTCGCTCTTCACGGTCACCGCTGGATTCTTCTCTTAATATATTAGGACGCCTTGTTCTAACTTTATCACCTATATCTTCTTCCGGCACAGGAGGAGGCACTTCAATTTCCGGCGGGGTTTCTTCCACTTCCTCTTCTTTAAAGCCGGTTACGATAGCATCATCAGAAGTATTTGGTCTTATGGCACGGCTTTCATCATAAACACTTGTGCTGATTTTTTCCTGTTTAATCTTTTCGCTGTTAATCCTAATAGCGCGCACAACAGGTTTACCAGGTACAGAAAGAGGACCATTGTCCCCTCCATCGTCATCCAACCCTGTCATAAGCTTCCCTACTGCTTTACGGCTCATTTCATCATCATAGTCATAATCTGTATTTTCATCATTTTTATCTTTAAAATAATCTTTGCTCAATTTGTACCCTCCTTAGTCTAGATTTTAATCAACCTAAACTATTCCCGATTATATATCTTTATCTTCTACTATTATATTTTAGTGCCTTAAATTATACATGTCAACTCACAATTCATTTATTTTTCATAAATATAGTAAAATAAGCTCAAAAAAACTGTTTTTTTGTATTACAATATTCTTAATTTGAGCTTACAAAATTTATTACCTCTTTACAGGATATGAAATTTTGTATATACTTAGCGTGTGAAGGTATGCCTAACCCCTTTCATGTCTTATTTGGAGATTATTACTACTGTAGTAATGTATAGCTTTTGGCGATAAATTACTTGTAGAGAACTTAAGGACGTGATAATATGAAAATTGAAAAAATTAGCGATAATCAAGTAAAGTTCGTTTTAAACAAAGCGGATTTAGTTGAGAAAGATATAAAAATAACTGAACTTGCTTATGGTTCTGAAAAAACTCAGGATCTTTTTAGAGAGATGATGGAAAAAGCCTACGACCAATGCGGCTTTGAAGCTGAAAATACCCCTCTTATGATAGAGGCTATTCCCGTTGCTGTTGATAGTATTATGATTATTGTGACAAAAGTTTCTTCAAGTGAGGATATTGAGTCTAAATTTAATCTTTTACCAAAAACAAGAGAACATAATAAGTTTCCTAGAAGAGAAAATCCTTATGAAAGATATTCACGACCGGTAAAGACAAATATTTATATCTATTCGTTTAAGCAAATGGATGATGCGATTAATCTTTCGTCAAGGCTTTTTGACAGCTTTAATGGAGAAAGCAGTATGTATAAATATAACGGTGAATATTTTATGGTTTTTGATAACCAATTAAGTGCCCAAAGCTACCGGACGTTTGAAGCCGTTTTGAATGAATACGGACAAAAATATATTTCCGGGGTAATTACCAAATACCATTTGATGGAACATGGGGAAATTATAATACCGGAAGAGGCTGTGCAAATATTGGCGAAAATTTAGAAATTGTTAGGGCTGACGTAAAATACGTCAGCCCACTTTATCTTTACCTATAATTCTTCGCAATAAATCGCAAGATGCAAGACACTACATACCTAAGCAGGTGTAAGAAAAGACACTAATAAGATGGGGCTGTACTCGTTGGGAAAATCACGGAATAATACAGAAAACGGACACTTGCGAGATGTCCGTTTTGGATTATAGGACTTACTTATTTTCAAACTGCTCCATAAATTTTTCACTTCCATGTTCTTTGATATATACAAATTTTTCAATTAGGTTTTAGCCTAACTTCAATCATGTATGGCATATTTTCTAAAACTCATAATTATTACAATCACGGCGACCTCCCGTTTATTATTCACCCAAATACCGTTGATTAAATTCCCGTTGCGGCATACGTTCCTTCGCACCGTTGGCATTTTGGATGACGATGAGCGTGTCTCCGGAGCCAAAGTCCTTCACTCGCACCGCTGTGCGCCATTCGTCGGTTTGCGTCACGCCTGCCTCATTGATGTAGGTGAACGTATATACCCACCGGACATCGACAACGTTCCCGCGGTCAAGGACGACTTTGCGTTCTTCCCATGTGGTGATTTTTATTGCGAAGAACTTGAGTATGGCAAGATTATCCCAATAACCGTTACGCGTATTTTTTACCGAGCCAAACAGCGCCAGCGTGCCAAGGGAGCTGCAAAAAATAGTCATTATTAATCCTGGCATACGCGCAACGTGGATGGTGAACAGCACGCCACCCACAATGAATGCGACCAACACAACACTCACAATCACCGTTTGGATGTTGCGGCAGCGGCGGAATTTATTTTGGATGTTGTCCGCTTGCTGTGGAGTTAGGGTGAATTCCGTCATTGGTAACCTCCATGTTTAATATAAATCGCTGGGCGATCTGTTCGTGTAAGCAACAAAACAAGAATGTTTTTATAGAGTCATCTCTAATCCTCATTTTTCCATTTATGCAGCAACACCACCGCCAACGGCGGCGAGGTCTAAGCCCTCGGCAGAGCCCGTAGGCATCTTTTGCCCCTTGCGGAAAGTGTCAGAGTGAGTCACACACTTTGAAAAAGCGGGTGATAGGCACCGTCTCCCCCTGTACGTTTTTGACGCACAGCAACGCATAAAATCACAAGTATATATAGCTATAGAAATTCAAGAGAAAACTCCTTATAAGTAAATTTTTACCGCTTATTTCCTGCAAATATGCAAATCAATCTTATCATGGACTTGAACCCTGCCATATTTATTAATTTTACCTCGCATTTTCTCAAAAAGCGCATCTCTAATATTATTATCAAGTTTACCGTATGCGGAGACAGACAGTAGCAATCCAATATACTCATTAGCCTCAAGCCCTCTGAATGTGGAGTACTGTTTGTAAAAATAGTCCCTAAAGCCATATTTTTCATATTGTTGTTGTATGGTCAGGTTTTCATCTTCATGTGTAAGCGTATTTTTAGCAGGGAAATACTCCATTTCCAGCTCTTCTATTTCGTCTTTCAACTTTTTATTTTCATCAGATATTTCAACAGGGCAGCCGAATATTGCAAAAGAACCCCCTTGTTTTAGGGCTTTGTACACTTTAGGGTAGCCGATATCCTCAGGAATCCAATGAAAAGCCGATGCGGAATATATTAAATCCACACTGTTTTCTTTCACTTCATAATCCTCGAAAGGCATATTTATAACCTCTAAATTATTGTGATCTTTAAATTTTTCTTTTGTAAATTCGCATAAATTTTTGCCTATTTCAATTGCTTTTAAGGCACAGCCGGTTTTAAGCACCCAGGAAGTAGCCTGTCCCGTTCCGCAGCCAACTTCAACAACGAAGCTATCCTTATTGCAATTTGAGTAGCTAAACAAATCATCAAATAATTCCTTGACATATGTAGACCTATATTTATCATATTGCAAAACATAATCATCGAACACCTGTTTGTTTTCCATAGCTTCTCACTTTGCCTCCCCTGAGATTAATATAACAGTCACATCATTGACATTTGTGCCTGTAGGACCTGTGACAAGCAAGTCACCGCAAGCTTTAAGGAGGTTGTAAGCGTCGTTATCGTTTAGACACTCCTCAGGTGTTGTGCCAAAATCTAAATATTTTTTGTAAGAAGTCCCGTCTACCACGCCCCCTGCCGCATCTGTGGGTCCGTCTGTGCCGTCGGAGCCAAGGGAGAAAATGCATACATTAGGCAGTCCTCCTATATGAGAAGCCGCAGACAGGGCAATTTCCTGATTTCTGCCACCGCTACCTTTGCCTGTAACTTTTACAACAGTTTCACCTCCGAATATTATGGCGCAAGGGGTCTTAAACGCCGGATCAACAGCGTTTTTAGCAGCGATAGAGCCTATTAAAGCCCCTGCCTCTCGTGCTTGGCAGGACATATTTTCCGTTAAAACATAAGGGGTGTAGCCTAAACCCTCTAAAATCTCTGATACAGTTTTACAAAGCTGTGCCACGGAGCCGATTATGCGGGTTTCGGCATTTGTAACTGTTGCCGGCAATTCTTTTTTAAGAAAGGGCATTAAATGACCGGAGGCTTTAATGTCGTATTTTTCTATTATTTTAATGGCTGCATCAACACCGCTTGAATCCGCGTAAGCAGGTCCTGAGGCGATAAAGCCCGGATCGTCCCCCAAAACATCAGACAAAATAATCGAATAAATCTTTACAGGATCACAAATTTTCGCAAATTTCCCGCCTTTTACTCTTGAAATCCGCTTTCTTACAGTGTTTATCTGTTTTATATCCGCGCCGCTGAGTATAAGCTCTTTAGAAAGCCCTTCAACATCTTTCAAGCTAACCCCATCCTCAGGGGACTCAAAGAGAGCCGAGCCGCCGCCGGATATTAGGAAAATAATATTATCACCTTCATTGAGAGAACCGAATAAATTAAGGGCATACTCACTTGCCGCCACAGAGTTTTCGTCAGGCAAAGGGTGACCTGCCTCGAAAATGTGCAAGTTACCAATTTCGCCCATACTATGGTCGTATTTTGTTATTACAACCCCTCCAAGGGCGCGCTCACCCAAGGCTTCCCAAGCAGCCTTTCCCATTGTCCAAGCGGCTTTTCCAATGGCAAAGATATAAGCTTTTTCGGTATAATCCTTAAGCGCGTCCTGTACCGCTTTATGGGGGTTAATTTCTTTCAAAGTGTTTTCGATTACATAAGCGGCATCTTTTCGTAATTTCATTGTCATCTCACATCACAATCCCTTCGGCTTATACCCGGCTAAAAACGTCGCCCTTTTTTGGCTTTTTCTCGTATTGCTACGTCAGCCCCTCCTAGCAGATTAGCTACGCATATGCGTCGTCGGTGCTTCCTTGCTATACGAAAAAAATCTCAAAAAATTGCTTTGTTGTTAGCCGGGTATAATCCTTAAAAATAAATTTATTAACTGGGGAAATACAATAATTACAGCTATTATCCGTGCTAAATGAGTGATTGAAACCGTCATAAAATCAAAGCCCATATCCTTTGCCAAAAGGCTCATTTCAGACATCCCTCCGGGAGTTGAGCAAAAAAGGCTTGTCCCAAGTTTCATTTTGGTTAATTTATGGACTATACAGCCTATGAGCAGCGGTACGCTTATCATACTTAAAACCATAACCAAAGCAGGTCCTCCTGAGCGGGTTATACCTTCGACACTTTCGGGAGTGATACGCATACCAAGAAAAATCCCAGCCATAATTTGAGCCATAAAGCGCATTTGCAGGGGCATGTAAGCTTTTGGGTAGAATATATTTACCATAACCCCGCTTGCCATGGCAAAAACCATAGCTCCCGCAGGTACTCCTGAAATAAGCCCTATTATACCGCCGATTGAGGAAAAGGATAAAGCAATGACACAGCCCTTGATTTTTTCCTGCCTGCTTAAATCTACATCAATGATTTTAGCTGATTTTTCAAGCTTTTCAGGTGTTTTTTGAGGCTCATCTTTTCTATTTGTCTGTATAATGCCTTTCTTTTCAAGTATCTGAAACAAAAAGGGATAAAATGTAAATGCCGTTATAAGCCGCAAAAGCTGCATTGCTGTAATCATACCGGCATCAGCACCAAAGCTGTCGGCTATTATAGCCATTTCAGCAACGCCGCCGGGGGCAAAGCTGTACAATGCCGTTACTAAGTCCGTACCAAAAAATCTGTGAACAATATAGCCAAATACAAGGGCGTTTATAAAAAACAAGGTTAAAATAATACTTATTGGCTTTATAAGAGTCCTGATAGAATAAAGATTGCTTTTGTCAATACTAAGACCCAAATAAGTGCCTGCCAGTATTTGAGTTGCAACCCTAAGCTCCTGAGGGAAAAAGGCAAAGCCTACAGTTAAATTCCAAACTGTAACAAGTAGTAAGGCTCCCAGCATATAAGCGGCAGGTATGAATTTAAGCTTCTTAGCACCAACACCGCCTATTATCCCTATAGTTATTGTGACTATTAACATCAAAAAAGTTTCCATTTTTTCCTCACAAGACTTTGATATTTCCATTTTAATTCAATTGTATCTTGATGTAAACAATATTGTTGCTTTATTGCTGTATTTCTAGTATCATATATGATAGGTAGAAAATGGTCTTCATAAGCAAGGAGGTGCATAAATGTATTTTGTTTTTTTTGGAGTGGGAGTTGGGTTTATAGTCATATCCCTTTTACTTGGAGGGCTTTTGGATACTGAAGGGGGCGCATTTGCCTTTTTTAAGCCGATTTTGATAGCCGTTTTTTTAACTGTAGCAGGAGGAATGGGGTTATTATTGACTCCCAGGTTTTATGGAACGGCAGGCTCCGGCATTGTCTTAGCCATAAGCCTTTTAAGCGGTTTTTTGATTGCTACTTTGTTAAATTTTTTTGTGATAAAGCCCTTACTAAGGGCGCAAAATACAAGCACTTTTAATAAAAAGGATACAATTGGTCAAATTGCTAAAGTTATCTCCCCAATACCTCAAGGCGGGTATGGTAAAATCAGTTTTAGTGTAAGCGGCTCTGTTGTTACAAGTCCGGCTAAAAGTGAGGACGGGGATGCCGTTAACAAAGGCGAAAGCGTTGAGATAACTCAAGTAGAAGGCAGTACTTATTTTGTTAAAAAGCAGTGATTATATTTAATAAAAAGGAGGAGTTTAAAAAATGGATCAGTTTCTTGAAGTGATACCTAACCTTGCTGTAGTTGTAGGGATTTTAGCGGTTATATTTGGTGCAATATTTATGTTTACCGCACTTTTGAAAAAGATTCCGCAAAACAAGGCAGCCGTAGTTACAGGGGTAGGGAAAAAGAAAATAATTTCCGGCGGCGGCGGTATTGTAGTCCCGATTTTTCAGCGTTATGACGTAATTTCATTGGAGAATATTAAGATACCTCTGGATATTGACAACGCTATTTCAAGCCAAGGGGTTCCGGTAACTGTAAGAAGTGTTGCGGTAGTTAAAGTACGCTCTGATGACGAGTCTATCTACTCAGCTGTTGAGCAGTTTTTTAGAGGGGCAACTGATAAAACCAGCCAGGAAATTGCTACTCAATCCAGTTATGTTTTGGTAGGTAAACTTCGTGAAATTATTGCGAAAATGACAGTTGAGGAAATTTATCAGGATAAAGATAAATTCTCAAGCGAAGTACAGGAAAATGCCGCTATTGCCCTTGCTGAAATGGGTCTTGAGATTAAAGCATTCACAGTTATGTCTATTGATGATACAAACGGTTATTTGGAAGCACTTGGCCGTAAGAGGATTTCTGAGGTTAAGCGTGATGCACAAATAGCCGAAGCGGACGCAGAGCGCGAAACTGTTGTAAAAACAGCAGAAGCCACCCGTCTTGGGGCAGAAGCTAAACTTTTAGCGGAAACTCAAGTTGCGGAAGCCTCAAAGGAAAAAGAGCTTAAGATTCAGGCATACAGAAAAGAGCAGGAAACAGCAAAAGCTATTGCTGACTCTGCTTATCAAATCGAGGAAAACAAAGTAAAAAAAGAAGTAACGGAAACGGAATTGCAAGTTGAGCTTTTAAGAAGACAGCGTGAAACGGAACTTGCCGAGCAGGAAGCTAAGCGTAGGGAAAAAGAGCTTGAAGCCACTGTTAATAAACAAGCCGACGCAGACAGATACCGTCAGGAACGCCTTGCGGAAGCCAGGAAATTTGAACAGGTAACCAGAGCCCAGGCGGAGGCGGAAGCGGTTAAGCTTGAAGGCTCGGCAAGGGCGGAAGCGATAAGGGTGCAAGGTCAAGCGGAAGCGGAAGCTATACAGGCAAAAGGTCTTGCTGAGGCGGAAGCGATGATGAAGAAAGCGGAAGCCTTTAAGCAGTACAATGATGCCGCGGTTATCCAAATGATGATTGAGCGTTTGCCTGAGATTGCTAAGAATGTTGCAAGCCCAATAGCTCAAACTGAAAAGATTGTAGTTATAGACCAAGGAGGCGGTGGTCAGGGCAAACCTGCCGGTGCTTCCAAAGTAGCAGGATATGTTACTGATATTATTGCTCAGTTACCTGAAACAGTTGAAGCATTAACCGGTGTGAATCTTATTGATGTTTTAAAAGGAGCAACTTCGGCCAACTCAAATTTAACAAAAAACGAAAATAAGCAGCAGGATGAAACAGTAGAGTAAAAACATAAAGCCACTGTTTTGGCACGAATGTAAATATCGGGTCAAAACAGTGGCAAATTTTCATTAGTTAATAAATTAACATTAAAAGAACGATTGAAAATATGATTGTTTTGTGGTATATTTTATTGAACGGTATATTTATTTGTCTTATAATCAAACAAGCTAAAACCCCCAAACGCTAAACTTGGTTTTTATTACAGTCGACCTTTCAGGTTGTTTAACTATTTTCATTTATAAAAATAAGGAGGGCAATAATGAAAAATGTATTTATGAAAAACAAAGGACATGAGGAATTTTCATGGGAGGCTTTAGGCAATATTAAAGAAGGGCGCGGGGACTTAGGTGAAGAGATGCCGGTGCTTGTTTACAGGCTCATGCAATTTACAATGTTAGATGTCCTCAGTAAGGCTAATGGTCTCGACCAAGCGAATGAATATTTCCGTCAGGCTGGATTTTTAGCAGGGATGGAATTTTCTAAAAACGTATTAGATTTAACAGTGGACTTTAATGCATTTGTAGCTAATTTGCAAAAGACTTTGATGGATTTAAAAATCGGCATTTTGCGTATGGAGAGCTTTAATCCGGAAACAGGCGATATTGTACTTACTGTAGGACAGGATTTAGATTGCAGCGGTCTTCCTATTACCAATGAAAATGTTTGTATTTATGATGAGGGCTTTATTGCAGGTATATTAGAAGCATATACAGGAAAAAAATACGATGTTCGCGAAATTGATTGCTGGGCAAGTGGTGATAGGGTTTGCAGATTTAATGGAGCTGTATTAAAGTAGGATATTGCGATTAATCGTTATGCAAATGGCGGTGCTTGGAGATGGAGCTGAATTTGGAAATTTTATTTAATTATTTACGTGATGTTCTGTACAATCCGGCAAATGCCGTTTTAGATATTGAGAAATTGCCTGAAGATATTCAGGAGTTTGCTAGTGGTATTCAGTATTTTGCTGAGTGCGCCATAGAGGCTAAGGCTATGGCATTGGCTCTCTCCAGGGGTGAGTTGGATAGTAAGCAGCCGTCAAGGGGTAATGAAATCGCTGCGCCCCTTAAATCACTGCATGCTTCCTTAAGACATTTGACTTGGCAGGCACAGCAAATTGCCCAAGGTGACTATCAGCAGCGGGTTGATTTTATGGGAGAATTTTCTGATGCTTTTAATTTGATGGTTGAGCAAATGGATGAAAGGCAAAAAAGCCTTGAGGGTAAAATAAATCAAATTCAGCAAGGCAGCCTTTTGCTTAGTGCTTTGATGCATAATGTGCCTTTGCAGATTATTGTTATAGATATATCCACCCATGAAATACTATTTATGAACGATATAGCTGAAAGTGAAGTAAATAATGATGCTAGTTATATAGAAAATCTTGTTGGGATTATATCTAGCCATTATGGGTTGGGCAGTAAAAGTAAAAGCGAAATTGAAATTGCATATGACCAAAACGGCAATCTACGCAGCTTTATGATTAACACTTATTTACTTGACTGGAACAATTCAAATGCAGAAGTATTTGTAATAAATGATATATCTGAGACAAAGAACAAAATAGAAGAGCTTGAAATACAAGCTTTTCAGGACAACCTTACAGGGTTGTATAACAGATCTTTTGGTATGCTTACTTTTAATAACTGGATAAATGAAAAAAAGAGTTTTACTTTGATTTTTACAGATTTGGATAATTTAAAATATATAAATGATGAATTTGGGCATAACGAAGGGGATGTATACATTAAAAATGCTGCAAAGCATTTGAGAGATTTTTCGCCTGATGCTATGGCTTGCCGCCTTGGTGGTGACGAATTTATGATTCTTGCGCCGGCTATTAATTATGAAGAGGCTTATGAAAAAATGAATGTGATTTATGATAGTTTTAAAAATGATAAATTTTTGGAAGATAAAACATATTCATACAGCATAAGTTTTGGCATTGTTGCAGTTGAATCGGACAATGAGTTGACCGCAGGGGAAATTTTGGGTATAGCTGATGAAAAAATGTATGAAAACAAACGAATGAGAAAAAAATCCAAGCAGGAAAATAATATGTAATATAGCTAAAAAAAGCTCTCTATCTAAATTATGGATAGAGAGCTTTTTTAGCTATATACTTAAATCCGAACAAAATAATAATAAAACCTTTACCATTTTATCTAGATAAGCCGCACGGCTTGCACAGTACAGCTCTCATCTAAAACAGCATCAGCAATAGCTTGCTATAAAGCTGATACTATTTTAGATGAATTTAAATATAAATCCAACAATTTCTAAAGTATAATTTGCTCTCCAAAGAAAAAACTATTCTTGCAAAGATGAGGTGAAATATGGAAATATATGTAAACACCAAAAAGAAAGTACATTTTATAGATAAAAGCATCATTCGTATTAAAGATGTGGCTGATATAGAGGCGCCTCAAGCTTTAAAACAAGAGATAGAACGGATAGAACTGCTGCAAAAAACAGATAGGTTTCATGAAGCTATAAAGTTTAATGATATAGTAAAAGCAATCCATAAAAAACATCCTAAAGCAACTATAGTCAATACCGGTGAAAAAGAGGTTCTCGTAGAATGGGCTGATAAGAAAAAGGAAAATAAGCTTGTAACATTTATTAAGATAGCGGCTGTAAGTATCATCTTATTTGTAGGTGCCTCAACTGCAATAATGACCTTTCATACGGACTCTCAAATGGGAAAGGTCTTTGAGAAATACACAGAGCTTTTTTTAGGAGAAAGCGGCAATATTGCTGTTATACAAGTATCCTATTCTATTGGGCTTGCTGTAGGGATAATTGCGTTTTTCAACCATTTTGGAGGGAAAAAGTTAACCAATGACCCAACTCCTGTCCAAGTAGAAATGTCTTTGTATGAAAAAGATGTAACTGAAACTATAGTTGAAACAATTAGTACACCAAGGGAAAAGGAGTAATATGGGATATATAGCAGTTATAATTATAGGGGCAGCATCAGGGGCGGTAATATCAGGGGCAGTGTTTGCTTTTATAGTCAAAATAGGTTTAATAACGAGATTAGCGCAAAAAACCAGTACTCAAAGTCAAATCATACTATATGAGGAAGCTATTATAGCAGGCGGCATTTTTGGGACTGTTATTGGGCTTTTGAATTTTAATATTAATATAAGCAGACCGCTAATGGGGCTAATAGGGCTTATGGCTGGGGTCTTTTACGGTTGTTTAGCCGTCTCCTTGGCCGAAACATTAAATGTAATACCTATAATGGCAAGGCGGGCTAATCTTAAGCGGGGGCTTGCAGTGCTTTTGGTATGCCTTGCTATAGGCAAGGCGGCAGGCTCTCTTGTATATTTTCTTATTCCGGGTTTTTTTGACCCTCAGTGAAAGGGAGTTTTAATTAATGGAGAAAACTAAGTATCAAGAATTGGTAAATGAATTATCCCCAAATTCAAAAATAATAAGTAATACTCTTAAAGCTTTTTTAATAGGCGGTCTTTTTTCCATAGGCGGTCAGTTTATATTAAATACATTTAAAAGTGCCGGTATAGCCCAGGATTCGGCGGCAACATATACATCAATTGTTTTAATATTTATAGGTGTACTCCTTACAGGTCTTGGGCTGTATCAAAGGATTGGTAAGTTTGCCGGAGCCGGCTCGGCAGTACCTATAACAGGTTTTGCCAATGCGGTTGCATCACCGGCTATTGAGTTTAAAAAAGAAGGGCATATAATGGGTGTAGGCGCCAGAATGTTTATTTTAGCCGGACCGGTTATAGTTTTTGGCACATTTACCTCTATGATTGTAGGCGTTTTTTACTACTTTTCAAAGGGAGGGCTGCTTTGATGGCTAAGCGTTTGGGAGAGCAGACTATTAAAATAGATAATCCCGTGTCGATTATAAACACCGCATCTGTAGTAGGGCCAAAGGAAGGGCAAGGGCCTCTTGCCAGATATTTTGATGTGGTACTTGATGATATACTTCATGGGTGCGAAAGCTGGGAGAAGGCCGAGTCTAAAATTGTGGAAACAGCCTTGAATAAAGTGATAGAAAAAGCTGATTTATCCTCTCGGGATATTGATATTATCATAGCGGGGGACTTATTGGATCAAAATACAGGCTCTACATTTGGTGTAATGCATTTAAACAGGCCTTTTTGGGGAATTTTCTCCGCCTGCTCAAATATAGGGCAAGCTATGAGTATAGGTGCGCTTACCATTGATTCAGGTGCGGCAGAAAAAATTATAGCAGGAGCTTCAAGCCATTTTTGTTCCGCGGAAAAGCAGTTTAGAACCCCTTTAGAGCTTGGTAACCAGCGCGCCCCTACATCAACATGGACTGTGACAGGCAGCGGATGCACTATTCTTTCAAATAGCCAGGATGGACCTTTTATAACTCATGCTACCGTAGGTAAAATTGTTGACTTTGGTGTAGTGGATGCCGCAAATATGGGTGCTGCAATGGCACCTGCCGCCGCTGACACAATTGCCGCCCATTTCAGAGACACAAGACGGGAGCCTTCCTACTATGACTTAATTATAACTGGTGATTTAGGCTATATAGGCAGAGAATTGGCGTTTAGACTGATGGGAGACAAAGGATATCAACTTGACGATACCTACACAGACTGCGGTATAAAAATATTTGATAAAGCAAAGCAGGATACCCATTCAGGCGGCTCAGGCTGCGCTTGCTCAGCAGTTACTTTTGCAGGCTATTTATTTAATGCTCTTAAAGAACAGACTCTAAACAAAATCTTATTTGTACCTACAGGGGCACTTTTAAGTCCCACATCCAGCCAGCAAGGACAAAGTATACCGGGCATAGCTCACGCCGTGGCTATAGAAAATACGAGGTGATTTTATGGAGTATATGAAGGCGTTTTTAGTAGGCGGGCTTATATGCGTTATAGCCCAAATATTGGTGGATAAAACAAAAATGACCATGCCTAAAATATTGGTGAGCTTTGTAGTAATAGGCTGCATTCTATCGGCTGTTGGGCTGTATCAGCCATTAGTGGACTTTGGCGGTGCCGGTGCTACGGTTCCTCTGCCGGGCTTTGGGCATATTCTCGCCAGAGGGGTGATGAATGAGATAGATGAAGCAGGCTTTATGGGCATATTTACAGGGGCTTTTAAAGCTATGGCAGGGGGCGTTGCGGCAGCAGTGGTGTTTAGTTATATCGCTTCACTTATATTTAATCCGAAGGAGCCTAAGCAAAAAAAATAAATAAAAAGGCTTTACAAGGGCAAGCCTTGTGACTATAATTAAAGTAGGTAAATATAGCAAAAGAGGAAAAGATGAGTAGGTAATTACGCCTCCTAAAGAGAGAAAACTTATAGCTGAAAGGTTTTCGGACAAGCGTGTTGCTGAAGCTGCTTTTCATACAACTTCCCTATGGGCGTGTGCTGAGCGTTAATCGGTTATGAGTGGTGCTTATTTTATAAGCGCAATCAGGGTGGTACCGCGGATTATTTCGCCCCTATTTTAGGGGCGTTTTTTATTTGGAGGGATGATTTAATAATGAAATACATGAGTGTAAGTGAGATTAGAGAAGCTTTTCTTAAATTTTTTGAGGAAAAAGAGCATTTAAGACTTAAAAGCTATTCATTAGTGCCCGAAAATGATAAGAGCCTGCTTTTAATAAACGCCGGTATGGCACCTATGAAGGCATATTTTACAGGGCTTTCAACACCGCCATCTAAAAGGATTGCAACCTGCCAGAAATGTATAAGGACAGGGGATATTGAAAATGTAGGCATAACCAACCGCCATGCTACTTTTTTTGAAATGCTTGGGAACTTTTCATTTGGTGATTATTTTAAAAATGAAGTGATACCTTGGGCTTGGGAATTTTGCACGGAAGTACTTGAAATGCCTGTGGATAAGCTTTATCCATCGGTTTATTTTGAGGATGACGAAGCTTTCGATATTTGGTATAAAAAAGTAGGCATCCCAAAAGATAGAATATTTAGAATGGGTAAAGAGGATAATTTTTGGGAAGTTGGCACTGTTGGTCCCTGTGGCCCATGTTCGGAAATTTATTTCGATTTGGGACCTGAATTTGGCTGCGGTAAAGAGGGTTGTACAGTTGGCTGCGACTGTGACCGCTATACTGAATTTTGGAATTTGGTATTTACCCAATTCGACAAAAAAGAAGACGGGTCTTATGAGCCTTTAGCAAGTCCTAATATAGACACAGGTATGGGGCTTGAACGTATGGGTGTTATTATGCAGGGCGTTAAATCCATAATGGATATTGATACTATGAAAAGTATCAGGGACGCTGTTTGCACTATGAGCGGCTACGCTTACGGCAGTTCTGAAAATAAGGATATATCCGTAAGGATTATTACAGACCATATAAGGGCTGTAAGCTTTTTACTTGCGGACGGGGTGCTTCCAAACAATGAAGGGCGGGGCTATGTACTTAGAAGGCTTCTTAGGAGAGCCGCAAGGCATGGCAAACAGCTGGGTATAGACCGTACATTTATGCCAGAATTATGCCAGGTTGTAGTCAGCCAATTTGGTGATGCATACCCTGAGCTTAACGCTCATAAGGAATATATACTTAAAATACTTTCCGTTGAGGAAAATCGCTTTTACGAAACCCTTGACCAAGGGCTGGAGTATTTAATGAATCATATTGAGGGGATGAAGAATGGTACAAAAATACTCGGTGGTGCTGATGCTTTTAAGCTCTATGATACCTACGGCTTCCCTCTTGAACTTATGAAGGAGATTTTGGAGGAAGCAAACCTTCAGGTAGATGAAGAAGGCTTTAATACTGAAATGGAAAAACAGCGTGAAATGTCTCGTGGCAGCAGGGAAGAGAGTACTTTTATGGGTTCAGATACTGAAATTTACAGTACAATGGATATCCCTGCGACTGAATTTGCAGGCTATGACTGTATCAGCGCAAATACCCCTAAAGTCATTTCTTTGATAATAGAAGGAAAAGAGACTAAAGAACTTGGAGAAGGTGCAGAAGGGATTATCGTCCTAGATATGACAACCTTTTACGCTGAGGGTGGTGGTCAGGTAGGGGATATTGGGACGATAACCACTGAGAGCGGCGTTTTTGAAGTATGCGACTGTAAAAAAGTGGATGGAGATAAATATATCCATATAGGGAAAGTACGTTCGGGAAAAATTGAAGTTGGAGGAAGATGCACGGTATCCGTAGACGAAAAATGCCGCAAATCAACTATGCGTAACCATACAGCTACTCATTTACTCCATAAAGCTCTCAGAGAAGTTCTTGGAGGGCATGTAACTCAGGCAGGTTCTTATGTTTCATCTGAACGGCTGCGCTTTGATTTGACCCATTTTGAACCTATAACCTATGAAGAGCTTGATAAAATAGAGAATATGGTAAACGACGCCATTTTTGAAGCATTAGATGTTAATACGGTTAATACGGATATTGAATCGGCTGCAAATATGGGCGCAATGGCTTTATTCGGCGAAAAATACGGCGATGTAGTTAGGGTTGTTAATATAGGAAGCTTATGTGCCGAGCTGTGCGGAGGGACTCATGTAAGCAACACCTCTCAAATAGGTTTGTTTAAAATATTGTCGGAAAGCTCTGTTTCCGCCGGCGTTAGGAGGATTGAGGCACTTTCAGGTAAATCGGCGCTTGATTATTACAAAGGGCAGGATGTGAAAATAAAAGCCCTTGCAGCTTCCATGAAAACGACGGCTGACAGTGTTTTTCAGAAAGCTGAAAGTACAATGGTACAGCTTAAAGAACTGCAAAAAGAGCTTGAAAAGGCTAAAACAGAAGGCTCGGCAAATATAGTTGACGATTTATGGGCAAGTGATGCTCATGAGGAGGTAAACGGCGTGCATATTATTGCCGCTAAGGTTGACAATATTGATGCGGCGGCATTGCGGACTCTTGGTGATAAGATACGGGATAAAGCAAAAGGTGCCGGTGCTTTGGCACTTTTTGGTGTTTTGGATGGCAAGGTTAGTATCTTGGTTATGGCAAGTGATGATTTGGCGGCTAAAGGGCTCCACGCCGGCAATATAGTTAAAGAGGTTGCCCCAATTGTATCAGGCAGGGGCGGCGGCAAGCCCAATATGGCGCAGGCGGGAGGCTCGGATGCTTCCAAAGTAGACGAAGCTATTGCAAAAGCTCGTGAGCTTATTAAATCTCAGGTGATAAAATGATGCAGTTCTTAGGGTGGTCACTGGCACTATCCGCAATACTTTGTGTTTTTTATGCTAAATTGCTTTTGCCGCACTATAAGGGCAAATATGCGGAAGAGTCCGGTACAGAAGGGCTGTCACCTCTTATATTAGCCATTGGTTTTACTGTAACAGCAGCCGCTTTTGCGGCAATGTTTTTACTAGGCGGCGAAGGCATGTATTTGGCAGTGAACTTGATTGTAACATCCCTTTTGCTGATAATTTCATCGGTGGATTTAAGTTTTCGCAAAATTCCCAATGAATTAGTGTTTATAATAGTTATGTGTCCTATGTTTTTTTGGATATATGGCGATAGGCATATATTAGAGGCTTTTACAGGCGGTGTATTGGCAAGTATTTTGCCTGCTGCCGCAAGACTATTAGGTGCTCAGATAGGCAGCGGTGATATTAAGCTTATGTTTTCCGCAGGGTTTTACTTAGGTACATGGCTTGCTTTAGGGTTTTTTGTAACTACATTTGTTCTTGCCGCTTTAATGTCGGTATTATTGCTTATTTTTGGCAAAGCCGCCCGAAAGGCGGAGATTCCTCTTGCACCTTTTGCTGCGGCAGCATTTGTTTTTGCCATTTGCTTTGATAACTTTTTTATAAAACTTTGGAGAATAATATGATTGAACGATTTTTCCCTGATGAATATGTGGATAGTATTAACCACATAGATTATGATGACTTACTAAAAAAGGGCATAAAAAACCTAATATTCGACATTGATAATACTATAGAGCCCTATGATATCCCCAAGCCTTCCTCCAAAAATATGGATTTGCTTTCGAGGCTTAAAGGTATGGGATTTGCGGTACTCTTGGTTTCCAACAACTCTAAAAGCCGTGTAGATAAATTTAATGAAGAGCTTAAATTACCGGCGAAGTTTAGGGCAAGAAAACCGTTTCGCAAGGCTGTTAGAGAAGTTATGCGGGAAGCACAAGCAATGACGGATAATACGGTTTTTATAGGTGATCAAGTATTTACAGATATTTGGTGTGCAAGACGCTTAGGTATTTATGCTATTTTGGTAAAACCAATTGCTACTCGTGACGAATTTAGCGTCCGTCTTAAGAGAGGGATAGAAAGGAAAATAATCGACAAATATTTAAGAACCAGAGGTCAATAATAGGCGAATCTGAATTAGTGGGTGAAAATAAGCCGAAAAGCAAGGTTGCAGTTTATTTATTGCTGGTTATTGTTATTAGGGTGTGTCGACAATGGCTTTCGAAAAATCTATTGTCGACACACCCTAGCAAAAGGATATGACGCTTGGTTGCTTAAACCCTTGCTTGCTTGCCAAGTTTATGTTATATTATTAAAAACATAAGCAAGCAATCTGAAGATGATGCGGAGGGTTAAATATATGATTGCTATCAAAAATTACATGAGTGATTTGGTTGAAAACAGCCTTGATACAATCGCACAAAATATCAATTGCTGTTTATGTGATAGGTGCCGTATGGATATAATGGCTCTGGCATTAAATAATTTACCAAGTAAATATATAGTTACAGATGAAGGTGGAGTTTATGCAAAAACTTCATTACTGGCGCAACAATTTGAAGTGGATGTACTTGCCGCTACTATGAATGCTGTGATGTTAGTATCTAAAAATCCTAGGCATTAGCTGCTTAGGTTATGATTGAAGGGTGGCGGCTATATGAAAAAAATTCGTGTTATTCATGGGGCGAACCTAAACTTTACAGGTCTTAGGGATAAAAATATTTACGGCAGTGAATTTATTGAAGATATTAATCAACAGATATTAGACGCGGCGACCGGGCTTGATATGGATTTGGAAGTATTTCAGTCCAATTCTGAAGGCGAGATTATTAATTACATACAAAGCTGCCATTATGAAGGTGTTGACGGTGCTATAATCAATCCTGGGGCTTTTACTCATTATAGTTACGCTATTAGGGACGCCATTGATTCAATAAATTTTCCTGTGGTAGAGGTGCATTTGTCTAATATTTCCGCAAGAGAGGAATTTAGAAGGATAAGTGTAACCGCGCCTGTTTGTGCAGGTCATATTGCGGGATTTGGCGGGTTTTCATATATTTTGGGCTTGCATGCTTTAAATGATATAGTGGGATAATATATTCGGGTCAGAGTGGGAGGATTAATATGATTTCTGCAAGTGAATTTAGAAATGGTATTACAATTGAAGTTGACGGAGATATTTATGTAATTATTGAGTTCCAGCATGTAAAGCCGGGCAAAGGTGCGGCTTTTGTGCGTACTAAAATCAGGAATTTGGTTAGCGGAAGTATACTTGAAAAGACTTTCAGACCTTCGGAAAAAATGCCAAAAGCCCATATTGAGCGAAAAGATATGCAGTATCTCTATAAAGACGGTAATCTCTACTACTTTATGGACACGGAAAGCTATGAACAGTCTGAGATAGACGCAAAAGACGTAGGTGATTCCCTTAAATATGTTAAAGAAAATGACACGGTAAAGGTACTGTCACATAACGGAAAAGTATTTGGTATTGAGGCGGCTATGTTTGTTGAACTCGAAATTACCGAAACGGAGCCGGGCTTTAAAGGTGACACCGCAACAGGCGCAACAAAACCGGCTACTCTGGAAACAGGGGCTGTTGTGGCTGTGCCATTATTTATAAATATTGGCGATATGGTTAAAATAGATACAAGAACTGGGGAGTATTTGGGGAGAGTGTAAGGAGTAACATTAACCAGCTTTTTCCAAAATTGCATATAAAATGCATAGAAAAATTAGAATTATTTTGCTTATATTGGGTTAATATAATTAAGAACTTAAGAGTTCGAAGGGTATGACAAAACTGTGAGAGGTTTTGAGATTTTGTAATATGCAAGAAATTCGGTTTTGTGCTTATGCACGCCGGGGCTGATGATTGATGGTAATTAAATCTCATCAGCCTTTTTATATGTCGTTTAGAGCTATCTATGTCTATAAACATTACCTGCTTCAACAGGATTTTCCGAATGGCTCATAAGTTCCGAGACGGTTACTAAACGGTAACCCCGCTCTATTAGCGCGGGTACAATTTTTTCTATAGCATATACGGTAACATCGTGAATATCATGGAATAACAGTATACTGCCGTCAACTACATTGTCCATAATATGCTCGAAAATCCTATCTGATGTGGCATTTGTTTCCCAATCCCGCGGATCCACAGACCACATTAATATAGCCATATCAAGCTCCCGAGACACAGACTTAACAGAATGATTCATAGCCCCATAGGGAGGTCTGTGAAAGGTGGGCATGATGCCTGTCACTCTGTAAATTTCGTTGTTTGTTTCTACAATTTGTCTTTCTATACCGGCTCGCGAAAGTATAGTATACCTTGTATGATCCCACGAATGACCGATTATTTCATGTCCGGCATCAAATGTGCGCCTTACTGTATCTTCATATTTTGCTATGCTCCTCCCTATAACGCAAAATGTTGCATGTGCCGGATAATTGTCCAAAATATCCAATATTCTTTCCGTATTTTTACCGGGACCATCATCAAAAGTTAACGCTACCATAGGTTTGTCCGAATCAACCGGCAAAGAAATAAAATTAAGGTCATCATATTTTGGCTCATATTCATCATGTATATATACGCTGTTTATAGGGTTTGAAAGAAATTCAAGACTATCCCAATTATCTATTATCCGATTGTCGGTTTGCACACTGATATCAGCTGACGAAGCAGCTGTATGTGCATACTCGTATTCAGGCTGTTCAAAGGCCATTACTTCCCCATAACTAACATAATATCCATATGTAGATGGGTTGAGATAAAAAACAAACAAAGATATTAAAAATGCGGTAAATAATTTATGTTTCAATCTATATTTCATAAAGTTCTCCTTATTATAGTCGCACTTGACTATAGAACTACTTGTCTTTAGTATGGCATATATAAGCTTTGGCTGCCTCGTTTTTTCTTGGAAAAAACGAATTGCATACCTTCATATAAAGCAAGTATACAATATCCGGTAAAAAAATGCATTATTTTACAACAAAATTACATCGACTTTAATAGACCTCTTAATATATTAGATACGACTTATATCGACTGTATTTTCGCGTAATAATACTGAAATCCACACAAAAAAGTAAAGCTAAAACAACTATTTTGTATAAAAAAGAAGCACTCAGCTTTATAGCAAAAAGTACATCTTTGTTATTGACAAAAGATATTGTCGATATATTGTATTAATCTCCGAATATAATTGTTATCTCTGTTCCGTAGCCGAGTTTGCTTTTTAGGGACAGTCTCCAACCGTATAAAGCACAAATGTGTTTTACAATAGAAAGCCCTAAGCCTGTACCTCCGCCCCGTTCCGAACGGCTTTTTTCAACTCTGTAAAATCTTTCAAATATCCGTATTTGCTCTCCTTGAGATATGCCTATCCCATTGTCTGACACTAAAAGCCTGGCTTGGTTTTTACCATCTATGATTGCAACAGAAACTTTGCCCCCTTGATTATTATAACGTATGGCGTTTTCTATAAGATTTTTCACAAGCTCGTAAATATGTTCCGGGTCGGTATATACAACAGCATCACCTTTAGTTTCAAAAATTATAGATTTTTCGCTAATTGCAATAGATAAAGCTTCTGAAACCTCGCTTACTGTGTCCGACAAAGATACAGGTGCAGGATTAATATTTGGAACATTTTCAAGTTCGGAAAGCTTAAGCATATCACTTATTAATATCAGCATGCGGTCTGTTTCACGCGCAACTCCGGATATATATTTATCCATACCTTCATCTTTGTTGTTTATTGACATTAGTTCATTAAACCCCTTTATGGCAGTTAAAGGGGTCTTTAACTCATGGGAAGCGTTTGCAAAAAATTCTTCTCGTCTTTTTGCGTTTTCGCGATTTTCAGTAACATCAGATAATGCAGCAAGAATAAGACTTGTGTCAGGGAGCCTTTTTATAGCAATAAAAAATATTTGGCTGTTAATATTAAGTTCAAATAGGGCATTTTTATCCTGTTCTAAACACTCATCAACGGCTTTTACAAGAGCTTTGTCAAAGGATAGGCGGATGAGGCTTTTACCTACTATATTGGTGCCTCGCTCGAAAATACGGCTGGCGGCGTCATTTATAAGTACAATATTCTTGTTTTCATCTACAACAAAAATACCGTCACCAATATTATTTAGTATATATTCAAGTTTAAACTTTTCATCCTTAAGAGCAGTGAAGCTGCTTTGCAGCATAAGAGCAACTTCATCTATTTTATAAGTTATCGCGTCTATTTCCTCATAACTTCCGGCTACGGTGCTTTGAGTATATTTACCTTCCGAAAGGGAACGGAGTTTTTGTTCTATAGATTCAAAAGGTTTTGTTATTCGATTTACAAGACCGCGGGTGAACAAGAAACAAAGTAAAGCGATTATAAAAATTAAGAGTACAAGTAAAGGGAGAGACTGGGATAAATACGTATCAATCCTTTGAGCAGGCAGGGCAGTTCGTATAAACACATAACTGTCAGCCGCAGCTACCTTTATTGCATAGTAAACAAAATTCACCTCAAAAGTTTCAGAGTAACGGACATAGGCAGTTGGGGTGCCTGCCAGGGCTGCTTGTATTTCCGGTCTAAGCAGACGGTTTTCTTGCAAATATAAATCGAGGGGGAGGCTGTCTGAGAGAATATAGCCCTCAGGAGAAATGATTGTTATACGTATATCTTGACCAACATTAACAAAAAAGGATATATCCATATCCTCGTCAAAAAAATCCGCCAGGATTTTAGTTGTTTCCATCACATTGTCTTTTGCGATATTCATATTATTGGTTTGAGTTATATAAATAGATAGGGCAAAATAACTTAAAAGCCCCAGCAGCAGTATTAGAGTTGGGTATATAAACAACCTCTTCTTCATATCAGCATATAGCCCACCCCTCTAATAGTTTGGATAGAGGCGTCGCTGCCGGTTTCTGCGAGTTTTTTTCTAAGTTCTTTAATATGGATATCAAGAGTTCTTGTTTCACCGGCGAAACTATAGCCCCATACTTGATTGAAAATATTTTCCCGCTCCTGAACTTTTCCGGCACCTTCGCACAACAAACAAATAAGGCTAAATTCTTTAAGCGTAGTTTGAATATGTATGCCGTCTATTATTACTTGCCGTTTGGAAAAGTCGATTGTAATATCTTTATAAACAAGACTATCCGTATCCGGCTGCATTCGCTTTCGTAAATTTGCTTTAATGCGAGCCACAAACTCTAAAATGCCAAAAGGCTTGGATATATAGTCATCAGCCCCCATATTAAGCCCTTTAACCTTTGAAAGCTCCTCCCCTTTTGCAGACACCATCAAAACGGGAATATGAGAGGTTGATTTATCACCTTTTAAAAGGGATAAAATTTTAAAGCCATCATCACCGGGCAGCATAATATCAAGCAAAACAAGGTCGGGCATAGTTTTGGAGAGTGCAGCAAAAAGAGAATTGCCATCTTCAAAACAGTGGCAGTCAAATTCATTTTCAAGTGTAAAAGTATAAAGTTCCGCTATAGCGGCATCGTCTTCTACTGCGTAAATTATTGGTTTCATAGGGTCTCCCAAGGGTTCTTACTATTACTATATAACATTTTACCCCAGCAGCGCAATGAAAAAAAACCAATATGACGTAAGAAGGATGTAAAATTTTTGTAAAGCTGCAAAGAAATTTTACAGCTTTACAAAAAACTCAATCGAATGTATACTAAATCCTGTATAAACCCAACCGTTCCTTTTCCACGCATATCCGGCTACAGTAGTCCTTCCGATATATACCGGATAAAACCAAAATTCCCGACCGCTTTTTAGCCAAACATGGATAGTATGCCCAACACACCTTTGAAGGGCGGCACGCTCAGGGTTAAGCCTGCCCCCTCTGCCCGGAGCAGATACAGGAGGAGCATGGTGAGGTCTTGTATTGTAATGGGGTCTTGAACCTTCCGGACCAGGTCTGCGGCTTGGCTCATGAGGAGGGCGTGGGTGCGGTATAGAGCCGGGTCTAGTGCCGGGCATAGAACCTGGAGGCGGCATTACACCGGGTCTCATATTTGCGGCATGGTTTTCGGCAAGGATCTCGGGAGGTTCGTTTGCGCTTGCCACTTGTATATCTCCGGTTTTAATTTCATGATTTTGTATATTCATTAATTCCACTCCTTAAAAAGTTAAGCTGCTTTTATATACTATGATTTTATTGAAAATTAGGTTAATTTTTCTTGCCAAATAATAACTTATATGTTAAAATACAAAATTGTTTGGATTTTAGAAAATTTTAGAACCCATTCCTTGCTCTTTTCTAAGAAAAAGGGCCATTAGACCAGAAGGAGGTGCGTTGTACAATGAATAAGTATGAAATTACAGTAGTTGTCAAACCTAATTTGGAAGAAGAGGCGACCAATGCTGAATTTGCTCATGCTCAGGAACTTATTGAGAGATTTGGCGGCACAGTTGAAAAGGTTGATGACTGGGGTAAGCGCAGATTAGCTTATGAAATTCAAAAGCTTAACGAAGGCTTTTACCGTTTCTTTACAATTTCGGCTGAAGCTTCTATGCCGGCTGAAGTTGAGTCAAGAATCCGTCTTCGTGAAAATGTGCTAAGGTATCTTATTGTTAAGCTTGAGGCTTAAATCTAAGGGGGTTTCCTTATGAATAAGGCAGTGCTTATGGGGCGGCTTACGAAAGACCCTGAAATAAGGTATTCACAGTCAAACGAGCCATTGTGTATAGCTCGATATACCATAGCTGTAAATCGCCGCTTTAAAAGAGATGGTGAGCCGGAGGCGGATTTTATACCATGTGTAGCATTTGGCAGAGCAGGTGAATTTGCCGAGCGATGGTTTAAAAAGGGCATGATGGTTTGCGTATCAGGCAGGATACAGGTTAGAAGCTGGGAAGACCAGCAAGGGCAGAAAAGATGGTCAACAGAAGTTGTTTTGGAAGAGCAGGATTTTGCGGAAAGCAAATCATCCTTCCAGTCGAGAGGCGGCAGCGGTGCTAAATCGGACGCCCCTATGGATGTGCCAATGGGGGAACCGGAAGGATTTGCCGCTATATCTGAAACCATAGATGATGAAGATCTGCCATTTTAAAAATTCCAAATCAGGAGGCAAAATATGGTTCATAAGAAACGTGGGCGCAGAAAAAAACGCGTATGTGCTTTTTGTGCCGATAAAATAAACGATATCGATTACAAAGATGCTCCAAGGCTTAGAAGGTTTATTTCCGAAAGAGGCAAAATATTGCCAAGAAGAATAACGGGAAATTGCGCTAAGCATCAAAGGGCACTTACTGTGTCTATTAAAAGATCAAGGCATATTGCCTTACTTCCATACACACAAGATTAATAATTAGGGGAGTGGACGTTGTAAAAAACGTTACATTCCCTTATTTTTTTATTGTAATTTACTTCTTATTTGTCTATAATATATAATAGGGAAATAATGGGAGTGATATTATGGATTATATAAAAAGATATGAAAGCTGGTTAGGTGACAGCTTTTTTGATGAGGAAACGAGAAGCGAACTTGCTCTTTTACGAGATAATTTTTCAGAAATTGAGGAGCGTTTTCATAAAGACTTAGAGTTTGGTACCGGAGGACTTAGAGGAATTATAGGCGCTGGTACAAATAGGATGAATATTTATACTGTCCGTAAAGCAACTCAGGGATTTGCCAATTATTTAAAAAAAGAAATTAAAGATAAAGAACTGGGGGTTTTATTTGCCTATGATTCCCGCAGGTTTTCAAAGGTATTTGCAGAAGAAGCGGCTCTTGTAATGTGCGGAAACGGCATAAAAGCCTATATTTATGACTCTTTGCGCTCAACTCCTCAGCTTAGTTTTGGTGTGAGATATTTAGGGCTTTCGGGAGGTGTTGTAATTACTGCAAGCCATAACCCGCCGGAGTATAATGGTTATAAGGTATACGGCTCTGACGGAGGGCAGGTACCTTTTCCTAAAGATATTGAAATTATTGAAGAAGTTAATAGGGTTGACAGCTGGGAGAAAGTAAGTATAGCCGATAAAGACAAGGCTGTCAAAGACGGTATGCTCGTTTATACAGGCAGTGAAGTGGATGAAGCTTATTACAACGCGGTTTTAAATCAATCGGTTAATAAAAATGCTGTCAAAGAACTTGGAGATAGCTTAAATATTGTATTTACCCCTCTTCATGGTACGGGAAATTTACCTGTGCGGGAGGTTTTAAGGCTTGCAGGTTTTAAAAATGTCCATATAGTTAAAGAGCAGGAAGAGCCGGACAGCGAGTTTTCAACCGTAGGTTATCCAAACCCTGAGGATCCGAATGTTTTCAAACTGGCTTTGGAACTTGCGGATAAGGTTAATGCTGAGGTTATAATAGCTACTGACCCGGACGCTGATCGTATTGGTGCTGCGATAAAGGATAAATCTCAGGGATATATATTTTTAAACGGCAATATGACAGGGGTTTTATTGACGGAATATATATTGTCTCATTTTAAAGAACAAGGGCGGCTTCCTGCTGATGGGGCGGTTATTTCCACTATAGTCTCAACAAATTTAACCCGAGTGATTGCAAATTATTATGGTATGGATTACATGGAGGTATTAACGGGCTTTAAATACATTGGTGAGAAAATTAAGGATATGGATGAAGCCGGTAAAGGCACATATCTTTTTGGCTTTGAGGAAAGTTACGGCTATCTTGCCGGAACTCACGCAAGGGATAAAGACGCGGTTTGTACAGCATACTTAATATGTGAAATGGCTGCAGCATACAAAATGCGCGGTATGACATTGTATGACGGGCTTATTGAAATATATGAAAAATATGGATGTTATATGGAAGAAGTTAAGTCTATAACCCTTCCCGGTATCGAAGGTACGGCACTTATGAAAAAAATTATGGATTCTTTCCGTGGCTCGCCTCCTGTATCTTTAGGAAGAGACAGGGTAGTTAAGGCGATTGACTTTGGTGCCGGTGAGGTAAAAAATTTGCTTAGCGGGCAAATAGAAAAAACTGCACTGCCAAAATCTAATGTGCTTTATTATGACGGCGAGAATGATTCGTGGATGTGTATAAGACCGTCAGGTACGGAACCTAAGATTAAAGTGTATTTTGGTGCGTACAATAAATCAGTTGATGAGTGCAGAGATAAACTTGAAGAGATGGTAAAAGAAGCAATGGCTTCTTTTGAGGATAGAAAAAATGCAAAAGGATAAAATAAAAGTTATGAGTGTCTTCGGGACCAGACCTGAGGCAACAAAAATGGGTCCCCTTGTAAAAGTTCTTGAAAAAGATGATGCGTTTTCAAGCATTGTATGCGTTACGGCACAGCATAGAGGTATGCTTGACGAGGTTTTGGAGATATTTGACATTAAGCCTGATTATGACCTTGATATTATGAAAGAGGGTCAATCGCTGGAGTACATTACCACAAGTGCCCTAAATGGGCTGTGTAAGGTTATTGATGAGGCGAAGCCGGATTTACTGTTAGTTCACGGGGATACTACGACCAGCTTTGCAGGTTCTCTTGCAGCTTTTTACAGAGGGGTTAAACTTGGGCATGTTGAGGCCGGTCTTCGATCTTATGATAAGCTCAGACCTTACCCTGAGGAGATGAACAGAAAGCTTACAGGGGTACTTGCCGATATTCATTTCGCGCCGACTCATAAAGCCAAGGAAAATTTGTATAAGGAAAATATAAATCCAAATGATATTTTTGTAACAGGCAATACTGCGGTTGATTGTGTGAAAGATTCTTTTAAAGATAATTTTATTTTTAAAAGGGACATACTTAATGATATAGATTACAAAGGCAAAAAAATTATAACCGTAACAGCACACAGAAGGGAAAATTTGGGAGAACCGCTTGAAAATATTTGCAAAGCCTTGCGGATTATAGCCGATGAAAATGACGATGTTTTAGTAATTTATCCGGTACACCCTAATCCGGCAGTTAAAAATACAGTTTACAGTATCCTTAGTGAAATTAAAGGTATTTATCTTACAGAAGCCTTGGATTTTGTTGATTTGCATAACCTTATGGCTAGGTCATATCTGATTTTGACCGACTCAGGAGGGCTCCAAGAGGAAGCACCGGCATTTAATAAGCCTGTACTTGTATTACGGGAAGTTACGGAGCGCCCTGAGGGCTTAGATGCGGGAACGTTGAAACTTGCAGGTACAGATAAAGATATTATAGTGAAAATGACTAATGAGCTTCTTAAAAACCCTTCCGAATACAATCGGATGGCAATGGCAAAAAATCCTTTTGGTGATGGATTCGCATCTAAGAGAATTGCAGAAATTATTAAGTACTGTTTCAAAATTATCGATAAAAGACCTGATGATTTTAAGTAGAAAATATTGATATTTTTTATTTTGTGAAATTTTTTGTAAAAAAAGCTGGATTTTTACTGAAAAATCATTTACAATTATTAAGGTTGTTGCTTTGCCAATTAAATTTAGGTAAGATTTAGCTGGGGGAGCAATGAATTAAAATGAGGTTATTATGTCTAACTTATCCGCAACTGCAAAGGTTATAATAAGGAATATTATTATATTAGGTGCTGTGGAAGTTGTTTTAGGTTTGATTCTTATTCTTTTCGCTGCTTTTTTTAGCACCTCACTTATACCGGGGCATATTATTGGTATTATTGTTGGCTCTGGGGCTTCCGTTTTTAGATTAATACATCTGGAGAAAAGTATTAATAAATCACTGGCGATGCAGGACAAGACTGCTTCTGTGAGATATTTTCGCCTTCGTTATTTTTTGAGGGCTCTTATGACGGTGGCAATATTAATTGTTAGCTTTTTACTGCATCCTTATTTTGTGAATATTGTATCTGTGCTAATCGGACTTTCTAATATGATGATAGGGGCTTATATATTTAAGCTTTTTAATAAAGAAGAACCTAAAGTAGAGTAGAAATTTTTGCAGGTGGTGTATCTATGGAAATAGATTTTAGTATCAGGACTGTTACAACAATTTATCCTTTCGGTATTGAGATACAAATAACCGAAACCATAGTAAATACATGGATTATCATGGCTTTTATGATAATTGGTGCTTTTGTTTTGCGGCATTTCTTTGAAAAGGCAAAGGCAAAAAAAGATGGAGTCCCTGAATCCAATCTACAAAATGCTGTAGAGCTTATTGTAGAAACTATGGAAAAACTTGCAACCGGACCCTTAGGTAAGAAATATTTGTGGCTTGACAACTGGTTTTTTATGCTTCTTGCATTCCTTATATTTTCTAATATAAGCGGTCTTTTAACTTTTAGACCGCCAACTGCGGACGCGGCAACAACATTAGCCCTGTCTACGGCAACATTTCTTATTGTACAGATAATGGCTCTAAGATTTGAGCCAAAAGCGCATCTGAAGAGCCTTGTTCAACCATTTCCTATATTCCTGCCTATGAATATAATAGGTGAGCTTGCGATAATTATATCTTTAGGTTTTCGTATTTTTGGTAATATTTTGGCAGGTACAATATTAATGGGTCTGGTATATGGTCTGCTGCCATGGTTTGCCACAATTGGATTTGGGGCAGCCCTTAGTTTCTACTTTGATTTGTTTGCGGGAGTTATTCAGGCACTTATATTTTGTATGCTTAGTATGACATTTGTTGGCAATAAGCTTAAGACTTAGAAATTAATTTTTATATAATTATATAAAATTAATATATTAATTTTTTACTTAAGGAGGATTTTAAAATGGCTTTAGAACTTCAAATTCAACTTATTCAATCAGGTACATGGATACTTATAGTTACAGCTGCCGCTGCTACTCTTGCTTTGGCACCTGCTTTCTCAACTGCTTTTGGTCAAGGTTATGCGGTTGGTAAAGCGGTTGAGTCCATAGGAAGGCAGCCTGAAGCGCACGGTGGTATTACAAGTACTCTTCTTGTTGGTTGTGCTCTTGCAGAAACCGGTGGTATTTACGGCTTGATGATTGCCTTACTTCTTATTTTCCTCAATCCTTTCTTTAACGCATTCTTAAGCTTTATTACTCAAATGGGTCTTTATTAAAAAGCCTCGTATTTGAAAATTTGAGGAAAGGAGGGGTTTTCTTTTGGATGAAGTTGGAAGAATATTAGCATTTGATACGCAATTATTATTGCAAATGGCTGTACAGCTTTTAAATGCAGCTTTCTTGGCTTTTGTGTTAAGTAAAGTTCTTTATAATCCTGTAAAGAAAGTTTTACATGAAAGAAAAGAAAGAATCAGCCGAACCTTATTAGAATCGAAAGAAGCACTTGAACACGCTGAAGATTATAAAATGTACTATGATGAGCAGATTGCAGATATTGAGGCAAGAAGAAGAGACGTGTTAGATAGTGCAAAGGCGCGTGCCGCAAAAATGGAAGAGAAAATAATAAGTGAGGCAAGGAAAGAAGCTCATGATATAGTTGAGCGTACTTTGCGTGAAATGGCTAAAGCAAAAGAAGATTCCAAGGAAGAAATTCGAAGAAATATTGTCGAAATATCTGCAATAATAGCTGAAAGATATATTCAAGAGAGAATGGACGAGCAAACAGGCAACAGACTCCTTGATGAAGCTATCGATGGGTTGGGTGATGCTACATGGCTCAATTAGTAGCTGCTCAATACGCCCGTGGTTTGTTTGAACTCGCATTGGAGACTAATCAATTTGACGCGGTTTCGGACAATCTTCTTAGTATAAAAAAGGTAATCGCTCATAGTGACTTTTGCCTTGCTTTGGCTCACCCTCAAATTGAAGCGGATGAAAAATTTGCCATATTAAAACACTACCTTGCGGATAATGCGCCCAATGAGGTTCTGGGTTTTCTCCGTCTTTTGGTGGAGCGTGGCAGGGCAGATATTTTGTCTACGGTAATCGATGAATATATGAAACTTGTTGATGAGCGTAACAATGTAATTTTTGCTGAAGTTGTCTCTGCTGAAAAATTAAGCGAAGAACAGCTTGAGCGGATTAAGAGTATGCTTATGAGCAAGTTCAAAAAAGAAATAAGACTTGAAGAAGAAATAGACACATCGGTTATTGCAGGTTTTAAGGTTTATATTGGAGATAATTTGATAGATACGAGTATAAAGAAGGATATTAACGATATGAGAAGTTCACTCTTAGAGACTGGTCGTATGCAATAAACAGACAGGCTTTGGAGTTTGTAAAGGAGTGGAGTATATAGATGGAGATAAGGCCTGAAGAAATCAGTGCTATGATAAAGGAACAAATTAAGGGCTTTACTACCAAGGTAGATATTACTAAAACAGGTACTACCGTGCAGGTTGGTGACGGTATTGCCCAGGTTTACGGTCTAAGTGACTGTATGGCAGGGGAACTTTTAGAGTTTCCCGAGGGTGTATATGGTATGGCTCTAAGCTTACAGGAAGATTCTGTAGGCGCGGTTATATTGGGTTCTGACAAGTTGATTAGAGAAGGGGATCCTGTCCGTTTAACAGGCAGAGTTGTTGAGGTTCCTGTTGGGGATGTTGTTATAGGAAGAGTTGTAAACGCTCTTGGACAGCCTATTGACGGCAAGGGTTCTATTAACGCTGCAGCTTATCGCCCTATAGAGCGAGTCGCTCCGGGTGTAATTAGAAGACAGGAAGTTAATGTGCCTCTTCAAACAGGTATCAAAGCGATAGATGCGATGATACCCATTGGGCGTGGTCAGAGGGAGCTTGTACTTGGGGATAGGCAAACCGGGAAAACGGCAATATGTATAGATACTATTATAAATCAAAAAGGTAAAGATTGCCTTTGCATTTATGTGGCTATAGGTCAAAAAGCTTCGACTGTAGCCGGTATACACAATGTTTTGGAAAACGCAGGTGCAATGGATTATACCACTATTGTTTTCGCATCTGCCGGTGAACCTGCGCCAATGCAATATATGGCACCGTATTCAGGTTGTGCCATGGCGGAAGAATGGATGGAAGAAGGCAAGGATGTGCTTATTGTTTATGATGATTTGTCCAAGCATGCCGCTGCATATCGCGAGATGAGCCTTTTACTTCGCCGCCCTCCTGGCAGGGAAGCTTTCCCGGGGGATGTTTTCTATCTCCATTCAAGGCTATTAGAGCGGGCTTGCCGTGTTGCTAAAGAGTATGGCGGCGGCTCTATAACCGCTTTGCCTATAATTGAGACTCAGGCAGGGGACGTTTCGGCTTATATACCGACAAATGTTATTTCAATTACAGATGGGCAAATATATTTGGAAACAGAGCTTTTTAATTCTGGTATGCGTCCGGCTATTAACGCAGGGCTTTCTGTTTCTCGTGTTGGGGGTTCAGCTCAGGTTAAGGGTATGAAAAAGGTTTCAGGTACCCTTAGGGTTGAGCTTGCTCAGTATAGGGAGCTTGCTAATTTCGCTCAATTTGGTTCGGATCTTGATAAAAACTCTTTGGAGCGTCTTGAGCAGGGCAGGCGTATTATGGAAATTTTGAAGCAGCCTCAATATGAGACCTTGGAAATTGAAAAACAGATAGTTCTCTTGTACGCAGTTACTCATAAATTCCTTATGACTATCCCTGTGGAAGAAGTTAAGGAATACGAGCATGAACTATTAAAATTTATGGAAGAGCAGAAGAATGAAATACTCGAATCCGTAAAGACAAATAAAGAAATACTTCCTGAGGTTGAAGATGAGCTTATAAAAGCCCTGTATAAATTTAGAAAGTTATTTGATGCCAGGAATAAGTAAGTATGCTAGCTTGGGGGTAACAAAACATGGGGCTTAGAGATATTAAGCAAAGAATAAAGTCCACAAAAAGCACACAGCAGATAACTAAGGCAATGAATCTTGTGGCATCCAGCAAATTACAAAAAATTAAAGGCCGCGTAGTAGCAGCAAGACCCTTCTTATTAGAAATTAGAAGGGTACTTTCTAATATTATATTGCAAACAGAGGAAATTCATAATGCCTATATTGATAAAAGACCTGTTGAAAATTCTCTCGTTATAGTTATAGCAGGGGATCGCGGTCTTTGTGGTGCTTATAATTCTAATGTGCTTAAAGAAGCCGTTAAAGTTATAAACAGCCGCAAATCTGTGAAAGTAATTGCCCTTGGGGGTAAAACATTAAAGTTTTTCTCTGATAAAAATTATGATATTATCAAGTTTGTAACAGGTATTTCGGACAAACCTTTTTATGAGGATGCAACTGAAATAAGTAATATAGCCCTTGAAATGTTTGCAATGGGCGATATTGATGAGGTTGTGGTGGTTTATACTAAATTTTTGTCCATGTTAAGCTACGAAGTGACTGTTGAAACTATGCTGCCTGTTGATACTGCAAGCTTTACATTTGAGGATGATGATAAAAAAGAATTTAACGATGTAATGGAGTTTGAACCTAAGGCGGAAATGGTTTTAAATCATTTGCTGCCTAAATATGTTAATGTACTTTTGTTTGATGCCATGCTTGAGGCTGCCGCATGTGAGCTTGCCTCACGTACCGCAAGTATGGATAGTGCTACGAAAAATGCTGATGAACGTATTGAAGATATGACCCTAAGTTACAATAGGGCGCGTCAAAGTGTTATAACAAAAGAAATTATCGAGGTTGTTGCCGGTGCCAACGCGCTGAACTAGAGGTGTTAAGGTTAAGCAGTATAGGTAATAGGTATAGGTAGGAGGGTTTATATTGGTAGGGACTTTAAATAAAGGTAAAATCGTTCAAATTATTGGGGCCGTTTTAGATGTTAAATTTGAACGAGGACATTTGCCGGAGCTTAATAACGCAATAGTTATTGAAGAAGATGGTATAAGGACTGTTTTGGAAGTCTCAAAGCATTTAGGCGGGGATGTTGTACGTTGTATAGCAATGAGTTCTACAGACGGGCTTAAAAGAGGCATGGATGCCGTTGATACAGGTGCGCCTATATCTGTTCCTGTTGGGGAGAAGACTTTAGGCAGGCTCTTTAATGTTCTTGGTGAAGCGATAGATGAAAAGCCTGAACCGGAAACAGATGAAAAATGGAGTATTTACAGAGATGCCCCTACATTTGCCCAGCAATCAGCAAACACTGAAATGCTTGAAACGGGGATTAAATCTATTGACCTTTTATGCCCTTTTGTTAAAGGTGGTAAAATCGGTCTTTTTGGCGGTGCAGGTGTTGGTAAAACCGTTCTTATTATGGAACTTATAACAAATATAGCTACTGAACACGGCGGATACTCAGTTTTTACAGGTGTTGGTGAGCGCAGCCGTGAAGGTAACGACCTTTATTATGATATGCAAGGCTCAGGAGTTATTAATAAAACGGCACTTGTATTCGGTCAGATGAATGAGCCGCCGGGAGCCAGAATGAGAGTTGCTCTCACCGGTCTTACTATGGCTGAATATTTTAGGGATGTTTCAGGGCAGGACGTACTTTTGTTTATTGATAATATTTTCCGTTTTGTTCAAGCAGGCAGTGAGGTTTCAGCACTTCTTGGGCGTATGCCTTCGGCTGTTGGATACCAGCCTACTTTGGCAACGGAAACAGGTTTTTTACAAGAGCGTATTACATCGACTAAGAAAGGTTCGATTACCTCTATACAAGCGGTTTATGTTCCGGCGGATGACTTGACTGACCCGGCACCGGCTAATACATTTACTCATCTTGACGCATCGATTACTCTTTCCAGAAGTATTGTTGAGCTTGGCATTTATCCGGCGGTTGATCCGTTGGAGTCTACATCACGTATCCTTACGCCTGATGGGGTTGGACAGGAGCATTATACGGTGGCTCGTAATGTGCAAGCACTTTTGCAAAGGTATAAAGAGCTTCAAGATATTATTGCGATTTTGGGTATGGATGAATTGTCCGATGAGGATAAGCTTACGGTTTACCGTGCCAGGAAAGTTCAGCGTTACCTGTCTCAACCATTTACTGTTGGTGAGAAATTTACAGGGCTTAAAGGCAAATATGTAAATATTACAGATACAGTAAAAGGCTTTAAAGAAATTATGGAAGGTAAATACGACCATATACCGGAAGGGTTGTTCTTAAATTGCGGTGCTATTGAGGATGTTATAGCGAAGTTTGATGAAGAGAATGACAAAGCTGCGAACGAAGCCGCAGCCAGCGCGAAAGAGAGTGAGTAATATGGCATCCAAAACCAGGCTTCGTATCATAACTCCAGCGAGGCAGATTTTTGACAAAGAAGTAGATATGGTTTCTATTAGAACACCTTTTGGCGAGCGTGGTATTTTGCCAGGTCACGCTCCTATGGTGTGCCTTTTGGTGGACTCTATGGTGGATATAAAAGACGATGGCAGTTTTGTAAGAGCCTCTGTTATGAGCGGCTTTGCGGAAATTTCTCAAAACCTTATTGTTATAGTATCCGATGTGGCTGAATGGCCTGATGAAATTGATGCTGAGAGAGCCCAAGACGCTATTGATAAAGCCACAAGAGAGATAGAAAGCGGTACAGCTGCTGATGTTATTGAGGCAGCTAAACGTGATTTACACCGTGCCAAAATTAGGCTTGAAGTTAGTAAATACAAAGGCATTATTGAAATGGCTAAGCCTAAAAATTAAACTTATAATTTTAAAAGCCCAAATTATGTATTGTATAACTTGGGCTTTTTACTTTGTTAAATTATTACTGCCCTGCTACATAGCAAGAGCCATCTCTAAGCATCATTCCTCGCGGACTTAATGCGCGTCCTGGATTTCTTTGGCATAAGCCTTCACCGTCAAAAATACATGCTCCATGTCTAAATCCATTGCCAATGTCGGTAGTCATACGGATTTCACAGCTAAATCCCCTTCTGCCGCCGCCGCGGTTCTGATTTGCAAATGCGGTTGTACTCACGCCTAGAGTCATAACTATAACTAGTCCTATTACTGCTAATTTCTTTTTCAAATTGATGCCTCCGTTCTTATATGATAATCATAGATAGTATAAAATAAAATTATGGCAAAAATATGTTTTTTGTTTTATATTTTTATGAATTTAGAAGGGTAGCTAAGAATCTTTTCCAAGCATTGCGGCGCCGACAATCCCTGCGTCATTACCTAGCTGTGCTATTACAAAGCGGGTTTTTAAGCTGCCTCCAAGAACGGTTTCGCTTACGCGGTCTTCTATAGCAGTAATAAGTGTATTCCCTTGTCCGCTTATGCCGCCGCCGATTACAATAATTTCAGGCTGGAGGAGGTTAATAATATTTGAAAGACCGACACATAAATGGTCGAGATAGTTATTTACAACTTCTTTAGCTGTTGCATCTCCTTCTGCCGCGGCGTCAAAGGCTGTTTTTGCTGTGATTTTATCTAAATTGCCGGATACGCAGCGGTTTATAATACTGTTAGGGTTGTTTTTGGCTTCTTTTACGGTTTCGCGAATAAGGGCTGTGGCAGAAGCATAGGCTTCCCAACAGCCCATACCGCCGCAGCCGCAAAGCTCGCCGCCTATGCGGATAATATGATGCCCAAGCTCCCCTGCACCAAAAAATGGACCGGAATAAATAGATCCGTCAATAATAATACCACCACCTACACCCGTGCCGAGAGTAACGGCAACCGAATGCTTGCTTCCTTTTGCCGCGCCGAACATACTCTCTCCCAAAGCGGCACAATTAGCGTCATTTTCGATATATACCGGGAGATTAAGCACTTTGCTTACTTTCTCACCGATAGATACATCTTTGAAATTAAGATTAGTAGCATAAATAAGTATACCGTCAGGTGGGTTTACAATGCCCGGACAGCCTATGCCGATGGATTTAATTTGGTCGAAATTTATTGAGCTTTCTTGTGCTAAATCCTTGCATAAAGTGATAATATCAGTAATTACCGTATCCGCCCCGCGAGCATGGAGGGTAGGGATGGACTTTTTATGCACAAGCTTTCCGTCGCTGTCAACAATACCTCCTGCAATATTGGTTCCCCCAAGGTCTATGCCTATGTTATACATTGGTTTTTCCTCCTCTCAATTTCATTTTGGGTAAATTTTTTAATATAAGGATTATTTTCGTCGTTTACAAAAAACATAAAACAGCCAATTTTACATTTTTGGAAATGCTTGCCATTCATAGTAAAGTCATAACCTATGCATTTTTGATTACAAACAGTAGGGTCAGTAAATCTTTTGCAAATAGGTGCTTTTTCGATAGCTTTAGCCATTTCATCAGGCAATGTTTCCAAAAGACCAAGGTATTCGCATATATTTTCCCCATAAACGCGGACAATAAGCCCCTTTTTCCTGAAAAGGAAGTTAGCGATTGATTTTTGGGGTTTACCCTCTTTATAGGAAACAAAATAGCCATTGCTTTTTTGTTCGAAAGTTGGCTTACAGTTGTTATCGAGCAAGTAATTATGCAACTCTTGTATAAAACCTTGGTATTTTAGGTTAACAGTGCTTAGGAACTGTTCAAAAGTAATTATTTCTTTGGGCATAGGGTTCTCTCCTTCACTTAACGGCTTCCAGTGCTGCTTCAAATACTGCAAGATTTAAATCAACAAGCCGTTCTCTTGTGCCAAACTCATCTCTAATCGCACTTCTGACCGCTTCTTCAGATACGAGTCCAGTCAACTTAACCAAAATCCCTAAAGCCGCAATATTAGCTGCCGCCGGATTGCCTTTATCCTTCGCGATTTTAAATATAGGAAAAGCCGATTGTTTTGCCTTACAGTCTATATGCTCAAAAGATTCATCGTAAATAAGGAGGCTTCCCTCCCCTAAAGAGTCCGCGTATTTTTTATAAGCTATCATATCAAGGGCGATTACCACATCGGCTTTAAGGACTTCCGGAAAGTCGATTTCGCTATCGCTTACAATTACATCGGATTTGGCAAAAGTGCCTCTTGTTTCCACACCAAAAGCGGAGGTCATGGCGGCTTTTTTCCCTTCGTATACAGTAGCGGCACTGCCCAGCAAATTCCCTGAAAGCATCAGCCCTTGCCCGCCTACACCGCTTAGTATTATCTGCCATGCTTTCATGAGCTTGCCTCCTTTACCCGCAGCGATTCAACGATTTTTTGATATTTTGTGCCATAGTCTTCACATTCTTTATCTACAAGTTTGCCTGTAATAAGCTTATCCTCAAGTGACTCCGCAGACATGGTTTTAGCCTGCTGGGCAGATACGGATTTATCTTTAACCCAATTCATAAGGCTAACCGCGTCCGGCATGCCGTTGTTGCGCCCGAAATGAGTAGGGCAGGGGGCTATAGCCTCAATAAATGCAAAACTTTTCTTTTTAAGCCCATCTGTGATTAAGTGCTGCATAACTACAGGGTTATCCGTTGTGGCGCGTGCTACATAAGGAGCCCCTGCCGCTTCAGCTAATTTGCATATATCAAATGCACCTTCAATATGCCCGTAGCGGGAGGTGGTGGTTTTGGAATTTTCCGGTGTGGTACCTGAAAGCTGCCCGCCGGTCATGCCGTAATTGTAATTATTTACTATAACCGCGGTAATATCAACATTACGGCGAGCCCCATGGATAAAGTGATTGCCGCCGATTGTGGCACCGTCCCCATCCCCCATTAGGGCAATAACATTAAGGCTTGGGTTGGCAAGTTTTATACCGGTAGCAAAAGCGATAGCCCGCCCATGAGTGCCGTGGAAAGCGTTGGTTTTCACATAATCATCCGCTTTGCCCCAGCAGCCGATGCCTGTTACAACAACAGTGTTTTCTTTGGTATAGCCTAAAGTTTCAAAAGAGCGGGCAATAGCACCAAGTACCGCGCCGTTGCCGCAGCCGCCGCACCAAAATAAGGGGAACAGCTCTGTCCTTAAATAGTCCATATATTTCATTTTGCCACCTCCTCTAATTTCGCAAGAATTTCATAAGGGGTGATAATTTGTGAATCAATACGATTGACGCCTGCTATTTTAGTATAGTTTTGACCAACTTTTATAACTTCACCAAGGATTTGTCCTAAATTCATCTCAGGTACAACTACAGCTTTAACTTTTTTGCAAATTTCAAGGACTTCCAAATCAGCAAAAGGCCAGATAGTTATAAGTTGGAGCAGCCCGACTTTAATACCATTTTCCCGTGCCAGTTTCATAGCCGCTTTTGCGCCCCGGACTGAGCAGCCATAAGCGATTATGGCATATTCCGCATCATCCATTTCAAACTCTTTAACTTCCACAATATCTTTGCGGTTTTTTATAAATTTTTCCGTGTAATGTCTTATAAATTTATCCGCGTTGTCAGGCCTTGCACAAGGGTCGCCGGATTCATCGTGGCCACTGCCGTTTATCCTAAACACATATTTACTGCCGTAGGCGGCCAGTGGTGCAATGCCATCTTCTTCGGCTTCAAAATTGTAAGGTTTATAATCAGCAGGGGTGCAGGTTGGCTCTTTTCGATTAAGTATTTCCCCTGGCGAAAGCTCGCGCCTTACATACCCCTCCCGCATATGTCCCACAGTTTCGTCCGTAAGTATAATAACAGGTGTACGGTAACGTTCGGATAAATTGAAAGCCTTAACCGTAAAGTCAAAGCACTCCTGTACGGTGGAAGGGGAGAGCGCGATAATGCCATGGTCACCATGAGTGCCCCACCTGGCCTGCATTACATCCCCTTGAGCAGGTTTTGTGGCAAGCCCCGTACTTGGTCCTGAGCGCATAACATTGATTATTACGCAAGGCACTTCCCCCATAATGGCTACCCCTAAATTCTCTTGCATAAGAGAAAAGCCGGGTCCGCTGGTTGCCGTGAAGGATTTAACGCCGCTTGCGGAAGCACCGATAATCGCTGCTATACTTGCAATTTCATCCTCCATTTGTATGTACATACCACCAAGCTTAGGCAAGCGTATGGAAGAAAACTCCGCCACCTCCGACGAAGGGGTGATAGGATATCCCGCGTAAAACCGCGCCCCTGCCGCTAAAGCTCCCTCTGTAATGGCTTCGTTGCCCATAGCAAAGCTTACAATGTCTTTTTTCATTGATTTACACCTCCGTTGTTAAAGCATTATGATATAAATACTCTGGCGCAATATCAATTTTTGTTTCGCCAGTGGAAAAGCGTAACCAGAGCTTATAATCCTCTTAACCACTCATTTTTATAAACAACTTTCCCTTCCAAAGCCTCTTTTAAAACTGTTTTCATAGTCTCAATATCTTTATTCAGCGTACCTCCAAGGGATAGATAATTGGAAGCGTGGTTAGAGCGAAAAACACTTCCCTCGCTGTCAATATTTGATAGCATTAAAAGGGTCTCTGCGGCAATTTCCATAGGGTTTGGCACTTCAAATTCCCCCCGGGCATTTCTTTCGTAAAGAGGGGTTCCCTCAACAAGCATTAAAGTCAGGAGTCCAATATAGTCAGGCTTTATTAGGGACAGGGCTTTACTTGTTTTTATGGCGTGATCCTCCCAAAGACCTGTCCCTCCAAGACCGGATATTACAGTAACAGAGGCTTTAATGCCAGATTCTTTAATTTTAATGCCGGCGTCCACAATCTCATCTACTGTTTCACCTTTATTTATACTCTCAAGTACAGCATCACTGCCGGACTCTAAGCCCATATAAATCATATAAAGCCCAAGTGAGTGCAAAAGCTCTAAATCTTCATTTGATTTATTTAAAACACTACGTGGTGTTCCATAAGAGCTTACTCGCTCACATTCGGGAAAGAAGGCACGGATATGTTCGAGGATTTTAATCCAATCCTCAGTAGTACGTACAAGGGCATCCCCATCAGCTATGAAAATACGCCAAACACTCCTGTATTTTTGCCGAGCCTCGGTAAGGTCATCTAAAACCGACTGAATTTCCCGTATACGAAACAATTTTTCTTTATACATATCGCAAAAATCACATTTGTTATGGCTGCAGCCTATTGTAGATTGAACTATTAAGCTGTGAGCCTCACTTGGAGGTCTGAATATCCTGCCAACGTATCTCATTAACACACATCCTAATTATTAAGATTTATATTTGCCCATTCCGCTATCCTAATATTGCGGGCTTTGGCGAATTCAGATGCATTTTTCATATACTCCCGGTATTCCTCTGTACTGGTAGGTACAGCATCTCTTTCTCCAAACTCAGTAAATGGAAGCCAAAAACGAATTTTACCTGTATCCATATCTATAAGGTCGTCGAGGAGGAAAAAATTCACATAACCTTGAAAGTTCTCGAAGAGTTTAAAGAAATTGCTATACCCATTTATATGTGCAGATAAAGGGTTTTCTATACCGAGGTAACTACGTCGAATACATTCAAGAGTTAAATCGAAGCGATCACCTATTTTATAAGTCATCATTCCCCGTGCTTGGTTGATGGTCTGTATTCCTTCAATTTTATTTGCAGGAAAAAGTATGTAGCTGCCGATAGTATTGCTTAAATTATAAAAGGCGTCAATTTCTGCTTTTGGAAAGGTCTCTATTATTGTAACCATTGATTTTCTTCTCCATTTAGAGTAGGTATGTATTATGGCGTCACTGGACAAGCAAAAATCACCTAAATCAGAACTGTGATAGTGATAATAAGGTGGTTTTTGGCTGCTTGTGAGGTCAAATATTTTTCCGTTTGGCAGTACCTTGCTCCACAATACCTGGTGATAGTTACGTAATGTAGGGCTCCAAGTGTCCGCATCTTTCGGGGGAGTGTCTGAATGCATTGTGAAAGTAGTATCTATTATTGAAGTCATATTAGACACCTCCTTAATATTTACTCAACGTTTTTTATATAAACCTAGTATAGCGCAAACATAAATTAAAAGAAAGACCTTAATTGACTTTGTCTTACTCAAAGTTTATACTGATTATATCTAAGAATCTGTATTTGGAAAGGAGTCTTAACATGGAAAAGCAACTGGCAAATCAAATCAAGGAGTACTTTATTACCCACAAAGCTGATCTTCTTGCAGACCTTCACGAGTTTGTTGCGGCTGACAGCCCGTCAAATGACAAGGAGTATGCAAACCGCTGCTGTGATGTATTATGCGGCATTGTTAAAAGGCGTTTAGGGGTAGAGGGTAAAAGGTTTCCCCAGGAAGAGTTTGGGGATCATGTAATGTTTAAAATCGGTGATGGAGGGAAGAAGTTTATACTGATAGGGCATTATGATACGGTATGGGATGTTGGGGCTAAACCTACAGTTTTTGAAGGCAATATAGTTAAAGGAGCGGGCGTATTTGATATGAAATACGGCATTATATCATCTATATGGTCACTTAAGGCTGTATTTGACTTGAAGCTGCCCTTTGACGATAAGACCGTGTATCTTCTTTATAATTCCGACGAAGAAGTGGGAAGCCCAACCTCAAAGCCGATTATCCTTGAAAATGCGGAGCAGTACGAGGCGGCTTTAGTACTGGAGCCTTCATTTAACGGCGGGATTAAAACCGAACGCAAAGGCGTAGGCACAGTCGATGTACATATAACAGGGCTTGCAAGCCATTCCGGCTCTAACCATGAAGCAGGGATATCAGCCATAGATGAGGCGGCTAGGATAACGGGGTATTTGCACTCGCTTACTGACTATGAAAAAGGCACAACAGTTAATGTAGGCATTATCAAAGGCGGAACAAGGCGAAATGTTGTAGCGGCAGAGTGCTCCTTAACTGTTGATTTTAGGGTTAAAACAGCAGTTGAAGGAGATAAGCTGCTGGAAAAAATCTCATTAATTAAACCGAGTAGAGAAGGCATTAAGCTTGATATTAAAGCAAACCTCGAACGCCCGCCATTTGAAAAGACCCCTGGCAATATGGCATTGTACAAAAAACTTGAAGAACTTGCAAAAGATATGGATTTAGAAATATTTGACATTGCTACCGGCGGGGCTTCTGACGGCAATTTCACTTCATATGCCGGTATACCGACTATAGACGGGCTGGGAGCTGTTGGGGATGGGGGTCATGCCCTTAGTGAGTATGTAGATGTAGAAAAGTCCCTTGAGCGTACGGTGCTGCTATGCGGCTACTGGACAAAGTTATAGAGGTATACATGCTATCTTAAGGACATATAATCTTTTATAGTGAATTATTGATATTGGTGATTATATGTCCTTAAGAAAAGTAAAACCCTATAAAAGAGTGCCTATACGTAGGTATAGCTATAAAAATAAATACGCAAAAAGCAGGAAAAAAGAAAAGCTGATTAATTTGGCAGTTAATATTACTGCTTTGGTTTTGGTGGCAATTCTTTCGGTTATTATTTATAATTCGCTAACGGAAAAAAGGGTAAACCTTGCGGAAAATGCAGCTTATATAGCCTCTATGAGGGTTTCTTACAATGACTTTAGCACTCTTAAGAGGCTAAGCTCTGAAAACAATATGGATTTCCCCCAAATTTTAGCTTATTATTTCGTTGAAAACAACTTTTTTAGAGGAGTGCCTACTGTTAACAGTGAGGAGTTTTTACAAACAGAGTTTCTTGCCAATTTCCGAAGAATAAGGTCAGCTTATCGAAGGAGCGATGTAGAGCCTCTCGAAAAAATGTTTAGTACGTTACTTACAGAGGTTGTTAATTTTCCAATACCTGCCGGTTTTACAGGCTATATATTTAGTGATACTTGGGGAGCAGGGCGGGATTACGGCGGCGAGCGCATTCATTTAGGCACGGATATAATGGATGTAAGAAATATTAGAGGGCGCATCCCAATTGTTTCAATGACTGATGGCCGGATATTACATATGGGCTGGAATGAACTTGGAGGCTTTCATATTGGGGTAGTAAGCGAAAGCGGAACATATTATTACTATGCTCATTTGTATGAATTTGCCCAGGGGATTGATGTGGGGACAGAAGTTTTAGCCGGGGATTTATTGGGATTTATGGGAGATACCGGATATTCCATTATTGAAGGCACTACAGGGAACTTTCCGGTTCACTTACATGTGGGCATTGCTTATAACGCCCCTTTTACAGAGGGTATGTTTTGGGTTAATCCTTATATGCTATTAAGAAATGTTGAGCATTGAAGTTTTATATAAAAAATGTTATACTAAAGACTACATTACCCCGAATCGAGATGATATTTGTGCTGATAATCAACTGGAATGATTTTTTGCTTCCCTACGAGCAAGCGGTGGCTGAAATTAAGCTTAAACTCGAAAATGTGACCAAGCAGTATGAAGCTACGTATAAACATTGCCCTGTTGAAGTGATTGAAGGGCGTGTTAAAAGTGTTGGCTCTATTTTACAAAAGGCTGAAAAAAAAGGCATATCCTTGGAAGATATTGGGGAAAAAGTTGAAGATATTGCAGGACTACGGATAATTTGCCGTTTTGTTGAAGATATTGAAAAAGTCGTGCAAATGATTTATGATCGCAAAGATTTTGATATGACAGTTTTAGTGGAGCGGGACTACATAAACAACACTAAAAGCAGCGGATACAGAAGCTATCATTTAATTGTGGAATACCCTGTTGTTGCTTTAGGAGGAAGAAAGAATTTAAAAGTCGAAATACAGATACGTACTATGAGTATGAATTTTTGGGCAACAATTGAGCATTCGCTGCGTTATAAGTATAATGGCAATATACCTGATTATGTTCAAGAGAGGCTGAAATCTTCTGCTGAAGCGGCTTTTCAGCTTGATAGGGAAATGAGTAATATAAGAGATGAAATTACGGAAGCCCAGCGGATTAGCTTAACATTACAAAATGCTGTAAATGAAATACTTAACAACCTTCAAAGGCTCTATGAAGTGGCTGAAATGGATAAGGTTAATAAAATGAACAGAGAGTTTATTGAAATTTATCAATCTAACAATATAGATAAACTCCTTGGGTTTAAAGAGCGGATTAAGGTTTTGGTTGATGTATATAAGGTAAGGTATTAAAATTGCTAAAGCTTATTTGAAAGGGGTATTTTATTGGCTTATCCCACATTGCATCGAAGAAGATTTATACCGGATGAAATTGTTAATTTGAAAAATGACAAAATAGTTTATATAAGCGACAGCTTAATTAAAACCGAATGGAATGTTATAAAACCACGGGATGATTTTTCTCATGGGATATCTTGGTATTTCCTTAATGAAGGGTTTAAAGTCAGTAAGTTTTTCAAAGTGTCAGGGGAGCTTCACTACATATATTGTGATATTGTGGAGCATGAATATAACGGCTTGGATAACTCCTATATTTTCAACGACCTACTTGTTGATGTAATTATATATAATGATGGGTCGGTACAGGTTTTGGATGTTGGTGAAATCCCGGAGGCACTTGATTTAGCACTCATAAATATAGACCAGGCTAAGGATGCTTTAACAAAACTTGATGCACTCCTTAAAATAATATATGAAGGCAAACTAATGGATTTAATTGAAGGTAATTAAATTGGATAAAAATAAAGAGATTAAAGATAAAAACATACATGAAGGGCATAGAGAGCGTGTCAGAGAAAAATACATAAACAACGGCAATCTCGAGCATATGAAAGAGCACGAGATTCTTGAGTTTTTGCTGTATTATTGTTATGCAAGACAAGACACAAATGAAACAGCCCATAAAATGATTAAGGAATTTGGGAGTTTTTCAAGGCTTGTGGATGCTTCTCCAAGAGAGATTGCCAAGCGCTGTAATGTGTCTGAACGGGTTGCGATATTGGTATCTTTAGTGCCGCATCTTTCCAAGGCTTATTTGACAGGGAAATTTCACTTAAAAGATTCTATGAGCAACTCAAAATTAGTTGGAGAATACTGTATTTCCTTATTTGTTGGTATTCATTATGAATGTTTTTATATAATATGCTTAGATACCAGGAGGCGTTTACTTAGAGCTGAATTGGTACATGAAGGTGGACTTGACTCTTCCGCGGTTTATCCAAGGGTTATTGTTGAGGCGGCACTTAAAAACCGGGCTGGTTGCGTTGTTTTAGCCCATAATCACCCCGGCGGCACCCTTATGCCTTCAAAAAGTGATATGGAAGTTACTAAAAGACTTAGGGCGGCACTTGCAACAGTTGATATTGAGCTTGTGGATCATGTTATAGTCGCTGATAATAAATATTATAGCTTTATTGAGAAAAAACTTCATTTCTAGAAAACTAATAAAAGTCATATACGTATTTATAGTAAAACAACCTCAAAACAGTAACAAAAACTTGTTGTTTTTTCGTATTTTATCGTCACCAGAACCCTGCCATACCTTCAGGTATGCCATGAATCTGTTTCCTCAATCTACAAAAAAACACCTGCGTTTTCCTGTTACTATTTTGAGGTAATTTCACTATTTTCACTATAATATTAGTATGTTAGAAGATTATAATAATTTATGAGAGGGTTGATTAATAATGCAACAGAAAAAGCTTTATAAAGCCAGACGTGACACCAAAATAGACGGAGTTTGCAAAGGGCTTGCAGATTACTTTGCTATGGATCCTACTATGATGAGGATAATATGGATAGTGGCAGGATTGTTTTTACACATTGGACTTGTGATAGCTTATATTATTTGCTCATTAGTAATGCCGAGAGAACCGGAATATCATGATAGTATGTAGTATTAATAATTTTAATCTGACTCATCCCCTGCTTTAGCGGCAGGGGAATTTAGTTTATTAGTGAGTTAACTTTCAAAACACCACAGCTTGCTGGGAGTGTTTTGAAAGTTAATGAACGACCCTGCAGTGATACACCACCGGTGTAGAGCGGCAGATGAATTGTGTAGCAATTAAAGAGCCGCCATCAGGCGGGCGGTGCAACAGCACCGATTCAAGCCTAATACGCTTTAGCGTATTGGCTGGAACTCTACCTTTATTTAACTTGTGTGATTTTTACAAGTTAAATAAGCTTAGGAGGGTTTTTATGGGATATGATTTGGTTTTGCTTGATTTAGATGGTACTCTTTTAAACTTTGAGGAAGCACAGGAAAAGGCATTTGAAAAAACCTTAGGGGAATTTGGGATTGTGTATAGTGAAAAAGCCCTTGAAGTCTACGTTAAAGCCAATAAACGCTGTTGGGAAGAGTTTGAAAAAGGGCTTATAACAAAAGAGGAACTTTTTATTGCACGTTTTACAAATTTTTTGGAGGAAATGGGTTTAGATAGCGGCAAGGCGGAGCGGATTAGTGAAAGATATATGCAAATACTGCCGGTCTGTAAAGTTATTCCTCCGGAATCGGTGGAATTGTGTGGAGCACTTTCTAAAAGGGCAGATATAGTAATCGCCACAAACGGTGATGCGAAAGGACAAATGATGGTTATAGAATCCTCAGGGATAATGCCATTTATAAAGGGGGTAGCTGTTTCAGAGAAAGTGGGTTATCCTAAGCCCGATTACCGTTTCTTTCAATATGCGATGGCTTTGGTCTCGGATGCACAAAAAGATAAAACTATAATAGTAGGAGACTCCTTAACTGCCGATATTAAAGGCGGTGCTGACTTTGGGATAGACACTTGCTGGTTTAATCCGGCTTATAGCCCTTCTCTCAAAGGCATAGAACCGACTTACATAATAAAAGATTTAAGGCAAATTTTGGATTTGGTCTAATATTAGCTTAATAAGGCTAATGTTTAAGAATGAGCGTTCGATATATTATCAAAGGTGATTTTTATGTATAAAGTTTTATTGGCTGACACAGACCAGGAAACAATCCAAAATTTTAGAAGATATATGAGTGCCTCATATCCCGATTTTAAGGTGGTTAAAAGCCTTAGCGGACTTAAAGGGGATTATTTAGGCGATATTACAAAGGCAGACCCACAACTTATTATTGCTGAGGTGCGTTTTTTTGGTGTAAACGGACCGCGGATATTCGCAGAGATAGCTAAAAACCTTCCGGAAGTTAAATTTATACTGTACGGCGGCTATAATGACTTGGACTATTTAGAGCATTCTGTAGAGGATAGGAAAGTTGACTATATAATCAAGCCTGTAAAGCCTACCGATCTTGGCAGGGCATTGGAAAGTGCCAGAGGTCATTTTGAGATACTTGAAAATAGGACCAAACAGCTTTTAGAGCTTGGGGAAACTTTTAGGCAAAAAACCGATGAATTTCGTTCTCTTTTTATGCACTCTTTAATCTCGGGAGTTATAACGGATGAAGATGAGATAAAAGAAAATTTTAGACATTTTAATTTGAATTTAGACAGCGATTTTACAGCTGTGCAGATTAAAATTGACCATTTTAAGACGGTTAATTTGACTCTGTCTATAGAAGAGAAACATTATCTCATTTATCGGATTTTTAATATTGTTGACTTGTCCTTGGCTAAATATAAGCATTTTTGTTTTATTAACGGTTTTAATGCCGTTACTGCGATTATTTCCGGCACTGATGATATATATGAACTTATGAAACTTTTGGAAAATGTTAAAATTGAAATAAGCTCTAAGCTTAAAACGGCAGTTACTATAGGAGTAGGGCGGACTTATAAAAATTGTGCGGATATATCAACTACCTATAACGAGGCTGAATCTGCTACCAGCCAAAGATTTTATATAGGATACAATGCAGTTATACCTATACAATTTGTAGATGGGGATAATTATATCACCTATCGCTACCCTACATGGAGGGAGCGCAAGCTCATATTTGCTGCCGCTTCGGGGGAGTTTGGTTATTGCAAAAATCTTCTTAATGAGATATTTAACGCCCTTAGAAAATCAGAGCCGCTGCCTGGCAAGCTGATAGCGCACACAGTTATTTGCATACTTATTGCTATGGAGCGGTATTTGATTGAACAAAACAAGTATGAAAGCGTTAAAGTAGGCAGCTTTTTCAACGCATCAGATGCTATGAATATTAAGAGTGTTGACGATGGTTATACTTATATGTTTTCCAATTTGCAAAAATTTTGCGAATATGTTATGGAAGTCAGGCGTGCCCATGATTCCAACAAGCTTTTGGATGCCAGGGCTTATGTGGATAAGAAATATTATGAGACAATATCTTTGCAAAAGGTTGCACTTGAGGTTAAAACAACGCCGGAATACCTTAATAAACTTTTTATGACTTATGAAAAAATTGGGTATTTTGAATATGTAACCAAGGTACGCATAGAAATAGCTAAAAAGTTTTTAACCGAAACTGAGATGGATGAAAAATCTATTGCCGTAAATATAGGGTATGATGACGGGCGGTATTTCAAGGCGATTTTTAGACAACATGAGAAAATGAACCCTTTGGAGTATAGGAATTTGTATAGGAAGAATGCGTAGGAGATTGCTTGACAGAAGCTTAACTTTTGTTTATACTAACACTAGATTATTGTACGAAAGGGGATGTCTATGTCTGTGTTATTGGTGATTTTAGACTAAAAACTAGATATAGGGCATGAAGCAAAGACATATTAGTTATATGTGTTTTTGTTGTGCCACAAAAGGTATCCTTTCGTGAATACTGCTTAGATTAACTATAACCGTGAATTGGCAGCTTCTAAAGAGGCTGCTTTTTTGCGGTGTTTTTATGCCCTTTCTTTGGGCTGTTCTAAAGTTGCTTAACTACAAACTATAGTCGTTTAAGACCAAAATGGTCTTAAACGAGCCTCGAGAATTCGTACATTTCTTTGAGTGCATCGTAGATGCACTCAAAGAAATGTACGAATTTCGGAGCGTTCATAAATTTTAAAACAGCCCAAATGAGCAAGCTCATTTTGCTGTTCTAAAGTTTATTCACTATATTTAAGATTGGAGTTTTATATGATAGATTTAAAACAATACGGATATGTGGAAAGTGAAATGCCGGAAAATGGCTTAATACCTGCAAGAGTCGTTGAGCAGCATAGAAGTCAATATATAGTTATTTGTCCCCAAGGAGAGGTTCAGGCTGTTTTAAAAGGTTCTTTCGTACATGAGGCGAAAGTTAAAGATGATTTGCCTTGTGTAGGGGATTATGTGTTTATTAGGTATAATGAAAGCGGCCCGTCTTTAATTGAAAAATTGCTTCCACGCCGGACTAAATTTTCTCGTGCAGATATTTTTAGCGGCAGTATTGGGCATATAAAAGCTGATAGAGAGCAGGTTGTAGCAGCAAATTTTGATTATGTATTTATTATATCCTCTCTTAACCATGATTTTAATGTAAACCGTATAGTGCGCTATTTAACCCAAGGATGGCAAAGTGGTGCCCAGCCCGTTGTTATCCTTACAAAAGCGGATTTGGTGGAGAATGCGGATGAATTTATCTCCAAGGTGGAAAATGCGGCATCGGGCGTACCTGTCCATGGGATTTCAAGTCATACAGGGCTTGGGCTTGAGCAATTGGAAGAGTATTTGGAGCCGGAAAAGACCATCGTATTTCTTGGTATGTCAGGGGTGGGTAAGTCCTCCCTTTTAAATGTCCTTATGGGAGAGGATGTTATGGCAGTAAAAGCAATCCGGGAGGATGACAGCCGTGGTCGTCATACCACAACTCACCGCCAGCTTTTTATGCTGTCTTCAGGGGGGATGGTTATTGACACCCCGGGAATGCGAGAGCTTGGGCTGTATGGAGCCGAGGAGGCGTTAAGCCATAATTTTTCATATATAGAGGAGCTTTTTTCTAACTGCCGTTTTTCCAATTGCAGCCATGTATCAGAGCCTGATTGTGCGGTTAATAAAGCATTAGAGGACGGCTCACTGCCTCATGAACAATGGGAGAGGTACTGTACACAGGTGAAAGAGGTGCGGTTTATAGAGGATAAAACTGAGTTTATGCGTGAAAAAAAGGAATGGGCGAAGGAAATTTCCAAATTTACCAAAAAGAAAAAGAAAAGCGGAGGATTTAAAAGGTGAACAATATAAATATAAGAATAGAAACACCCGCAGACTACCGTACCGTAGAAGAAATAACCCGTGAGGCCTTTTGGCGGTTTTGGGGGATTAACGACCAAAAGATAACAGATGTACACTTGCTTGTTCACAAGCTTAGGAATGCGGAAGGTTTTGTGCCGGAGCTTGATTTTGTTGCGGAAATAGACGGCAAAATTGTTGGGCATATAATTTATTCCAAAAGCAAAGTAGTGGATGATGATGGTAATGAGTATGAGACCTTAACTTTTGGACCCCTTAGCGTACTGCCGGAATTCCAAAGTAAAGGTATTGGCAAAGCCCTTATGCGGCACAGTTTTGATGAGGCGAGGAAGCTGGGTTATCGTTGCGTAATCATCTTCGGTCATCCGGACTATTATCCTCGTGTTGGCTTTAGGCGTGCCGCCGAATTTGGCATTACTACTTCCGACGGTAAAACATTTGACCCTTTTATGGCTTTGCCTCTTTACGAAGGTGCTTTGGATGGGATAAGCGGTCGATATTATATTGACCCTGTTTATGATAATTTGACTCAAGAAGAGGCTTTGGAGTTTGACAAAGGCTTCTCACCAAAAGAAGCTTTTAAGCCAACCCCAATAGACGCGCTTCTAAACCGGTTAGAATCAAAGGCGCAGGCTGAAATTGAAAAGCTGGATAAAAAAACCATAGACTATTTTCATACAATGAGTGAAAGTAATATAAGAGCATTGCCTGGCATTACTGATTCGGATATTGAAACTATACGCAAAGTTATGGAAGAATATGGTTATAAATGGGGCAAAAGGTAAGTGTCAATGCACCATTGCTAAGCTAATTGTTTTAGTGTTGAAGGATTGTTTTAGGCAATATTACCTTTGAAGAAACGCCATACCTTGTATGGTGTTTCTTTTTTTGTGCAAAGCTTATAAAAATTATTACATTTTCATTTATCTATTGACAATTTAAGCAGTAAGTTGTAACCTAAATTCAATACAACATGTATATACATATTTGTATGCACAAGCTGGTTAGTTTATATCAAAAATTAATATCAATATAATAGTGCGAGGTATACTTTATGTTAATTTATAAAGAAATTGCCCTTAGCCTTGAGAATAAAATAGTAGATGGGACATATCCGAAAGGATATATGCTTCCTGGAGAAAACGAGCTGTGTGAGATGTTTAATGCAAGCCGGATGACTGTAAGAAAAGCATTGGAAGAGCTGTCTAAGAGAGGTGTTATATATAAAGTCAAGGGCAAGGGGACTTTTGTATCCAAATTTGAAATATATAAAGAATATACACTAAAAGGTTTCTCTCAAATAATGACTGAAAAAGGCGTGAATTTTAGGACAGTTGTAAGAAAATTTGAGATTGTTGAGGCTGATTTAGGTGTTTCTGAAAATCTTCGTGTACCTATAGGTTCAAATGTGTATAATTTGGAGCGGGTGCGCTATATATTTGAAAAGCCTGTAGGTATCGAAAGTGTATATTTAAAATGTGATGCTTTTCCAAACTTCCTAAGTTACGATTTTAGCAAAGACTCTCTTTATAAAATTCTTGAAAGAAATTATGGTATAAGCCTTTCGCGAGTTGAGCAGAAAATTTTTACAATTGACATTACAGGAGTAGATGCAAAGCTCCTTTTTAATAAAAACAAAGCAACGGCACTTTATATTGAAGGTATCGCCTATGACAAAAACACACATCCAATTGAATATGAAAGGGATATTTTTAATGGTAATAATTATCATGTAGATGTGATAATACAATAAAAGGGGGATTTGTTATGGCTGTTGAGTTGGTAAGGATAGACGATAGGCTGATACACGGACAAGTAGCAACGTCATGGATTAGGACTCTTTCTATGGAGCAGGTTATTGTTGTAAGTGACGTAAATGCAGGTGACCCGCTTCAAAAAAAGATACTTAATATGGCGGCACCTGATGGGATAAAGCTGCATCTGTTTGCAACAGATGAATTTATTGAAATTTACAGCTCTAACCCTATTAAGCGTAAGACAATGCTCATATATACTAATCCGATTGAGGTTTTGAGATGTCTTAAAGGAGGGGTAAAAATTGATCTCTTAAATGTGGGAGGAATGAAATTTACTCACGGAAAGGAGCGGTTAAGCAAATCTGTTTCAGTGACATCAGAAGAAAAGGAAGCTTTTAAAGAAATTATTGAAATGGGAGTAGATGTTGAGATAAGAATGCTCTCCAATGAAAAACCCACAAAACTGGCTTCGCTTTTGACTTAGGTCTAGGAGAGTCGAACCTTGAACGCCCCCAGCCCCAGCATCTATGAACTATGAACACAGATTCCTAAATAATTTTATAACTAAAAGGAGGTAGAGAAATGTTTGGACCAGCGTTACTGTTAGCTCTTTATACTGCTATTGCTGCTGCCGATGGCTTTACGGCTCAGATTCAGATTGGCAGACCTCTTGTAGCGGGAGCTGTTTCAGGTCTTATTCTTGGTGATTTTTACCAAGGCATGATAATCGGAGCCACTCTTGAGCTTATGTGGCTTGGGGTAGTGGCTATCGGTGCTTTTGTTCCCCCTGACGCGCTTACGGGAACGGTTGTAGGTACAGCCGTAGGTATACTTACAGGGCAAGGTGCTGTGGCAGGTATAGCTATTGCAATCCCTGTAGCTGTTGCGGTTCAGCAGCTTGATATTATGGCAAGGACTTTTGCTGTATTTTTCACTCACAGAGCGGATAAAGCCGCTCTTACAGGAGATTTTGACAAAGCGGCAAGATATCATTTAATGAATCTTCCTATTTTTATGCTTACAAGAGCAATACCGGTTTTTCTTGCTGTATTAATCGGTGTTGAGTATGTTGAAGCATTGTTCGGTGCTATGCCTGCTTTCATTTTAGATGGACTCAGAGTTTCAGGGAATATATTGCCGGCTCTTGGCTTCGGTCTTCTCTTAACTTTACTCATGGATAAAAGAATTGGGATCTTTTTCCTTATGGGCTTTGTATTATCGGCTTATCTAGGAATACCTACTATGGGTATTGCTATAATCGGTGTAATATCTGCCTTTTTGTATGACAGGCTTTCAAACCAAGAAGGCCGCGCACCGGCTGCAGCGGCAGACGAAAAAGACGCTGAAGGGAGGTATGATTTATAATGTCAGAAGTAAAGCTTACTAAAAAAGATCTTAATGCTGTTTTTTGGAGATTGCAAATGCTCCAGTCTTCTTGGAATTATGAACGTATGCAGTCCTTGGGTTATTTCTACTCATTTCTTCCTGTACTTAAGAAGATTTACAAAGATGAGTCCCCTGAAGAGAGAACCAAAGCCATTCAAAGACATTTGGAGTTCTTTAATACAATGCCTTCTTTCACGGCCCCGATTTTAGGTATAAACGCCGCTCTCGAAGAAAAGCAGAAAAATGAAGTAGGGTCGGTTGTTTCAGCACTTAAAGTTGGTCTTATGGGCCCTCTTGCAGGTCTTGGTGATGCCATAATCTGGCTTACTTGGAGACCTATATGCTTTAGTATAGGTGCATCCTTTTTGGCTGCCGGAAATCCTATCGGTCTTTTGATTGCACTTGTTATGTTTAACGTTGTTAACCAAGGCATAAGATATTACGGCATACATATGGGTTATCAGCAGGGTGTTAAATTTATTGAAAACGCCAGTGATAACAGAATAGTCCAAAGATATACTACAATGGCAACTATTTTAGGTCTGATGATTATAGGAGGGCTGGTTCCCCAAATGGTCCGGATAAATATTGCCTATGTCCTTGAGATAGGGGAGCTTCAAGTGGTGTTCCAAGACTTGTTAGAAGGTATAATACCGGCTCTTTTGCCTCTTTTGGCTACTTTCGGTGTATATACTTTGGTTAGAAGAGGCATGGGAACCATTAAAATCCTCTTTGGTATAATTGCTATTTCAATAATTCTTGCAGGTCTTGGGATACTCGGCTAAGGAGGAGCTTATGGATAAAGTTACAGTTGGTTATTCTATTGGAGTTATTACTCCAAAGCTGGGGCTCGGTATGGCAGGATATGCCACCGATAACCGGCTTTCAACAGCAGTTCATGACGATTTGCATACGAGAGTTTTGCTAATCGAAAAAAGCGGCGATAGCTACCTTATTGTCCAAAATGACTTAATCGGCATAGATTACGCTTTTTCTGAGCGGGTAAAAGATATTGCGTACAAATGCGGCATAAAAAATAAAGATAATGTATTTGTAGGTGTGACTCATACTCATTCAGGACCTAAAGGAACAATGCAAAGCACAATGGGTATGAATGAAGAAGGGGCTTCCAGAATGCGCGGTGCTTATGACTCGCAAATGTGCGAAAAAATCTTTGCAGTCATTGAAAAATCTATTTTAGAGGCAGTGGAGAGTAAAAGCCCTTCAAGTATAAATTACAATTTTACGGAAGTGGAAGGTGCCGGGGAAAACCGCAATGACAAAGCCCTTCCCTGTGATAAAACCCTTTTGGCTATGGAATTTATACGAGAAGATGGCAAAAAGCTGCTGCTTTATAACTTTTCATGCCACCCGACGGTGCTTCATATTACAAATACCGAGTACACGGCTGACTGGCCTTACGGTGTTGTTAAATCTGCAGAAGGTAAAAAGTATGAAATGGTAATGTTTTTAAACGGCAGCGCAGGCGATGTAAGTACGCGCTTTACCCGAAGTGCGCCAAGTTTTGAAGAAGCCGAGAGGATAGGAAAACTGGTTTATTCTCATATTGAAAAAGCTCTTGAAGATGCTGCCGGTGAAGAAATTACTTCCCTTAAATCCTTGGATTTAACTCAAAAAATGATGCTTAGACCTTTTGGAACAATAGAGGAAGAAGAACAGAAGCTTATCAAGTATAAAAAAGAAGTTGAGGACGCCAAAAGCAGAGGCGAGACCTCCCTTAGGCTGTATGAATCAAGAGCTGAAGGGGCATTTTTAAATCTTGCCAGGGCAAAATCCTTTGCAGGTGAAAAAGATGTGACAATCAGGATTCAGGCTTTAAAGCTTAATGATTTTGTGTTTATTTTCCTGCCTGGTGAGCTGTTTTCTGCTTTATCACTTCCTGTGCGGAGAGAACTTGGTAAAAAAGTTGTGTTTTGCACTTATTTTACAGGCACTCATGGATATATCTGTGACACGGTTGCCTATGACAATGAGACTTATGAAGCTATGTGCAGCCCCTTTGAAAGAGGGGAAGGCGAAAGGCTTATGGAGAAGGCGAAGGAAATTGCTGTGTCAATGTAGTGTATAACACTTTGTTAGGGGCTGGTGTGTTTTGCGTCAGCCCCTGGGTGTTGGGCTTGCATGTTATGTGTCGGTGGAAAGAAAAGCCGATTCAATACACGAGGACTTGTTTACAAGAGTTATTGTTTTAGAGTATAATAATGAGGATTTTATATTTGCACAAAATGATTTAACAGATATTGATTACAGGTTCTAAAAGTTGATGCTTAGGTCAAGGAGAGTCGAACAATGAGCGGTTTTGCGGTGGAATTTTAGCCCCGCCATTGTCATTGTCCTTGCCTTACTGCGGTAAGGCTGCGTCCTCTTTCGCGGCGGTTTCAAAAATTCCATGTGCAAAACTCGAAGACCCATAGCCGCAAAAAATTTGCATTTATA
>WRBA01000006.1 GCA_009779915.1 Defluviitaleaceae bacterium | reverse complement strand
GGAATCGGCACTAAAGTGCCGCCCGCTACTGCGGCTCATATTACAACGGATATACACTATTTCGCTTCCTTTGACATAAGTATACAATATACTTTCTAAACTTACAAGTGTTTTTTGAATTAAATTGCTGTCTTTTGACGTTATAATCAACGCAGATGAAAACCATCAAAAAACCGCCATGGCAGAGTATAACCCACCATGGCGGTTTTGTTTGTTTTAATATAATAAATCTAGTCCATCCAACGCATCATATTCATATGCATAAAGCCGTTTCCGCCAAGTTCAGGAGCGTGAAGGTTTGCATTGAAAGCCCTTATTATAAGGCCCATATTAGTTGCAAGATGCGGGCTGTAGTAATTAGTTATTGTTGAAGCATCATAAAGCATAGCAAGCCTTTGAGCCTCATCTACTGTTACCATAGCGGTTTCAATTATATCGGAAACTTCCTCGTTGCGGAAGCGGCTCCTATTATTAATATCAATAAATTCTATGGTAAGCAAACTTCTCATAAACGCAAGAAGGTTAAGTGAAGTCCAGTTTGCAAAAGAAGCGTCAAAAGTATCACCAATTGTTAAGTCCCCCCAAGTTGCAAAGTCTACCTGAGAGATAGTGGTTTGGATACCGATATCCATAAGATTAGCTTGTGCAACTTCCGCGCGGCGTCTTTGCATTTCGTCAAAGACTATCATTTCAAAGCCTAAAGTTGCAGGGTCAAGATTATGCTCCGCAAGTAAATCCCTTGCACCTTGCGGGTCAAATTCCCTTAAATTATGAGGTGACGCCCCCGGCATCATTGGTGGTATAGTACCTGAAATAGCAACGCCGTAACCGTCCAAGCTGGCAATAAGCATCGCTTCTCTGTCAAGTGCCATGTCAATAGCATGCCTTACATGAATATTGTTGAATGGGAATCTGTCATTATTTAATGTCAGATATTGGAATGTAGTAGAGGCAACTGACTGAACCGTAAGATGCGGCTCCGCTTCAAGTCTTGGAATGTCAGGGAATGGTACATCCAGCAAATAATCAACCTCGCCGGCTTCAAGGGCTATAGCTCTCGAGGTACCCTCAGGTATAATCCTCCAATGTATATAAGCAAGAGTTGGGGCACGATCAACATCAAAATATTCATCGAACCTGGTCCAGCGTAACGAATCGCCGCGCCTCCATTCATCAAACACGAAAGGACCGGTGCCTACAGGGTTTAAATCGAAGTCGTTGCCTTCTTCAATCAAAGCCCTTGGCATAATATGATTACCATGGTGAGCCAAGTCAAAGAAGAAAAGAGCTTGAGGCTCCCCTGTATCAAATCTTACGGTGTAACGGTCAACCGCTTCCCAGCCTACTGCGCTAAGATGAACCGCTCTTTGATCAGGAGTAGTCCTAACATAATACATAGACGCTACAACGTCATCGGCAGTTAATTCTTCGCCGTTGTGGAAGAGTACGCCTTCATGAAGGTCAAACTCAAATATAGTGTCTGTTACCGCTCTCCACTCACGCACTAAGTCGGGAACCGGAGTAGAAGTTCCGTAATAAGTCCTGAAAAGCCCGTTACTTTGCATAACATTCATAAAATGACCAACCAAGGTAGTATGCCTTGCAATTGCAATACTTGGCGGTTCAGCTATGCCGGCCATTGTAAGACCGCGGTCTAAATTCGCAGGCTGCTGCGTTTCCGTAGTAGTTGTTGTGCCGCCCTGTTCAGGAGTAGTTGTCTCTGTCTGAGTGCCGCCTGCCGGAGGAGTAGCTTGCTGCTGTGCAGGTGTACAAGCACCGAGTAATAAAGCACCTGCAAGTGCCAGACTTAAAATAGCTTTCTTTTTCATAATTCACCTCTTGTTTTAGTTTTTTTGCCAATTTATACTTAAATTCATCTAGGCTGTGCTGCACAAGCTGCACAACTTATCCGAACAAAATAGTAACATTTTTGTTTCTATATTTGCTCGGATTTCAGTATACTATAGCAAACGACATTGAGAAATATGATTGGGCAAGTGCAGCCCAAAAGTAGTTGGGGTAGGTGCTTTTGGGCAAAACCGAAGATTTTATAGCAAACGACATTGAGAAACGTGATTGGGCAAGCGCGGCCCAAAAGCAGTTGGGGTAGGTGCTTTTGGGTAAAACCGAAGGTTTTAGCGCGCTGCCGAATCACGATTTCGAAAGTCGTTTGCTATAGCGCACTGCCGAATCACGATTTCGAAAGTCGTTTGCTACATGCTATCATCATAGTATAACATAAACATTATCATTTTTGCAACAAATGGATTGCAAAACCCATAATATCTTCTTTTAAGTATATGGCTATCAACTTTCCTTTAGGGTCAGTTTTAGCAGTTTCTCTGCTTATTTCAAAGCCTGATTGCTCTAAATAACTTATTGCCCTATGTATATTGTTTGTAAAAAAAGCAATATGCCCTTTTTCACCTAAACCTTTTTGGCACAAACACTCCACATCCGCCCCTGCGAAAACAGAAGCCTCACCCTCCTTAACCTCAAGGTCAAATAATATGCTAAATTTGCGGGCTGTTTTAAGAGCATCCTCAGGGGTCTCCGTATTAATGCCGATGTGTGCCAGTTTAAAGCCCATTACAGTTTTAACCGCCGATTTAGTAAGTGCCGTAATCTCATCAAATTTGCCGCTTCCTATCAGCTCATCTTTAACCATCCATGAGCCGCCGCAAGCGATAATCTTGTCAAAAGCAAGGTAATTGTTGATATTTTTTTCGTTTATGCCGCCTGTTGGCATAAATTTCAGCTTAGGATAAGGTGCCGCAACTGCTTTAAGAAAATCCAAGCCGCCGCTTGCCTCAGCCGGGAAGAATTTAACAGTGGACAGTCCCATTTCCATAGCTTTTTCCATATCTGATGGAGTTGTGCAGCCCGGATAAACAGGGACGCCTCTCTCTATGCAATGGGCAGCAACAGCCGGATTAAAACCGGGAGAGACAATAAAACGTGCCCCTGCTTTTAGTGCTTCATCAACCTGTGCTGTTGTAAGGACGGTACCTGCGCCAACACAAAAATCCGGCATTGCATCAGCTATGTATTTGATGGCTTTTATACCTTCCTCCGTCCTTAAAGTTATCTCAATACAAGGCAATCCTCCTGCCTGAACGGCTTTCGCCAGGGGCACAGCATTTTTCGCATCATCAATTTTTACTACCGGTACAATTGCCGCGTTAAACAATATATCTGTCATTTCCATAAATAATCCCCCTTAGGTCAAGAATAGTCAAACCTTGACCTATCTTTTAACGCGCCCGGAAGCGTCGCCCCCCATAAGTGCTTTTACCTCGGCTGCTGACACATGGTTTGCGTCCCCTTCGATGGAGTGTTTAAGACAAGACGCGGCAACGGCAAACTCAAGGGATTCCATATCCGTCATATCCCTCATCATGCCGTAAATAAGCCCTGCGGCGAAGGAGTCCCCGCCCCCAACTCTATCAACAATATGTATGTCGTATTTTTGTGAAAAATGATAATTTTCACCATCATAAAGCATACCTGACCAAATGTTATCATCTGCCGACATACTTTCGCGCAAGGTTATTGCCACTTTTTTAAAGCTAAACTTATCCTTAAGCTTCTTCGCCACTTGCTTATACGCCTCATGGCTAAGCTTGCCCTCTGAAACCTCGGTTTCATCGGCTTTTATGCCGAAAACCTTCTCCGCGTCCTCTTCGTTGGCGATACATAAATCCACATAAGGCATAAGCCCGCTCATTACTTTACCTGCTTCATCCGGTGTCCAAAGGTTTTTGCGGTAATTAAGGTCGCAGCTTACGGTAATACCAAGTTTTTTAGCTGCTTTCGCCGCTTCCATAGTCACATCAGCGGCTGCTTTACTAAGTGCCGGAGTTATGCCGGTAAAATGGAACCATTTGGCACCTTTAAATATCCTACCCCAATCAAACTCTCCAAGCTTAACTTCTGATATTGAGGAATATTTCCTATCATACACAACCACAGAGGCACGCTGGGACGCCCCTTTTTCAAGGAAGTATATACCAAGCCGCTGACCGCCCCTAAGTATTTCACATGTATCGACACCATATCGCCTAAGCTCATTTATAGCGGACTGACCGATAGGGTTATTGGGTATTTTCGTTATATAAGATGCCTCCAGCCCAAAATTCGCAAGAGATACGGCAACATTTGCCTCACCGCCGCCGTATACCGCCTCAAAGGTGTCAGCCTGAGTAAATCTTTGATACCCTGGAGGCGCAAGCCTTAACATAATTTCGCCAAAACAAACAATTTTACTCATAAAACCCCTCCCCGGAACCTGTTACTAAACAGGTTCTAATAATAAAATTTATCGTTCCTATAATCGCTCCAAACATTTTCAAACCAGCTGTCATCAGCAGGGATAGGGCGCACCATATCCCAACGGTGGCTAACCGTACCTTTGACTTTATCATAGGTAGACACACAAGCAGTACCGCTTAATTTGTTATCAATCGAGTATTTAAATTTAAGCTTTTCGCTGTCAAAGCTGTATTCGCCGTCATCTTCAATAATTACATATGATCCCCTGCTTTGTCCGCCTTTTTTAGCATATTCAGCCATTGCGCTAAGGTAAGTATACTGGCAGATAAGCATATCATAATTTCTGAAAACTTCGCTTATTTCCCTGACTGACACAATTTGCGATTTTTCAAAAATTGACTTAATCTTCTCACTAAAATCAGGCATTATTTCCCTAATCCCATCTGCCGCCCGGAAAAATGCGGCAAATTTAGTCATAGTTTTCTGGCATTCAATACGTATATCCATAATATTAGTCTTATCGCCTAAATTTACACTCTTTGCCTGTGCTAACTTGGCTTTAACGGCGGGTTCAGCGGCTTTCATAAAAGCCTCCAAGCTCCTCGGTGGTGATTTGCGCCGCTTGCTTATATACAGTGCCGCCCTTGCCCCTCCTGTTTGGGTTGAGTTAAGGGCGGAGCCGCCGGGGCGGTAAACCCCCATAGTACCGCACACCTCCCCAACAGGGAAAAAGCCCGCTACATTACTTTGCCACCATATATCCCCTAAAAGCCCGCCGTTATTATGCTGGGCGCATACATCAATCTCAAGATATTCAGTAGTTATATCAATGCCGTTTGTGCGATATAAATCAATTGCCAATGGGTTCATTTTCATAAGACGCTCTATCGGCGTGCCGAATAATGCGTCGGAATTAGCAAGATAGTCGTAGCTTTCCTTGGATAAAGCGGTAAATAGTTCACTTTCAGCCGTTCCCGGATAGGAGGGATTTTTAGTATAATCTAAAAACACCCGCCGCCCCTTAATTTGGGTTTCAATATATACGAGTATATCAATAGTTGACGAGGCAAAATCATCCATTTTACGAGAGTCGAAAGGCCATTGGTAGCCTTTTAAAAACACCGCATCATTCATCTGCCCGAAGCTTTTAAAATAGTCACATAAAAAGTCCCGCTCGTCCCCCATATTCTCATCAGTTGATACATACCTGGGAAGCACCTGCTGATAAGTGCCGGATACATTCCAGCGGAATTTGGTTGATGCCATACCATACTGCCATTCCGTCAAATTTATGCCGGAAACCCCTGCCTCAAGGGCAGCACCAGTGCCTCCAAAATGGCTTTTGGGAAATACGGAGCTGTAGTAAATACAGGAAGGCCCCCCTGTGCAATATATTACATTTGTGGAGTTAAACAGGGTAAATCCATAATCCTCTTCGTTTATATCAGTTAAATTGATTGCTAAAAGCCCTGCGGCTTCCTCCCCGTCTTTAACTACGGATATAACTTGGTAATTATCAAATATATCTATGTCTTTAAGTTTAATTTGCCGCTCCAGACACTCCGTCATGTACTTTGAGGTTAAAGGTCCCGCTGAACTTGCTCTTGTATATGGGTCGTGATCCGTTTTATAGCCAATATGCTGAGCGTACCGGTCTGTTGGGAAAGGCACGCCGATGCGCTTTAAATTATAAAAACTCATAGTGGACAGTGCCGCTTCCACCAAAGCTATATCACCGTGCATAGCCCCGCCGTTAAAGAGGGTTTCAGCCATTTTATAAGGGCTGTCCCCATCCGCGCCGCTGGTAGACATTTTATAATAGGTTTGCTTGTCGGAACCGGTGTTTCTTGAGGTTCCTTTATTCATCCCTTCCGTTACAACGGCTATATTTTTTACCCCAAGCTCATACAAACTGTTTGCGGCGTTAAAAGCTGCCGCCCCGGAGCCGACTATTACAGTATTATACGAGTGTATCTTATATTTAGTAATATCAATCTCAATCCCTGTCATTTACAGCCTCCTTATATGAAATCCACCGTCAACATTTATAACATTACCTGTGCAAAAATCAAATTCCTTGCGGCAAAGGGATGCCACAATCCCGCCTATATCCTCAGGGTAGCCCCAGCGTTTGATAGGTGTCAGACCTTCGGCTATCATTTTGTCATATTTTTCCGTTACAACAGCGGTCATATCGGTTTTTATAACTCCCGGGCGTATTTCAAATACCCTTATGCCTTCCTCTGCAAGCCTGTCCGCAAAAAGCATAGTAACCATGGACGCGGCTGCTTTGGATATACAGTATTCCCCACGGTTTATAGAGGACGTATCAGCCGAAACAGAGGAGATGTTAATAATCCGCGGCAGTTCAATGTTTTCCTGGGAAATCATTTGCCTGGCCGCCAGTTGGGAGAGGAAAAATGTACCTTTAAGGTTAATATCCATAACAAAATCAAAGCTTTCCTCAGTGGTTTCAAGTAAATCCATACGGACTTTGGGGGCAACACCGGCATTATTTACCAAAATGTCTATACGCCCGAACCTTTCCACCGCTTCTTTTATAAGCTTTTCACGGTCCTTAGGGCATGCCACATTTGATTTTATATAATGGGCTTTGCCCCCAAGGCTTTCAAGGCCGCTTATTACCTTATGTACATCCTCATCCGCTCTTATGTCAGCTATGACAATATTGCAGCCTTCTTTAGCCAAAGCCTTCGCAATCCCAAGTCCTATGCCCCCTGCGCCCCCTGTAACTATTGCACATTTGCTCATATTAGCTTTCATCCTTTCCATATGCTTTTTGATAAAATTTCATATACCCTTCCGTATCCCTTATAACACAGCCTGAAAGCCCGGTGTCACGCCTTAGAAAGCTGCATTTACTGCATGTAACGCAAACTTTGTTTTTTTGCAGCTTGCCTTTCTCCATAATATCTTTCGCAAAATCAGGGTAGGCAATAAACATCCGCCCCCAGCCTATTAAACTCGCTCCGCCCGTCTTTAAAACCCATGCGGCAACATATGGGGAAAGCTCTCTAAGCCAGCTGTAGCCTACTCCTACTATTTTCGCTTCCGGCACGGCACTTTGCAGTTCACGAGTGTAATGGATGAGCCTGTAAACCCCCTCCAGGGGCGATTCCTCCGGATAATAAACCCCCATATCATAAGGTCGGCTAATATGGGGCAAAAACGCCGGATTACCCATGGTCACATTAACAAGTTCAACACCCCGTGCTGCAAGCTCCTTTACAAGGCGTATAGGCTCCTTCAAATCAATTTTTGAAAAATCTGACAAGTCCGTGCCCCAGCCTTTACTTACCGTAAGGGCATCGTACATATTTATCCTGACAGATATTATAAAATCAGGATCATTTACCGCTTCTTTTACCTTATCAATAATCTCCATAAACAGACCTGTGCGGTTTTCATAACTGCCGCCGTATTTTCCTGCCCTGTCAAAACATGCAAAAAGCTCGTGGAGCAAATATCCGTGGCAAGCCTTTATATCAACACCATTAAAGCCCGCTTCCTTTGCCAGTACAGAGGCTTTTACAAACTGTCCCGTCAGACCCTCCAAATATTCATCACTCACAATTGGATATGTATCGTCGATTTTAAGCCGCTCATCAAGCTCCGGCATATGGCTTGCGATTATTGGCTTGGAAGCGGGAGGTCCTTCAGGCTTGGAGTAACGCCCGCTGTGGTTTAGCTGTAATATCGTTATAGGCTTATGAGGGGCAATTGGTGAGTCTTTAGCCCCTTCATTTATACGCCGTACAAGCTCTTTAAAGCCTTGCAAAGTCTCATCCTTAATAAACAACTGCCCTTTGTTTGAGCGGCCTTCCTCGTTAATTGTTACGGATTCAAGCCAAATAAGCCCAACACCCCCTCTGGCGGCGGCTTCGTATTTTCTAAAAGTTAGGTCGGTAGGTGCCCCTTGGCTGTCCGCATCGCCCCCTTCCATTGGATGTGCCACCATGGAGTTTGGTATAATGTGTTTCCCAAGCTGTACAGGCTTTAGGAGTATGCTTAAGTCCTCGCTTGTACCAAGGTCTAACTCTAAGCGGTTTATGTCGTCTTGTAAATTTTGTATGGTTTTATAGTTGAACTTTTTATGCATGTTATTGGCTCCTTTGCTGTAATGATTCTGACCTTCATATTACAAAGTATACATTAATTTACCCTGAAAAGACAGTATAATATTTATAAAAATACTGAAGCAATCTCCACAAAAAAAGAGCAGGCGTTTTCGCGCCGGCCCTTGTGTTTAATCTTTACACTGCTCTTGTAACTTTCCCGCTTCTTAAACAGCTTGTGCATATTTTTATTGTTCTTGCAGTACCGTTATCGTTAATCCTTATTTTCTTAACATTGGATTTCCAAACTTTATTGGCCCGCCTGGACACCTGGCTTCTTGTTATGCTTATTTTATGCCCGGTTTGTCTTGTTTTATCACATAATTCACATTTTGCCACTTGCAATGCACCTCCTTTATAACACAATTGGGAATTCTCCCCCGTGGCTAACTATGGTATTATATCAGAATCATTTTTCTTTTGCAACAAAAATTATCAAGTTGTTTTTATAAGTATTATTATGTTATACTATCCATTAGTGAAATTGATAAAAATCGTAAGGAGGAATTATATGCCGTCCAAAACAAAAACCGAACTTGGTATGGTTACAATAGACAATGAAGTAATAGCGAGAATAGCCGGGCTTGCCGCCATGGACTGCTATGGTATAGTTGGTATGGCCGCACGCAGTGTCAAAGACGGGCTTGTACGCCTTTTAAAAATCGAAACCCTTACAAGAGGTGTGGTTTTAAGTATTAATGAGAATGTTCTTACCATTCGCCTTCATATTATTGTAGAATATGGTACAAATATACCTGCAATAGCTAATTCGTTGACAGATACTGTTAAATACAAGGTTTTTGAATATACCGGTCTTAATGTTGAAAAAATTGAAGTCTTTGTTGATGGCATTAGGGTTGAATAGACCTGTCCGCTAACCTGCTTTTATCAGATTTTCGAGTATGTTTTTCATTGTGCAAGGAAAGGTTGACGCAGCAGAATGGAAAATATGCAGAAAAGCTGGCGGGATGAGGTTAGCGTACAGGTCTATATAGAGAGGAGGACATAGGAACTTGGCAATAATAAAAATTGACGGATATATGCTCAAAAAAGCTATCATAGCGGGAGCTAATGAGCTTGATAAAAATAAAGACTATGTGGATGCGTTAAATGTTTTTCCGGTACCTGACGGTGACACAGGGATTAATATGTCATTAACCGTTATAGCCGCCGCCAAAGAAGTGGATAAGCTAAACACCCCTAATATTTACGAAATTGCAAAGGCTGCGTCAAACGGCTCCCTAAGAGGTGCCAGAGGTAATTCAGGTGTAATACTGTCACAGCTTTTTAGGGGCTTTGCCAAAGGGCTTTTAGGTAAAGAGACAGCCACTGCGAAAGATTTAGCCCACAGCTTTATGGAAGGGGCGCTAACCGCTTATAAAGCCGTTATGAAGCCTAAGGAAGGTACCATACTCACCGTATCCAAAGCTTTTGCACAGTACTGCGAAGAACTTGCCGAAGAGAGCGACGATATCGAGTATATGCTTCAGGAAGCTTTGAAATATGCAAATGAAGCTTTGGAAAAAACCATTGATATGCTCCCTGAGTTAAAGCAGGCAAATGTAGTGGATGCCGGTGCCTACGGTCTTTTAAAGATAATCGAAGGGGGCTTTTTATCCCATGGTATCGAAGGGGATATCCCACTTAAAGACCCTGCAAAAAGCCAGCAATTAAGCAGCGAGGCTAAAATTATACCCGTTGCCGATATAAAGTTTGCTTATTGTACTGAGTTTATTATTGAATCCCCTAAAATCGCCTCTCACACCGAGGATAGCCTTAAGAAGTATTTAGGCGGCATGGGTGATTCTATCGTTGTAGTTGTAGATGATAATATTATTAAAGTCCATGTTCATACAAATAATCCGGGGCTTGCTTTGGAGCGGGCTTTAACCGTAGGAGCTTTGGATAATATAAAAATAGAGAATATGCATTTCCAGCATACTAATTCAATGCATTTTTCAAAGATTACGGAGCCTGAAAAGGCAGAAGATCAACCAATGGAGCATAAGGAAAACGCCTTTATCGCCGTGGCTTCCGGCAAGGGGCTTTCTCAAATGTTTACAGACCTTGGGGTGGATATTGTAGTTTCCGGCGGGCAGTCCATGAACCCCAGTACGGAAGATATTTTGGAAGCAATAGCAAAGCTAAATGCCGACAATGTGTTCGTCCTGCCAAACAATAAAAATATTATACTTGCCGCTGAGCAAGCCGCTATACTTTCCGATAAAAATGTCCATATAGTGCCTGCAAGGACTATACCTCAAGGGATTTCGGCACTTATAGGCTTTGTGCCCGGTTTTAGCCCTGATGATAATATGGAGAGTATGAAGGAAGCTGTTGGCAATGTAAAAACCGGCATGATAACTTATGCTGTCCGGGCGTCCTCTTATGATGATATGGAAATTGCAGACGGTGATATTTTAGGCATGCTTGAGGATAAAATTGATTTAGTGGATAAAGATGTGGCAAATGCCGCTAAACTCCTTATTGACAGGTTATTTGAGGATGGTTCAGGAGATGTCCTTAGTATTTACTATGGCGATTCGGTAACGGAAGATGAGGCTATGGAGCTGGTTAAATACGCCGAAGAGAAGTATCCCGGCTGTGAAAGTGCCTGCCTTTCAGGAGATCAGCCGATTTATCACTATATATTATCCTTGGAATAGTCGTTAAAATACGTCATCGGCTCCGGCTTCTGCACATTTTAACGAGGTTTACGATAGGAACGAATTCGCTTGCAGGCTTCACCTGCGCTCAGCCGATTTCAAGTGCGCTTCCAATACTATGAGGCTCCTATGAACTTACACGACAACATCACAACCCTCAAAAACCTAGGACCTGCACGTGCCAAAGCTTTCGCTCGTGCAGGTGTTTTTAGCATACTGGATTTACTCAACTTCCTTCCCAGAGACTATGAAGACCGCTCGGTAATTACTCCCATCGCTGATATATTGCCTGATTTACCCTTCACAATAAAGGCTAAAGTTGCTTTAGCGCCTAAAAATAGCGGTTTTGGACGCACGGCAGTTACATCAGCTATACTTGAGGATGAGTCCGGGCGTATAGAAGCCCTTTATTTTAACCAGCCCTATATGAAAAATGCACTGCAAAAAGGCGAGATTTATTATTTCTCCGGCAAGGTTATATTAAGGGCTGATAAATTGCAAATGCAATCACCTGATATTACAAAACTATCCGGTAACCCCTTAAACGCCTGCCGGATTATACCCGTTTATCCTTCAGGACTCGGCTTTTCCCAAAAGCTTATACGGGGCTATATTAAAGACGCACTGGACTTATGTCTAAATGAGCTTACAGATAATCTGCCTGAAAAAATCACCTTAAAATATCAGATTATGTCACGGCGGGAGGCTATTTCCAATATCCATTTCCCAAAAAGCCGCGATTTTTTCCTAAAAGCACGGGAGCGGCTTATTTTCGAAGAATTTTTTACCTTCCAAATAGCTCTGCGCGCCCTTAAAGGTGCTGTTAAGAAGCAAATTACCCATATAAAAATTATAGATGATGATTACAATGGGCTTAACATCCCATTTCAGCTTACAAATGCCCAAAAAGCTGCCCTTAAGCAGATAATCGCTGATATTAAATCCGGGCATCCCATGTATCGCCTTGTTCAGGGCGATGTTGGCTCAGGTAAAACCATAGTCGCTGCTATAGCCGCCTATCTTGCCATAAAAAACGGCTGTCAGGCGGCTATTATGGCACCTACGGAGGTTTTAGCAAACCAGCATTTTGAGAGCTTTACAAGGCTTTTTGAACCTGCGGGGATTACATGCTGCCTTATTACCGGAGGGATAAGTGCCGCTGAAAAGAAGGCGGCATATTACGCCATCCAAAGCGGACAAGCTCAAATGATTATAGGCACCCACGCTCTTATTCAGGATAAAACTCTTTTTGGCAATTTAGGACTTGTTATAACGGACGAACAGCATCGGTTTGGGGTAAATCAGCGTATTAAACTTTCCCAAAAAAGCTCAGCACCTCATGTCCTTGTTATGAGCGCGACTCCAATACCCCGCTCTTTAGCCCTTGTTTTATACGGCGATATGGATATTTCCGTAATAGATGAGCTGCCCCCGGGACGTAAGGAGATTGACACATTCGCACTCACCACTGCTTATCGTAAGCGGGTGTACAACTTTATCAGCGAACAGATAAAAAAAGGGCGGCAAGCCTATATTATCTGCCCTTCTATTGAAGATGGGGGCAAGCTGGATATAGAAAATGTCCTGGACTACGCCGCTATGCTAAAAGACACTTACCTAAAAGGTCAAAGTATAGCCGTACTCCACGGCAAAATGAAGCCTGCGGAAAAACAAGAAATTATGGACAGCTTTGTAAAAGGTGATATTGACCTACTTGTATCCACAACAGTTATAGAGGTTGGAGTAAATGTACCAAACGCCACAGTTATGGTTGTGGAGAATGGGGAGCGGTTTGGGCTCTCCCAGCTTCATCAGCTTAGAGGGCGCGTGGGGCGCGGCAGTGATAAATCTTATTGTATACTCTTTTCCGACTCGGAGTCGGCAATGTCTAAAGAGCGGCTTTCGGCAATGGAAAAAACCGGTGACGGTTTTTTAATAAGCGAGCTTGACTTAAAACTTAGAGGTCCCGGCGACTTTTTTGGTACAAGGCAACACGGTCTGCCTGAACTTAAAATTGGGGATATAGTAAGAGATGCAGAGCTTTTAGCAAAGGCACGAGAAGCAGTTATGGAGTATTTTGATGATATAGAAAATAATGGGGAAATAGTTTTAGATGAGTTTATAGAAGCTGTTGCTAAAGGTTTTTAAAAAGCAGGAGGTATACTGACTATGAATGTAAAAAATATTTTATGGGCAGCAACTATAATTATTGCCATGGTACTTGCTGGCTGTACATCAAATAGGGGCAATCAGCAATATGAAGAGGTCGAAGAAGGCGTAATTATATTAGAGCCGGAGCCGGAAACAAGGGAAGAGCCAATAACAGAGATAAAAACCGAAGAAGAGATAATTCAAGAAGGTATAATAGCAGTCCTTGACCCTTATGCAAATTTTACATCTACTTGGGCGCGGACAGATGCTCATTTTTTCTTTTCCCGTAGTGAATGGCAGGCGCAGCAGCCTGAGTATATCTTATACCGTCTGCCTTTTAACAATATAGCCTATGGTGAGCAAATTAAGCTGCCGGGAGAAGGGGAAATTGAAATTTTAGGCTTAAACAATGATTATATATTTATAAGCCGCTGGAATGGTGAGTGGAATTTGCACGGTCATGATTATGATATTTACCGCATCTCCCTTTTAACTTTGGAGGCGGAGTTAATAGACACCGGCACATATTTTGGTGTGCCATTTTTCCATTTGGCAAGTAATTCGATTATTTTTTCCCATGGTGATTTTGAGGGCAGGAGAGTTTGGCTGGAGGCACTAGACCTTAACAACGGCACACGCCATACTTTTTACGAGTTTAACAGCGATAACTTCGAATCCGGCACAGGCTGGCGGCTTATGGAAAATGACGCCGCCTTATTTATCAACTCCGGCTGGTATGGGGTGGAACCCTATTCAGACTTTATTTTAATTGACCGAAACTTACAGGGTGTGCAAATACAGCTTGAGGATATTTATGGGATGCCCGCGCCCGAGCCTCAAAATCCTGGGGAAGAATTTATTTTTGGCCTTGGGGCACTTTGGCATAGCAATTATGTAACTATTGACGGCTGGGTTTATTATTTATGGGCTTGGGATGTTCGGCAGGGCAATTTAAACCGTATCCGCCTTGATGGTACCCAAAATATGCTTGTGGAAGAAAATACGGGCATAGCTAGTTTGTTAAAGGTAAATAATACACTGTTCGGCACGGTATATACCGAAACCCCCTATGAAGATGCCCCTTGGTATGAAGCAGTAAAGTTCTCTTATGAAGAGGATTTTAGTGTAGCAAAAGTACTTGGCGGTGGCTGGCATGGGCATAATTCAGCCCTTATCTTATCAAAATTGACTGGCACTGATATGGTTATGGTTGTTAATGCCAGCTTTTTCAGGGTTGATGGTCATGTACAAGCACTTTATTGTACCGAGAGCGGGGCATTGTTTACTTTGTATGACAGATAGAGCTTATTCAAGGTTTTATTCATCTTTTTGCACAAATACTAATTCTTTTTCATTTTGTAATGGTTTTGTAACAAACCTCATTTATAATGGTTTTGCAGCTATATAGTCAACGCAAATGAAAATCCTCAAAATAAAGTGCCGTATTTTTCCCTCAAGGCAAGTCCTTCATGAAAAATCAAAAACAGATTTTTCATGGGATCAACGGGAAACGGCGGCGAGCGGGAACCCATTAAAGCCTGCTTTAATGGGTAGCGGACGACGCATATTCGAAGATTATCTTCGCTACGCTCCAGCGGCATAGGAGCCGCTGACGATGTATTTGGGGTAAAAGACAAGCTTTATTTGATTATTTTCATCTGTGTTGACTATGTAGTCTGTTTTTTAACAAACATACTAAGCGTAGGTTTTAACCTACTAATCAGAAAGGTGGTTTTTAAATGAAAAAGAATAGGATTTTAGCAGTTGTTTTAGCAAGTGCGCTTGTTTTAGGTGTTCTCGCCGCCTGTACTCCGGCAGCCCCTCAAACCGAACCTGTTACTCCTCAAGGGGAAGCTGCTGCTCCTACAGGTCCCGCTTCCGGCACTCTTGTAATCGCTACAGAAAACGAAACCCCTTCAATAGCACCCGCAAGGCATAACGCGGCGGCGGCATCTTTTAAAAATGTTATGACCCACAACGGCTTGTTCAGGGTCGATACGGAAACTTTAGAGCCTGTACCTGACTTAATTGCAGACTGGAGAGCTATAAGTGACGTATTGTTTGAATTTACTCTTCATTCCGGCATCTATTTCCATAACGGAGATTATATGACCGCCGAGGATGTTGTAACTTCACTTCATTACGTTAAAAATTACCCTGATGCGGCAATTTTCCAAAGAAGTATTGTAAATGCTGAGGTTGTTGATACTTACACCTTCACAATTTACACTGAGACACCTAATGCAATGCTTTTCTCTGACCTTACTCATCAGGCAAACTTTATCATGCCTGCTTCCGCTATAAATACAGGTCATGATTTTACCGTTGATCCAATAGGGTCGGGACCATATGTTTTTCAGGAGTGGAGATTTGGAGACGCTTTGATTTTTTCAGCTCATCCAAACTATTTTGATGATGCACGCGCACCAAGGATTGATGAAGTAATTTGGAGAATTATACCTGAAGGAGCATCAAGGACTATTGCCCTTGAAATGGGCGAGGTTGACTACATAGTTGAAGTTGCGGCTCCTGATATCCCAAGACTTGAAGAGGATCCTAATGTTGCTCTTTTCATGGGTATGGGAACACAGCATAACGGTTTATACCTCAATAACGAAAATCCAATGTTTGCTAATCTTGCCGTAAGGCAGGCACTCGATATGGCTATTGACAAAGATTCCATAGTAGCTGTTGGTATGGACGGCTTTGCAATCCCTGTTTGGAGCCAGGTTCCTGTAAACTTTGCAGGCGTTTCAACGGAAGGGATGAACAGCTTCGACCCTGAAGGTGCAAGGGCTTTGCTTGCGGAAGCCGGTGTTGACCCATCGACTATTTCCTTCGGCATCATCGCTTCTAACGACGCCAGGGTGCGTATGGCCGAGGTTATCCAAGCTAATCTTCATGATATTGGCATTGATACCCATGTTGTAAGGATGGATCTTGCTACTTTCCTTGATGTAACAACATCAGGTGATTATGAATCGGCTATTGCTAACTTTACCTCAAGCAACCTCCTTTCTTATATGGTTGGTATGCTCCACGGTGACTCTGTAGGCGGCTCTAACAGAAATCGTATTAACCACCGCGAGCTTACGGATTTAATCGACCAAGCAGTAGCAACAGTTGATGAAACCGCAAGGCTTGCCGTATTTGAAAACGCTACAAGAATCGCAAATGAGCAAACACCTATGGTACCTCTTTTCCAAGCTATGGTTGTAAGGGCTTTTAGTGTTAACCTTGAAGTGCCTGAAACCAGTGCCACAGGCGGGCTTAACATTAATATGATGTACTGGAGATAGATGCTCGCTGCGCTTTCGTTTAAATGAATTGCTCGCTACGCATGAAATTCATTTAAACGATGTACTGTATGTAAAATCAGCTTGTGCGCCACGGCGCACGGGCAGCTGATTTTCCTCGAGGCGGCAAAGCCGCCTCTGCGGATTTAAAATCTGCGATGCTTTAACGGGGCTGACGCTTTTGCGTCAGTCCTTTTTTGCGTAACCCCCTTGTATACATGTAAAAAAAATAGTAAAATAAATCGGTATGCGAGGTGTAGAATGGTAAAAACAGAGAATTTGACCTTTAAATATTCGAGAATAAATCAAAAAACTGAAGAGAAGGAGTATTTTCCTGCTCTGAGCGACCTATCTCTAACTATAGAAAAAAGCGAATTTGTAACAGTGCTGGGGCATAATGGGTCAGGTAAATCCACACTTGCAAGGCATTTGAATGCCCTTTTGCTTCCCACAGAAGGGAAAGTGTTTATAAAGGGCTTAGATACGTCCATAGAGGATAATATTTGGCTTATACGCCAATCTGCGGGGATGGTTTTCCAAAATCCTGATAATCAGATTATTGCCACTATTGTGGAGGAAGATATAGCTTTTGGTCCCGAAAATTTAGGCATTCCTTCCGATGAGATAAGAAAACGGGTGGATGAATGCCTAAAATCCGTACAAATGGATGAGTTTAGGAGAAGGGCACCAAACCTCCTATCCGGCGGGCAGAAGCAGCGGGTGGCAATCGCCGGCGTCCTTGCTATGCGCCCGGAAATTATTGTACTGGACGAAGCCACCGCAATGCTTGACCCTGTTGGTCGTAAGGAGATTATGGCTATTGTTAAGAGGCTCAATAAAGAAGAGGGTATGACTGTCATACATATCACTCATTATATGGAGGAGGCAGTGGAAGCCGACCGCGTTATTGTCATGAATGACGGCAATGTAGTTATGGATGGTATACCTAAGGAAGTTTTTAGGAATATTGCAAAGCTTAAAGCCCTCGGTTTAGATGTGCCCCAGGTGACTGAGCTTACACACAGGCTTATTGAAAACGGTATAACCCTGCCTGATGATATAATCACTCTTGAGGAAGGGGTTGAAATCCTTGCCCCTTTACTTGACTTTAGCAAACCATCTGAGACAGCTAAAAACCCTCCTTCCCATATGCGCCAAACCACTGATATAATCGAGCTTAAGGACGTTAGCCATATATACAGCCCCGGCACAGTTTTTGAAAAAGCAGCCATCACCGATATAAGCTTCACAGTTAAAAAAGGCGAATTTTTTGGTATAATAGGTCATACAGGCTCAGGCAAATCTACTTTGATACAGCATTTAAACGGACTTATAAAGCCCACATCGGGACAGGTAATCGTAGAGGGCGAAGATATCAATGGGGATAAAGCAAAGCTCCGCTCTGTCCGCCAAAAAGTTGGGCTTGTGTTTCAATACCCTGAAAATCAACTTTTTGAAATGACTGTTTTTGCGGATGTGGCTTTTGGTCCTAAAAATATGGGCTTTGACAAGGCTGAAATTAACCGAAAAGTTAGGCGTGCCTTATCTCTTGTCGGTATTTCAGAGGAGTATTTCGACAAGTCCCCCTTTGAGCTTTCCGGCGGGCAAAAGCGGCGTGTTGCAATAGCCGGCGTCCTTGCAATGGAGCCTGAGATACTTGTAATGGACGAGCCTACCGCAGGACTTGATCCTAAAGGGCGTGATGAAATATTTGTCCAAATAAAAGAACTCCACAAAGAACTTGGCAACACAGTTATTATCGTATCCCACAGTATGGAGGATATTGCGCGCCTTTGCGAGCGGATTGGGGTTTTTGCCGAAGGCAGACTTCAATATTTAGGCACACCTGAAGAAATTTTTAAAAACGCCAAAGAACTTGAAAAAATCGGTCTTGCGGCACCTCAAATAAATTATCTTATAAGGCTGCTTAATGAAAAAGGAGCAGGGCTTAACGAGGATATATATACGATAGACGCGGCATACAAAGAGATTTTTGAGAGGATACGCTAAATGAATTTAAACATAACTATAGGCCAATACTACCCGGCCTCATCAAAAATACACAGCTTGGATCCACGTACCAAGCTTTTAGCTTTGTTTGTATTTATTATAATACTTTTCAGCGCGCCTAACGCCTTTGGCTATGTAGTTTCTGCCTTAGGGCTTTTTGGCGTAATATTAATGAGCAAAGTCCCTGTTAAATTTATGCTAAAAGGACTTAGAAATGTGTTTTTCATAATAATATTTACTGTGGTTTTGAATGTTTTTTTTGTGCCGGGTGAGACTGTATTGTTCCAGCTGGGCTTTTTACGAGTCACTTTGGAAGGGCTTTTTGCCGCGGCAAGGATGGCATGCCGCCTCGTGCTTTTAATAATCGCATCCTCGGTTTTGACCCTTACCACATCGCCTATCGAGCTTACAGACGGCATAGAACATGCCCTTAAACCCTTTAAGAAAATCGGCGTACCTGCACATGAAATAGCTATGATGATGACTATCGCCCTTCGCTTCATCCCTACTCTTATGGAAGAGACAGACAGGATTATGAAAGCTCAAATATCCCGCGGTGCCGATTTCGGAAGCGGCAATTTAGTGCAAAAAGCTAAGGCAATCATCCCTCTTCTTGTACCTTTGTTTATATCAGCGTTTCGCCGTGCCGATGAACTGGCACTTGCTATGGAATCGCGCTGTTATAGAGGTGACGAGAACCGTACCCGCATGAAAGTGCTAAAGCGCGGCAGGATTGATTATATATTTTATTTAAGCTTAATTTTATTTGGTGCTTGTGTATATTTTACGAGGTTTTTACTATGAAATATTTGCTAAGCATTGCCTACAAAGGCACAAATTACGCCGGCTGGCAGCGGCAGGATAACGCCAATACAATACAGGAAGAAATAGAGCAGGCTCTTTATAAGTTATATAAAGAGCCTATTACAGTTATGGGCGCATCAAGGACAGATGCGGGTGTTCACGCACTTGGGCAAAAATGCACCTTTACTGTGGATAAAGTCACTATCCCCACTGATAAACTGCCTTATGCTATAAACGCTAATCTGCCTAAGGATATTTCTATAACCAATGCTAAGATAGTTAAGCCGGATTTTCACCCTATTTTTGATGCCAAAAATAAAACCTATGTTTACAAAATATATAACCATGAGTTTAGGAATCCTTTGACCGGTGACATCTCATGGCATATTTATCATAAACTTGACTTGGATAAAATGAAGAAAGCGGCTAAGTTTTTCGCAGGCGAACATGATTTTGCCGCATTTTGTGCCGCAGGCGGCAGTGCTAAAACCTCTGTGCGAAAAATTAATTTCGCAAAAGTCTATGAAGAAGATAGCAGTATTATATCCTTCGAAGTAAACGGCAATGGCTTTTTATACAATATGGTACGGATTATGGCAGGTACTCTTGTGTACGTAGGACAAGGTAAAACCGAGGCAGAAGATATATTAAAAATTATAGCGTCAAAAAACCGTGAAAATGCAGGGATTACTGCCCCGCCGGAAGGATTGTGCCTAAAAGAAGTTTATTACCTACGGTAAAACTATCGCCCTCTTCGTTTATCCTCCCAGCGTATGGAATCCAATATTGCCTCCTCCATGGAAAGCTCCGGCCGCCATTCTATACAATCTCTGGCTAAATTAATTGATGCGTAGGCTCCGCAAGTGTCTCCCGGCCTGCGTCCCCCTATTTTCACTTTCACCTTGTCGCCGGACACATTTTCGAAGGCTGTTATGACCTCTTTAACTGTAGCACCTTTGCCTGAACCTATATTTATAGGTAAATATCCGCTGGATTCGGAGACGCGAAAAGCTCTGTCAAAATTTTCAATTGCTTTAACATAAGCCATTGCCAAATCCCAAACATGCAGATAATCCCTTATACAAGTGCCATCCCTTGTTGACCAGTCATTTCCATTTATTACAAAATCCGACCCTTTGTGTACAGACTCCAAAATCCTTGAAACTATGTTTCCTGAATTACTTTCCTCAGGTCCTGCACTCATATCAGGTGAAGCACCTATAGGGTTAAAATACCTTAACGTAATGCATCTTAGATCATAGGCTGTGCAAAAATCCTCCAAAACCATCTCAGTAATATATTTCGAGCGGGAAAAAGGACTCCGCGGCTTTATAGGCGAGCTTTCACTAACCATATATCCTGCTACATCCTCATAAATTGCACCTGTGGAGCAGTAAATCATCTTTTTACAGCCTGCTTCGGTAATAAAATTGCACAGCTCAATACTTTTAGTTACGTTGGATATATAGTAGTCATACGGATTTTTGACAGAATTGCCAACCATAGCGCGCTCAGCATAATGTATTAAAACCTCAATATCCGGATGCTCGTCAAATATCTTGGCAAGAACTCCAAGGTCGCCTATATCAGCTTTATAAAAATTTTTATCACTTACAAAATAGCTGCGCCCAGCCAGAAGAGAATCCAATATTATAGGTACATGACCGCTTTTTATAAGGGCCTGGCATATACAGCTGCCTACATATCCGGCGCCTCCTGTTACCAATACTTTCACGCGAATCACCTCGAATCGTTGAGTATATCCGATTATTTTAATATAAACATGGCAATTTGGCAAGTGGCAATGGTGCATAAGCTCATTTTGTTATGGCAACAGTGCATAACCTAAGATGAAGCAATTATTTGGAGGGGTACGAGGGTAGGTCAAGGAGAGTCGAACCTTGACCTATGGGGCTAAGCAATCTATCTTCCAATAAAAAAAGTGGCTAAGCCACTTTTTAAACGCCTTAAAACATATCCGTTACATTTTCAACCAAATGCCCGGCTCTTTTTATAGCCTTCCTGCCGCCTTTAAGCATATGCCGACGCTGTCTTTTATCACTCATTGCAACGGCTATCCCAGCCGCCCCTAAAAGCCCGCCGGCGATAAGCCCTGTTGTAAATTTAGTCATATAAACACCCCTTTAAGTTTTTTCTAGTATTTGTAATAAAAGGATATTTATTCAAATGGGAAAATCTACCGATTATCCCCTGACAACCGTGCAAAAGTATCAAGTACCCTTGGTACGTAATTTTGCGTCTCTCTATACGGCGGGATGCCGCCATGCCTATCAACCGCCCCTGGTCCCGCGTTATATGCCGCCAAGGCTAAGCTCAAGTCCCCGTCAAACCTATCCAGCATACGAGAGAGATATCTCGTACCCCCCAAAATATTTTCATTAATATCAAAGGGGCTGACCACCCCAAGATAATCCGCTGTACCCGGCATAAGCTGCATAAGCCCCATAGCTCCCGCGTGGGATACAGCGTTTACATTAAAGCTGCTTTCATGGGTTATAACCGCTTTAATAAGATTAGGATCAACATTATATCTTTGTGATGCCTGTACAATAGCGTTGTTTATTGACGTCCGCGTAGCATCATCCGTTACATTATTATTAATAAACTGCCTGAGGATTTCGTTAAACTCATTGTCCCCGCCTGAAGTGCCTACAGCCAAGGGGCTGCCATCTCTATGTACCGGGCGCCTTGTAGATTGCACAAGGGAATCAAAATTAAGGCTTTGACGTATAGATGTCATTATTTCGTTATATAAAGGGGTTGCCACTGTAACACCACCTTTGACTTAAGATGTTTTTTGATGTATACTAACCCTATAATACCTCATTTTTAGGGAAAAAGAAAGTACAAATTTTTGGAACAGGAAAAAATATGACAAATATGCATATAAAAAACGAAAAAAGCCTAAAAACTCTTGAATTTACCAAAATAAAAGATATGCTTACAGAAATGGCGGACACAGTCTCCGGCAAGGCTTTGTGCGCTGATTTGCGCCCTTATACTGACCTTGCCCCTATAAATGAGGCTCTTTCAAAAACCACGGAAGCAGCCTCTATGCTTGTTAGAAAAGGACGGCTGTCATTAGGGGGAGCGCGGGATATAACCGCAGCTGTTAAAAGAAGCAGCGTCGGCGGTATACTTAATATACAAGAATTGCTGCATATAGGAGATTTTTTGAGAGCCTGTAAAGCCGCAAAAAGCTATGCCAAATCCAATGATAAAAACGAGGCATATCCTACCCTCTTGCCTATGTTTGAAGGGATTTTGCCTGTTGATAATTTAGGAGCTGAAATTGAGCGGTGTATATTAAATGAGCATGAAATTGCCGATTCAGCAAGTCCTGCCCTAAGCTCCGTGCGCCGCGGCATCAAAGTTGCAAACGAGCGGATAAAGGAGCATTTAAACTCTATTATCCACTCCCAAACCTATAAAACTGTTTTGCAGGATGCTGTAATCACCATGCGGGGCGGACGTTACTGTGTCCCTGTCCGCGCTGATTCCAGAAAAGATTTTCCGGGTATTGTCCACGACCAGTCCGGCAGCGGCGCCACTCTTTTTATGGAGCCTATGAGTGTGGTTAATCTTAACAACAAAATCAAGGAACTTGGCATAGAGGAAGTTAAGGAGATAGAGAAAATACTTGCAAGCCTCTCCCAACTGGTTTATGAAAGTGCTGATATACTCCTTACAAACTTAAGCCTTATTACGGAGCTTGACTTTGTATTTGCCAAAGGCAAATTATCTGTTGATATGATAGGGACGGAACCTGTTTTTAACGACCGGGGCTATATAAATATCCGCCGCGGCCGCCACCCCCTTCTTAATAGGGATACTGTTGTGCCAACTGATATTTATCTTGGGAAAGATTTTAACACTTTGTTAATTACAGGTCCCAACACAGGGGGCAAAACCGTTTCGCTAAAGACTTTGGGGCTTTTTACCCTTATGGGTCAGGCAGGGCTTCATATTCCGGCTTTTGATAATTCGGAGCTTAGTGTTTTTGATGAGGTTTTTGCCGACATTGGGGATGAACAGAGTATCGAGCAAAGCCTTAGCACCTTTTCCGGGCATATGACTAATATTGTGAAGATTTTGGAGGATGTTACAAGCTTTTCCCTTGTACTGCTGGATGAACTTGGCGCAGGAACCGATCCGACAGAAGGTGCGGCACTTGCTGTGTCTATAATCGAGTATTTAAAGGCGCGCGGCGTTCGCTCGGCGGTTACCACTCACTATTCGGAGCTTAAGGTATATGCCTTGCAAACGGAAGGGATTGAAAACGCCAGTTGTGAATTTGATGTGGACTCTTTGCGGCCTACTTATAAGCTGTTGATTGGGGTGCCGGGCAAGTCTAACGCTTTTGCAATATCACGGAGGCTTGGATTGTCCGAGGAAATAATAAATTCAGCAAAGGAAACACTTAGCAAGGAAGATAAACGCTTTGAAGATTTAATAACCGACCTTGAAATAAGCCGTAAAGCCGTCCAAGCGGAGCAGGAGCGGGCTGCACAGTACAGAGCCGAGGCGGAAAAACTTAAACACGATGTCCTGGGGCAAAAGCAAAAACTGGCTGACCAGCGGGAGCGGACGCTTACAGAGGCTAAGGAAGAAGCGCGAAAAGTCCTAGCCAGGGCGAAAGCCGACGCAGATTATATATTAAAAGAGATAAACAAAGCAGGCTCTTCCGGAGATAAACAAGCGGTGGAAGCCTCAAGAAAACTCCTTAGGGAAGCCCTTGAAAATACAGGTATAGGCATTTTAGACGCCGAGGCTAAGGACAGAAAAGCCCCTGAAAACCTTCAAATAGGGGAAGGGGTTTATATCCACTCCTTGGCGCAAAAAGGGGTAATTGCCTCTCTGCCTGATTCGGGCGGCGATGTAATGGTAAAAGCCGGCATAATGAAGGTTAAGGTAAATGCAGCGGACTTATCCAGAACAGAAGGAAAAGACACTGTCGCCAAGGCTAAAAATCAGGCTTCCGGCAAGGCACGGACTGTAAAAAGTATGCATATCCGCCCGGAAGTTGACCTTAGAGGGATGCTGGTAAATGAAGCTCTTGAATACTGCGATAAATATTTGGATGATGCCTACCTTTCGGGGCTTAAACAGGTGAGTATTATACACGGCAAAGGCACAGGAGCCTTAAGAAATGCAATTACAGCACATTTAAAGAAACATCCCCATGTAATATCCCATAGATTAGGCTCTTTTGGCGAAGGGGAACATGGCGTTACCATTTGTGAGTTAAAATAAAGGAGGGTGAGTATGAAGGGCAAAACTAAAATTCTTGTAATAGACGATGACAGACATATAGCGGAGCTTATAAGCCTCTATCTTAATAAAGAAGGCTATGACACAAAAGAAGTTTACAGCGGGGGCAAAGCCGTTTCCGAGTTTAGCTTCTATTCCCCTTCCTTAGTCCTTTTAGATTTAATGCTGCCTGAGATGGACGGCTATGAGGTTTGCAGGGAGATACGTAAAATCTCATCAGTGCCTATTATAATGCTTACGGCTAAAGGGGAGACCTTTGATAAGGTGCTGGGGCTTGAACTTGGGGCGGATGATTATATGGTAAAACCTTTTGACCCAAAGGAGCTTATAGCTCGCATTAAGGCGGTGCTTAGGCGTTATGAGAAAAGGGATACGGAGCGTGCCAAGCAAATAGTATATCCAAATCTTACCATAAATCAATCTACACATATAGTTACTTATCATGGTAATCCAATCGAGCTTCCCCCCAAGGAGTTTGAGCTTTTATATTTTCTGGCACTCCATCCTAATCAAGTCTTTACGAGGGAACAGCTCCTTGACAAAATATGGGATTATGAATATATGGGGGACACCCGGACGGTGGATGTACATATAAAACGCCTCCGCGAGAAAATGCCTAATGAAGATAATTGGAGTATTAAAACTATTTGGGGCGTTGGGTATAAATTTGACCCTGGGACAAATTCGTAAAAAGCTACCGCTTTTTACGAGCATTACTGTATGTACGAATCGACTGCAAGCCAGAGGCTTGCGAACGTCGATTCTCCTCGACCGGGCAGAGCCCGATCTGCGGATTTCAGCCGCCCTTTTGGCGGCACTACCCACCGTCATTAGAGTTGTAGCGAAATTAGCATTTGCATCGTCATTGCGAGGAGATGCATAGCATCGACGCGGCAATCTAAAACCCTTAAGCTTAAGGAGCAGTATCATGTTCTTCAACTCAATATTCGGCAAAAATCTTGCCATTTATGTAAGTATAATACTTATAAGCTTCACGGTTTTAGGTACGTCTCTTTCCCAAATATACCGTTCTTATTTTATCGAGCGGCAGGAGCGGACTCTTATTGAGCGTTCGGAGAGGCTTGCCACGTTGCTTTTTGAACAGGCTTTGGCGGCGCATGGTCCTTTTGCTTGGATATTACAGGCTCAGTATCAGGAGCTTATTGAAACCGAGGCGAGAAACTTACAGGAGTATCTTGGCTATATTTATTTTGTAGTAAATCAGGACTTTCTCATACTAAGCCCATCGGATGATTTGCCTATTAACGATTATATACATATTGATATAGAAACCCTGCCTGAACTTACATCTGTTATGGATGGGCATATTGTTAGGTCTGAGGGTACTCTTTCAGGGCTGTTTATGGAGCCTAAGCTGACTATTGTTTACCCTATAGGTAATGATGAAATTACTATCGGTGCCATAGTTATGTCAACTTCTATGGAAAGTTTGAATGAAAATATTTCGGAAGTTGTACGCATTACGGTTAATGGAGTAATAATATCTTGTATTGCGGCCTTTATAATGATCTCTTTCTCATCAAGAAATATTACAAAGCCCTTAAGGCAGATGAACGATGCGGCAAAAGTCATAGCCAGCGGTGATTTTGAAAAGAGGATTGAGGTAAAATCCCTTGACGAAATTGGGCAGCTTGCCGAAAGCTTTAACAATATGGCAGAGGCACTTAATATGCAAGAGACCTCCCGCCGGGGATTTGTTGCTAATATCTCCCACGACCTGCGCTCCCCTCTTACATCAATTATAGGGTTTTTAGAGGCTATGAAAGATGGGACAATACCTACAGAGCGCAATGATTATTATTTGGATATAGTCCTTTCTGAATGTAAACGTCTTGCAAAAATTGCAAATGATTTATTAGATATTTCAAAAATTGAGCTTACAGGTGAACTTGAACTTCTCAAAGAGGATTTTGAGCTTAATAAGCTTATAAGAGATACTCTTATCCAGTTTGAAAACCGTGTAAAACAGAAAAATATTAAGGCAGAGATTTCTTTTGCCGGTGAAGATACAATGGTCTTTGGCGATTATGAAAAAATACAAAGGGTAGTTTATAATTTATTGGATAATGCAATAAAATTCACCCCTGAAGACGGACGTGTACGTATTGAAACCACAATTAAGGATAAAAAGATTTTTGTAAGTATCCGTGACAGCGGCAGAGGGCTTAAAGAAGAGGAAAGACAACATGTTTTTGAAAGATTTTACAAGGCGGACTCCTCAAGGGGTATAGATAAAACCGGCGCAGGACTTGGTTTATCCATAGTCCGTGAATTTATTAAAGCCCATGGCGAGAAAATTTATGTTGAGTCAATCGAGGGGTTAGGCTGCAATTTTATTTTTACTTTAAGCCTTACGGCAGATGAGAAGGCTAAAAGGCGGGGACTTAAGAAAGAGAAAGATAATTAAGAGCCTGTTTAGTATCTCGCTTTTGAGGGGCTTTTGAAGAAATTTTTTATCAGGCGCGGAAATCGGGAACCCATTGAAATAAAGTTCAATGGGTAGCAAACACTGACGACACATAATGGAAGATATTACGCAAATCCACCCCGAAGGAGGTGTTGACAAAGCATTACAAAAAAATATCAAAAGTACGAATATCGGAGATACTAAACAGACTCTAAGGAGGGTTTAAAATGGATAGAGCATTAGATGGCATTAAAGTAGTTGATTTAACAAGAGTTTTAGCAGGACCTTACGCTACAACTATTTTAGCGGATATGGGAGCTAGGGTTATACATGTTGAAATACCGGTTACCGGAGATGATTCAAGAGGCTTTGGTCCTTATGTAAACGGTGAAAGCTGCTATTTTATGAGCCTTAATCGAAATAAAGAAGGCATTACACTTAATATGAAAAGTGACGAAGGCAAGGAAATACTTAAAAAACTTATTATGGATGCTGATATATTAGTCGAAAACTTTAAACCTGGGACTATGGAAAAATTAGGCTTCGGCTATGAAGATGTAGTTAAATGGAGACCGGATATTATCTATGCCGCTTGCTCAGGCTATGGTCATACAGGACCTTTTGCCTCACGCCCTGCTTATGACGCAGTTGTTCAAGCTATGGGCGGGCTTATGAGTATAACCTCCCACGAGCCTGGCGGGGAGCCTACAAGGGTCGGTGCTTCAATAGGGGATATTTTGGCAGGGATATTTACATCGGTGGGTATACTTGCGGCACTTCATCATAAAGATAAAACCGGCGAAGGGCAAAAAGTTGATGTAGGTATGCTTGACTGTCAGGTTGCTATACTCGAAAATGCTGTTATACGCTATTTCGCAACAGGGGTTGCGCCCGGACCTGTAGGCAACCGCCACGCCTCAATCACCCCTTTCGAGCCTTTTAAATGCGCCGATGGTATTTATTTGGTAATCGCCGCCGGTAATGATAAATTATGGGCAACTTTCTGTAATCTTGTAAAGCGAGTAGAGCTGATAGAGGATGAACGCTTTAAAACCAATGCCCTGCGTACAGAAAACCACAGCCAGCTTAAACCTATTATGGATGAAATTATGGGCAGCAAAAGCTCAGGTGAATGGATGGAGATTTTTGAAAGTAACGATATACCTTGCACCACGATTAATACAATCGATAAGGTTATAAACCATCCCCAAGTTGTGGCAAGGGAAATGATAGCTGAAACTTACCATCCTAAAGTTGGAGTGCAAAAACTTGCTAATCTGCCAATTAAATTTTCCAAAACTCCAGGTGCCATATATAAAGCCGCGCCACTCCTCGGCGAAGATAATGAACGGATTTTAAAGGAACTTGGCTACTCCGGTGAGGATATATTGAGGTTTAAAGTGGAAGGTATAATATAGAATGCAGCATAGGGTAATAATCACCGCCGAGTACTCCGGCAGTATCTTAGGGCTAGGAGAGTCGAACAATGAGCGGTTTTGCGGTGGAATTATAGTCCCGCCGTTGTCATTGTCCTTGCCTTACTACGGTAAGGCTGCGTCCTCTTTCGCGGCGGTTTCAAAAATTCCATCCGCAAAACTCGAAGACCCATAGCCACAAAAAATTTGTATTTATAGTCGTTTAAGACCAAAATGGTCTTAAACGAGCCTCGAGAACTCGTACATTTTGTTTACAAAATGTACGAGTTTCGGGGCGTTCATAAACTTTAAAACAGCAAAATGTGCAAGCTCATTTAGTGCTTTAAAATTTATTCACTATAGCAAAATTTGAGGACAACGGTGGGCATACAGCCCATCTAGGACGAAAATAAAGATTAATCAAATTTTTTGCGCTATGGGCGCACAAGGTTCGACTCTCCTAGCCCTAAGATGAATTTAGGCGGTTGAAACATTATAATCAAGTCTGTAATTTTTTTGTTTACATTTTGTAATATAAATGTTATACTATTGTAAATATGGACAAATTATGTAATAATTCAAAGAAGGTGTTTTAATGGAGTATTTGGTTATAAACGGAGGGAAACGCCTCCAGGGCGAAGTTACGGCACAAGGTGCTAAAAATGCCGCAGTTGGTGTTATTTCGGCCGCTGTCCTTGCTAATGATATATGTATAGTTGACAATTTACCTAATATTGAAGATATAACAAATCTTATTGCCGCTATGAATGATTTAGGGATTAAATGCCGCTTTATTGACGAGCATTGCTTGGAAATTGATCCGAGAAATATTAAAAATCACATAGCTACGGGTCCTTCCGTTACTAAAATTAGGGCTTCTTATTATTTAATAGGAGTGCTTTTAGGCAAATACAGGAAGGCTGAGGTTGCTATGCCCGGCGGCTGTAATTTTGGCAACCGTCCTATAGACCAGCATATTAAAGGCTTTAAAGCTTTAGGTGCAGAGGTTTTTGTTGAAAACGGTCTTGTAAAAGCTTATGCGGAGGATTTGACCGGCACAAGTATTTATCTTGATGTTGTAAGTGTCGGTGCTACGATTAATATAATGCTTGCCGCCGCTTTGGCCGACGGCACTACTATTATAGAAAATGCCGCAAAAGAACCTCATGTAGTCGATACAGCCAATATGCTTAATATGATGGGTGCTAAGATTAAAGGTGCCGGTACTGATGTAATACGCATCAAAGGGGTTAAAGAACTTAAAGGGGTTGAGTATACAATAATCCCTGACCAAATTGAGGCAGGCACTTATATGATAGCTGCCGCCGCAACCGGCGGTGATGTTACGGTTAAAAATATTATCCCAAGGCATATGGACTCTCTTACGGCAAAATTATGTGAGATGGACTGCTCTGTAATGGCTGGGGATGATTATATAAGAGTAATAGGTCCTGAAAAATTAAAGGCTACAAATATTAAAACAAGGGCTTATCCCGGATTTCCAACTGACCTTCAGCCTCAAATGACCGCACTTTTAAGCACTGCTGAAGGTACAAGCTTTATTACTGAAAACATTTGGGAAAGCCGCTTCCAATATGTTGATGAGCTTAAAAGGCTTGGCTGTAATATAACCGTTGAAGGTAAAGCTGCCGTTGTTGAAGGGGGCGGGCGCTTAACCGGTGCTGAAGCAAGCGCAACTGACCTTCGTGCCGGTGCCTCCCTTATTATAGCGGCACTTGCGGCAGAGGGGCGTACTTTAATCGGCAATGTACGCTTTATTGACAGAGGTTATGAGGATATAGTCGGTAAACTTGCGGCTTTAGGTGCTGATTGTATGCGGGTTGACTCTAAGGAACAGGCGAAAAAAGTAAAATTCATGAGAGAATTGGGATAAAAACATGGCTCTAAAGTTTTGCCCCATATCAAGCGGCTCGGACGGCAACAGCATCTATATAGGCAGTGAGGATGTTCATATACTTATAGATGCGGGTCTTAGCGGCAAGCGTATCAGTGAAGGGCTTGAAAATGCTGTAGGTATAGGCTGTGATAAGCTTGACGGTATATTCATCACCCACGAACATACGGATCATATACAAGGTGCCGGTATTATCTCCAGAAGATACGGCACTCCTTTGTATGCCACCAAAAAGACTTGGGAATGTATTGATAGGCGCAATCTAATCGGAAAAGTTGATGAAGATAGGAAGCATATTATAAATTCAGGGGAAGAACTGGGACTCAAAAATATTGTAATAGAGGCATTTGACATACCCCACGACGCGGCGCAGCCTGTAGGCTACTGTGTCTATCTTGAAGATAAAAAAATTACCGTAGCAACTGATATCGGCTGTGTAACCGATAATGTGCGGGAAAAACTCTTCGGCTCTGATATCATTTTACTTGAAAGCAATCATGATTTGGAAATGCTTAAAAATGGCAGTTATCCGGCTATACTTAAAAAAAGGATAATGGGCGATAAAGGTCATTTATCTAACCGCAGTGCCGGTGAGCTGCTGGCAGATATTATTTGCCCTAAGCTTAAATATGTATTTTTAGGGCATTTAAGTGCTGAAAATAATATGCCCCTTATCGCAATGGAAACAGTCGCAACCATATTAGACGCTAATCATATAAAAGTCGGCAGGGATTTTCATTTGTATCTGGCTCAAAGAGGCAGTGTCTCTGATAGCTTGATTTTATGACAAAAATTACATTTATAACCGTGGGCAAACTAAAAGAGCAGTATTTTAGAGACGCGGTCTCCGAGTACACTAAGCGGCTGTCTAAATACACTAAATTTGAAATAATTGAAATCCATGACGAACCGTTAAGTGAAAAAATGAGCCTTGCCCGTGAGCAGACAATCCTTCGTAAAGAAGGGGAGCGGATATTAAAAAACATCAAAGAAAGCGGCTATGTAATTATAACTGCAATTTCAGGCACAATGCTTAACAGCACCGCATTTGCTGAAAAAATCACTAAATTAGCCCTGGAAGGTCACAGTCATATATATTTTATAATAGGGGGTTCTTTAGGTCTTAGCCTTGAGGTTGTAGAGCGAGCAGATTTTTCACTCTCTTTTTCTAAAATGACATTCCCTCACCAGCTTATGCGTGTTATACTTGCGGAACAGGTGTATCGTGCCTTTCGGATTAACAATAACGAGCCTTATCATAAATAATAAGGATTTATCGATAAAACCCATATTATTCTATTGACATCTTTGCCGGTCTATGATATACTTCATTTCGTGCAAAATTTAAATCACTATATTGGGCTGTCGCCAAGCGGTAAGGCACCAGACTTTGACTCTGGCATTCGTAGGTTCAAATCCTGCCAGCCCAGTTTAATCCTCTTGAAATTATCATGTTTTTGATAATCTCAAGGGGGTTATTTTTTGAAGTTTAATATATTAGGAAATTTTTAAGCCCTATATAGTAAAACAACCCCCAAACATTAACAGATTATAGCTTGCTATAAATTTGTTACCATTTTAGCAGGGGTCTGCGCTATTTATCCACACAAAATAGTTGCTTTAGCGTTACTCTTTTGTGTGGATTTCAGTTTAATAAACATACACTGCCCCATTTTTCTCATCCCAATGAATTTCCACACCCAAAACCTCTAACACATACCGAATGAGTGCGAAAGTATGGTCATTTACTATAGCTGGTATACCCATGCCGCCTCTATGTGTAAAAAGCAAAATGACTGGGCAGCATTAATAAATCATCAAAACTGTACCACTCGTACACAGTTAGTTATAAATAAATATAGCATAATTTGCCGCTGATTTCAATAATTTATTTCGGCTAAACTTCCGCCGCTTACCGCTCAAACCGCCTTATAGTAAAGTAGCGCGCTGCATAGTTGGGGCTGTCAAAGGTAAAATCAAGCCTGTAGTCAATCCCATTAAGCCTTGCCTTATATCCCAGCCATCGAAAATCATCAGGGTCATTAGGGTTCCAATATCTATGGTCAGGGTATGAATAGTAAGCCGGGCTGCCAAATATGGTAATCAGTTCCTGGCGGGTTTTGTTTAGGTTAATGCCATTTATAGCAAAAAGGTCTAAGCTGCCGCTGCCAATATGCCCAACCCCTTCAAAAGATGATGCAGCCATATTCCAATCTGTTGCAACAATCTCTATATCATCATAAAGGAAAAAGTGCCCGCGCTCCTCCAGAGGCTCGCCTAAAACAGCTAATACGGTTGAAAAGGGTTCTTCAAAAAACAGTGCCATATTTACATCCCTAAAAAACATATTGCCAATAATCAAGCCCTTTTCGGCTGTATCAAAGCCAAAAACTGCCTCAAGTATATTGCTTTCGGTAATTTCATGGTGCAGCACCCTATTTCTTGCCTGCCAATCGCCAAATAAACTGTAATACAGCCTGTCATGTTCGTCTTCCGTTACACATTCGCCGTTTATACGCCAGCCTGCCTGCCAATCATTTTCTTCCCATTCGCCGCGGTACAGGCTTATTTCAGAAACCAGCCTGTACCCATCAATGGCTAAAACAGCCGCACTGTTCCACACTCCTTCGTTTGATTCCATGCCAAGTCCCGGGCGGTTAAGCAGCGAAAAGAAAAATGTGCCGTAATCATAAAAGTATTCCACCTCCAGGGGTATCAGCCCATCTAAAAATGTATATGCAGCCACATAAGTGGTAAAGTGAAATCTGTCAGCCACAATAAGCTCCGGCACGCCATCGCCGTCAATATCAAAAAGCATGAAATAGCCGCCGGGAGGATTGGGGCTCTCCCCATCAAACCAATAACCTATGGAGCGCTCCGCATACTCACTAAGCAGCGCAATATAGGCTTCCTGCCATGGAAGAGACTGGGCTTTGATTTCTTCGGCATATGCCATATAGCCCTCAATTACTGCTTCAGGCACGTTTTCATAGCCGGGTTCGATGTTTATAACATCAGCATATACATCATCTTCTTGTTTTTCCTGTATGTACCCTTCGTTATCTGCATATTCCAAATACCCAGCATCATAAGTCTCAGGGGTATTTTCAGCCCTATTAGTGCAAGCCGCCAAAAGCATAACAGCAGACAGCATTATAACAGCTCTAATTATTTTATTATTCATTTACTACACCTCATAATTAATCTAGCAACAGTGCATAAGCTTTTGTTGAAACAAAAAGCGATAGAAAAATTTGATGAAACGGGTTATGCACCATTTCTATCTGATTTTAACTCACTACAAATAAAGTATAGCACATTATTATAATCAGCACAGCTGAAAAATCTCAAAATAAAGCGAAGTATTTTTTATTTCCAAAGGGTATAATAGACTTTTAAATACAAAATATAAAAGGGGATAGGGATAGGTGATAAAATGTTGGATAGAGTGCTTCAAACCGTTGTTTCTTCGACTATTGCCATAATTGCCTTGTTTATCCTTGCCCGGATAATGGGTAAAAAGCAAATGTCTCAGCTTAATTTTTTTGATTATGTAATCGGAATTACAATCGGATCTATAGCTTCAGAATACGCCGTTGTCCGTAGTGTCCATGCAGCAGAAGGGCTTACTGCTTTGGTGGTAGTTTCCCTGTTTTCTATTTTATTTTCGTATATATCCGTTAAAAGCTATAGGGGCAGAAAAATATTAGACGGTGTACCTGTTGTACTTATTGAAAATGGGAAGTTGATGGAAAAAAGTATACTAAAAGAAAGATTGAGTATTAATGACCTTTTGGAAGAATGCAGGCAAAAGAATATTTTCGACATAGCCAATGTTGAATTTGCCATACTTGAAACCAGCGGCAGACTAAGCATACTGCCTAAATCACAAAACCGTCCCCTAACACCAAAAGATATGAAAATCCCTACCGCCTATGAGGGGCTATGTACAAATGTAGTGATTGATGGAAAGGTGATTGAAAAGCATTTGTCAGCAATAAATTTGGATATAAATTGGCTTTATACAGAGCTATCTAACCAAGGGGTTACGGATTGCTCCGCTGTTTTGCTGGCTTATATTGACACCATGGGAGTCCTTCACACTCATATAAAAAATAACCTTATGTCAAAGGCAAGCTTTATAGAATGATGGTGATTGTTAAAATTATAGTGGATTCTCTACAAAATTGATACAACTGTAACGGTTTTGAAGTAAATCCACTATAATATTGGCAAGAAAAACCCGCGGACATGATTGAAATTGATCTGCGGGTTTAAGTTTATTACAAAATCAGCTGATTTCTTTACTCACTCCAATACATCACATTCATCTGTACCGCACCTGTAGCCGGAAGCTCAGGTACAACAAGATTTGCATTAAAAGCCCTTACAACCAAAGACATATGAGTTGGGATATGAGGCGTATTTTCATTTGCAATCCTTGTAATTTGCTCATAAATAGGGATTCTTGCATTTGCGTCAACCGTAACCAAAGCTTCCCTGATTAAATCGTCAATTTCATCGTTTCTAAAACGGCTTCTGTTTGGTCCGCCAATACTTTCGCTGAATAATATCCCATGGACATATCCAAGTAAGGATGAAAAGCCAGAGCCGCCAAAGCTGGCTTCATAATTACCATCAAACTGCCGCTCTAAGGTAGTTGCAAGGTCATTCATCTCAATGGTAACAGGGATACCTATATCAGCAAGGTTAGCCTGCAGCACCTCACCCATACGCCTTCTTTCTTCATTGCTTGCAACTATGTTAAAAGCAAGTGTTGCCGGGTCTAGACCCAGTTCCGCAAGGATAGCAACCGCACCCTCAGGGTCATATTCATAGGTACCTTCTTCATGGGCACCGATGAATATTGTAGGCACTTGGGCATTTGTCGGTATAGCAAAGCCGTCCATACCGGCGATTAAAACCGCATCCATATCAATAGCCATAGCAATAGCACGCCTTACTCTATAGTCACTAAACTGAGGAATCTCATTGTTCATAAGCAGCTTATTATGAGTCGTACCGGGGCTTATCATAACCTCGATGTCAGGATGAGCTTCAAGTCTCGCAATATCAGGCGATGCAACTTCAACAATATAGTCAACCTCACCGGTCTCAAGAGCTATTGTACGGGATGCCCCCTCAGGGATAACCCTCCAGATAGTGTATGCGATTCTCGCTGCCCGCTCCTGATCAAAATAGTTTTCAAAAGCCGTATGATGCAAGGAGTCACCAGTCCTCCACTCTTCAAATACAAAAGGACCGCTGCCAATGGCTTGAGCTTGGAAATCATGCCCTGACTCAATCAAAGACCTGGGCATAACCATATTACTTACATGTACAAGATCCACAAAAAGCATTGCATTAGGCTCATCAGTGTCTATTCTGATTGTCAGATCATCAATAACTTCGTAACGCACTATACTTCCGCGGTTTGGTGTATTATCAGGATAATTTCTTACATAATCAAAAGACGCAATTACATCGTGAGCCGTCATTATTTCACCGTTATGGAACATAATACCCTCATATATCATAAATTCGAACACTGTATCGCTTACAGCCCTCCAGCTTGCCACTAAATCAGGAACAGCCAGTAAAGTTTCCGCATCCGTTCTGAAAAGACCATTATAGTTCATAGAATTCATAAATCCGGCGGCTGTTGCATTATGTCTGCCCGGCGCAATTGAGGGAGGGTCATTTTGGGTTGCTACAACTACACCTCTTCCAAGAGCAGGCATTTCATCCGCTATTGGCGCAGGATCAGCCGCTTCAGCCGCTGCGGCTGGAGGCATTTCCTGTACAGGGGGCTGATTAACTTGGGGTGCCTGCGGCGCACATGATGCAAGAGTTGTTATTACAAAAGTACCAGCCAATATCAAGGCTAAAACAGCTTTCTTTTTCATTGGTATTCCTCCTTTTTTCTGATAAGCTTTATTGTCAATAGATTATCATAGCTTTATATCCTTTGCAAATGCTTTTTTGCTTCCATCATTAAGATGAACAGTTGATGAAACAAATCGGAAACGTGGCAGCAAACAAAATATTTGATTTTGGTTACAATGGCTCAATAAGAATCCATCACCATTTCCGCAAAAACAATGTTCTCCGTTTTTGCCTCGCTTCCGGACTCGACACTCCAAGCATTTGCCAATGCCATTTCAATAAAAAATGATTTTCTAATGTCTTCTTGCGGTATGCAAAGAGCATTTTCAAAATAACCGATTATAACACTAATCATTTTTAAGCGCCCCCTAGTATCAAGCGCGGCTTGACGGATAAACCTGTATTCATTCAGTAAATATCGGGGCAAATCAAACAAAGGATGACCCAAAACGCCTTTTGGGTCAATCAATCTATAATCGCCATTTTTGTCTTGCAAAATGTTCTCAAAATGAAAATCGCCATGCAGCAAAAGCTGTTGAGGATATTTTTGTGTTAGTTCGGCACAAATTTCACTGGCTTTCAACATATAATCGTAAATATTTTGATAGTCATTTCGGTTTTGTAAGTTAGCCGCTGCCTTTTCAACCCATTGCATATACGTGGGAAACATCTGAGGATTTTTGGGTTCTTTGTGTAACCCTGCATAAAGCGACAAAAATATATCAAGCCTTTTTGTAAGTGATGGTTCATTCTTGAGCAATGTTCCGGGAGAAACACATTCCAAAAGAAGTACACCGTTTTCAATATCAGCATCCAAAAGTTTGCAGAATCTATAACCATTATATTCAGACAATACAGCCGCTTCCGTAGTCAACCCCCTGAGATCACGACGATAAAATTTCAACACTATATCGCCATACAAAGATGATATTCCCTTAAATATGCAGTTTATAGACAAGTCATGGAACATTTCAATAATATCAATACCCCATTGTTTGGAATACTTCGGAAAATATGAAATGACATCATGCAGGAAATCCTGTCCAAACTTTTCTGAAATCAATGCCGATTCTTCTTGAGATAATACAAAGCCCAAAATGATACCCCCTCAAGCCCAACTGCAGCGGCTCTCTTAATAATCAATAATCATTCCACAATCTCCAATATTCCCCATTTGCCATCTTGTCTTGCCCATGCCAGCCCTTCGGAAAAGCTGCGTATATCATCAAATATAAAAGGCACTATCACATTCCCTGATGTATCAATAATACCCCATGTTGATGTACCCCACCCATCCAGCCTTACTACCGCAAACCCTTGGGAAAACTCGCGTACCTCATCAAACACAGGCTCTATAACCATATTTCCCTCTCTGTCGATAAAGCCCAAAGGGTATTCCCAGCCACCGAGCCTTACTGCCGCCAGCCCTTCTGAAAAATTATGTACCGAGCCAAATTGGAGGGCTATAACCTCATTGCCCTCTGTGTCTATAAAGCCCCATTCCCACGCCTGACCCTGCTGGTTGATTATACCTACCGGGGCAAACCCCTCGAAGAAACTGATAGCGGCTTGATATCTTCCAAAAGGAATAAGCATATTCCCTTCTCTGTCAATAAAGCTTGCAGTGCCGTCTTCTTCCGAATAGACTAAAGCAAACCCTTCAGAAAAACCGGTGGCAGAACTATAAATAAATGGCACAACTACATTACCTTCTGTATCAATAAAACCCCAGCCGCCGCTTTCCCAATCTCCCTGCCAAACAACAGCGCGCCCTTCTCTAAAATGCGGGATAAATTCCATAAAATCCGCAAACCTGTCAAACTGGGGTTCTATTACCATATTTCCGCCCCGATCTATAAAGCCCCATTTACCCGTTTCCCAATCTCCTGCCATAACTGCCGCTAATCCGTCAGAGAAATCACTTGTTAAATCAAAGTCAAAAGGTATTACTAAATTGCCCTCTCTGTCCATAAAGCCCCATCGGTCCCCTTCAGGACTCTCACTTCTTACAGCCACCAGCCCTTCTGAGAAATTTCTGGCATCACTAAAAGAAAACGGTATAATAAGCTCCCCCATATCGTTAAAAAAGCCCACACCACCATCATCCATCGAGTAAATGCCCGCAAGCCCGTCCACAAATATAGGGGCACCCCTATATGCATAAAAAGTTTGAAGATGGCGGTATTCTATGGGTATAACAATTTCCCCTTGGGTATTTATATAGCCAAGTATATGTGTACCGCCCCAATCTCCCATTTCATCCTCAAAATATTCAACCCCTGCCATGCCTCCGTGGAAGGGGAAAACTGCGTCAAACTCCCAAACAGGTTCCACAAGCCACCTGATTATAGAAGTGTCCATTTCTAAAACAGGCTCCGCCTCGTAATTTATAATATATGTACCCTCATCCTCTTCGTTATCAAGTTCTTCAATATAGTATTCATAATCTTCATCTTCCGCTTCCGGAACCTGTGCATTGCCGCAAGCTGACAGTATAAAACCAAAAATTAAAATCATAACCAGCATCCATATTATCCTTCTCACCCTAAGCCTCCCTATTTAGTTAAACCCCCAACAACATTTGTTGGGGGTTTAGATTATAGCTAATTGACCACAGGTTTTACTTACTAAACATAAAAATGCCCTTTTTCAACTCCGTTAATAACATAATAGCAGCTGCTTTCAGAAGGCTTGAAATAAAGTTCAAGACTTTCAAGGTCTTTAACCATATGCCCTTCATCTTTCCAAATTTCTTTCGCTGTATCAATAAGGGTTTTATAATTAGTTTGTTTTCCGTCTAATTCGATATAAAGATCCGTTTTCATAGGTCGCTCCTCCTTTGTAAGTTAACTCACTATAATTATATATTATCAGTATATAGGGATATGTCAATACCTCCATTAAAAACTTAAAAATTAAATTTCCTTAACAAGCTCTATTTTTGAAATTGATATTTCATAAGCGGTTTTCTCAACAACAGTGCCGTTATCATACTTTTTCTGATAAACTCTCGATTGAAGCCGGCCATTTATACGTACATTATCAGATACCTCTAAGGTTGCGGCAAATTTTGCATTCCTGCCCCAGCAAATACAAGGTATATAGTCGCTTTTATTATACGAGCGATTAACAGCCAAAAGAATATCCGCAATCTCCCGCCCAAAAGGAGTTTCTCTAAATATAGGCTTTTTGCATATAAATCCGTCTAAAAATACATTATTAGGGTTTTGGGGAGTTATCGACTCAGCTTCTAAACGCTCTATCTCCCTGGCAAAAACTGTAATAAGTAATCGGTTACGCCGCTCCTCTTGGATATAATTATTATAAGAGCGCACCTGACCGTAAATATTTATCAAATCCCCCGGTACAAGCCCCATCCCTGATGTAAGCCTTTCGGAAACTGTAACCGGCAGAAGGTCAACAGACTCTGAAAGCCTTTCGGTTTCAGCCATAAAGCTGTAAAACCCTTCACCATAAACCTCATGACTAAAAGTAAAGGGAGAGGCTACTTTACCCCTTATCTCAATGCTATTTGTACTTTGCCCATTATCATTAAGCATCTAGCAAACTCCTTTCATTGGAATAGCAATTGTGCACTGCTGCCGTACTTGGCTAGTTTTATTTTTATTCCAATGTTTATCCAAATATGCTATATAGTCTTTCCAAATGAAAACTATAGTAGAAACAACTATTTACTATAGTACTTAGAACCTATGTTCATAGATGGATAGGTTCTTAAACATAGCTTAAAGCCTGATTAGTCTGATTAACCCCTGATATTTTATCGGCACTTGCACCACATAGCATTGCAATAGAAACAGCCGCTAATATATCCTCGGCAGCCAAATTCATATGATTTGTGCGGATTAAAAACTCCTGAGGCTCTAAAATTATACCTGCTAATGTGCTAAATTGCCTTTGTATACAATATTGTATTGAAATATTGTCATGTACAATTATCGATGAGGCTGTTACGGTGGATTTTGGGTTATATCCATAGGTTATCAGCCTAACCGGTTTAGAAAGCCTAAGCCCCGCAAAATTCCTTTCATCAGAATTCATAATTATTACACCGCCGGCAACTATAGCATCCAACGCTCTTGCCAGGTTTAAATTAGGCTGACCGCCGTTTAGCAGCATAATATGGCTTCCCTCAAGACCTTCTCCGTCCTTTATGCTTCTTATGCTTATCTTACGGCGGTCTATATCTGAAATTTCGCATAAATCGGCTATAAAATTACTTATTGGAGTTAGTTTGCGATCTTCTACAAGGACAATGCTTGTCATATTTCACCTCCGCAAAATCTTTGTTTCAGGCTGTATTTAAAAATATTTTTCGTACTAGGAAATGAATTTATGAGATGTAAAAACTCCCATATTGCTTTACCAATTAAATTTTGCCAAAAGATTTGCGAATCCTTTTGTATAAAGACTGGAAAATGACAACAATATTTTACAAGTAATAATTCAAAAAAGCTGCTCAAACATTTAAAAATGAGCAGCTTTCCAAATGAGAGCAATTATAAATATGCTTTTTTAAGTAAATACCACAAACTTGCTTATAATATAGTTTAGCACAATTATAAGTATTTGAGTAAAATTTTTACAAATAATAGGATGAAATTCCAAAAAATCCACTAAAAATATTAAAAGCCCTGTTTCTATTGCATAAGTTACGCCTCTTCCTACCAGAAATTTAATAAGCTCTCCCCTTGTAGTTTGGGCAGATAAATCTTTTGAGCCAAATACCCAAATTTTATTGGTAATAAAGGCAAAGCTTACGGCAATTACGGTAGATACCGTATTGGATACAGCCACCGAAAGCCCTGCCATTATACATACACTGTAAATAACTACGCTAATCGCTGTTGTTAGACCGCCAAAAAATATATATCTGATTGTTTCATGTTTTAGCATTTTTTCAATTGTTTTTTTCAAGATACACCTCTGGGTTTATCATTTGTGTACACAGTATACATAAAATATTTGATAACGTAAAGCTTGTTTTTTCTCTCTCTTGCTGATATATTAGACTTAGGGCTGTGCTGCACAGCTTATCCGAGCAAAACAGTAAGCTTTTTGTTACTATTTTGTTCGGATTTCTGTATAGACCTGTATACTAACCGGAGGTGATTTTATATGGCAGCGAAATTACATAATTTAGACAGCTTCGATATTTGCCAAATATTGGAATGCGGACAATGCTTTAGATTTACACAAATCGACAAAAACCATTATAAAATAATCGCTCACGGAAGAGCTCTTGAGATAAAACAATACAGCGATTATGCCTCCTTTTCCTGTACTGATGAGGAATTTATGAGTATTTGGCATAATTATTTTGACCTTGATAGGGATTATGGCAGTATTAAGTCACTCATAAGTAAAAACGACCCTATAATGGAAATAGCAATTGCCCACGCTCCCGGCATACGCCTTTTAAATCAGGACTTTTGGGAGATAGTGGTATCTTTTATAATATCCCAAAACAATCGAATACCAATGATTAAAAAAGTTATTGAAAATATTTGTTATAAGTATGGAGACCCTGTAGAAGGGGGATTTGCCTTTCCAAGTGCAAAGCAGCTTGCCCAAGCCTCCATCTCTGATTTAACGGAGCTAAAAACAGGATTTAGAGCAAAATACATACTTGACGCAGTTAATAAGTATTTGGCCGGACTCTTAGATGAGAGTGAGCTTAAAACCCTCAAAACAGACGAAATAAGGACAAGACTTACCTCAGTCCATGGTATAGGTGATAAAGTTGCACACTGTATACTGCTTTTCAGTCTTGGGCGGATGGACACTTTCCCAACGGATGTATGGATAAGGCGGATTATGAGCGAATTGTATTTTGGCAGTGCTAATGTACCTTTAAAAGAAATACAAGAATTTGCCAAAGATAAATGGGGTGAGAATGCAGGCATAGCCCAGCAGTATTTGTTCCATTATGCCAGGCTTAATAAGGTGGGCGCAAAATGAGGATAGAGGCTTTTCAATTTAGCGGTTATGAGGATATTGAATGAAATATTAATATTGGTAATCACAGATTTTAATCCACCGCTGCATCGTTAGGAGGTATTATGCCCGGATTAATTGCTAATGTAGCCGCAATAATAATAGGCAGCCTAGCCGGTCTGTTTATCAGAAACGGCTTATCTGTACGCTTTAAAACTATGGTAACAAACGCCATTGGGCTTTCCTGCTTGTTTATTGGGGCATCAACCGCATTCCGCGGGCTTCTTAGCGGCAATGCCCACCCTATTTTATTCATAATCAGTATGGTTGCCGGCGGGCTTTTGGGGGAGTTTATTGATATCGATGCCCGCCTTAACGGTCTGGGGCTTTTTATTGAGCGCAAAGCAGGCACAGAGGGTTTTGCCAAAGGCTTTGTTGCGGCAAGTCTTTTATACTGTGTAGGCTCTATGGCTATTATCGGCTCTTTGGAGGCCGGGCTTATGGGCAATTACGATACCCTTTTTGCCAAAAGCGTCCTTGACGGCGTAACTGCTGTTATTTTGGCGGCAAGCTACGGCTTTGGGGTTATTTTTTCATCAGTCAGCGTATTTATATACCAAGGGCTTATAGTTCTTTTGGCAAGCTCGCTCCAGGAGTATATGACAGATGACGCGGTGAGAGAGCTTTCTATAGTCGGCGGCATATTAATTTTCGCTATAGGTCTTGATATGCTGGGGATTAAAAAGGTTAAAGTGGCTAATTTCTTACCTGCCTTAGTAGTGCCTGTTATATTTTATGCTGTAATGGGTTAGGCGGCTTTTAAGAATAAGGAGGATAATTTTTATGTTTAGTTTTATAGGTGATTTGTATAAATACTTATTCACAACCCAGGACAGCCCGATACTAGGTATTTTTTGGGTTTTACGTGCAATTGCTGTTGTCAATGGTATCATTCTTGCCTTTTTCAACCCGGATACCGGTTTCTTTCTATCTTTAATTTTGGCTTTGGTTGTTTATGGGGTTTCCGCTTTTTTTCTCCACACCATCCGTGACCTTGGAGGCTCTGAGATGGGAGCACCCTTTCCAAAACGGTTAATTTTCACTACCCTTGGTATTGTTCTAACTTTGGCTTTTGTTTATTTCTGCTGGGGTCCTGATTTTACTTTTTATGCCGGTATTATTTTTAATCCTGCAACTTATGCAATTGCTTATTTAATCACAAGTATTATAACCTATCTCATTGCTATGATTTCGCCTGGGTCTCTTTACTATAAATATTAGATGCAGGGAGGATAAAGGATATAATGTTTAGTTTTATAAATGATATGATTGATGGATTTTCAGAAAACCCTGTAAAGGGTACTTGTATGATTTCATACCTTACCACTTTTGTCTGCGCTATTATTTTTAACATAGAGTATCCAGCAAATTTAAGCTTTTTGGAGAGAATTTTTTTCGCCTTGTTCATCGCTTTCGTCAATTTAGTTTTTGTCGGAATCATTAGTACAATCAAAAAGGTTGTGTTTCGTTTGATTTTCACTGTCACTGCTGTTGGCTACAGCCTATGGGTTGTATATGATATATTTTTTCTTGCCATACACCACGACCTTACTCTTATGCACAATGCTATAATTGCTTATTTTATCGCCAGCGTTATAACTTACCTTATTGCACTGATTTCACCTGACAATACCAGTCTATGATTTAAAGTCGTTATATCGTTTTTTGCAGATAATCGTAGTAAATCAGAGATATTCCAAGTAAAACATTTGTTAATTTAATTAATTTCCTAAATTTCTTCGAAAATTATATTTTTTAAGCTGATATAAGATTTGCCATGATTCCCCATTAAATATAATATATTTAATGTAGTTAGCACTCGACTTAAAAGAGTGCTAACAATCGAAAATAACCCTTGAAAAATATAACTTAGGAGGTATTGAAATGAACATCAAACCTTTATTTGACCGAGTTTTGATTAAGCAGGTCGAAGCGGAGGAAACTACAAAAAGCGGTATCGTTCTTCCCGGAAATGCACAGGAAAAGCCACAGGAAGCGGAAATTTTAGCAGTAGGACCCGGCGGCGTTATTGACGGTAAGGAAATTAAAATGCAAGTAAAAAAAGGCGATAGAGTAATTTACTCCAAATACGCCGGTACAGAAATTAAGTTTAACAATGAAGAATATATTATCGTTAAACAAAGCGATATTCTAGCTATAATCGGTAAATAACTTAAGTTAATCGGTAAATAAAACCAGGAGGATGAAATTAAATGGCTAAAGATTTAAAATACGGCGTAGATGCCAGAAAAGCCTTAGAAATCGGCGTAAACAAGCTTGCCGACACTGTTAAGATAACTCTAGGCCCTAAAGGTCGCAATGTTGTTTTGGACAAAAAATACGGCACACCACTTATTGCTAATGACGGCGTAACCATCGCTAAGGAAATAGAGCTAGAGGACGCTTTTGAAAATATCGGTGCCCAAATAGTTAAAGAAGTTGCGACAAAAACCAACGATGTAGCCGGTGACGGTACTACAACTTCATTGGTTTTAGCCCAAGCTATGGTTAGAGAAGGGCTTAAAAACCTTGCAGCCGGTGCCAACCCAATGATTATGCGTAAAGGTATGCATCAAGCTACCGAATGCGCTGTTGAAGCTATAAAAGGCATGAGCATGTCAGTTTCCGGCAAAAATCATATAGCTAATATTGCGGCTATCTCCTCAGGGGATGTTGAAGTTGGCGATATGGTAGCCGACGCTATGGAAAAAGTAACAAGTGAAGGCGTTATCACTGTTGAAGAGTCTAAAACCATGCACACTGAGCTTGAGCTGGTTGAAGGTATGCAATTTGACAGAGGATATCTTTCCGCTTATATGTGTACTGACATGGACAAGATGATTGCGGAAATGGAAAGCCCTTATATCCTTATTACTGACAAAAAAATCACCAATATACAAGATATTCTCCCTGTACTTGAACAAATTGTTCAATCAGGTGCAAAACTTCTTATAATTGCTGAGGACGTTGAAGGTGAAGCACTTGCCACCATTATCCTTAACAAACTTCGCGGCACATTTAACTGTGTTGCGGTTAAAGCCCCAGGCTTTGGAGATAGAAGAAAGGCTATGCTTGAAGATATCGCTATTTTAACCGGTGGTACTGTTGTTAGTGATGAGCTTGGCTATGACCTTAAAGACGCTACTATGGAGATGCTCGGTCGTGCTAAAACCGTTAAAATTGATAAAGAAAACACTATCATCGTTGACGGCGCAGGGGATAAAAAACAAATCGATGCGAGAGTTAAGCAAATCAAAGTTCAAATCGAAGATACAACCAGCGAATTTGACAAAGAAAAGCTCCAGGAAAGACTCGCTAAAATCGCCGGCGGCGTAGCTGTTATTAAAGTAGGCGCGGCAACTGAGTCTGAGCTTAAAGAAAAGAAACTCAGAATGGAAGATGCCCTTGCAGCAACCCGCGCAGCTGTTGAGGAAGGTATAATCGCCGGCGGCGGCTCTGCTTATATCCACGCGGCAAAAGAAGTTGAAAAGCTGATTAAAAAGCTTGAAGGCGACGAAAAAACCGGTGCCATGATAGTTTTAAAATCCCTTGAAGCACCACTTGCTCAAATAGCTATAAACGCCGGTTTAGAAGGCGGCGTAGTCGTAAACAAAGTTAAAGAGCTTAAAAAAGGTCAAGGATTTGACGCTTTGGCTGAAGAATATGTGGATATGGTTAAAGCAGGCATAATCGACCCTACAAAGGTTTCCCGCTCTGCTTTGCAAAACGCCACATCTGTTGCTTCTACTTTGCTCACTACCGAATGTGTAGTGGCTGATATACCTGAACCTGAACCTCCAATGCCTCCAGGGGGCGGAATGGGGATGATGTAGACGGTCTATCGACCTTTAGAAAAAGTCTCCGCCAACGGCGGAGACTTTTTCCAGCTTACGGTATGCATGACTTGAACGTTTCCTTGGAAACTTTCAAGTCTCATCACTCGGGCAAAGCGCAGTCTCATCACGCAATACGTCTTAGATTGCGACCCCAAGTGCGAATTTAAACTTCAATAAAGCATGAAAAACCGCAATGGTTCAATGTGGTTTTTTATGCTAAGATTTAGTTTAAGTTCGCACCGAGTGCAAACTTAAACTTCCACAGGTTTAGAATATAGTTTAAGTTCACACCTACGGCTCCGCAATGACGACCAAATTGCCGTTTCATTACAACTCTATTGCGAGGAGTCTAAAAGCCCCACAAACCAAAAATATCCACACTATTGTCTGGCGTAAATGCCATTGGGGGTACCCGCTGGGCTGTGTTAATGTTTTCGTATGTTATAGTATATTCAATGCCCAAAGTTACTACAATATCAGGTGCAGGCGCGCCGAAACCCAGTCTAAATGCATTTGGGTACACATAAGATATGGCATCTGCCCATTCCCTAATATCAAAAATCAATTTAAGGCTTGTATCCTCGGAAACGGCATATCCATTTTCATCTAACACATAATAACTAATCCAATCCTCTGATAAAAAGGTTACTTTACGTAAAAGGGCAAATAACCTGTCAGTTATCTCCTCAAGTTCTTCATGTATTTCGGCAGTCATAAGCTCTGCCTCTTCTGCGTCCATTGAGCCAAGCACTTGATTTATAGCAGTATCAATACCTATTTCAATAATATTTATAAGGTATTCGCTAAACTCATCATCGTTTAGGCTTGTGCGGTATTTATTTGCCTCTATTGCCTCCATCTCCGGCATCATACCCATAATTGCCGAAAAATCAAAAGTGGAGTTCATACTACGTATCATATCCATATATTCAGGAAACTCCTCAAACAAGGGTGCGTAATCCATCACCCAAAACTGCCTGGCAAGGGCAGGGTCACTTAAACCTATTAGGGCTTGAAGCATTTCCGGCAATTCCACAATTATAAGGTAAACAATATTCTCCGCGTCTGTAAAATCCATATCCATCCAAATATTAAAAGGTATGTAGAAAAGCCCGGCACGGATAGATACCTCCGCATACATATGAGTGGCGAGGAAATTTTCCCTATCCATAACCACAGTGCCTTTGGCATTTATAACAACATTCCTAAGAAACGCAAGAAAAGCCTCGGCTTCCGAATCGATATCAGAACCTTGTATATCCAAATTAAGGCGCATTTGCAAATCGAAATCGTAAGACTCCGGTATTTGGGGCATCCTGGCTAAAACCGGCTGAGCCAGAAGGGTAATGGTCATAACAACCGACATAACCAGCGGCAGTAATATTTTTCTCATAAATAGCCTCCTTATTTGTGTTTGATTATAACTATATATATGCATTGTAGCATAACGGTTGTGAAATATCTATAAATTCTTTTAGAAGAAATGGCATTTACCATATTTTTATGCTATACTGTTTTTAAGGTTTTGTATTTGGAAAGGGATATGGATTATGGAAGTATTACAAGCAGCTTCAATCGATAATGATATAATGTATGAAAACGCTCCTCTTTTAAGTGTCTCGACAAAGAAATTCACAACAATTGAGCTTTTTGCCGGAGCCGGAGGCTTAGCCTTAGGGCTTGAAAAAGCGGGGTTTAATACAATCGGGCTAGTTGAGATTGACAAGGATGCATCAAACACATTAAGAGCAAACCGTCCAAAATGGAATATCGTAAATGATGATATTGCGAATATTTCCCATTTGGATTTAGAGGGTTTTTTTAACATACAAAAAGGCAAGCTGGGCTTATTGTCTGGTGGTGCGCCTTGCCAAGCTTTCTCCTATGCGGGAAAACGCCTAGGGTTGGAGGATGCAAGAGGCACGCTGTTTTACCACTATGCTATTTTCTTGCAAAAATTACAGCCAAAAACTTTTTTATTTGAAAATGTACGCGGACTTTTAACCCACGACCGCGGGTATACATACCAAACTATTCTTGATATTTTTGCATCAGAAGGATATAGGGTTCAAAGTGAACTGCTTAACGCATGGGATTATGGAGTTGCTCAAAAAAGGGAGCGCCTTATTATGATTGGTATTCGTAAGGATCTTATAGGCAATATGCATATCGATTTCCCAACACCTCATGAATATAAACCTGTTTTGCGCGATATTTTAAGCAATGTACCCCCAAGCGCAGGCTCGCAATACGCCGATCATAAGCGTAAAATTTTTGAACTTGTTCCCCCTGGCGGCTATTGGCGCGATATACCGGAAGATATTGCAAAAGAGTATATGAAAAGTTGTTGGCATATGGGAGGCGGACGTACTGGAATACTCAGGCGGCTTAGTTTAGATGAGCCATCTCTAGCCGTTTTAACTTCTCCATCCCAAAAACAAACCGACCGTTGCCATCCTTTAGAAGCGCGTCCTTTCACCATACGTGAAAATGCGCGTATACAATGTTTTCCTGATGACTGGGAATTTATGGGCAGTGTAGGGACGCAGTATAAACAAATAGGTAACGCTGTTCCCGTTAATCTTGCTTTTGAGGTTGCAAAAAAAATATATGAAGGACTGGATAAAATATAATGCGACCTTTATCATTCATTTCAAAAGAAGATTTTCAGAAGCATATTGAAGCAACAATTAAAAACTATGGTGAAAAATTAGAGCCTTTTAACTTAAAAAAATTTAATAAAAATACTATAGACCCTATAAAGCTGATATTTGATAAAACAGTCTATAAATTTTCATGGGAAGAAATAGTTAAAAACGAAATTTTCCGTCAACGTGATAAATCAAATAATAACGATATAGGCTATTTTCATCAGCGGATTTTCAACTATATGGCAAATTGTAAAGTACCTTCAAACGGCTGGGATGTTGTTTTTTCAAAGGATGATGGTATCTATATTTCAGACAGCGATAAAGTAAGCCGCGTTTTTATTGAAATGAAGAATAAACATAATACAATGAATGCGGCTTCTTCAGGCAAAACTTATATTAAAATGCAGTCACAGCTTCTTAATGATGATGACTGTGCTTGTTTTCTTGTTGAAGTTATTGCAAAAGATTCCCAAAATATTCCATGGACGGTTTCTGTTGACGGGCAGCAAAAGAAACATAAACGTATACGCCGTGTAAGTATTGATAAATTCTATGCTCTTGTAACAGGGCAAGAAGATGCATTTTATCAAATATGTATGGCACTGCCAGAGGTTATTGAAAATGTGGTTGCTGATTCTGTATCTGTTGCACCAAATGACAGCGTTATTGATGAGCTGAAGGATATGGCCGAGCAAAAGTGCGGTTCTTTTGCGCTTGCATTATATATGCTTGGATTTTCTTCGTATCTTGGCTTTAAATAAGATTTAATTAGCTGTATTAACAAGCACCCATTGGCTATATATAACCAATGCATTGTTTTGCTTATCATTGCAATAATGTAAAAAAAGCACTATAAGGCAAGGGTAAAACTATGATAGTCTTTGACAAACTTTGGAAAACCATGGAAGAAAAGAGTGTCTCCCAACACAACTTGATTCATGTACACAATATAAGCGAATCCCAGCTTACAAGACTGAGAAGAAATGAGATAGTAAAAACAGAAATATTAAGTAAGCTATTGCAATATTAGATTTGCAACAGTGCATAACCTAAGTTGAAGCAATTTTTTGGAGGGGTACGAGGGTAAGCGGCAGTAGCGATTTTCAGGTGAGATTATGAATGAACAAAAAATCAGCGGCATTAAATGGACATTAGACACAACTTACGACAAACTCTTGAAACCAAGTGAAATCTGTGATAGCCTATGAAAAGACCTGTATTCATTTGCTTTGTTTTATTTGTTATTGGTATATTATCTGCCTCTATGACAGATAGTTTTCTTATACGTGCCGGCATTTTTGCGGTGATGTTTTTAGCTTCTGTCAAAATCCGTACAATGTATAAAAGCAGATTTGCTTGGCTGTTTTTCGCCTTCCCTATTATGGGGATGGTTCTTGCTTACAGCGTGGCTCTACCCCAAAGCAGTGCCGTTGATGAAATTGCCTCACGAGGCGGTCCTGTTACGGTTGTGGGCTTGGTTCATGATGTTACTTTTACTACCACAGGTATGCAAAGGCTTACAATCTTTACCGAGAGCATTACCGCCGGCGGGGAAGTTTATTACGAGCGGCTAAAAATCCGAGCTGCAACCCCTGCCGATAGAGATGAGCTTATAATAACACCCGGAAGCCGCGTATCCTTTGTAGGTACCCTGCACAAACTCCAGCCTCCACGTAATCCGGGAGGTTTTAATGAGCTGCACCACTTAGGTGCCAGAGGCTACGATTATACAATGCGTATAGTATATCATAGTGTAATCGGAAGGGGCACCACTTTTCTTTCCGCCTTACGTGGTTTTAGGGATAACATAACAGCCATATATTATCAGTGGCTGCCTTATGATAAGGCAGGTATAATCTCGGCAATGGTTACGGGAGACCGCTCAGGGCTTACGGATTATGTAAGGGAACTTTACAGAGACAGCGGTATATATCATGTACTTGTAATTTCAGGTATGCATATTTCCATAATGGGGCTGTTTGCTGACCGGCTCCTTCGCAGGTTTGTATCGACAAAGGCTGCTGCTTTTGCCACTCTAGGTTTCTTATGTGTTTTTGCTATATTTACAGGTGCTTCCACTTCCACAGTGCGGGCTGTGTTGATGATTGCTATTTTATTATTTTCCAAGTTTTTCCAAAAAGAGCCGGACTTGGTGTCATCAGCTTCCCTTGCGGGACTTATTATGCTTTTCTATGAGCCGAGATGGGTTTTTGATGTTGGCTTTCAATACTCATTTTCAGCGGTTTTAGGACTTGGCTTTTTCCTAAATCCTATTGTTTGGAATTTTAAGAAAAAAACCGAGATAGAAAAAGGTCCCTTATTGTGGTTTATGGAACTTTTCGCTGCCTCTTTAATCGTTTTTGTCTCAACCATTCCGGTGCAGATATATCATTTTAACCATATACTGCCTTATCAAATATTTGTTAATATGGTTATTTTGCCGCTCCTTTCGTTTATTATTGTCCCAGGCTTTATTATGGGGCTTTTAGGGCTTATCTTCAGCCCGGCAGGAGGGTTATTGTCAGGTCTTATCTACTTTTTACTTGCTTTTTATGAAAATGTCAGCCTTTTTGTAATTGGTTTGCCTTTTTCACGGATTTTAAGAGCTACGCCACATTATTTATTTGCCATAAGCTTTTTAGGGGCTTTAGTTGGGCTGTGGTATTTGTCTGCAAGTGATGCTAAGGTAAAAATCAAGGTTAAATTTGCAATTACGGCATTTAGTATTTGGATTTTAGTTTTCGGCATTTACTCCCTTTTACCAAGAGTGCCTATTATGATAAAACTTGACGTAGGACAAGGGGATGCCGTTGTAATCGAGCGGTATGGTGAAGTTTTTATTATAGACGCAGGCGGCTGGCACAGCAGTGACCAGCCTATCCGCGAAGTTGGCAGAAATACAGGCGCAAGAGTTATCATCCCTTATTTAGAGCGTAGAGGTATCAGCCGTATTGACGGTGTATTTGTAAGCCATCTACATTTGGACCACGCCTTTGGCGCAGTGGAGCTGCTTGAGTTTATGGAGGTTGCCAGGCTTTATTTGCCAATTCTTACGGATAGAAGTTATCTGGTTTATCAAATGCTTATAAATACGGCAATGGAAAACGACGTTGAAGTGGTATATTTACGGGCAGGTGACTTTTTCGAGTCGCCGGAAGGTATTTCTTTCCTAGTCCTCTCCCCTTCGGAAAATGTAATTTATGAAAACACTAACGAAGCTTCACTTGTCCTTTATGTTGATATGGGACAAAGAGTTATGTTTACAGGTGACATTGGGCTGCCTACCGAGGAGCGGCTTATCCGGCACTTTTCTCATTTAGATATTGATATATTGAAATTAGCTCATCATGGATCAAGGTTTTCCACAGGTGATGCGTTCTTAGACGCCACAATGCCAAATGTTGCAATCGCAGGTGTTGGGATGCACAATGTTTTCGGTCATCCTCATCCAACAGTTACATCACGCTTGTATGACAGGGGTGTCCTTTTTTACTCAACCCATACTCATGGCGCAATTACAATAAATCTTAATGATAACCGTATAACTACTATGCTTGGAGGGTCAAGTCCATAATGAAAGAGTCCCCTATGAAGAAACTGGCTAAAAACCTTGCGGATGGCAATTTATCAAATTGTTATCTGTTTTTTGGCGAGGAGAAATATCTTATAAACCTTTACGAAAATAAGATGAAAGATTTTATTGCCTCTCAAGGGGAAGCTTCTATGAATACAGATGTGTTTTGGGAGAAGGAAAGTGTTTCAAATATTTTAGCGGCACTTGAGACTATGCCCTTTTTCTCCGAATACAGACTTGTAATTGTAAAAAACAGCGGGCTTTTCGCTGCAGGGCGAAAGGAGGACTCCCAGACTATGGCTGCAGGGCTTAAGGATTTGCCTGAAAGCAGCATTATTTTATTTATAGAGGATAATGTGGATAAAAGAAATGCCCTATATAAAACCCTTGCCCAAGTAGGGCAAGCTATAGATTTTGAAAGACCTGCAGAGAGTGATCTTGCCGCTTGGATTGTCAGGGAGATGAAAAGTCAGGGGATAGCACTCGAAAAGCAAGGGGCATTGTATTTAATCAGAGCTATTGGAGGCAGTATGGAAAACATTTCCCAGGAAATGACAAAACTTGCTGCCTATTGCTCAGATAAAAAAGCAGCCGCCGAGGCAGATATAGATAAAATATGTACAAAAGGGCTCGAACTGCGGGTTTTTGGGCTCATTGACGCCCTTGCCGCAAAAAATGCGGCCAAGGCCCTTAAAATATTCGAAAATCTTATGGACGCGAAAGAATCTCCCATTATGGTATTAAGCCTTATAGCACGGCAGTTTCGCCTGATATTGGGATGCAGCCAAATGAAAGGCAAATCTCAATCGGAAATAGCCGCCGCCCTTAGTGTACCTCCTTTCGCCATAAGGGAGTGTATGAAGCAAGCCGCTAATTTTACGGAAAGTACCCTTATACAAGCAATAAAGGACTGCCTGGAGGCAGATGTTGGCATAAAAACCGGACGTATAGGAGATAAGCTGGCTTTGGAGACTTTGATTGTGAAATATGGGACATAGCTCTTTAGTTGAGTTGTAGTGAAATTAACTTTTCTGCTCGTCATTAGGCTTGTAGCGAAATTAGCGTTCGCACCGTCATTGCGAGGGCAACACGCAAAGCGTGTTAGACGCAAAGCGTGTTAGGAGGTCGCAATAACGAATTACGAGCAAAATTCTAATTTCGCTGCGACCCTATTTCAACCACTTAATTTATGGCACAGGCTGACAGCCCGGGCAAAAGTAAATATTGCCTCCCATATAAGCCTGCCGTACTAAATTACTGCCGCAAGCAGGGCAGGGGCTAAGTAATGTGTTTTTAGAAAGTACAGTATTATAGCCGCCTTTTTGACCATATAAATCTTTTTCGGTATCCCGCCCGCCTTTGTCTTTCATTTCTTTAAGGGTGGATTTTACACAGCTAAAAAGCCGCTCCTTATCCTCATTTGTCATTGTTTCAAGCTTTCTTTTTGGGTGGATTTTAGCATTCCACAAAATATCCTGTAAAACCCCATTGCCAAGCCCCGGTATACGCTGCTCAGTAGCAAGGAAAGCCTTTGCGCTCATATTTTGTTTTACACTGTCTATCAGGCTGTTCCAATAAGCTTTATCAAAAGCATCACTCAAGGGACTTGGCAATAGCCTATTCTTAATTTCCTCATTTTCCTTATAATTTGCTACTGCATCAGGGTTTACAAAGTACCAGGACGTATCCTTAACACCTTTATCAGCAAGAGGGGTACACAGCATACCGCCCCACATTTGCACAGTGCAGCTCATATGAGAACCATCCGCAAATTCAAGGAGTAACTGATGGGACTTAGGCAGTTTTCCCCCGGGGGCATGATATTTTATGGGAGTAGTTATATTCAAAAGCATATCATCGCAAATTATTTCTAATACACTTTCGTTATATATATCCACATTTGCTTTTGTTATTTTTTTGCCGGACAACATCCCGTTATAAGCGGCAGGATCCCCCGAAAACCAAGCAAAGCTATGAGGATTGGCATTCGCTGTTACATTTTTTATAGTCTTTCCCTCAAGGGTTTGATTAATTTGCTCAGCCAAAACATGAACCTCAGGTAATTCAATCATTGCCTTACCTCCTTACAGGCTATATACCATCTATGCACTTTCTGGCGACTACGCAAGCGTCACAAAGGCATACTTTTCCATTGGCAAGCCATTCCTCTTCCCACATAGTGCCTGTTAAATCCACATCCAACCCATCGGTAAGTGATTTTTGCAATTTAGGTATTGCCGCCTCTTTATCTGAGTTGTCAAGTAAAAGCCATTCTTTAAGATAGCCCAGTAACTGAGGGTCCAGCAAATTCGGATGCTCAGTTTCCACCTTTATCAAAACTTGTACATTTGCAATCAGCTTGTCCATAATTATTCCTCCTAATATAGTGGTTTTATTTCTGTTCAATATTATAGCAGCTAAATGCGACAACATAGTGTCATATTATAAATATTTCCCCCATATTTTTTTCCCTTTTTCTTTTATGATTTCTCTTATATGAGAAGGCTCTAAGACTTCCATATACTCTCCAAAAGAAAGGATTACACCGTACATCCAATTATCCTCCAGCCATTTTGTGGACACGATAAAACTGCCGTCATCACAAACTTCCTCCACATCCCATTCATACTCACCATAAACATGGTATGCCATTTCAGGTGCAATTTTAAGACGCAAAAATACATCTTGCTTTTGAGGTCTGGGAGGATCAGGAGAGGGTGGAATCCCTAATAAATCCCGCTCATGAAAAACTTCGTCGTGAACTGTTAAATTGCGTACTCTTGTTAATTTAAACAGTCTCATATCCTGCCTTCTTAAGCAAAAAGCCTTAAGATACCACGCTTTTGCTTTAAACCAAAGCTGAACAGGCTCCACTTTGCGGTGAGTTTTCTCTCCATAAGTACTGTAATAGTCAAATTCGCAAACTCTTCGCTCCAGTATAGCAGTTTTGAAATTGTTAAATATATCCCCGTTTGCAAAACTCCAGTCAGAAAAATCCACTTCAAGCCAATTAGCTGCCGTCTTATTAAATATTGCGGATAGCTTCTGCAGCACTTGACCATTTTCAGCTGACTGTATATGGGAAAGCCCTTGAAGTGCCAGCAAAATCTCGTTTTGCTCCTCATCACTTAATAGGGATTTATTTAAAACAAAATCAGGGAGCAGGCTAATGCCCCCACCTTTGCCTTTTTCTGTATATATAGGTATCCCCGCTAAACTTATTGTATCTATATCACGATAAATTGTCCGGGTCGAAACCTCAAAGCGTTCAGCAAGCTCTTTTGCCGTTACACGCTTTTTGTTCAGGAGGAGGTAGATTATTTCAAAGAGTCTGTTTACTTGCATACTATCACCTATCATCAATTATCTGTCATCAATCACTACACTACTATAGCATTTTTACTTGACAACTCCATGTCATATTATAAAATGTCACCTATCTCTCCATATTAGTTATGGGCGATAAGTGACATTCCAAATCAATATATGACATATGTATTCATGGAGATATTAAGCAGGCTCTTATAGGGAGGGTATCACATTATATTTCTATACGCCCTGAAAGAGCCCTTGACAGTGTAAGCCCGTCTACTTGCTCTAAGTCGCTGCCAACCGGCACTCCATGAGCAATCCTTGTTACAGATATACCTAAGGGCTTTACAAGCTTTGCAATATACATAGCGGTGGCTTCCCCTTCAACATTAGGGTTAGTTGCGAGGACAACTTCTAAAACCCTTTCATCAAGCCGTTTAATAAGCTCTTTTATACGAATATCATCAGGTCCTATTCCATTCATTGGCGAAAGGCGCCCATTAAGTATATGATACAGCCCGTCAAATTCACCTATTTTTTCATAAGCAGCCATATCCCGCGGATCTTCCACCACCATAATAAGGCTTTGGTTCCTTTTATGTGAGTCGCATATATTGCATATATACTTGTCGGTTAAATTACAGCATATATTGCAAAATTTCGAATTTTTCCTGGCTTCCACTATAGAGTTTGAAAGAGCTGCGGCACTATCCATATCCATATTTATCACATGAAAAGCAAGCCGCTGGGCCGATTTAGCACCAATCCCCGGCAGCTTGTTAAATTCCTCTATAAGTCGTGTTACACAGTCTCCGTAATAATTCAGTTGTAATCCTCCCTAGCCCTAAAAGGGTAACCCCATTCCACCGGTAAACTTGCCCATTTCCTTATTCGAAAGCTCCTCAGCCTGCCTAAAAGCCTCATTAATTGCGGAAAGAAGTAAATCCTCAAGCATTTCCACATCATCCGGGTCAACTACGTCAGCTTTAAGCTTAATCTCTTTAATCTCCTTCGCGCCGGTTATAATAATCTTAATCGCACCGCCCCCTGAAGTTACTTCAAGATTTTTCTCAGCAAGGGTTGCTTGCGCCTCTGCCATTTGCTGCTGCATTTTTTGGGCTTGCTTCATAAGATTATTCATATTCATGCCGCCGCCCATGCCACCCATAGGTCCCATACCGCCTCTGCCTTTTGCCATAAAATTCAGCCTCCTTTTATATTACGCTACATTATATAACTTCATCAGTAAAATATGCCTCGCCACATTGTTTGTATAATTACTCCCACTCTATCTCCACATTACCAAGCTTCTCCGCCAGCTGTTTTGCCGCGTCTGCTTTTTTAGTATCCGGCTCGCTGCTCTTTTCTCCATGCCTGATATTATATTCTGATGCGGCTATAAAAGTCAGAGGGAAATCTTTACCATATTTTTCCAAAAACGCCTCACTTATCATACCTTTACGTTCGCTTACATGGGATATCCAAGAGTTGTTGGAAAACACAATACACAAACCTTCTCCCAAAGGCTCCAGCCTAGTATCTTCAAGAAAGGCACTTATAGGGGCTTGGAAAGTTTTCCTAAAAGCTGGCCACTCGGAAACAACGGTATCTATATCTTTTGGCAAGGACTTAGATATGGACTTAGCTGTAGGTTTAGGCAGTCCGCTGGGGGCCCACGGTTTTATCGTATCGTCAGGCTGAGGCACTTTTTCAGCCTTTGGCAAACTTACAGCCCGAGGTATACTCTCAAGCTTCTCAATCCGTGCTATAAGGGCACTGTTATCCCCACTTTCATCACTTTGCGGATTACACAGTTTAATGCACAAACATTCAAGCATTATCCGTTCATTAAATGAAAAGCGCAAAGCAGCAGAAAGTGCCGAAAATTCATGTATAAAAGCCATAATACGCTGGCTGCCCGCTTTCTTGCCCTGTTCTATATATTTTTCTCGTTCCGAAACGAGTATATCCCCTGTAGCTTCAGATGAAGTTATTATCAAAAGATTTCTAAGATGATAAATAAAATCCGAAATAAAACGGTTGACATCGCGACCCTTATTCACCATATCATCTATAACGCTCAAGGATTTCCCGCTGTCAAAGGCTATTAACGCTTCCATTAAATCAAAGAAAACACGGTTATCCACCGCACCTGTCAGTTCCAAAACATTATTTAGCCCAATCTCCTCATCAGGATAGTAGGATATGCACTGATCTAATAGACTCAGAGCATCCCGCATTGCACCGTCTGAGATAGAGCAAATATATCTTAATGCCTCATCGGTTATTTGTATATTTTCCGCACCTGTAAACTCTCTTAATGCCGCGTTCATTTCATCCACTGTAATGCGCCTGAAATCAAGGCGTACACATCTTGAAAGTATAGTTGCGGGAATACGCTGAGGATCCGTCGTGGCTAAAATAAATACAACTTTTGCAGGCGGCTCCTCCAAGGTCTTTAAAAGGGCGTTAAAAGCCCCGGTTGAAAGCATATGAACCTCATCAATAATATAAACCTTTACTCCATTATCTTGAGGGGGGTATTTTACCTCTTCCCTTATTTCACGAATATTATCAACACCGTTGTTAGACGCGGCATCTATTTCGATTATGTTTAAATTACGATTTTGCGCGGCGGCAATGCAGCTTTGGCATTCCCCACAAGGTCCGTCATCAGTTAAATTTGTGCAATTTAGTGCCTTTGCAAGGATTTTTGCCATAGAAGTCTTACCTGTGCCTCTTGTGCCGCAAAAAAGATAGGCATGACTGACAGTGCCTGTACTAAGCTGGTTTTTAAGTATCCGTACTATATGCTCCTGCCCTATTATTTCTGAAAAATCCTTTGGACGAAGCCGTCTATATAAAGCTAAATGGGGCATAATCATCCTCCACTCACAAAAAAGCCCCGCAAAGCGCAAGGCTGTTCCTATTAAAAATCCGTGCATTTGCAGTTGATAATTGGGAGGATTTACACGCATGACCAGAACCGCTTAGTGCTGCTTTCTTCCGAACCTGACACGCTTCACAGGAAATCACCGTATAAGACCCAAAAACCTAATGCAAACATCACCCCAACTAAAGCTATCGGTACAAGACGCCGCTAACGCCCCGGCTAGCACGGAAAGTTTTAATTTCGTAAAAACGCACTGCCGACTGCGCCGTCCTTGCATTTTTACGGCTTTTACCGTTTGTTATCGGACGAGCAAAGCTCGCCCTGGGGATTAAAGTCTGCGACGCTAAAAACTATTTCGCATATCTAACCCTTTTAGAAAACTAGCGTACCACACTAACTACATATTGTCAAGATTGACCTTGTCTTGTTTAGCCCAATAATCCTTCATTTTCTGTAATTCTTTTTCTTTTTTCGCTTCATTAAAATTCTTATCTGAAGATACTATGATGCAGTCTTCGCATACACCTTCCGAGTTTATTCTGGGATTATCTAATATGCATTTTTTCCTTCTACTGTAAATACAGTAATATTGTGTACAATTCATATTGGTACCTCCTTCGCTTAAATTAAGTGCTGATAATTAACTAGTATTAATCTAATAATTAGAACATACAGGAATTGTATCATAATTTTGACTTAAGATAAACACATTATTAGTTTATTTTCAGCTAAAGGAGATTAAATATGGATAAACAACGTCATTTTGGTATGCGTATCAACGATACCACTCTTAAAAAATTTCATTATGTAGCAAAATATGATGACCGCTCAGTAAGCGGTCAAATAATGTATCTTATTCACAAGTCTATAAGAGATTTTGAAAAAGAGCATGGTGTAATTGAAATTGAGGTATCTGAAGAAGGCGAAGATTAGGCTAAATCTTCACCCTTTCTAAGTCCGGCAAAAAAACCGCTCATAAGCTCGCCGCATTCTTGTGCCATAATCTCAGATTTTACCTCCACTGTATGATTAAACCCATTATTGGTAAAAATATCTATAACGGAACCGCAAGCCCCTGCCTTTTTATTTTTTGTGCCAAAACACAGGCTTTTCATACGGGCTTGTAATATAGCTCCGGCACACATAGGGCAAGGCTCCACTGTCACAAAAATATGACAGTTTTCGAGGCGCCAGTCCCCCATAAACGCGCAGGCTTCGTTAATTGCAATTATTTCCGCATGTTTAAGGGAGTTTTTATCCACTGTGCGGCGGTTGTACCCTCTGCCTATTATAATGCCATCAAAAACTATTACGCAGCCAATGGGTACTTCCTTTATTTTAAGAGCCTTTGCAGCTTCTTTTAAGGCTTCTTTCATGAAAAAACTATGCTCCATTGTAATTCTCCTAAAATTTTGGTTATTTTTAGTAATTTTGTTTGCATATTTACATTGTTTGTGTTAGAATGATTCACATATATGATTTTGCTCGACTTTTTTCGAAAAATGTCGTTGTTTAATCAAAGTTTGCCACTATATACAGTATACACCACAGAAAGGATGTTTTAAAGATGCCAAGCTTTAATATTGTAAAAAATGGATATCACACGGATGAGGTCGATAATTATATCAGCAGTCTCGAAAAGACAATTTTTGAGTACAAAAACAAGGATGCTGCCATTGCAAACACTATGATTAATGCACAAATCGCCGCCGATAATATTATCAGAAATGCTGATTTGGCTGCAAAAAGCATTAAACAGGAAGCGGTTGAGCATCTTGATAAAATTTCTGCCTCTCTCGACAAGCAGCGCCGCTTAGTAGCTCGCTTTGAAAGAGATTATACGGAACTTGTTGAAAAATACTTATTAAAAGCCAATGCCGCTGATTTTAGAGAAATATTAATGAGAGTTAATGAGCTTGATAATTATTTGGAAGAATTAGGTGGTCACACTGCGGGCAGCCAGCAACCGCAGCAGCATGAGGTTCCGATTACTCCTCCCCCTCCTATTCCTAATAACCCCATACCAAGTAATACTATAAGTGTTTATGACAATTCTCCCATTGACCCTAACGATGAATAATATTAACAATCCAAGCTCCTTGATTTACTAAAATCAGGGAGTTTGAGGCTGTCGAGCAAGTCGCCAGCCTGTCGTTAAAATGGCTTTGCCATTTTAACGATGTACTGTATGAAAAATCGACTTGCAAGCCTAAAGGCTTGCGGACAGCCGATTTTCCTCAGGCGGGCAAAGCCCGCCTTGCGGATTTAACTTGGTAAACCTACGGTTTCCCAAGCCCTTCCCTCCATGCAAGTGGGATTTGTCGACAATCCAAGCTCCTTGATTTACTAAAATCAGGGAGTTTTTTTATGCTTTAAAGAAAACTTAAGGTTAATTTCTTTCTAAATGTGGTAAAATTCGACATATACTATTAGCAACGGTGCATAGGTCAAGGAGAGTGTTGAGGCAAAGAGCGATAGAAAAATTGTCTGAAACCAATTATGTACCATTGCCTATTGATTCTTTCAAAGAATATATATGATTTTAATAAAGGAGTAATATTAATGGAGTATAAAGACAGACAAACAAGAGGCTCATACAATAAAGGAAAAAAGAGAGCCGTCCGGTATTTACCTTTAATAATTATGGCTGCCGTATTCATATTTTTAGGCACCGGCATTATCGTGGTTTTTATTAATACCATTGCGCCTAATTCTGAGCAGGCTGATTATTTTGAATTTCATGGTCTTGAATCCGGTGCTCTACATATGATGTTCGAGGGTGAAATTATTACATTGGATCACCCCCCTATTATACATAATGGGGATATTTATCTTCCTGTATCTTTCGTGGAGGAGTTTATAGATGAATGGATATTTTGGGATGCACCTACAAGACGTCTTACAATAACCGATGAATATTTCGTAATCCGTATAGACGCCGGAGAAAATACATATTATGTAAATGCCATCCCCGAAACCCTTGCGACTCCTATATATTACAGGGACGGCATTGCCTATATACCGCGGGATTTTTTATGGAGCCAATACAATGCCGAAGTAAATTTTGCCGAACATGCAGAAGGATATTTAGTTTGGATAAATCACGCTGCTGATATACATTTTAGTGCCGATACAACAACGTCTTCCCCTTTACGCTTTGAGCCTCACAGATGGAGCCCTGTTATAGAAAGTTTGCCTGGAAATACACCTCTCAATATATTATCTTTTGATGAAGAGGTGGAAAGCCATCTCCACAGCCGGGAATTTAGCAGACTTGAAAGCCTTATGGAGGGTTCTATAAACGATACTTTCGTCCGAGTCCGTACAGAGACCGGTTTAATAGGTTATATACTTGAGGATAATATAGGCAGTATAAATGCGCTTACTGCCATTTTGCCTCCTGTCCGCCCCCTTCCTGTACACATCCCAGCCCGCCCTATAGACGGCAAGGTTATCATGGTTTGGGATATGATGGAGTATCAGTTTCAAAACACTCCTTGGACTAAAAACGACCACCACGCAATTGATGTAATATCACCTCAGTGGTTCCGTTTTAATAGGGAGACTTATTCCGGCGAACTCCTTTCGATAGCCTGTATGGATTATATGGCATGGGCACATAGTCGCGGCTATCATATCTGGCCTAAACTTTTTGACAGCGAAGATGGTGATGTAACCGGTCTTATACTCTCTAATCAGGAACGGCGGGAGTTTGTAATTGCCCAAATACTGGATTATATTGACACTTATAATTTAGACGGTATAAATATCGACTTTGAGCGGGTACGTCAAGTTGACATAAGGTATTTCCACCAATTTTTACGGGAGCTTTGGCCGCCAATGAGAGAGCGGGGTGCCATCCTTTCTGCTGCTGTGTTCGTCCCTGCTGCTTGGAGTTTGTATTATGACCGCGGCGCAATCGCTCAAACTGTTGATTTTGTTGCCGTAATGACTTATGATGAACATACTATACATTCCCCTGAGCCGGGTCCTAACGCCTCTATAGACTTTGTTACGACTGCTGTTCAAAATATGGTGCTAAACCCGCCTCCCGGTCAGCTTCCTGTGCCTCCTGAGCGGCTTTTACTTGGAGTGCCCTTCTACACCCGTGTTTGGATAGAAACATTAAATGACGATGGGTCAGTTGAGAGCTTCCGTGTACGAAGTCTTGGTATGAATTTTGCCCGCCGTATGTTTGAAACCGATAACGGTGCTGTCTTTGAATGGCAGGAGGATATAGGCAAATACTATGCCGAATTTGAAATATTTGAAGACGGCCGTATGAGGCGTTACCGCACATGGCTTGAAGATGACCGTTCTATGGCAAAAAAAGTGGAGCTGGTTCACAGATATAACTTAGGCGGAGTTGCAGCGTGGGTTTGGGGTCTTGAAAAGGAAGAAATTTGGGAGCTGTTTTATAACGAGTTAAGGTAGAATGGTTTTTAATCTTACGCCTCCTAATATTAGGTCAAGGAGAGTCGAACCTTGACCTAAGCCAATGATTGCAATGATTGCAACTGTCGGTTGCATATATTCAAAGTATACTTGCTTGAACGCAACCGGCTAAATTACGTAAAATCAAAGAAAAATATTAGGAGGCATTACCCTATGACTTTAGGAGAAAAAATTCAAACCTTACGTAAACAAAAAGGATTATCACAAGAGCAGCTGGCGGAGAAGATTACTGTATCCCGCCAAGCGGTTTCTAAATGGGAGCTTAGCGAAAGTTTTCCTGATTTGGATAATATTGTACAGTTAAGTAATATTTTTGATGTTTCCACGGACTATTTACTTAGAAATGATGCAATATCAAACTCCGCTAACCCAAAGCCGCAGCCGGAAACGCCAAAACCTGCCCCTGTAAAGAAACTTTGGGATGAGGATGAGGACGAGGACGAAGATGAGGATGAAGATGAAGAACCCACTACTATCAGAGGCTTTTTCCGTGCTGAGATTTATTTTATCGCATTGATTGCCTTTTTGATTATAGGCTTTGTATGGGGTGCCTGGCACCCGGGCTGGATTGTGTTTGTAATTGCCTCTGTAATTGATGGTGCTATGAGGGATAAATTTTCTTTTATAGTATATGCTGTGGCTATTGCTGCTTTTTTGATTATAGGCTATATATGGGGTGCCTGGCACCCGGGCTGGATTGTATTTTTAATCGCAGGGCTTATAGCGCAGTTAATAAGAATAATCAATAAGAATAATCTTTAATAAGCCGTGCAAAGTAGTATAACATCGGTTATACTATATTTGCTACCACTTACCATTCGGAGGGTTATTTGCCTATGTCACAAAATATTAACCAAAATAATCAAAATGAAATAAACTATTTACGTGCTGAGTTCGTATTTAGTGATGAAACCGCAAATTTCGTAAATCCTCCTGAACCAAATATAGGTGATACAGTAACAATTATTATAAGAACCGCTAAAGATGATGCTGAAAAAGTGTTCTTTCACTTTGATAAACTACCTGCGGTTGAAATGGAGAAATTTAAAGATGCCGGTCGCTTCTCCTATTACCGGACTTATATTATAAGTATAATGGCTACGGCATCTTACTATTTTAGCTTGTATAAAAATAAGGAGATTTATTATTACAATAAAAAAGGTCTAAGCCTGCACCTAGAGCGAGAGTATGATTTTAAAATAATCCCCGGTTTTAATGTACCTGATTGGGCTAAGGGATGCTTGTCTTATCAGATTTATGTGGATAGATTTTGTAATGGTGACAGCTCAAATGACGTTTTAGATAATGAGTATATTTATCTTGATAAGCCTGTAGTAAAATCTCTCGACTGGCACGCCCCGGTACCTGAGGATGATACATGTAATTTCTACGGCGGCGACATACAAGGCATAATCAATAAACTGGACTATATCAAAGGTCTTGGAGTAGAGGCGATATTGTTAAACCCTGTGTTTGTATCTCCTTCAAACCACAAATACGACATACAAGATTATGATTATGTAGACCCTCATTTTGGCGTAGTCGTTAATGACGGCGGGCGGGTTTTAAGCCCTAAAGAAAATACTAACAGATTTGCGGCTAAATATCTAAAACGTACTACTGATACCATTAATTTGGAAAAAAGCAATGAACTTTTAGCCAAATTTATAGAGCTTGCTCACGAAAAAGGTATGAAAGTTATATTAGACGGGGTTTTTAACCATTGCGGCTCTTTTAATAAATGGCTTGACAAAGAAGGGTTTTACGAAAGAGCGGGGGGTTATAAACCGGGGGCATTTGCAAATCGCAATTCTCCTTATCATAATTATTTTAAATGGAACTCTATGGAATGGCCCGACAACGAAGATTATGATTCCTGGTGGGGACATTCCAATCATCCTAAGCTTAATTTTGAGCAAAGCAGCACTCTATACAATAAAATGATGGAAATTGGCAGAAAATGGGTTAGCCCCCCTTATAACGCTGATGGCTGGCGTCTTGATGTGGCTGCTGATTTAGGCAATTCTCCGGATTTTAACCATAAATTTTGGAAAGATTTTAGGGTTGCTGTTAAATCTGCAAACCCAAATGCAATAATACTTGCCGAGCATTACGGTGACATTGCCCCATGGCTTTTAGGAGATGAATGGGACACAGTAATGAACTATGACGCTTTTATGGAGCCTGTAACTTGGTTTTTTACAGGTATGCAAAAACATTCTGACAAATACGACGGCAATCTTTTAAACAATGCCTACGCTTTTGAAGAAAGTATGCGTAAAAATATGGCTAAATTTAGCATAGGCTCACAGCTGACAGCACTTAATCAGTTGTCAAACCACGATCACTCAAGGTTTTTGACCCGCACGAATAAAACTGTAGGGCGTTTACCTTCTCACGGTCATGAGGGAGCCTGGCGAGGTATAAATAAGTCCGTAATGTACTGTGCCGTTGTTGTACAAATGACTTGGCAAGGTGCCCCTGGCATATATTATGGTGATGAAGCAGGGCTATGCGGCTGGACCGACCCTGATAACAGGCGCACTTATCCTTGGGGACGTGAAGATCAGCTTTTAATCAATTTCCATAGTGAGATAGCTAAGCTGCGCCAAAAATATAAAGCCCTGAAAAACGGTTCTCTTGAGTATTTGTATAATCACCATGGCATACTATCTTACGGCAGATGGAATAATGAGCATAGACTTGCCGTAGTTATAAATAACAAACCCGATAAAGAGATAGTAACACTGCCGGTTTGGAAGCTTGAGGCAATAGATAACAGCGAATTTATCCGTATTATGCATACACGCAACGGCTCTTACAACACAAGCTTGCAAAATTATAAGGTTATTAACGGTAATATTGAAATAAAGCTTGATGAATTTAGTGCCGTAATATTGGTACAAAACTGTGAGTAAATTTATAAAAATACTGGGAGGGAGTAAGGATTATGATAGAAAAAAAAGTAAAATCCACTATGCCGATTTATGCGGCAGGCATTGTTTTTGTTACTTTCTCTCTCTTATTTCCCATATATACTTTGTTAAGCCTTGCTTTGGCGGCGTTTTTCTCCGTAGGCATTGGCGTTGTAGTCTCTACATTTTCTCCTGCTAAAACTATTATGGTGGAAGCGCCTTTCATACCTGCAAAAACAGGGGATGACAGACTTAATACCCTTATAAACGAAGGTCGTGAAAAGCTTAAAGATATTGACCGCATGTCAAAAACCATTAATAACAAGCGAGTCCTTGAAGATGTAGGGCAAATGAAACTTTATGGGGAGAAGATTTTTCATCAGCTTGAACTTTATCCGGAAAAAGCCGGCTATGTAAGACAGTTTATGGACTATTATTTACCTACTTCCTATAAACTTATTGAAAACTATGTAAATTTCAAATCCCAAGGGGCAGCCGGTGAAAATATTGATAAAGCTACGGCAAAAATTGAAGAAGCCTTAGATGTTACCGCTATAGCTTTCAAAAAACAATTCGACAATATGTTTGAGTCTAAGGCTATGGATATTATAGCCGAAGCTAATGTTATGGAGCGGCTTCTTAAATCCGGCGGGCTTTTAGATGATGAGCTAATGAAGCTAGAGCCTAAAAAGGAGGACTCGGATGAATAGCTTGTTGTACGATAAAAAAACGGCATATATATCCGTTGTACTTATGGTTTTGGTCTCTGTGTTTATTTTGGGAGGTAATTCTCTCAGACGTGAATATAATAGGGTTGTGGACAGCTTTAGAGGGCAAAATGAGCTGGGTATAAACATCCAGCAGGAGTCTATTATTATTATCCAAAACACTTCTAATTTACTAGTGGTGGCAGATAGATATCTTAATTACGATAATGTACATGCCGAGCGGCTCCGAAGGCTTTTAGACACGGCAGAAGTGCGCCGCAATAATATTTTAGATGATGAGCGGCTAAATTGGGAATCTCAATTTATAACCGCTGACAGGATAAGACCGCATGTACACGCACTTTTAAGTGTAATGAGTTATGAGGAAGTATCTCCAACAAGTGCCGGGCATTTAACTGAAATAGAGGGCAATATTAACGCCGCTTTGAGAAGGATGGATTTAAGCAATGCCTTTGAGGAAGCATTGGCTTTTAACAATCTTTTGCGAAATCCTTACACAGCTCTTATAGCAGCAGTTAGAGGAGTTAGGGAATTTCCTGCTCCTTCAGCCAGACTAGACTAAGGACGTGGACAATTGAAAATATTTAAAACAATTGTATTTTCTTTAATCATAACAATTATATTTACATTACCTATAAATGCTGTATTTCCTGAGCCTTCCGCTAATTTTTATATAAATGACCTTGCGGGAGTACTCACAGAAGCTGAGGGTAATGCAATTTTCGCTATAAATGATGAGCTTGCAGGTAACGGTGCCCAAATTGTAATATTAACTGTGGATTTTTTAGGGGGCATGGATATAGCGGATTATGCCTTGGAAGTATTCAACCGCTGGGAAATTGGCGATTCCGTACGCAGCAATGGTATCCTTATACTACTTGCTATCGCTGAAGAAGATTATTTTATAGCCACAGGTTCGGGGCTTGAGCCTATTATTTCTTCCGGTCAAATTCAACTTATACTTAATACCTATATGGAGCCGTATTTTGCGGAAGGTGAATATGGGGCTGGAGTTTTAGCAACCGCAAGAGAAATAGCCGACAGGCTTTTGGCTCATTATAGCACAACAGGTGCTAACCTCCCTCCGGCTGCTAATCAGATTAATATAGCCGGAGCTAATATAGAGCCGGCAACAGGTACGGTAAATTTTACCCAAACAATTACTTCGGTTTTTTCAAATGTGCTTATTGTTTTTGTTATAATTGTTGTTTTGATACTGCTTCTATCCCCAAGGCGGCGTATGATGGGTCCGATGGGAATGCCAATGGGGCGGCGTAGATGGTTCGGCGGCTCTTGGATGCTTTTTGGTCCTTGGAGTCCCTTTAGCCCATGGAATAGGAGACGCTGGAGCAGGAACCGCAGGCCCCCTACAGGTTCCAATAATATGGGCAGCGGCAATCCAATGGGCAGAACCCCTGGCGGCGGAGGCGGACGTTCCTCCGGCGGCGGCGCAGGCAGGGGCGGCTTTGGTGGTTTTGGAAGGAGCGGCGGTCTTGGAGGTGGTTTTGGTCGAGGCGGCTTTGGCAGCGGCGGACGCTCAGGCGGTGGCGGTGCAGGAAGAAGGAAATAATATATAGTTAACATATATTTAAGTCCATTTTAAGGAGGATATAATTTATGAAAAGCTCAAAAAAAGAAGAAAGATTAATTATTTTAAACACCCTTAGAGACGGTAAAATCACCGTTGACGAATCTATTAAGCTTCTTAACGCTATTGACGGATGCCATGAAGGCTTTGAATTTGGCGGCAGTAATGTTAATGTAGAGGAGAAATTTGAAAAATTCACCTCCTCACTGGACAGCTTCGCAAAAGAAGTAGGAGAAAAAGCAAAAACCACTTACAAGGATTTAGAGCCAAAGTTAAAAAGCGGCACTAAAACAGTTATTGAAAAAACTATGAGCGTTCTTGGTGATATTAACAAATCCTTAGAAGAAAGCCTCGAAAATATGAAGAAGGCTGAGGAGGAAGAAGAAAAATGCAATGAAAATTGCGTAGAAAACTGCGAAGAACATAAAGAAGATTAAGATTAGTAAAGCTTTATAGTATCTATAGGCAGCCCTGTAAGAAGGGGCTGCCTATGGGTATGCTTTATATTATTAGGAGGGTTTTATGAAACAGCGAGGAATAGGGTCGGAAATTTTTAGTTGGATTAAAACCATAGCACTTGCATTTATTTTTGCATATATAATAACACAACATATAGTTGTAAACGCATGGGTACCTTCCGGCAGTATGGAGCGAAGTATAATGACTGGCGATAGGGTTGTTGCATTTAGGCTGTCTTATCTTATGTCCACCCCAGACCGATTTGATGTTGTGGTTTTCAGATTCCCTGATGATCCTTCCAAACTGTTTGTAAAAAGAGTCATAGGACTTCCGGGCGAAACTATTAATATTGTAGATGGCAGGGTTTTTATAAACAATGCCAACAGACCTTTAGATGATGATCCCTTCGTAACCTATGGGGATTATGAGAGCTACGGTCCTTTTGTTGTGCCTGAAGGGCATTATTTCATGCTGGGAGATAATAGAATTAATTCAGAAGACTCCAGAAGATGGGACACTCCCTTTGTCGAGCGCGACCAAATATTAGGCCGGGTAATTTTCAAATATTACAGAGGATTTGGTTTTATTAATTAGAATACCGAGGTGTGTTAACTATGGAAGCGAGCTATAAATTTTACGAAAACAAAAGCTGCCAATTTTATCCATGCCATGAAAAAACTGGCATGGATAACTTTAATTGTATGTTTTGCTTTTGCCCACTTTATTTCCTAGGTGATAAATGCGGCGGAAATTTTGATAGAATAGGGGAAAACGGCTCAATAAAGGATTGCAGCCGCTGCCTTATCCCTCATATGCCTCAAAGTTATGAATTTATAATGAAAAAAATAGGGGATAATATTGAACAGTTTTAGTTTAAATATACTCTATCCCCAGCCATACTTAAATCCGCCGTCACTTGCTATAATTTGCCCTGTAATCCATTTTCCATAGGGGCTGTGAAGAAAAACAGCAAGATCAGCAGTATCATCAGGAGTACCCCAGTGCCTTGAAGGAAATCTTTTAGCAACTGCCTCATATACCTCACCAAAAGAGTAGCCTGTATCATTAGGACCCGGATTTATACAGTTTACTCGTATATTTCTATCCCCAAGGAGCCACGCGCTTTGGCGGCATAGGCAAATTATCGCTTCTTTTGACACACAGTAAGCCATTTCATTAACCATGGGAGATAAATACTGCCCACTGGTGAACAAGGTAATTGCATTATCTTTTGCGCTATCCGCTTGTGCCGCAAACGACTGTATCATCATCATAGAGGCACGGATATTTACATGTAAAATAGGGTCTATATGCTCAGGCGTCCAGTTACCAATTTCCACACTTTCGCCATTTGTATGGTTTAAAATTAAACCGTCAATTTTGCCCAGTTTGTCTGCGGCTTCCTCTACAACCTTTTCCCCATTGCCTTTTACTTCTAAATCTGATGATGTAAGCATTATCACATTTAATCCCAAATCATTAAGCTTCTTTACTACGGTTTCACTACCGTCAGGCATAGCACTCAAATGGTTCGTAGTCATATCATAATCTGAAAAGCCGTGTACCGCAACAGCTGCCCCGGCTTCGGCACACCGCCTGGCAAGGGTTGCCCCTATACCCATAGGACGGCTTACCCCTGTTATTAAAATCTTTTTTCCATCCAATCGCAATGACGAATTATAATTATTCATTAAATTAACCCTTCCTTTTTATTATACTTATACTAATCCTTACAAATAGGGGAACCCCAACCGTCAAAGTAACCGTCTGTATCTTTTAGCAAATCTATAATATTAGCTGTAATTTCATTTATCCACTCAAAATTAGGTATCCCCTCCAAAGTCAATTGCAGTGAATAATCCCCTTCTTCTGTTTTTTCGCGGCTAATTTCTTTAAATCCTTGTTTTATCAATTCTTTTGCCACATTTTCTATATGTTTTTCGCTTGCAAAATAACAGAAAAAATCAATTTCCCGCAATATCTTAAAAGCGTCCCCTTGATTTTCTAAATTAGTGCATACATGACGGTTCATAATCCAAGATTGCTCGTAAATATTAGGGGCAAGAGTGTTGTGATAATATAAAAAATTATCATCGCTGAATATTTTGCAGCTATATTTAATATTATTGGCATTATCCCCCAACAGGATTTTAACCATATTTTCCGCTTCTTTCTCCGCTTTTTCATCGCAGCAAAAAATAAAACGAACCCTATCTCCTCCCGTAATAACCCCAATATTACGCATATCATAATGTCCGCATGAAAAACTATCTTCGATTTTGTTTATATTACCAAACTCAGCCGGAGTGGGAAATCCTTCACCGGTCACTTCGTTAGGGTAAATGGACAGCTCCAAAATATGCGGATATTTAGCTTTTGTTTCATCATCTAAACTTCCCACAGCCAAATCAAAACGGATAGAAAAAGATTGATTATTAATATTACAAGGGAAAAACTCCCATGAATCACTGAAAAACATCTTATCTTTGTTCATTTTAAAATCCCCCTAGTTAAAAAGTATTTATCTAGCAGCGGCGCATAACCTTTTGCGTGGGTTTCGCAAAAGGGAGACTTCCGGCTAAAGCCGGAACCGAGCCTTGTGGCTCGTCCGCTATTGCGGGTCGTTGTTGAAGCAAAAAGCGACATAGTCGTTTAAGACCAAAATGGTCTTAAACGAGCCTCGAGAATCCATGCATTTTGTTTACAAAATGTATGGATTTCGTGACGTTCATAAACTTTAAAACAGTAAAATGAGCAAGCTCATTTAGTGCTTTAAAGTTTATTCACTATAAAAAAATTGCCTGAAACAGATTATGCAACATTGCCATCTTACTATAACATAAACATATCATATTTTGCTATATAGTCAAACACATTAAAAAAAGCACTGCTTTTAGCCGCGCTTTTTTTAACTTTATACTGAAATCCTAACAAAATAGTAACAAAAAGCCTTACTATTTTAGATGAATTTAAGTATATATTCTTCTTTTAAGATTCTATATTCCACTCGGTCTTTCATCTGCCCCTTATGCCAGGTGTGGCATTTAAACTCCGCTTCCTTAATCATGCCGCATTTTTGCATAATCCGCTCAGAAGCCTCATTTTCCGTAAGACAGCCGGTGTATATACGATATACGCCATTTTCTTCAAAAGCAAAGCGTATAACTTCTCTAAGGGCTTCCAAAGTATATCCCTGCCCACGGTGGTTTGGTGATGTAGCATAGCCTATACCAACAATTTTGCCTACAGGTGTCACTTCAGTAACTGTATATCCAACTGTGCCAACAAAATCTTGGCTTTCCTTAAGTTCCATTGTGAAAAAATACTTCTCACGGTTTGTATTTGTTACATCAGCAATAGCAGCTTCTAAATTGCGGCGATTATCCTCAAAGTGACGTGAGCCAATATCTGACCAATAGGTCAAAGTCAATTCGTCAGACAGCATAAGATGATGCCCATCCATATCTTCCCACTTGGGGTCGCGGATTATAAGCCGCTCTGTTTCTAAGTATACCGCCATGCCATCTCCTTAAAAATTAAAATTACTGTGCCAAACTATAAATCACTTCCACCCTTGCTGTTAATGTCACATCTCCAGGCTGAATTGGGACGCCAAAGTCATCAAATCTTCGCTCCGTCATCGCACCTGCAAACATTTGTGCATCCCCCCTCGCAAATACAGGGGCTGAAAAAGTATTAGTCTCCACAACTGATACTAAACCTATAACCGACGTACCTAATGCCGATGCTATAGTGCGTGCTTTATTTGCCGCATCTTCAATAGCAAGCTCCAACGCTTCGTAATACATAGGGCTTGTTTCATCTACGCTAAACTGGATACCTCTGGATATATTGGCACCGGCAGCTACACCTGCCCCAAGCACTTCACCAATTATATCCATATCACGGATAACTACGCTTACACTGTTGGTTATCTCGTAACCAAGCAAACGACCCTGCCAATGCATACTATGATCCCATGCTTGAGATATGGAAAACTGCTGAGTGGCAATATCGTCCTCCGAGATGCCCAAAGCTTTAACAGCGGCAAGTACGTCAGCTACTATCTCATTATTTCTAATAATAGCATCACGAGGGTTTTCTTCTGTAGTGGTAACGCCTAAATTTACCGTAGCCATATCCGGCGGCACAGAAATCGACCCGGCACCTGACACTTGGACTGTTGGCTGGTTATCCCCGGCTTCAGCAAGTAATGAACCGGGACCGTTTGAAGTTATAACTATAACGATTACAAAAGCGGCAATCAAGGCTATTACAGTTAAAACAATTTTAGTTGAAAAGAAAAGCTGCTCTCTTTTGGCTTCCATTTTGGAACCTCCTTTAAGGAAATAAATTTACCTCACATTGCTTATGACGAAGATTGCTAGTATTTGTTCCCAGGATATGAAAATTCTCCGTCCCATACTATTGATCTATACATATCCGGATCTGTAGCACCTTCTGTACTAAAAAGTAAAACCCTTGATTCCTCACTAAGGTGCAATTTATCTCTTAAATCTCTAAAATTATTATTTGTCATTAACTCAACTAAAAAACCAAGACCAACTGCCCCAGATTCCCCAGATATTACCCTTTTATCATCTCCCAATGGTGATGATAAAATTCTCATGCCTTTCGCCGATACATAATCAGGGCATGATACAAATAAATCAACAGTTTCTCTAAGAATTTCCCAAGAAATTGGATTAGGCTCCCCACAAGAAAGCCCTGCCATGATGGTTCGCAGTTCACCTTCAACAATCGCTCTTTTTCCCGCAAAAGAGCTTTTGTACAAACAATCCGCCGCACTTGGTTCAACCACTGTTATAAAGGGGGGATCGCTAAGCATATAGTTTGTAAAAAACCCCGCAACCGCCCCTGCAAAAGAACCAACCCCAGCTTGAACAAAAATATGGGATGGACGCTCACCTACGGCTTCCATTTGCTTAGCAGCTTCTAAAGCCATAGTGCCGTAGCCTTGCATAATCCATTTTGGGATTTCCTCGTAGCCTTCCCATGCAGTATCTTGTACAACAACTCCGCCTTTAACCTTCTCTGCTTCTAAGGCGGCTAAGCGAACACAGTCATCATAATTTGAGCCTGAAATAATCTCACAAAGGGCTCCCTCTTCCCGAATACTGTCACGCCTTTTAAGAGAGGAGCCATCAGGCATATAAATAACAGCTTTTTGCCTAAGCTTTTTTGCTGCCCAAGCTATGCCCCTTCCGTGGTTTCCATCTGTCGCTGTGTAGAATGTGATATCTCCCAGACTGTTTTTAAGCTCGTCTGATATAAGCATATCATAAGAAAGCTCGGATATATCTTTTCCAAGCTTTTTTGCTATAAATTTAGCCATTGCATATGCGCCGCCTAAAACCTTAAAGGCATTTAACCTAAATCTAAAAGATTCATCCTTTACATATATGCTCTTAAGACCACAATTATTTGCAAGATTTTTAAGAGGTGTAAGAGGCGTTTCTTCGTATTCAGGGAAACTTTTGTGAAAAGCCCGTGCTTTTTCAACTTCGCCAATAGACATAAGTTTGGAGCCTTTGTATTCATGGTTTCGCATTTTGTTTGGGAGTAATTTTATCTCTCTCATAAAGCCACTCTTTTTTTTCATAAAAATAGTGATAGTCAAAAACCCTATTTGACTATCCAACGCACCCTAAGGGAATTGAACCCATGGCCTTTCGGTCCGGAGCCGAACGCTCTATCCGCTGAGCTAAGGGTGCAGACAACTCTTGATAATTTATACTTAAATTCTTTTGAAACAGTATCAGATTGTTGCTTGCAATTAATCTGATACTGTTTCAAAAGTTGGCTGCGCTGTGCAAGCTGCGCGGCTTATCCTTACAAAACAGTGCCTTTTATGGTACTGTTTTGTAAGGGTTTCAGTATACAACAACATTCAATAGAAAGTCAATTCAATTTCTATAAAAAACCTATTTACGTATACCCTATAAGGATAGTAAATAGGTTTTTTACTTCAAAAATTAATTATCTCTAGGCATAGGCCACGGCCAGAAGGGTGACCAATCTTCCCAATTAGGCTGATTCCATCCCCAGCCCCATTGCCAATTAGATGAATCATTCCATGCGCCCGGCCACCATGGTGGCTCATTCCACCAGCCTGGAGGACGCTGCCATGGAGTCCATCCTTCGCTAGGAAACTCCCAAGATACTCTTTGGCTGGGGTTTGGCTGCTGCCAAGCCTGCCCTGTCCACATAGGAGGCTGTACCTGAGCTTGCGGGTTTTGTGCGTTCCAATGATTATGCATACTCCAAGGATGAGTTCCATGAGCACCCCAGTTGCCACCCCAGCCGCCGCCGGGATGATTCCAATTGCCGCCCCAGCCCCAATTACCGTCAGGTGCATTCCAGCCGCCGCCGGAAGACCAGTTGCCCGTACCTCTATAGCTGTGTAAATATGCCTCTACCATCATTATAAGGGCAAACCCTTCTTCCCTTGTTATGCTGTTTTGGGGGCGTATATTGCCTGATTGATCCGGCTGTATAAACCAGCGGTCAAGCATAAAAGCCATAGCATTCCTTGAAGCGGTTGCTACATTGCGACCATCAGAAAACTCATCCAAAAACTCAACTACACCCATATTTCTAAAGTAAACAGCATTTCTGTTATAAGAACGCATCATGCCGAATAGATTTTCAATCCAGCGTGCCGCCTCTTCCCTTGTAATATTGCTAGTCGGTCTAAAAGGTATTGTATCTTGGATTACGCCCCTATCAGCTAAAGACCTAACCTCATTGTAAAAAAACTGAGTATTGTCAAGGTCTCTAAAACTAACATTACGGGATGCAAAAGAGATATTAAATCCTCTAAGGAGTGTATCACTGTTTATTATCCACCGCTCCAGGGCGAAGGCAAAATCCCCTCTGGTCATAGCTGTCCCCGGACGCACAGTATTATCAGCAAAAACATGTACAATACCTCTATCATAAGCGTTGCGTATAAGCTGCTCAGAAGGGCGAGATGAAATATCAGTTATCCTTGCCGAGCCGGCAGATGCACTAACCACTGTATTTAACATAAGTGCAAATAAAATTGTAAGTGCTAAAAACTTCTTCATAAAAACCTCCCTCCTTTGCCTCTAATTGCTTAATATAATATCCAATATAAACATCAAGTCCCCAAAAGTCATAGGATCGTTTGGATTAATAGTAGTGCCGCGGTAGAAGCCCAGTGCCTCCGCCTTTAGTAAATTCGTCCTAAACTGAGCCGCAGCGGTGCCTATGTCAGGCATACTTGATTCCGCCGCAGTCGGAAACCAGCTTACAGCTGCACGTGTCCTGGTTTCATACAAGCGGACTAAAGAGCTTATACCTGCTTGCCTTGACACAGTTCCCCCGCTTATTAGCATACCTGAGCGACCTAGACTTGTAAACGTCCTTTGATCCATAGCAGCGTTCATCTGCACAGTTTCCCTGCGTAGTGCGGCAGCCGCTACTATTTGATTAAACTGGCTTGGATGCACCGGAGTATTCTCATTAAAGGCACCCATATCCGTAATACGTAATTGGGAGTTTACCCTTTGCATTGCATCCAATGTTTCATTAACCACCCCTGTCGCCGGAGCTGTAGGCGGCGTGCTTATTATTGTATATGTGCCTGCATTCACAGTGTTAAAGCTTGCCATAGGCGGCGTTGCCGGTATAACTTGAGGTACGCCCGGAAGGCGTGCCGCCGGCAGAGGCATGGCTGTAGTCTGAGCCTGCCAGCCTCCCGTGCGCCAATTGTTTAAATAACCTCTTACATTATTAATCGACGGGTCATGAGCGGAAGGCAAAGTCATTTCCACTATTATAGGTTTTGCAAACTCCGTTACAGCAACAGTGTTAAGCCCTTCAATAAACTCCACCGTAAGAGTATGCGGTGCTGATGCTAAAGCAGGTGCAACGCCTGTAGCCGGTGTATTTACTTGGGTTAGAGTTATAAGCCCTCTTGTAAATCTGTTAAAACCTTGAGTGTTTCGCACTTGATTTGTAACCAAACTGCCATGAGGTATAGTCAATGTCAAATTACCGGCATTTATACGAAGGTCAATTTGCCTCTCATCAAAGGCTTGTATTATACCCATAGGAATTTCCACAACCCTTGTATTAACCGGATAAGCACCCCAAACAGACACATCCACATCAAATGTGAAGACTCTGTTTTGTACAAGGCGTGATATAAATCTTTCATCCACCAAATTATCTCTGTTACCCCATTGGTCTATTTGGTTAGAACGGAAACGATAAACTAAAGTACCGTTTGTATATATAAACTCAAAATCCTGATCCGGCAGCGGGAATAAATCCGCATTAACACCGCCGTCATATTCATCCTCAGTTTGACCTGAGAAGAATGAGAATGTATCGCTCCATCTTGACTCTAAACGGCGCATTTGTCCGGGTGCTGTGATAAAGTCAGCCATACCTGGAATAATTATGGTAATCGGATCCAAAAACTGGTTGTTTGAAGCCAATTGCACTTCATAGCTGTAAGAGCGCACAATGCCCACACCGTCTGCGCCGCGGGTTATGGTAAGCCAAGTCCTAGCCCTTACATAATGACGGCGATTTGCCACAAGTTCATCAAAGAGTGCCATATAAGTGGCTGAAAGACTTGGGCTGTCAAGCCAGCTTCCTTCCCCCCCTGTTACGGCATAATCCCTTATTACAGTCGCCGGGAAGGGGTTGTTAAGATCGGCAAATATACGCATCCATTCAATAATCAAATTATTAGGCATACCACGCTGCCAATTTGTGTTGTTTTCCGTATTATAGGCTTGTAAGCTGGTAGCGGAAGCAAGCATAATAGCAGCAGGCGGCTCAGGCGGCTGTATATCCAAAGTTGTTGCACTAACCGGGTTAGACCATGCAGATGGAGTACCCAGTTCATTTACTGCCCTCACCCAAAAATGATAAAGGGTATTAGGAAACAGTCCTGTAACCGTAAAATATATAAAAGACTGACCGTCTACATCATTTACAACATTGTAATCTCTTATTTGCTGGCTTGAAATCCCTATCCTGCCTGCCCCTTCCGGATAATCCGTTAAAAGCTGGGAGAAATAGAGTTCATAATCAAATTCGAAAGACCCGTTCCAGCGAAGTCTTACGCTGGTGTCTGTTACTCCTACGACTTCAAGTATAGGTACAGTAGGAATAATGTCTAGGGGCGGTCTTGGCATTAAAGTTGTACCGCTTACCCATGTGGGGAAATGAGCCGGTCCCGCCGGATTAATCGGTCTGAAAAATATTACATAAGAAGTATTCTCCTGTAACGCCCCGGAAGGCATATGGGAGGTTGTTACGGTAAATTCCCTCTGATTTGAAGTGTCTGAAGGATTACCTCTGCCTATGTTTTGCCAAATACCCGGAGGCTGACCTAATAAGGAGTCGAAATAATCCTCATAGGAGCCTATTGCGTTCATAATAGCATACTCTACCACATGTATTTGATAGTCAACATCGCTAACATCCATAAGGCGGATAGTCACAGGTGAAGAGTAGCTTGCGATACTTAAATCTTCGTTAATTCTAGCCCTTGCAAGAGACTCCGTAGGTGCTAAGGTGTATCTTTCATCCCATAAGCGTATAACATTAGGGTAATAACGCAGGGCATCGGAGCCAAAAACAAGATCCCCGCTTGGATTAACCCCAACTATATTATACCAGCTGTTAGTTGCAGGGTTAAATACTTCGTACCACCTTAAATCCCATTGTATTGCAATGGAGTTTTCCGTTATTACTTGTACCCCTTCCGCATTTTCTTTAATACGCACGGGAACCATTTGAGGAATAAGGGAAATATCCCCACCCGGTGGTATATAAACAGAAGCGAATGCCGGTCTTGAATGATGCTCTTCATATGCAATAGTTCTTACGGCAATTATTTTCACATAGTAAACTTTGTTATCCTCTAAAAAGCGCAATTCTCCACTTCTATTTACATATTGGTTAAATTGGCTTCTGAAAAAATAATCCTGCCTAAGAGGGTTTGAACTTAGTATATCAAGTACCAAAGGGCTTAGCCCTGTTGCCGGTAAACGTGCCACAGGCGTCATAGCACTGCCATGAACCTGACTTGTATCCTCGCCGTGTAAAAGATCAAGCTCGTCTGTAATGAATACATAATAAACCACATCTTGATCCAAAAATCCTCTCTCAGGATGTGCAAACTCCCTTTCTAAAACCGTATAAGGCTCTCTGGTGAAAGCACGCCATGTAATATCTAACGCCAAATTAGGCGGTTGATTGCCAACATGAAAAATATCCCGTATCATTGGAGAATATGGCTTAAAATCATTAAAAGTAGGGTCAAAATCATCATGATTAGTCATCATTATATCGCCGTTACTGAAATGGAAAACCACCACATACCAAGTTCTAACATTTGGTCTTGGGGTTACAAAATGCCTTGTAATAATTTCAGCCCCCGGCGTTCCGGCTATTGTTAAAATTAAAGTAGCCCCATCAACAACCGATGGCATCCAATCTTCATCCTGAGGGGTGGTAAAACTCCAAATTTCAGCCCTGCGGACATACCCCAAAGGAGAACCCGTACTAAGAACCGAATCCCAGTTAAGCCTTAGATCCCTGCTTCCCTCCGGCGTTACTACAAGGCGTGGAGCCAAATAAAAATCATTAGCCTCAAATTGCCTATGAGACCTGGCAATTTGGTGGGGTATATCATTTAAGCTCACCGAGGCAACCTGCCCTGCCATAAATGGTACAAAAGGCGACACCCCAATAAGAGGCACCACTCTTACATGATAAAAAGTTCCAATCTGCAAGCTGGGATCGGTAATCTCAAACATCCAACGCTCGCCGTTAATGGTCGTTGTCCTGTCTGCCAAAGTTGGAGTAACTATAATGGGGGCATTTGCCCCAAAGGTTTCCCCTCTGCGCCAATAATGAAGCTCATAACCGGAAAATATTTGAGTTGCCCCAGCACGAGGGTTAATCCAGCTTACCATTATACCGCCCTGAGGCCCTCTATCAAGTTCCACAGGAATATCCGTTAAAAACAAAACTTCCGGATTGTTAGCGGGGACAACTCTTCTGGGGTCAGGCACTAAAATGCCTCCCGGTCCCGGAATCATGTGTATATGAGTATGGAAAGGTACCGTAGAAAGCCCATAAATCCTAGCCGGAAGAAAAATAGTATCAGGAATATTCATTAAAGATCTATTAGTGTCAGCAGGGCTAAGAGCCGGAGTCACCGGCCAAGGGGTGGTTATAGCCTGTGTAGTCGATAAGTTCCTAACTACTATATCATAACCTTCATGAGCATGAGGAGCTTGGTGATTATTAAAGTTCGTAGAAGGTACCGGTGACATATTCAAAGGATTTGCAATAATAGGCAAATTCCACGACAAATTTATATTGTACATATTATCTGCCGGCGGCGGCGGTATAAGCCCATTTATGCTTAAATCCCTAACAGGATTCTGCACATTGGCAAAAACAGGCACCGGCGGAATATACGCCAAAACCATAACAAATACCAAAAATGCCGCAATAATTTTACTCGTCAATTTTTTCATTTAAAAGTCATCCTTTCAGATGATAAATTTTTGTAAAAAGCCGAAACCATACTGTAGCAAACGACTTTCGAAATCGTGATTCGGCGGCGCGCTAAAACCTTTGGTTTTGCCCAAAAGCACCTACCCCAACTGCTTTTGGGCCGCCCTTGCCCAATCACGTTTCTCAATGTCGTTTGTTATATGTAACGGCTTTTTACAAAATCAGTTTGCTACAGCCCCACCAACGAATCCAATGCCGCAAGTATTTCTAAAAGATCGCCTACACTAAGGGGCGCGTTGGGATTCAAATTCTCTGATCTTACTATGTTAAGCTCTACAGCAGCTCTTAGCGAATCTCTAAATCTTGGGTTAAGCCCTTGGAGGTTATTAACAGCATTAAAGTTAGTAATCCTTATACTGTTTATCCTTGTGCCTGTTTGAGCCTCATATACAAGCATCATAAGATGCAATGCTTCCTGAGTTGGTATAGGACCGTTCATATTGCCCGCCGGAACTGCTATACCATTGGCTCTAAGCCAAGCTGCGGCATCAGTACCGCGAGGTGCCCCCATCATCCTTGCAACAGAGTTTACCATGGCACCTCTTGTGGTATTTGCAGCTATATCAATAGCCTCTCTGCCAAAGAAATCGTCCAGCCCGTGTTTTGCAACTACTGCCCGTGCTACCGGTCCCCCTGTAATATGCTCAACACCGGGGATATTTATAAGTCTGCCGGTAAATACATAAGTTCCGGGTACTGTAGTTACTATCCCTTGACCGCGGCCAAACGGCGCAGTAGTTAAAGGCATCCACCTATTATTACCATGATACTGCAGGGCTGTTACAGCTGCCATAGTCGAGTCCGCACCGGTATTAATATGTATACCCCTATCAAAAGTAGGCATTACAAGAGGTGCGCCAAACTGTACCTGAGTAAAGCTTGCATTGGCAACGCCTATTATACCCTGACGAGAGTTTTCAACAGCGGTTATTACATATCTGGCTATTTCCTCCGCCGGCACTCCGCCTCTTACAGCTTCTTCAATATATCTGCGTATAGCCGGATTTTCCAAATATTCATCTATCCGCTCTCTTAATGTGTTAAGAAGTGCTGCATCCCAAGCCGCAATATTTTGCCTTGCCGGCTGCAATGCAATGCGTACATCTGCCGCAGGGGTAAGTGCCGGTTCACCGTTTACAGTTTCAGGAGAAGACCAGTTTATAGTAATGGCAACCATAAAGTCCTGGAACTGATTGTACCTTAACCCATTAGCAATTGTCAGCGAAAGCGGATTATTATCCATATCCAATGACCTTGCAGGTATAATTATCTCCATATTACCGTTTGGATTAACTACCGTAAAGCCCATATGAGCATCCCATGCTTGCCTGAAAGCCGCTGCGGGGATGAAATAGGTCGTCTGCCAAGCATTTTCCAGCGGCAGTCTTATCTGGCTGCCTGTTGTATTATGGATAACATCTGTAAAGAAAGTCGGCCTGTATATTACATGAAAAGCATTTGCGTCTTGTCTTAAAGTCCAGAAAGGATTTCTAAGAAGTCTTTCAAGCTCGTCTCTAAGGTGATTATTCCAATCTCTTATAACCCTGTTATCATCCTCAGCCTGCTGATCCATCACTGTTAAAAACACAGCGATATTAGACCACATAGACGTACTTTCAGCTCCGTCAAGACCAATAGAAATCATCCTTACCCTTACAGAATAATGCTGACCCGGGGTTAAACCGCTTATGGTGTATAATAGCCACGCCCAGCTTCCTTCAACATTTTCAAGCATCCTTGATTCATTCAAAACAAAGTCTCTGCTTGGGTCTAACCATTCCCCATCATCTATTCTAAGCTGATATTCAAAGAGTAATGTATTGCCTATCTCCCCTAAGTTACCAAGAGGGGCTTCAAAGCTAATCATAACTTGGGTTTGACGGTCATACTCCCGCTCTTCACCGGATTCAACCCTTAAGTTTCTCGGAGCTTCCACTATTGTAGTGGTAACACTTACATGATTCCAAACAGAATAAGTTTGACCCATAACCGCGCCTAGCGAACCGTCAGCATTAAGGGCGCGCATTGTCCTTACAGTCCTTACATAGTAGAAATACAATGTATTAGTTATCAATGTATTATCCTTTATAATAATCTGCTCAGACTGCGGGTCGAAAATAAATTGAGGTGCTCCTAAAGTATCAGCCCAATCACTTCCGCCCCAGCCTCTAAGTGTATAGTTAGCCGACAATGAATTTTCCGTCCTAAAACCAATTATATCAGCATGTGCAGGGCTTATACTATCCCAAACCTGCCTAAATGGAACTCTGTTATTCAAATGCGCTGCCGGCATTTGGTTATCCCTTATACGGATTACTTCATATTCCAAAACTTCCGTTTGGTCAGTAGAAGTTATTACGGATGGTACTATTCTATTCCAATAAATCGTTGCGGTATCCAGCCCAATATCCCGTACATTAATCGGATTTGGAGCCGGCGGCACTTGGTCTAGTCCATCAGGAACATCTCTATCGCCTTGAGTTACAGCCCCTACCATATTAGACAGTAAGGAAGCCCTTACTATATCATAAGGATATACCTCAAACACAGGCGGAATAACCGGCGGGCTAACCTCTCTGCCCGGATGTCTTTGAGTTACTATAAAATCTACAAATATAAAGTATCGCTCATTTCTGTCTAAGCCATCCAGTTTGTATGTAACATCAAATGTCTCCGCAACTCCAAACACCAAATTGTTAAGATCAGGAAAGTCTATATTTGTAATGGCTATTACGCCGCCATCTCTAAGGATGTCCCTCGGCACAGGGGTTCCTGAGCCTATATTTACCGGATTCCCTCTAATATTTGAAAAGAAGAACGTCGTCCCATCAGGATTAGGCTCCGGGTCAAATGTTGGTCCCGGCTCCGATGGGCTTGGTGCCGCAAGCTGTGTTATAGCTGTATGTATTAAAGCACCTGTAACCGGATCTCTTTCAGGGTTTGCACTTATGGCTGCCATAAGTGCTTCATCCGAGGAAATATATAAGTTCATCACAACATCAGGTCTTGGTTCGCCCCCCGGGCCATCCACCTGAGGAACACCAAGTCCATAGGACATATCAATATAATTTCTAAGCTGCGGCGCAGGCACCGTCCATGTAACTTGGAACGAAACCTCCTCAACAGTGTTTAGCACATTGTCAAAGGATGTGGTTGTTTCATCATGCACTCGCAAATTCTGCGGCGGCGGTACATCTGCCGCGTCAAAACCGTCAATAGTAATCGAATAAATCTCCGAAGGGCCAACTCCTGCTACCGGCACCATCTCATAACCGGGAGGAGGTGTAGTGTTAGGAATACTATGGTGTGTCGGTATTACATTCAAGAAATAAATTCTTGGAAACACAAAATAGAACATATTAGGCAGCGGTCCAGGTATCCACGAAGGCGGTGCCCCCGGTAAAAGCGCATCAGGTGCATGGTCATAATAAGAGTCTACCCTTATCGTAGCCCTTGCAATATAATGTACCGTACCCGGTGCCGAGAAAAGTTCAATCCTCGCTGCATTTGGCACAGACATATCAGGAGGCTGCAATGTAATCCCAGGTACAGCCTGAACATAGTCAAAAGTTACGGTTGCATCTGAGGCATTTACCTCTGTACTAGTTCTCGGAAGCATATCCGTTGAACCAATCCTTGCCCTAAGCCATAAAAACGGTCGCTCATGATTAGGATTAGGAGGATATAAATCTATAGGCGCAAGGCTGTGATTAAACATATAATCAATATATAAAACACGCTCCACCCTATTAGCAGGATTGCCCGGTGCATGAGGCCAGCCGTCAGTATCCGGAAATGCTAATATATCCCTTGGAGGATATGCATGAAGGTCAAAAAACTCCCTCATTTCCGCCACTCTGCCTATGTCCCAGTTGAGCTGCATTTCAACCGTACCGGCATCTCTTTCATGACCTGAAGCCAATACTCTTGGCGTATGCTGAAATGGGCGTACAAAGAAAAACTCCGGTGTATTTATAACTGGTCCTCTTGGTGTCGGCCAGAATATTAATACCTGAGAAGAAATAACGCCGGGACCTGCCACTGAATTATCAACAGGGAAATTACCCCTGGTAAAATGTATCTGAAAATGCCTTGGAGCGTTTGTTACAGCATCGCTTATAGGGAAGATTAATCTCTCTTCATTTCCCACAACCGTTTGCCTGAAAATAATTTCAGGAATCTCCGGCGCAGGGAATATTCTCTCTTGGACTAAGTACTCGCCAACGGCACCCCTAAAAGGAGTAAGCACTTCTATAGCATAGCCCCCTTGGTGAGGTATAATCCTATAGTGCAAGAATGTATACGCATCCGGTATAGTATTGCTTCTTGCATAGATGTTAGGTATAATCTCCGTCGCAAGACCAATGGTGGAAGCAGTATTACTAAAGAGTACGCCAGGCATAAATTGACCTGCTGTATCCGGGTCTTCAACTAAAATTTCTATTCTAAAAATATTGTTCGTCCCGCCGGGATTAGGATCCGGCTGAAATTGGAGAGAGCGAACCAAATGCCTGTTTGGCAGATGAATATTGTTAGCTATATCAACAGGATGATCCGCTGCTGTCATCCTATCGCCAAGACCTCCCAATGTAGGGATAAAGTCACCGAAGATATCATCAACAGTTACTTGTATGCCCGGTGGCACAGGCGGCGGCGGACCCATGTATTCATACCACAATCTTATGGTAATTGGAACCGATTGGTCACTTCTTCTGGTCGGATTGTCATTATGTAATATAGGGCCCACAAAATAAGGCACAACAAATTCAATCATAACTCCCAGTTCCTGATCAGGCGGCGCAGGCCATACATCATTCACATAATCCCAAGTAGGTCCTCCGGGAGCGGAGGGTCCTCCTAATGGAGGCCATAATAGAGATACAGGGGGATTAAATGGGTTCCTGATAACAGGGGCACCGTCATATCTTCGGTCAATAGGGATAGGGAAAAGCCAATCCGGACGTGATGCTCCTGAGGGCGGCGGCAAAATTCTATCAACATTAGCAAAAGGAACCGCTCTTACAGCACCTCCGGGGCCTGTACCGATTAAACCTGTATTTACAGTAACTATTTCGGAAGAACCCCAAGTATCGTGAGTTACCCTAAGCTCATACATACTGCCGGGTACAAACCCGTCAGAGGCAAATATAAAAACTCCGTCACGAAAACTTATATGTATCATCCGTCCGTCATATTGGAACGAAAAACCATTGTTTATCCAAGTATTTCCAAGGTCGGTAATCTCAAACCTGGGAGGAGTTAAAGTAGGCGGGTCAGGGGGTACGGTAGGCGCGTTATGGTCATTTAATATCCTATAACCCACTCCTATAGGTCTGCCCGGTGCGTCTAAATAATCACTAATATTCATCCAACCTTGTGACGGATGAAAAACCATATATGTAGGATCATGATGAATCAAAGTCCATGAAACATCAAAAGGAGGTATCGGAGTAACCCCGGCAGGAGGCTGATACACTCTATATTCCACCGTAGCTACAGGCCCGGTAGAACCCGGCGTAATCTCTACTTCCAATTGTACAAATCTATTTCTTGACACATAATATTCCAGCACAAAAGTTCCAAACTCCTGCTGCCCAAGCCGTATAGTATCAAAATGTGCCACAACCTGGTTAGGGGTACGAGGCTCACCTATACGCACAGGTGCCGAAGAGCCCGCTTGAACGTTAAGCCCTCTATATACACCTACATCTAAAACCGGCCAGAGCATCATCGGCATAATCCCTCCCGACAAAGGGGTAACACTTATCGGAGGTGTAGGCGCAGCCGAAACCTCTCTTACAGATCCAAAAGGAGCGGCATAACCTATTATCATTATAAAAACTAAGATTTTTGCAATAAATCTATTAACAATAGTTTTGTTCATTACAAGAGCCTCCTTGTTCGCTTTTCGGTTATCTTGTCAAATTATATTATATTGTTTATATACCTTGCCGTCAATGTATTATATTGTCAGCGTTTTTCCATAAATACATAGGGGTGTGGACAAGCGCAATACGATATTTATATATAGTGATGAATTCAAAACAGTTAAATGAGCTTGATTATTTTACCGTTTTAAATTCAATGAACGCCCCATTCATGAGCATTTTTGCTTTAGCATAAGTGCGAATGAGGGGCGTAGATTCAGTCCGTTTTTTACTGAGTCTGCTATATCATTTATATATCGGCAAACTACCTTAAATAAAACAGTTTTCTTAGAAATTGTCGAAAAAACACGAGATCGTTTGTTCTATAATTAATCAATAATCTTTGCGCTTATAAAGATTCTTGCTCAGTCTCATCATTGTTAAGCAAATTTCTCCAATCCAAATCCCCTCGCTCTAGGGCAAGAACCAAAGCTTCCGCCGTGGCAAGATTTGACGCGATTGGAATATTATGAGTATCACAAAGCCTAAAAATCGGATTAGCGTCCGTATTATACGGTTTGGAAGAAAGAGGGTCACGTAAAAATATAACAAGGTCAATCTTATTATAGGCTATTTGGGAACCAAGCTGCTGCTCACCCCCAAGATGCCCTGAAAGAAATTTATGTACAGACAAACTTGTAGTTTCAAATATCAGTCTTCCCGTTGTTTCCGTGGCAAATAAATCATGTTTAGACAAAATATGCCGATAAGCAATACAAAAATTTTCCATAAGTTTTTTCTTATTGTCATGGGCAATCAGCGCAATATTCATATAATCACTCCTCAAACAGCGAAAACGCTGATTTTTTAGGTTGCTCCATACTTACATTTATAACAAGCCCAATTGCTGCCATATTAACCCACATAGAACTTCCCCCATAAGAAATAAAAGGCAGCACCATCCCCGTATTAGGCAGTATGCCAATGGCAACCCCTACATTTACAAAGGTCTGGAAAGCCATCATAAAACCCACTCCGGCAGCTATAAGCTTACCTGTCATACTCTCCGCTTTAAATGAAATATAAAGACATTTAATAACAATAATAAAAACCACTGCTAAAACTGTAATGCCGCCTATATAACCAAGTTCCTCACCAATAACTGCGAAAATAAAATCATTATGACTATGAGCTACATAATTAAGCTGGTTAAGCGTTCCTTCATGAAGCCCCTGCCCGTGGAGCTGCCCTGAACCTATAGCGCGTATAGACTGCATAGTTTGCCTTATAGAGTCGGCTGTTGCCCTCTCCGGCTGAACCAGAGGTATTATTCTCGCAATTTGATAGTCTTGCAATATGCCTAACTGTTCAAGCCTTGGTTCCTCACGGAGTATATCCAATAAAAACATATAACCAGCCGGCACCATAACAATTATGCCGGGTATTATATATTTAAAGCTTACTCCCCCTGCAAACAATATCGCAAGAGACACAATAAGTACAACCATTGCTGCCGACAACGAAGGCTGAATGGCAACCAAAAACACCGGCAAAGCTATCGAAGCCAAAATCCCGGCTAAATACAAAGGTTTATTTAGTTTATCCCCCAGCCGCTCAACAAGTACAGCCAAAAAAAGAATCATCAAAATTTTAGAAAACTCAGAGGGCTGTATCCCAACTCCATCAATTACATCAACAGCTCTTACAACACCTGTTGTAACCATAACATGTCCAAATTGCTGTACTGCAAGTAAAAGACCAATATTAACCACATAGGCAATAATATAAAATCTGGCTATAAATTTATAATCAATAAATGCTGCTAATAACAATAAAACTACACCGCTGGCTACCCATAGCTGCTGATTTTCAAAAGCCAAGGGATTACCCCCATGAGCCACACGAGTGGCGGAGCCTATTACAACTACCCCAAATATACTGAGCCCCAGTACAAGAATCAGCATAAGATAGTCAAAAGATATCAATTTGCGCTTTAAAATAGTAATTATTTCCATGTGAACTCCTTGCAAGCTTAGATTTTTTGCTCGTCATTGCGAGGAGTAGCTTTAGCTACGACGTGGCAATCTAAGGCATATTACGTGATGGGATTGCTTCGTTGAGCAACACGCTACGCGCATTAGGCTCGCAATGACGATGCGAACGCTAATTTCGCTACAACCTTAATGACGATGCGTACTAAGGCTTTAGCGTCGCGGACTTTAATGCAAAAAGCTGGGCTTTGCCCATTTGCAGCCGATTCGTTCTATCGATGTTATCGTTAAAAGCCGTCACTAACGGCGGCGGATTTTAACGAGACCATTATCGCTTCTTCATACTCTTAATAGGAATATTAGCATAAAGAGCTGGGGAAGACTCCCCGTCCTTGCCATTACCCCCAGGCGTAATCTGAATATCAAGACCTTCCTCATCAATTTCCATATAAGTACTTATAACCTTGATAATATCATTTTTTAGCATCTCTAAGAAATTAACAGAGCAGTTAGCGCGGTCATGAACCAGCACAAGTTTTAATCTATCTTTGGCTATGTTTTTAGACTTTTCTTTCTTATTAAAAAAGCTGAAAATATCCATAAAATCACTCATCCTTAAGGGTTATGTATTGAACACAGGTTCTAAGATTGACCTCCAAAGGCTCTTTTTACTTTAGCAAAAAATCCTTTTTTCTCATCTAAGTCCATAAAAGGCACTTCCTCGCCTAAAATACGCCGGGCAATATCACTATAAGCCCTTCCCGCCTTTGAAGCTTGGTCAGTAACTGCCGGTTCCCCGCGATTTGTGGATATAACTATACTTTCATCATCAGGTACCACGCCGATTATTTCGATTGCCAAAATCTCCGTTACATCCTCTATAGCCATCATATCGCCTTTTTTAACCATTTCAACACGGACACGGTTTAATATAAGCTCCGGATTTCTAAGGTCATTGGCTTCCAAAAGCCCTATGATACGATCCGCGTCCCTAACAGCGGAAACATCAGGAGTAGTAACAACCAATGCCCTGTCCGCGCCGGATATAGCATTTTTAAACCCCTGCTCAATACCTGCCGGACAATCTATTACCACATAATCAAATTCATCCTTCAGTATCTTGCAAAGCTCCTGCATCTGCTCAGGAGAAACCGCGTCTTTATCTCTTGTTTGAGCCGCCGGCAGTAAAAATAAATTAGTATAACGCTTGTCCCTAATTAAAGCCTGCTTAAGACGGCAATTGCCTTCAATAACATCTACAAGGTCATAAACTATTCGATTTTCAAGCCCCATAACAACATCCAAATTCCTAAGACCAATATCGGCGTCCACAAGTGCCACGGTTTTATCAAGTAAAGCCAATGCCGCGCCTAAGTTTGCCGTGGTTGTGGTTTTGCCTACGCCTCCTTTGCCGCTGGTTACTACAATTACTATACCCATTTTAAAAAGTCCTCCTTAACTATCGTAAACCGCTGAAGCGGTTACTCTTCGTTGAATGAGATTTTAGTGTCACAGACTTTATATCTGCAAGGTGAGTTCTGCTCCATTTTTATTCAAACGACATCATAAAAGCGGCTCTATACAAATTTTCTCTTTCCTTATGTACGCATAAGAAGGCACAACGTTTCCTTCCTTCTTCTGTTTTTCAACCTCGTCCGCCACTATGGTTATCATATCAGCAATTCTAATCTGAACAGGCAAAAGAGCCAGCGCCGCTACAAAAGCCTTGCTGTTCCCATAGGCTCCGGCATGTGCCAGCCCCTTTAGCGCACCAAGGACAACTATATTGCCTCCGGCTGTAATTTCACCTCCGGGGTTTACATCTCCTATTATTACTACACTTCCTTGGGTTTCAATTTTCATACCCGAACGCAAGGATCCGTTGTGAAAAACAGCCCCCTCCATCCTCTGATCTTTTATAAATTTTGATATATCCCCTGCATCATCTTCCTTGGCTTGAGCTTTGTTGTCTTCCTCATCTTCCTCTGTCACATATACTTTAAGATTAGTTTCACTTTCAATTATATCAACAAGTACAGCCTCTTCCCTGGAAGTCAAATCGCGCCCGCGAAAAACAACGGATGCGCTTAAATCACCAAAAAACTTCCTTGCGTCCTTGGCCTTAAGGATTAGAGATGCTTTCAATTCATCAAATTTCATCTCATCATCAAGCATAACAATAATATTGTCTTTTGTGGCTTTGAAATAAACTTTATTAGCTTTATCCATATCTTTTGACTCCCTCTTACTGTACACTAAATGTATTAACAGGTATAGGCTCCTCTATTCCCGAATCAAACTTAAAATAAGCTTCCAAAACCCTTCTGGCAAGAACCGTAGCCGGAGAAGGCATAGTCCTTGCGTCACTAAATGGGATCATAACATAAATAGCTATCTCAGGGTTGTCGAAAGGCGCGAATGCCGAAAAAGTTGTATGATCCGGGCGGCCGCCTAAACCATGTTCGGCCGTTCCCGTTTTGCCTCCTATTGGTATAGGAAAGCCTGCAAAAATATTTCTTGCCGTTCCCCTGGGACCGATTATCGTATTACGCATCCCGTCATGTATTAAATCCCATGTCCTATCGGATATTTCACTGCCTATAGACGATCGGACAGGTACACGCTCCAACACTTCATTTTCTGTAACTATACGGTTAAGGAGACTAAAATTAGTCCGCTCTCCTCTGGTAGCTAAAATTGCCGTATATCTCGCCATTACCGCCGGAGTATAACTGTTAAAGCCTTGCCCTATTACCGCATGTGTGGTATTTCCGTCCAGCCAATTAGGGTTTTCTCGCAAATCACCTGAAAATCTCAGATATTTAAGCTCAGGAGTTGCCATATTTAAAGGGGATTTTCCCCTGGCTCTGTTTGCCTCACCAATTTCCACCCCTGTAGGCTCATCAAAAGTAAGCAATGACATAAATCTGTTTAGAGTACCTATAGAGTGTAATGTATTATTATCCCTTGCATTACCCAGTCTGTAAAAAGTATCAAAGAAGAAATAATTGCAGCTGACTCCGATTGCCTCAACAACACCAACATGCCCGCAGCCAAAACGGTTGTGGCAGCGCGCATAAGGTCTTCCGGCTCTTGTAAAAACAACGCCGTCATAAACTGTTGAGTTAGCGTTTATTATACCGCTCTCAAGCCCTGCAATAGCTGAAGCCATTTTAAAACTTGATCCCGGAGGCTGTTCCTCTGAAAAAGGGCGGTTTATCATGGGCGAAGTCGGGTCGTTATTAAGCCTTGGAAACAACTCGTTTGTATTATTCATAAACTCATTTGTATCAAATGAAGGATAAGAAACCGCCGCCAATATACCTCCCGTCCTAACATCCACAACAACTAAAGATGCGGTAGCAGGGTCAATATTTGTCATTGCCGGTGTAATTTCCCCTTCCTGCATTTTCTCAACAATTACTTGAGTAGGGGTTATCCACCCATTTCTTATACGCTCCGCATAATAAGTGCTGCCCGTTATAATACCTTGCTCCCATAAAACCAACAAAATAGTGGACAGGGCAATATCCCCATCTTCAATACCTTGGGCTATAATTTGATTAACTTCACGTCTGTCGGCATTTTGTGCTATGGTTGCCTCAGGGTTAGTTCTCATAACATAGGCATATACACTAAAGCTTGCGCTTCCCGGCTCCGATTCAAATATCTCCCTTGGAGAAATATTATTTGCAGCCACTAAAGATGCAAGTACATCCCTTGCCGTAATCGAATGAACATCCTGAGCAGGATTTGTAAGACGGCCGATTATAATCTCTGTCAATATTTCTTTCGCAAGATAATAGCTTTGCCGCTGGAGTGCCGCATCCACACTTAGAAATATATTATCCCCTTGGCGAGGCTCAACACGACTGTCAAGCACGTCTGAGACCCTTCTGCCCCAAGGGTCAATAGTAACTGTAAGAGAACCGTCCGCACCTCTTAAATTAGATTCAAAAGCAAGCTCTATACCTGTTTTGCCTATTATATCGTGAGGGGCATAACCTAAATGAGCCATCATTTCAAGCTCTTCGGCATTAATACGCCCTACATAGCCTACTATATGGGCTAAATACCGTCCTTCAGGATAGTATCGCATGGCATTTTTTTGCACATCAAGGCTTCTAAACCGCTCCGGGTCTTCCATAATTTGAGTCACCGTCTCTAAACTCACATTTTGAGCAAGCTCAATAGGTTGAAACCCTTGGAAGCGCACCAAAAACATTTTAGAACGGATTGAGATTATATTCCTGGCTTCCCTGTTTGAAAGCTCCTCAGGTATCCGCCATCTTCTCCTAAGCTCATTAATAGCCTCCTCCGCGGTCATAGCGGCGGCAAGCTCGTCAATTTGGGCAATACCTTCAGGGGTAGATAAATTTATATTCCTCCTTGGAACAAGATCCATACCTCTATGTCCAACCCAATGTATCTGTCTTGTTAAATTTAGGAATGTAAACTCAAACGGCTCCTCCATCGAAATAGGCAAATCATCTATAAAAGTTTCACCATTGCGCTCCAGTAGACGCATAAGTTCAAGTATAACCTCATTAAGTTCTTCAATAGGCATTAAGATACTTGGGTTTATCGTAACCGAATAAGCAAATTGATTAACAGCCAGCGGTCTGCCCAAACGGTCGTATATATTGCCTCTTTGAGCACTCAGGCTTATCTCTCTGGCTATATTTGTAGACAAAAGCTCAAGATGCCTCTCACCTTCTATTATCTGCAAACTAAAAAGCTCCACAGTCAATATATAAAACATAATGCAAATACCTACAAAAATTATAAGGAGACGGTTTGTAAAAAAAGCTATAATATTTCCAAATATTTTCTTGGCCATTTAGTAAAACCTCCTTCCGGCTCGTTCTTTGTTTTCTAAGGACTTATTTACACTGTATATTATACGATATATGGGAAAAGCCAAAAAAGCATTGTATGCAATGGATGGTACTATAATCCGCTGGATATAATATAGCATGTCCAGCCGCCCTCTAAAAAGAAAAGTCGCTGTAAAAATCCCAAATTCATAAAAAACCGTAGCCCCTGCCACTAAAAATATGGGCAATAAATAATTTTCACGATAAAAATCTTTAAAGGGCTTACCGCAAGCAGCCCCAATGCACATATATAAAAGAGCGTTAAGACCGATTGCCCATCCAAATACAATATCTTGCAAAAGACCTGCAAAAAATCCGGTTACAGCCCCTTCTATATCAGAGCGCAGCAGCGCAACAGAAGCCACTGCAATAAGGATTATATTCGGTCTTATGCCAAAAAACTCCACATATTCAAAAATAGTAGATTGAAGAATAAAGCTTATAAAAATCATTATAAAAATCGTTAATATTCTCATAATAACCTTTCGCAAAATGCAATATTAGGTCAAGGAGAGTCGAACAATGCGCGGTTTTGTGGTGGAATTATATAGTAAAATAACCTCAAAACAGTAACAAAAACTTGTTATTTTTTGGTATCTTATCGTCAAAGGGAGAGCGCCCGCTATGGCGGCTCAGGAACCCCGCCATACCTTTGAGTATGCCGGGAACCCGTTTCCTCAATCTACAAAAAAATACCTGCGTTTTTCTGTTACCATTTTGAAGTAATTTCACTATAGCCCCGCCTTTGTCATTGTCCTTGCCTTATAGCAAACGACTTTCGAAATCGTGATTCGGTAGCGCGCTAAAACCTTCGGTTTTACCCAAAAGCACCTACCCCAACTTCTTTTGGGCCGCGCTTTCCCAATCACGTTTCTCAATGTCGTTTGCCTTACTACGGTAAGGCTGCGTCCTCTTTCGCGGCGGTTTCAAAAATTCCATCCGCAAAACTCGAAGACCCATAGCCGCAAAAAATTTGCATTTATAGTCGTTTAAGACCAAAATGGTCTTAAACGAGCCTCGATAACTCGTACATTTTGCTTACATTCGTGCATCTACGATGCACTCAAAGAAATGCACGAATTTCGGGGCGTTCATAAACTTTAAAACAGCAAAATGAGCAAGCTCATTTAGTGCTTTAAAATTTATTCACTATAGCAAAATTTGAGGACGACGGTGGGCACCCAGCCCACCGGGATGCTTGGGCGAGCAGTTCCAAATATGAACCCAAAGGGGTTCGTATTTGGAACGACCAGCCCGAGGAGGAAAATAAAGATTAATCAAATTTTTTGCGCTATGGGCGTGCAAGGTTCGGCTCTCCTTGGCTAAGTTAGTTAAGACCCTGCAGCGATACACCGGAGAGCCACAGGCTGATGACACTTTAGTATCAATTTGCGAGGGGTAGTAAGAAAACTCTCCCTTGTGTAGAGCGTAGATAAATTGCACAGCAATTTCAAAGCCGCCATTCAGGACACTAAAAGTGTATTTTAACCTATTCTTCTTCCTCTTCCGTATCAACATCGTCAATATCATCATAATATCCGGGCAAAAGAGGCGACTCCAAAGAATTTATAACAATTTTAACCACAGAAAGCTGCCTAAAATCAACCACAGGCTGTATTATGGCATGCTTTGTAAGACCGCCGGGATCCATATGTATCTCCCTGACATGTCCTATAGTTATGCCGTGAGGGTATATTTCGCCTAATGTTGAGGTTATAATCTCATCATTTTCAAGTACATCCGCGTCTGCGTCAATATTTTCCATACGTATAAATCCTTGCTCCCACAAGCGTATATCCCCTCTGGCAAAACCAAATTCACCTGTACGCCTTATTTGAGCACTGACAGCAGATGTATCATCAATAATCGGAACCACAAGGGCACTCCTTGCATAAGCCCTATGAACACGGCCTACAAGCCCGCCGTCAGCAACTATTGCCATATTTTCCAATATTCCATTATTTGTACCTCTGTTTATAAGAAAGTGACTGCTCCAATTATTAAAATCCGAAGCTATTACATTGGCAAACTCCAAATCAAGTGCCGGATAATTTGACACCAGCCCAATTTGAGTTGTAAGTCTTTCATTCTCTCTCTCAAGCATTTCTAAATGGGCAAGCTCCAGCCGCATTCTTTGATTTTCTTCCAAAAGCCTTTGGTTTGTCCGCTCAAGTTCATGCATATTAGAAACAAAATCAATCTGCCCCTCAAGCCACCCTGTTATACTCGTAACCCCGTCCTGAGCCGGTGATATTACAAAAAGCAGCATATTTTCAAAAAATGTAGGCCGCCTAAAATTAAGCGTAACCACACTCATAGCTATGCACAACAGCGCAGTCAAGGCAAATATTGTCTTTTTCCTTTGTATTAAAATGTTCATATATCTTATTCCTCGACCCTCTTAGCAGGGTTTAAGCGTCGCAGACTCTACTGCGCCGAAGGCGTGGTGTCCGCAGACCGCACGTAGTGCATAGTGCAAGCCGATTCATACATCCGCTGCATCGTTCAAACACTTTGAAGGCTGTGCCATTCAAAGTATTTGAACGACAACAGCATCACCGCCCTAGACCTAAACATTCAATTTCTTAGGCGTTACAAGGACGCTCTTCAATGCCTCCAAATGTTCAAGTACAAGCCCGGTGCCAATCGCCACGCAGTTTAGCGGCTGATCAGCCACATGAACGGGTATACCGGTTTCATATGAAATAAGTTTGTCCAAACCTGCCAAAAGTGCCCCCCCTCCCGTAAGCATTATCCCCGACTCCATAACGTCTGAGGCAAGCTCCGGCGGAGTTTTTTCAAGAGTAAATTTAATAGCATCTATTATGGACATAACAGGCTCATCAATAGCCCTCTTCACTTCAATGGAATTAAGCACTATAGTTTTGGGTAATCCTGTTATAAGATCACGCCCTCGTATATCCATCGAACAAGTCGGATCCGGCTCAAAAACACAGCCTATGGTTATCTTTATATCCTCGGCGCTTCGCTCACCTATGGCAAGAGAATACTCTTTTTTAATAAAATTTACTATTGCATCGTCCAAATCATCCCCCGCAACACGAAGAGACTTGCTTGTAACAATGCCGCCTAAAGATATTACGGCAACTTCACTTGTACCGCCGCCAATATCCACAACCATACTGCCCATAGGATCCTCAATAGGAAGCCCTGCGCCAATCGCCGCAGCCATAGGCTCCTCAATTAAAAATGCGTTCCTTGCTTTGGCACCTGCTGCTATTGCGCTTTCCTCAACAGCCCTTTTTTCAACCTCTGTAACCCCTGAAGGTACACATAAAACAACCCTTGGTCTGGGGGCAAAAACAGATGGCGGACAAGCTTTTTGTATGAAATATTTAAGCATGGCCTTAGTTGATTCGAAATCCGCAATAACCCCATCTTTCATAGGTCTTATTGCCACAATATTGCCTGGAGTACGCCCTATCATTTCTTTTGCGGCATCTCCTACAGCCATAACTTCCGATGTTGCCGTATTAACAGCCACAACAGAAGGCTCGTTTACCACAACCCCCTTGTTGCGCATAAAAACTAATGTGTTTGCCGTGCCAAGGTCTATACCTAAGTCTCTTGAAAACATGAGTTCCTCCTAAGTCTTTCCTGATTAAACATCCTCTTTAGTCTCTATCTATTTTATTTTACCTTGATTTGGTAAAAATAAACATTGTTTCATTATTTTGTCAGAAAGATATATTATCAATTTCCAATTTTCCTCCGCATTTAATAATACACCTTTTGGCATTTAATTACAATAGCCTGCATTGCCCCTTTGTTTAAAGAATTATTAAGAAAAGAAAAAAAGCCTGACAAGCAGGCTTGCCGTTAAAAGCTGCCATCGTTCGCTGTGACGGTTTTTAACGAATTTTACGAGCCAAATTAACCGCTTTTGGCGGTATGACTGCAAAACTAAATATAATCTGTGTTTTTCATCTTAGGATAAATCCCCATATCCTTAAGAGCATTATAAACCCTGTTTACAGGCAGCCCGCATACGGCAAAAAAGTCACCTTCTATACCGGATACGAATAGTCCCCCGGGTCCTTGTATGCCGTAACTTCCCGCCTTATCCATAGGCTGACCGGTTTCGATATAGGCATCAATCTCTTCTTTTTTCATTGGTGACATATGCACCGCGGCTTTCTCGCAAAAGCTTATTTCATTATTGTTTGCCCTATCGCATATACACACGCCGGTATAAACATGATGCATATTGCCGCTTAATGCTTCAAGCATAGATTGGGCATGGGTCTTATCTTTAGGTTTGCCTAATACGGTACCCTTAAAAAACACCACCGTATCCGCCGCCAAAATAACAGCGTCTTTAGGGGCTTTGGATATAACCTCGCAGGCTTTAAGCTTCGCAAGCTCCACAACCAGCTTAGAGGGAGCAAGCTCCCCTAAAGAATCCTCGTCCACATCCGGCACAATTATATCAAATTCATAGCCTGTATTTTTAAGTATTTCCTGCCGCCGTTTGGAAACAGAGGCTAATATTAATTTGCTCATAAGCCTATTCTTTCCACAAGCTCATACCAGGCTTGTGTCAATTCCGGTGCCATGCCCTCAAGCTCCGTCATTAATTCGTCGCTTATGGAAGTAGGTCTAAAAAGAACCTCCCAAATGCCCCTGTCGTTTCTTATAAGGGAAAATGCCGTGATAGTGTCAACAAAGTGAAACTCAGGCTCAACCTCAGGGTCAGGCGCAGCGTGGAATACAAGTGTAGCCATATTCCCCCGTTCCAAAACTACCGCATAGTCAATAAAAGGGAACATCCAATTGGCCTGTATCCTCCGTGTATAAATATCAAACATTACAATATCCCGCTCGTGCATTTGACGCCATTCATCTTTTGTCCGTTCCAAACCATCTTGACTAAAAGAGTAAAATTCCGCTTCCCATTCGCCGTTAATACCTGCCTCAATGGATATTTTCGCCACAGATATAGGAGAAAGCCCTTCGAACACATCTGTGGAAAGCTCCGCTAAAAACCTTTCATAAACAGCCTGCTCTTCGTCAGTTAAAGTGAAATAAAAGCCTGATATAGGCCATTCAATATCCCTATATTCTTCCGGCGGAACCGGTATAAGTTCCACCGGCTGCCCCGGCGCACCCGGATCAATAACCATCCCTTGATGTGGTGCATTTTCCGCCGTTTCCTCATTTCTGCCACAAGCCGCAAGGGTTACAAGCAAAAGACATATAGTTGTTACAAATATAATTTTAATAAACTTTTTCATCAGTTTCACCTCTAAAATTGTATGACTTTTGTTACTATTTTGTTCGGATTTCTATATGGCAATGGTGCATAACTAGTTTCAGACAATTTTTTTGCCGCTTTTTGCTTCAACTTAGGTTATGCACTGTTGCCATATACTTTGTAAAGGATACCATTTATACCTTAAATCGTCAATTGATTACATATTTATTTATAGAATATTAAAAATTTATTTACAGATTTGCCATTTTTGCTAAAATGCCTTATACTGTAGTTAAATTATGCTTCTAACATTACAGTTTTAAACACGGAGGATATAAAATGAATAAAACAAGAGATGATGCGTATAAACTGCTTTGCCAGTATAACGAAAGCGAAGCTCTTATAAACCACGCCCTTGCCGTTGAAGCCACTATGAGACATTTTGCCGAAAAAATGGGGGAGGATGTGGAATATTGGGGTCATGTCGGGCTTTTACACGATTTGGATTATGAAAAATATCCAGAAGAGCATTGTAAAAAAGTTGTTGAATTACTTGAAGCGGCTGGCTATGACGAAAAATTTATACATGCGGTGGTATCTCACGGCTATGGGCTTTGCGCCGATGTTGAGCCTGAGCATATTATGGAAAAAGTTTTATACACTATAGATGAGCTTACGGGGCTTATTAACGCGGCGGCACTTATGCGTCCGTCTAAAAGCGTTACGGATTTAGAGTATAAATCCCTTTTAAAAAAGTATAAAACCAAATCCTTTGCCGCAGGGGTAAACCGGGATGTTATTGAAAACGGCTGCAATATTCTAGGCTGGGAGCTTAAATACGCAATGGAAGAAACAATCGATGCTATGAGAAAGGTTCATGAGTCCATTGGGCTTTAAAAGGAGATTGAATTTAGATGAGTGATTTTATTAAACTGCCCCTAATAGCCTTAAGAGGGCTTGTTATGTTCCCAAATAATGTACTTAGCTTTGATGTAGGGCGTTCAAAATCCGTCGAAGCTATGGAGAAAGCGTCTTCTCTCGGCAAAGATGTTTTTCTTACGGCACAAAGAGAGCCTAATGCCGAAAATCCAAGTGCTAAGGAATTGTTTAGTATAGGCACTATTTCTGAAATTAAGCGGATAATGCCTATTAAAAACGATATAGTCAGGGTAATTGCCGGTGGTAAACAAAAAGCACGCATAACGGAATTTACGGTTTTAGATGATTATTTCGAGGTAACGGTGGAGCCTGTTATAGAAAATTTTAGCGGTATACTCACTATTGAAGAAGAGGCACTTATGCAAAGTGTTAAAGATGCCTTTAGTCAATTTGCCGTAGTAAACCCTAAAATTCTCCCGGAAATAGGCAGTTATATCGACCGCTGCCGCAACCCCTTTGAGCTTGCTGATGTTATTTCGGCAAATGCCGGTATTTCCTTTGATAAAAAGCAAGAGGTTTTAGAGCTTAATAACCCTGCCGAAAAGCTTTCAAAAGTTTTAGAGCATGTGCTTTATTTGACAGAGGTTTCAAAGATTCAAAATGAAATTAATATAAAAGTACGCTCAAACCTGGACCAGCTGCAAAAGGAGCATTATCTTCGGGAGCAGTCCAAAGTCATAAACGAAGAGTTAGGCGACAAAGCAGGCACCGCAGCAGAAGTCGATGATTACAAGGAAAAAATTGAGAAAATGACTTTGCCTGAGCGGGTTAAACAAAAACTCGACAAAGAGCTTAAAAGGCTCAAAAAGTCCACCGGTCACGCCCAAGAAGGGGTTGTTATACGGGATTATATTGAATGGATGCTTGATTTGCCTTGGAGCGAAAAATCCGAGGAAACTCCTGATTTGCACATTGCCGAGAGAGTTTTAGGGGAAGACCATTACGGGCTTAAAGAGGTAAAAGACCGCGTCCTTGAATTTCTTGCGGTACGTCAAAATACAAATAGCGAATATTCCCCTATACTTTGCTTTGCAGGTCCGCCGGGAGTAGGTAAAACCTCTGTGGCAAAAAGTATCGCAAGGGCATTGGGACGCGAGTATGTTCGTATGTCTTTAGGAGGCGTAAAGGACGAGTCGGAAATACGCGGTCACAGGCGCACCTATGTTGGCGCAATGCCCGGCCGTATTATATATTCCATGCGCCAGGCTAAAAAAATTAATCCTGTTATTTTGCTGGATGAAATTGATAAATTGTCAAGTGATTATAAGGGAGACCCGTCTTCCGCGTTATTGGAAGTATTGGATTCCGAGCAAAATGTGGGCTTTCGCGATCATTATTTGGAAGTGCCTTATGATTTATCGGACTGTATGTTCATATGTACTGCCAATGACCAAGGCAGGATTCCTCCTGCACTTCTTGACAGACTTGAAATTATCGAACTCTCAAGTTATACAAGTATAGAAAAACAGCATATAGCCGAAAAATTTTTACTGCCTAAACAACTTAAAAAACACGGCATTCATACCGGCGTAATGTATTTAGACACTAAAGCTATACCTGATATGATTGAATTTTACACAAAAGAGGCGGGTGTGCGCCAGTTGGAGCGGCTTATTGCAAAAATTTGCCGTAAAGTGGTTAAGAAAACCCTTTTAGGCGGCTCTATGCCTGTTGAAATTTATGCAAGTGATTTAGAGGAGTATTTAGGGGCAAGAAAATTCAAATCAGGTGATAAAACTGTAATAGAAAGCCCAGGCATTGCAATAGGTCTCGCTTGGACAAGATACGGCGGAGATATTTTGCCAATTGAGGTTAATTCCTTTAAAGGTCGGGGCAAATTTGAACTGACAGGCAATATGGGAGATGTTATGAAAGAGTCCGCCAAGGCTGCAATGAGTTTTATCCGCGCCAATACGGACGAACTTGGTGTTGACGATATATTTTATCGTAATACGGATTTACACATACACATACCTGAAGGGGCTGTACCAAAAGACGGGCCTTCCGCCGGCATAAGTATGTGTACCGCTATGATTTCCCAGCTTTCTAAGAAAACTGTTTGTGATAATGTAGCTATGAGCGGTGAAATTACTATAAGAGGCAATGTTCTCCCTGTAGGCGGGCTTAAGGAAAAAATCCTTGCAGCCAAACATAAGGGTATCGAAAAAGTTATACTTCCTCACGCAAATATAGGGGATGTTGTAGATATAGATCATGATATTAAGGAGGGGCTCGACATAGTTTTTGTAAAAACCATGTCAGAAGTGGTGGAACACGCCTTTGGTGAGCAAGTATGACAGGAGATACAGGCACTACAATAATAAATAATGTGGAGCTTACCCATGTTGCCGTTGCTCCCTCAGGCTATCCTGGGGAAGGTTTGCCGGAAATAGCTTTCGTAGGCAAATCCAATGTAGGCAAATCCTCTCTTATAAACTGTATGATTAACAGGAAAGCACTGGCAAGAACCAGCCAAACTCCCGGAAAAACCCGTACCATAAATTTCTATAATGTTGAAAATATGTTGTATTTTGTGGACTTGCCCGGCTACGGCTTCGCTAAAGCCCCTCAAACTGAAATTAAGAAATGGGGTCAAATGATAGAAAAATACCTTCTTAACCGCAGGCAGCTTAGGGCTATAATCATGCTTGTAGATATCCGCCATAAGCCTGGCGAAAATGATATACAAATGTATGAATGGCTTAAATACTACGGTTATGATATTATAATAGCAGCCACAAAACATGATAAGCTTAAAAGGTCTCAGGTTAAAGAGGCTGTTGGCTCTGTAAAGGAAGGCTTTGGACTTTCTGCTGAGGATAAGCTCATCCCTTTTTCTTCGGAAACAAAGGAAGGCAGAGAAGTTCTTTGGGAGGTTATAAGGGGCAAAGTTAATGAAGAGGGATAATCCAAATTGACAATAAAATTTGAGAGGAACGCCGCTAAACAAATAAACGCTCTTGCAAACCCTCTGAAAGCAAGAATTAAAAAAGGCATAGACAGTCTGCCGAACGGAGACATTAAAAAAGTTCAAGGTTATACTTCTACGTTTCGCCTCAGAGTCGGGGATTATAGAGTGATTATTGAGCTTGCAGGGAACTCAATAATTATCAAAGCTGTTTTGCCGCGCAGTTCGGCTTACAAAAATTTGCAGGGAGTGATTACCATGACTGTTACACGCGAAACATTACGACATCTGGTTGATATAGTTGACATTAAAGATATTGATATTGTTTGCCAAATACTTATGCGATTTATAGAAGAAGGCAAACCTCTTCCGGACGAAGTGGAAGCTATTAAAAAATCAGATGAGAGCATTGCAAAATACGGTCTTGTCGATTATTCTGAAATAGACTGGGGTGAATTATGAGCAAAAAAGTACTGGTAGTAGATGATGAAAAAAATATTGTAGACATAGTTGTATTTAATCTAAAAAAAGAAGGCTATGAGGCATTAACCGCCTTCGATGGTGAGGAAGGGCTTAAAAAAGTCCTGGATGAAGACCCGGATCTTATACTTCTTGATATTATGATGCCTAAAATGGATGGCTTCGAGGTTTGTAAAAAAATACGGGAAAAAAAGGATACACCTATTATAATGCTAACTGCCCGTGCTGAGGAAGTTGATAAAGTATTAGGGCTTGAACTGGGTGCTGATGATTATGTAACAAAGCCTTTCGGCGTTAGGGAGCTTATGGCTCGTGTTAAAGCAAATATACGGCGCAAAGACCAGTCAGATGAAGCATCAACCGGCACCACTGCCATATACGGCGATATTTTAATAGACTCCAAACGCTACGAAGTAAAAAGAAACGGCGAGTTTATAAACCTTACCCGAAGAGAGTTTGACCTTATTAAATTCCTTGCCAATCAGCAGGGGCAAGTCTTTTCCCGGGAAATTTTACTTGAAAAAGTTTGGGGTTATGAATATTTCGGTGATGTACGGACAGTTGATGTTACTGTCAGACGGCTGCGCTCAAAAATCGAAGAGAATCCTGAATACCCTAAGTATATACTTACAAAACGCGGTGTCGGCTACTTTTTTAGCGAGGAGAGCTAAAATCCCCCTATGGATAAATTAAAGAATGTCCGAAGTTTTTTTAATATCATACTTTTCAAAAGTATAATGAGCCGGCTTGTTTTATTGTACCTGGCTCTTGTTTTCATCGTTATGATAGTCTCAGGGATGTTTATTTTTATAAATATAAGAAATTTGGAGGCTGAGCGGGTAGAGAGGGATTTGCGGCATACTGCAATACTTATTGAAGACAGGCTTATCCGAAATCTCCCTCCTGATGCGGATCCGGAACAGGTAGAGAGAGACCTTGCCATTTTAGTACCTGAAGGGCGGGAGATTTTACGTGTTATACTCGACTATGAGGGTAATGTTATAGCCCCTGCCACAGGCGGCTCTTTTCAAGACTCTGTAATAATCACCGCAATGACCGGGCAGGAGGACTTTCAGCCTTGGGTGCGAAGAGCCGTAGGCTGGGCTACTCCTGAGGGGGGCGTTGCCAGGACTTGGCTAAATTATGCTGTCCCTACGTTTAATTCATATAACGAAATAGAGTATATTATATTCCTTTCTATGGATGCGTCCGCTCTTTTAACCAATCTTGACGCGGTTACGAGAACTATTGTCCTTGCAGTGGCTATCGCCATGGTTTTAGCAGCTATACTCGGAGTGTTATTTTCAGGCACTTTAACAGGTCCTATATCATCTCTCACAAAAACAGCAGGGGAAATGGCAAGAGGTAACCTTGATCAGAAAATAGTCGTAAAAAGTGATGATGAAATCGGTCAGCTCACCCATAGCTTTAACAACCTTGCGGAGAGTTTGTCTAAAACCATTTTTGACATGGGCAGCGAAAAAAATAGGATAGAAATTATACTTAATAACATGACTGACGGCGTCTTGGCTTATGACAGCGACAATAATTTAATCCACGCTAATTACGCCTCAAGTGAAATGCTGGATATTTCGGATATCGAAGCAGTATCTTTTTCTCATGTTATGAAAACACTTGGTTTTGATATTGACAATTCTGTTGAGCTTGCTAAAACACCAACTGCGGACTCTGTAATTGAAATAGGCGAAAAATATGTTTCCGTAAGCTGTAATACTTATAGGAATATCCAAGGCAGGGCCGAGGGAGTCGTTTTGGTTTTGCAAGACGTTACAAAGCACGCCAAACTTGACAATATGCGCCGTGAGTTTGTTGCTAATGTTTCTCATGAGATTCGCACCCCTCTTACAACAATCAAATCCTACACCGAAACCCTGTTAGAGGGCTCCGTAGACGATGAGATAACCACGCGCAATTTCTTGGAAACTATTAATTCAGAAACAGATAGAATGACTTTTCTCACAGCGGATTTGCTGGAGCTTTCCAGATTTGACAATAAGCAGCTTAGTATGCAGCTTGAAGAAGCTGATTTAGTATCGCTTATAAAGGGCAGCATCAGGCAAAACTCAGTCCTTGCCCAAAACAAGAAGCAGATTATTGAGTTTGAGCCTCCTGAAAGCAGTTTTCCTATTGTATGTGACTCTTCAAGGATAAATCAGGTATTTAACAATGTATTATCCAACTCCATTAAATACAGCGGCGATGATACAAAAATCACCGTAACTTTGACCTATTCAGACAAACATTACAAAATCTCCATAAAAGACCAGGGTCTTGGCATACCGAGAGAGGACTTAGACAGGATTTTTGAGAGATTTTACCGTGTTGATAAAGCAAGAAGCCGCGCAATGGGCGGTACTGGCCTCGGTCTTGCAATCGCTAAGGAAATAATGGACGCCCACGAAGGCAGAATATATGCCCTAAGTGATGCAGGCAATGGGACTACAATGGTTTTACGGTTTAAGAGAAATTAGGAGCCTGGGAGTTGCTGAAATGACCCTTTCACGTCTCAAAAACATAATAATAGCCTTTCTGGTTTTTCTGGCACTGGACTCAACTTCAAGTATTTGGTTCGAAGATACGGGAGGCAGTTTCCTGACCCTTTTCGCAAGAAACCGCCCTTTAGTATCCGAAAGCGGTCTTGTGCGGAATTTTGCTTTTCCCATGCGGATTATCGCGGGAAATGGAGATCAGCAATTTCACATGGTTTACACCGGTATGTCAGATAATAAAGTGAGAGAGTTTTGCGATGAAATGCTCATATCAATCCTTGGCAGAAACGATGCCCCCCGCATAGGCGCTCCTAATTTTGGAGCAGTTCTTTCGGAACATATAATTATTTACGAATACGCCTTTGAAATGCCTGCGGAAGAGTTTATAAGGGCATTAGGTCTCCGCTCTTCACCTCTTACCCAATCAATGGAGCGGTTTAACCAAATAGTATTCAGCCCTTCTTACAATATAAATATTGGTGTAAATATATATTTTCATAACCGTAATACAGGGGCTTGGGTCGGCTTTTTCGCGGAAGGGGAGGAGGTTTTAGAGGGCTTTTTCTCCTCTGTCGAAAGTATGAGTACCAACACTCCCGGTATAACATGGGCTTCAAGTTTTTTACTGGACTTTGATCCTAACCCCTATAACAACCTCTTCATACCCACTTGGGGAGAAGGTGGGCATCATTACCTTATCGGGGAGGTTCGCCCTGCTCATTTTGACAGTACTGACGGCGCATTGCAGCACACAATACGTATGAACCTTATGAGCTTTTTTGACAATCCGGCAGCTGTTTATGATGTTAGGGGCGCGGTTGGTCCTTTCGCTTGGGCTGACGGCAATACAATAGTGCGGCATTTTAATAACAATGTGGTGGAATATGTAAGCTATCGCCGGGACAACAGAAATACTGAACTTTTGGACGATTTTGCCAATGTCCTTGATTTTATAGCAGCGAGGGATGTGTTTATGACTAACGATTTCTATCTTTCAGGCTTTGAAGAGCGTAATAACGAGCGGATTTTCTTTTTCGATTATATTTTAGACGGACTTCCGGTAATTTTTACAGACGCTTTAAAAAATTATATACGCGACCATACAGCAAACGCCTTAACCGTGCGCTTTAGGGACGGTAATTTAGTAGCCTATACCCGCCTTGCTTATGAGCTTACCTTAAGCCGCGATATATTAGATACGGCAAATCGCGACCTTCCTCTTTATATACTAAACTCAGGTCTTGATTTGGAGAGCTTGGAAAGTATTACACTTGCCTTCGCTGCCCCTCAGATTGACTCCATATCCGGTGTGGGTATTATGAATTTGTGGGTTGATTTTAGGATGCAGGACGGTATAAGTTCTATGGAGTCGCTTAGGACTTATCCTTAGAACCTGTTTAGTATCTCGCTTTTGGAGGGCTTTGGGGTAAATTTTTTGTCAGGTGCGGAAACGCCGATGACGCATAATCGAAGATATTACGTAAAGCCACCCCAAAAAGCTTCGCTTTTCAGGGACCCCGGAGGAGGCGTTGACAAAGCATGGCGGAAAATTTGCAAAAAGCGCAGCGGAATGGAGATACTAAACAGGCTCTTAAAGATTGGAGATTGGAGGGTGCTTTTTATGGAATGGAGCAAAGCGAAAGATATAGTAATCGTTTTTCTTGTTTTGCTTAATATAATGCTTGGTGTTATTTTGTTAATAGGCAGCGGAAGATATACCCTCTCTGCCGAACAAGAGCGAAATATTGTGGAAATTTTGGAAACGAATAATATAAGCATTAATACCCAAATTATAAGGCGTTTCAATCCTATGCGAATGCTGGAGCTGTCTCCGGGGGTTATAGATGATTATAAAATGAAAGAAGTTTTTTTTGGCACAACAGACAATATAATTACTGATGAGTGGGGCAATATAAGAACTCATGACCACGGCAATGACCGTTTAATAGTTTTTCAGAATATGGTTATTTTTGAAAGCGGCAATTTTAATGAGTTTAGAGAAATTGATTTTGCCTCGGCCAGACAGATAAGTGATGACTTTCTGGCTTCACTCGGTGATATGGCAAGGGGTTTTACTTTAGATATTGACCCTTATTTTAATGGCAATGAAATTATTATAGAATATAGACAGCAATTTGAAGGGACGATTATTTACAACAATTACTTCCTTTTTGCTATAGACAACTACGGTATACGACGGGTGGAGCATTCCCATAATATGCCTATTGGTTTTTCCGCATCCGCTAATGAGTTGTTTTCAACAGATGAAGTTTTATTCTCATTCCTCCAGGCAATGAGGGTTGAAAGCCTTGACAGACCCAGGCGGATAATAGAAAAAATGGACATAGTATATTTTATGGACCCGGATGATTTGGAACTTGGCATAGCTTATCCTTATTTTAGGATTTACTACAGAGAGTACACATCGGACGGGACTTATGTAACAAGGCTGCGTATGGTAAACGCTTATTTGAATACTTGGAGACGGTTATAGATTGCGCGTCGCTAACGCACAGCGCGTTAGACGCAAAGCGTGTTAGGGCGAAGCCGTGACGCGGCAATCTATGATATTACTCATTCTTGTATAATGAAAACATAGGGTTCATCATACTTTCCTTTCGTTTAGATTTGTATTGACAGCCCTATACTATCAGCAGATGCTGTGGAGCGGTTTCTCATTCTACGGCGGCCAAG
>WRBA01000005.1 GCA_009779915.1 Defluviitaleaceae bacterium | reverse complement strand
TAAACGAGCCTCGAGAATTCGTACATTTTGTTTGCAAAATGTACGAATTTCGGGGCGTTCATAAACTTTAAAACAGCAAAATGAGCAAGCTCATTTAGACTGTTTAAAAGTTTATTCACTATAAACAACATAGGGGGCCTTTATGAATAAAAAGAATTTTTTAGAAGGTATGGTTGTGGGGATAGTGCTTATAATGGCTTTAAATATGTTGATTTACTTTGTTTTGCCAGCCATGAGTTTTTCGCCTCTAAATACAACCGCAGGATTTGACATTAGCTCGAGAGATAAGCTTAACCGGATTTATAGAATTATCGATACACATTTTGTCGATGATTTTGACAGGTCAGAGCTTCAGCGGGGTATGTTTATGGGGCTTATGTATGGGCTGGGTGATATTTATTCTACTTATATGAGTATAGAGGAGTTTACCGCTTTTAACGAACAGACAGAAGGGATTTATCCAGGGATAGGGGCTATTGTGACAAACACTGAGGATGGCAGGGTGATGGTTGTGGCACCTTTTGACGGCACGCCTGCTTATCAAGCCGGAATTATGGCACAGGATGTAATTTTTGCAGTAGATGGAGTTGATACCAGAAATTTAGGTCTTGAAATGATTGTATCTATGATGAGAGGTGAAGCAGGGACTGCCGTTATACTCACGATTTTTCGTGAATCCGAAGGACGTACTTTTGATGTTGAAATTATAAGAGATCATATAACTATGCAAACTGTAACTTATAGGATGCTTACAGATGATATAGGCTATATACGTCTTTCAGGTTTTGAGCGGGTTACATATATACAATTTGTTGAGGCACTTCAAAGCCTTAAAAACCAGGGTGCTGATGGGTTTATATTTGATGTCAGGAATAATCCGGGTGGGCTTTTGGATGTTGTTGGTGATATTACCAATCTTTTAGTGCCTGAGGGCAATATAGTTTTTACAGAAGATCGCCGCGGTCATCAGCGGTTTTTGCGTAGCGATGCGGATTATTTGAATATACCTTTGGTACTTCTTGTAAACGGCAACTCTGCGTCAGCTTCGGAGGTTATGGCAGGGGCTATAAGAGATTACGGAGTTGGCGTTATTGTTGGCGAGCAGACATTTGGCAAGGGGCTTGTGCAAAACGTATTCCCTCTTGATGATGGAAGTGCCGTTAAGCTCACGGTGGCAAGATATTATAGCCCTAAAGGCATAAGTATCCATGGGGAAGGGATTACACCTGATTATGTTGTGCCCATGGAACCTGAGCTTAGTGCAAGGATAACTGCATTAACTATAGAAGAAGATATCCAGCTGCTAAAAGCAGTTGATGTTATGGAAGGGATGCTGATGCAGGGAGTACCTGGCGTTGCTAGGGTTAGCCCCTAAAATTGAAAATTGATTAACGATAATTATTGCCCCGTGGTTTAACCAACGGGGCAATTTATATTTATAGTCAACTCGTTAGCCCTCATATCTCGTAATTTGAGCACCGGAGTAGTAATGTTTTAAAATATCAATATAATTATACCCCATCATTGCTAAGGAGTGAGCACCGACTTGACTCATTCCCGCGCCGTGTCCATAACCTCTTACACGAAACACTATTTTATCAAGTTCACGGTGTATTGTAAAATTTGTACTTCTAAGACCTAAAAGCCTTCTAAGTAAAGCCCCGTCCATTACCTTGTTGCCGATAGTAATGCGGGTTACATAGCCCGCTCCGCTCCGCTCATTAATTACTATCTGCAAGGCTATATCGCCTCCATCAAATACTATATCGGGAAATTCCCGTCTGAGAAGGGATATAAATTCATTGCCGCTAAATTCAGCTATACTTTCAAAGTCTGAGCGGTATCTGTAAAAACTTGAATCAACACTCCTAAGATATGGTCGCTGCTCTGCCCATACATTGCCCGAATACTCTGTCATCCCACCGCTAAAAGCGTGAAATACAGCCACTATAGGCTCTCCGTCATATATTAGTATTTCACCTCTGGTTGAATTTACCGCATTTGAAATTGTAGCAAAATGAGTGTCAAAATCATTGCCCCATCTTCTTCTCATTTCAATTTCAGAAATATAAGCTTGCCAAATTTCGCCAATCCGTAAATAATCAAATTCATACATATCAAGGTGCATCATCGAATAGATTGCATATGTGCGAGAAGCAACTGCCTGGGCCTTAAGGGCTTCAATATGAAAAAGGGCAGGCATCTCTGCGGCTACAACCCCAATGAGATAGCGTTCGAACTCGTTAAATTCATCGGATATTTCAGTTTGAGCATAGACAAAGTTTTGCCTAATTTGAGTTTCGGCAGGTACTACTAAATCTAAATACGCATAAGCAGCAGGAGGATCCAAAGATCCTAAAACTGCGATAATAGCATAGGGTGCCGCCAAAAATATTAAAAATAACAGACCAATAATTGATAGTGCTCGTCTCATAAAAATCCCCCCATAGTATAACTATGAGGGGCTGTTTATTTTATACCTTATTTTTAAATTTATAATTTGAACAAATTTTTCACAGTATCTAAATCAGCACTGCTGGCAGATTCCCTATTGGCTTGCTGAATCTGCTCATAAATTTCACGTCTATGAACGGGAACAGAACGAGGAGCACGCACGCCTAATTTAACCTGATCGCCTTGGACACTTAATACGGTAATTTCAATATCATCGCCAATTATAATAGACTCGCCTTTTTTTCTAGTCAGAGCAAGCATGGTTACACCTTCCCCTCGTTTTTAATACATTCTTCCAAATTATGCCTAATACTATAGTTTTCATTATTAACCACAATTTGCTTGCCTTTTTTAGTACGATTGTTTATTACAACAGGGGCTTTTAAATTTATAGTTGAGTCAGCCATATTTGAGCCAATAACAGCAACATTGAAAACAAGTAAATCCGAAATATCAATATCACCTAGTTCTGCTATTTCCTCTTCATTAATAAGAGGGTCATACTCAGGCATAACAGCAAAAGAGTCAATAAGCACAAGGGAAACATCACCGTTATCCATTGACTGAAGCCAGCAATAGAATTTATTTTCAGCATTTTCATCAATTATAATTATAAATTTTTTATCCTCCGGAAAACCCGGAAGCCCAAGATCAAAAGTAATTACTTCATCTTCGTTCACCTCAAGAGTGCCGAAATGCTTAGTTGTAAACTCCATATTTTCCTCCTCCTCTACAGTCAAAACAGGAACGCTAAGCGTTCCTGTTTACAGTATACCACAAAATTTTCAAACTACAACAATTTTTACACTATATTAGTAAATGTTTTAAAGCATCTATCGCCCTACAAGAAATTAGCCAAAGAAAGTTGAACCATATTTATCCCTGCCATTAAAGAGGCTTGATAGATAGCTTCAGCGTTACTTAGGCGCATGGCTACTTCCACTAAATCCGCATCTTCATTTTGAGAAAGAACTCTCTCAAGAGACATCTCATCTCTCTCAAGGCGGTCTCTTACAAGGTCAAGTCTCGACATTCTGGCACCTAAATCGGTTTGATGTCTTGAGACCGCAGATGTATGATTTTGTACAATCTCAATCATATTACTAAATTTTGATTGGAGAGCAGTCATAATCATTTGCTCTTCACGAGCTATTTGTGCATCTGCCATTTGGGAAAGTTCCGCTTGTGTTTTATCAGCATTATCAGGGTCTGCTGCAAGCCTTGCCATAATATCGGAACGCTCAGAAACCTCAGCACCTAAAACTGTACTTACAAAGCTCCTAAGATCTGCAACTAAATGAGCTGAAACAACGTCTTTTGCTAAGCTGTTAATAGGAAATCTCGTTCCGATACCAAATTCATACTCAATATGCTGACCTTCCATGCTAAAAGTACGCGGAGGGGTGGTACTTGGGTCAGTTACAGTGAAATAAACTATAGGGTTAAGATCCCCTCTGTTAAACCCTTCTTTATCGTATTGTACATCAAAGGTATCGGCACTTGCGAAGTTGGAGCCAAGAACGATCTCACCTGTTTCAACAATATAGAAAATTTCCCCCGGTCCGGGCCTGTAAGCATCCACATCATCAATAGATCTTGGGGTAGCGGCAATTTGCGCGCCGCCGTTTACTGAAACTCTAACATTTTCGATATGAGTGAAAGGCAGCTTAAGTACAGAAGCCTCAGTTATTACCGGCTCAGCACCAACTTCAAACCTTTGGATAGCATGAATATTTTCAACATTTCTACTGGTAAAGTGCTGAGTGATATCTTCAAATCTTAAATTTGGATCATCCCTCAAAATTGTTCCTGGCTGGTCGGTACGAAAGCCGGAGAATAAATATCTGCCTGTATAAGAAGCATTCATAGCTAAGCCAAGCTGATCCAAATAAGAGGCGATTTGGGTAGCGATAGCCTGCATACCACCTACGTTTTCAACAGCATCCCCTGAAACTACAAGCTCATTAATCCTTGTAAGTATCCTTGTAACTTCCGTAAAACCGGATTCGGTCATTTCCATCCAGCTTTCAGCCTGATCCACATTACGCTGATGCTGCTGGTTTTGCGCCACAGCAGTACGGAAATTAAGTGCGCGGCTGGCTAGAATAGGGTTATCTGATGGAAACTGTATTTGCTTACCTGTAGACCATTGCATTTGTAAAGTATCCAAAAGCCTCATATTACGATTAATATTAAGCATCATCCTATTAGACATCATAGAGTTTGTTATACGCATTTAGATAATTCCTCCTATTTATCAATCTTATAATCCCATACGGTTAATCAGATTATCATATACTTCATTTATTACACTCATAAGCCTTGAAGCGGCAACGAATTGCTGCTGGAATGTAATCATTGAAAGAATTTCCTCATTTAATGAAACGCCGGAAACCGACATCCGCTGATTATCAATAGACTGTGTAACATCGTGATAATTTGCGGCAAAATTAGCTGACTGCCTTAAATCAATTCCCAATTGTGAAGCTAAGGCATTTACAAAATCCCCGATGCTGCCTTCTCTGAACAGAGATGGGAATTCAGCAAGCTTAGTAAAGCCGAATATAACATTATTGTTAGATTCGCCGCCGCCGGGGGCTGATACAGGTACATCAGCGGTGGCAAGGCGTTCAGGGTCTTCCCTTAACCATGAACTTACTTGGAAATTGAAAGCGTTCATAAATGCATATGGGTCTGCAGGGTTAGGATTATTTGGATCGAGATGATCAATTTCATTTCCTGCATTATCTGTAAATGTGAAGAACCATCTGCCGCTTGGGTCGTCAGCGTTTCTTGCAAAGCCGTTTACATGTCCCGGCGAGCCAGGTATAGGCTGCCCTTGATGGTCGAGTCCCTCATTCATTGCCCTTGCAAAAGTTCTAACCATATGGTTAAGCTGCTGCAAGTAGAAGGGAACACCTCTAAACTGGTTGGGATTTCTAAAAGGGCTTTGTGCAGGAGGGAATACTGTAGGAGGTTCAACAGTGTTTAAGTTGTTACCATCCCTGACATCTATAATACCTCTAAGCTGACCTTGTAAAGTTGGACTGTATATATTAAACCATACACCGTTTGAAAAACGTATATCGTATAAACCTGGTGCATCTACATCATTTCTCTCATTACCTTGCTGCCTTGGAACGGTTTGAAGAGTATTTACATCCCAGTGGTTTACAAATTCATAACCGTTTATACGGATGGAGAGACGTTGGTCTGAGCGACCTCTATCCTGAGGGTTAGGAAACATCCCGGCGGCAAAATCGTCATTATGCTCGCGTTCAATAACTTCAACATTTACAAACTGGCTAAGCTCGTCAATCAAAAGGGCTCGCTGATCTCTAAGGTCATTAGCTCTTGAGCCATCCATTTCAAATTTAGATATACGCTCATTTAAGCCGGCAATTTGAAGCCCTAAATTATTTATAGTAGATACTACCATAGAAACTTCCGTATTAGCGTTAATTTGCTGTCTGCGAAGGCTTTGTGCAGTAGTATTTATAAATCTGGCAAGAGAGTCGGCAGTCATTAGCACATTATTTCTAAAAGTGCCGTCAGGAGCGTTAGTTGTAAGGTCTTGGAGCCTTGCAAAGAAAATATCAAAATTAGATGAAATACCTGTACCGCTCATTTCATTAAAAACCGTCTCAACACCTGTTAAAAGCTGTGTTTTTGCCGTATGCTGCCCAAGTACGCCACGCTCTGTCCAAAACTTCTGATCCAGATAAAAACTTCTAATTTGACCTATGCCAAAAACCTCGGAGCCGGTACCTATCATACCACGTGAATTCCAGGTGGCTAACGGTTGTGAAGCTCTCTGCTCAACAAATTGGCGGGAGAAGCCTGGAGTAGCCGCATTTGCAATATTGTGAGACACTACTTGAAGCCCGGCTCTTGCCGTAAACAATCCACGTGATGCTACGTGAAATTCAAAAAATGATGATCTCATTTATAATACCTCCGTTTTACCTTTTACAATCCTACTCTGCCTGTTCCGTTTATAACCCTGTCTATCATGGAATCTATTACATTAACAATCCTGGACGCCGCGTTAAAAGCGTGCTGGAACATCATCATATTTCTCATTTCCTCGTCCATAGAAACGCCGCTCATAGAAATCCGCCTGTTGTCAAGCTCAGTTATCAAATCCACTTGAGCATTATGGAATGTAAGTGCCCTGTTAGTGATAGTGGAAAGATTATTTATAACAAATCTATAAGCATCGTTTATACTCATTGGATGTGCCCCGTCAATCGGTTCAAAAATCTGACGTGTTTGAGACCATAAATCCAAAAGTGCTTGTGCCCTTCTGCCGTCATCATAATCGGCATGTACATCAGTAGTGTCCGGACGGATGGAAGTGCCTTGATTTTCAGCAAGACCGATTAAATTATGCCCGTCAGGCTCCAAAAGAAGGGGATTTATTTGCACATTGCCCATTGTATAGCCTTGCCCGGGGACGATTTGAACAAAAATCGGTACACCCCAGTTGCCGTTTAAGTCAACACCGTTAAGCGTGTCGTTTATTAATTGTATAGTGTGGTTAAAAAGTATGTCCATCTCGCGCTGAGTTGTAGGGATTATACCGTAGCGAGCGTTAAAGTGAAGCAATGTCTGAGAAGGCACGCCGGAATCGAAAGCATTAAACTCCTCGTACAACACTTCCAATGAAACCCCTGTACCTGTTACGTTGACCGCAAATGCCTCAAGGTCGTCTAAATCACTTTGCAATGCCGCAGCCAAAACAGGATCCGGAATTGCAAGTGCAGCAGCTATTTCAGCCTCCAAGAAATCACGTAAATCGCTAATATAATTATGTAAATCGGCTAAATAGCCTGCAAAGCCGGGGTTGCTGTTGTCTAAAGGCATTGCAGGGGGCGGAGCCCAGCTTGCCGGAAGGGTAGGTCCTCCCGGGGGGACTGCCGGTGCCAAAGGAATATTAGCCGGGTTAAAATTCATAACAAAAGTACTTTGTAAAGCCCTGTAGTCAGTTCTATACAGCCCTCTTGCCGTAAGAAGCCCTAAAAGCTCACTGTTATCGTTGCCAATATGAGGACCGACGGAACCAAGGCGGAATAATGGTATTACATTATCGTCATGGTCAAGAATTTGTCTGCTGTCAGTAAATACAGGAACAACTAAATGGCTGTTAGGCGCGGCAAATTTAAGCCCTATCTGATTTACCCAGCCGTGAGCAACAAGTTCATTGCCTCCTGTGGTTATTAAAACTTCCCCTCGCGTATTCTCGCGGATTTCAATAGGGATAAGCCTTGAAAGCTCATCAAGCAAAAGATTACGCTCATCGCGGAAATCGTTAGCACGCTGACCGGACATTTCCATATGACCGATATGACCGTTAAGCTGATTTATTCGAGTGGTAATTTGGTTAATACGAGTTACGGTGCGCCTGACTTCCAAATCAAGATGATCTTGCTCGTTAATCATACGCTGATTTACATTATTCATTTTAGTTATGTATGATTGCATTGTAGAAATAAAACTACGTCTTGTGTGAATGCCAGAGGGGTGCATTGTAAGTTCGTTAATAGACTCCCACAAATCCTGCTTTATAGAGCGGGTAGAGTACAAACTCTGCAATTCTCCATAAATTTCTTCAAGACGATTACCTGTAGTGTAAACTACGCCATGAAAAGCCATGCGCCCAATTTCACCGCGAAATTGCAAATCAAGAAATCGATCTCTTACTTGACGGATCATTGTAATATCGTTACCCATACCAACTTGAAGCCTATTGCCTATGTTTTGATATGAAAAATTATGCTGAAGTGCTTGCTGACGAGTGTAACCCACAGTAGTAACATTAGCCATGTTATGACCTGTGACAGCCAAGCCCGTTCTAGCTGCGTTAAGACCGGATATAGCTGTGTTAAAGCCTCTATTCATATATAGCCCTCCGAAATATTTACTGGTATTTACTGAAATCTTTATTAAAGGCACTGTTCTTACGGCTGTCTTTAAAGCAATCCTTTGCCCTAAGAACACCCATAAATACAGTGCCTAATCTTGCAACAAACATCCATGTCTATAACTTATATCGGTAGGTTGCACCGATACATTAATACTAATAGGAATAAATTATATTAGCCAATGCTTGGTAGTTTTTTAGCAAACAGGTTTTTACATTAACAATATATTGTGAATAATGAAAGTGTTTTCACGAAAACAATTATTGTTTTTTGTCAAAAAATCCTTTGTCAAGGCCCGGTGCCTGCTTACGAGTGCCGGTATAAGTGTCATCAGCACTTGCTGCCTGACGCACTAAATTTACAGTAAACTCAATATAATCAAGAGATGATTGGATTAAAACGGTATTTCTGTCATTTTCTTCCTTAAGATTGTCAAGAGTAGCTTTAAGAGTTTTCCCAAGTTCCACAAGCTCGTCATACTCCTCCTGACCTTTTATAAGCTCAGCTAACTTAGTTAAAGTAAGCTCCTCAGGATTTTGAGCAAGTACCGTTGCAATATTGTCCATAACCTCAAGGCGTCTATTTTCAGCCTTTTGAGTTTGACCGATTATAGAGTTTTCAGCCTGAGTGATTTTTCCAAGCATATCAACATCATTTTCTATAATCACCCGGCGTTTTTCACGGCTAAGGACAAGAAGTTCATCATAGCTTCTCGTTTGTTCTTTAAGAATAGTTAATAGTTCATTTATAAGCCCGGCCAAATGCTCACTCCCCTTAAAAAATAAAGAGCCATCTTAAAGTATAAGACAGCCCCTATCTTCATTAGTCGAATAAAGACAACATTTTGCTTGCAATATCTTTAGAGCTTAAGTCAAAGCTGCCTGATTCGATTTTATCCAAAACTTCATTAACTCTGTTTTCGCGAATATCAGGTACTTCTTTAAGAGCGCGAAGAGCCATTTGATAATCTCTGCCCTGACTTGATAAAGCTACATTGTCTTTCTTGCCACTTGTTCTGGATAGCCTTGAAACAGCTCCAGTCTTATCGGTCTTGTGAACTTCGAAAGTTGGTCGTACACCATCGATTCTAAAATCCATAAATTCTCACCTGCCTGTCATAAGAGATATCATATGCAAAGGAAGCAGTAATGCCTCGAAAGCTTTCAATATATTCTTGCTGCAATAATATTATCGTCAGAAGCTATTATAAAGATTATACAAAATTTACAAATTTTAAGCGACACCAGAGATTTTTGTTTCGACTCATTTAAAAATAAGTTATCATTTTGGTTTTTTGGCATAGGCTTCTAAAGGTCTTGCAGAAGCTATTCCAACAGTTATACAAGCAATTTTATCAGCCCCATTGTCGCGAAGTACTTTCGCCAGGCTGTCTAGGGTTGAACCGGTTGTAAATATATCATCAACCAGAACAAAATTTTTCCCTGTAATAATAGAGTCTTTTTTGAGTGAAAATACGCTAAGAACATTTCCTTGTCTGTATTTTCCTGATTTTAGGCTGCTTTGAGGTTCACGGTAGATATTGCGCTCACAAATATCAGTGTCAAGAGGCAAATTTATTGCTTGGGCTATTTCCTTTGCAAGTACATAAGACTGATTAAAGCCGCGTACCCTAAACCGCTTTTTATGCAGGGGAACCGGAATTACAGCATCAAAATCTTTATAATCTGAAAGAAAAAAATCATTATCTTTATTGGCTTTCACGGCAAGTTTGGCTAAATTAACCATTTTATACGCTTTTTTGCCAAACTTTATATCAAGAATTATTGCCCGTAGAGTTTCATTATATTCAAAAATAGAGAGATTACGATCGAAATTGAAGTCACCGGTTATATTATAATTTACAAGCTTAAACTCCAAAAAGCAGCGCTCACAAGTAGGAAAGGACCTTTCATGAAAAAAAACCTTGCCGCAAACAAGGCATTTTTTAGGATAGATTAAGTTTAAAAACTCATCAAATGTTTCGTGTAAAACCTTGAGTGTTGATGTTTTAAATTTAAATGCTTCTTTTTTGTTTTCGCTCATAAGGAATGGGGTTATCTGCTAAATCCAGAATATAATCAACGCTGGTATCATGTATAGTTGGAAAGTTTTATTAAAATTTCAATAGGTGCTGCATTTGCACCATTTTCATAAGCGGAATAAGCACTTCTGCTAATATGTAAACAAGTCAGCAACTTTTTGCTGTGTTCACTCTTTGTCTTCGCGAAGGGCTTTTATTCTTCCAGTAGTCATACTATTAACTTTCATTGGTATCACCAAGATATTCAATTAACTCACCCGGCTGGCAATTTAATATTTTGCATAACTTCCCAAGAGTTTCTGTGGTGATTGGTCTATCATGGCGAATACGCTGCAAAGTCCGTGCGTCAATGCCTTGATTGGCAAGGTAATAATATGAAATATTATGTTTTCCCATATATAAACGCATAGGATTAAAAGATATTGGCAAAGCAGTCACCTCTTAGTTGTCTCTTCTCTCCCCAATAACCAATCAACAGAAACATTGAGGATATCGGCTAATGCACTCAACTCAAAATCTGAGACAGGACGTTTTTGACCTTCGAGCAGGGATAAAGCAGGGGTACTGATATCTATGCCAGATGTTTGCAGCTTACTTAGAAGCTCAATTTGCTTCATACCTTGTTTGCTTCGCGCTTCGGTTACTCTAAGACCAATCATATTTTTATCACCAAGGGGTAACTTTCTTTTTCTCAAATTACCATCTCCTTGCCAAGATTATATAGGATAAAATAATTGCAATATTTTGCATTACCAAATATAACAATTAAATTTGGCGATGCCAAAATTAAACTTTTTGATGATTGGGAAGTTTCAATCAAAAAAATACCCTAGTGATAAAAACATTATCACTAAGGTATTTATATATTGCTTCTATTTCACCCTATCCAAAACACCGGCGAACTTAACAATCTTCTTATCAAGAGCCGAATACCTTAAAATCTCCCTATTATTACCAACCATCATATTAACACATTCCTCTGTACCAACTATAACCACCAAATTCCTTGCCCTTGTCACAGCAGTATAAAGAAGATTTCTCGTAAGGAGCATCGGCGGTCCCGAGTGAATAGGGATAACCACGACTTTATACTCGGAACCCTGTGACTTATGAATGGTTATAGCATATGCAAGTTCCAGTTCTTCCAGTTGTGTAAAATCATATTCAATATTTTTTCCGTCATCAAAAGCTACTTTAAGTTTTTCGGATAAAAGGCTTATACTATCAATAATCCCTTGGTCTCCATTAAAAACACCTGTACTTTCTTCATCATCCCATTCTATATTATAATTATTTTTAATCTGCATAACCTTGTCGCCTTCACGAAAAGTTATGCCGCGGTATTCATACTCTCTCTTCCTAGGAGATGACGGGTTGAGGACATTTTGCAAATCTTTATTAAGCCCTAAGGCACCTATGCGGGATTTTCTCATAGGGGTAAGTACTTGAATATCTTTAGCAGGATTATAATTACCGTATTTTGGCAGCCTGTCTGACACAAGTTCGCAAATGCTTGTAGCTACTGAGTCAATACTTCCTCGCCGCATCATAAAAAAATCGCTGTCGGTCTCGTTTAGAAGAGGTTTATCACCTTGGTTTATCCTGTGGGCGTTTAAAACTATATGACTAAGCTGTGCCTGCCTGAAAATCTCATCTAAATACACTGAATTTAAACAGCCGCTTATGAGAATATCCTTAAGGACATTACCGGCGCCTACTGAGGGAAGCTGATTAACATCTCCTACAAGTATAAGTCTCGTACCAGACTGGAGCGCTTTTAGAAGGTGCATCATAAGCATTATATCCACCATTGAAATTTCGTCAATAATAAGTACATCTGTTTCCAATGGGTCATCTTCGTTTTTTTCAAAAGTCTGCCTTCTGGCGTCATTGGCAAGGAATTTAACTTCAAGAAGGCGATGTATTGTTTTTGCTTCTTTACCTGTGGCTTCAGTCATACGCTTTGCCGCTCTCCCTGTTGGTGCCGCAAGCTGGACAATAAGCTCCGAAGACTCCAATGCCTCTATAATTGCTTTTATAGTTGTGGTTTTTCCTGTACCCGGCCCGCCTGTTATTACTAAAACGCCGCCTTTTAAGGATTGCCGGACAGCCATCAGCTGTTTTTCGGCAAGGTCTATATTAAGTTCCTCACAAAGCTCCCTTAATATATTTTCAGTTTGGGAATTATCCTCATCATCCTTTACAAAGTCAAGCTCCACAAGCTTCCTTGCTACATAATTCTCGGCGTAATAATAGCTGCCAAGATAGACTGCTGTAATATCTTCCAGATTTTCCATGACCACGGATTTTTCGATATGAAGCTCCATTAGGCCATTTTGTACAAGCTCCTTAGGTGCCTCCAAAAGCTCAGCAGATTTTTCCACAAGCCGCTCTTTTGGATAAAAGGAGTGCCCCTCCGTAACCGCTTCCATAAGGACATAGCGGATGCCGGATTTTATCCTGTGCATATTTGAAGGCTCTATCCCCATCCTATAAGCTATGGAATCAGCTGATTTAAAACCAAAACCGATAATATCATTGGCAAGCTCATAGGGATTTTCATTCATTGTGGCTATAGTTCTTTCCTTATATCTATCCCATATTTTAGCGGCGGTTGCGGCAGTTATACCGTAATTATGGAGGAACATCATAGCCTGCCGCTGGTACAGCTGCTCATGAAACTGTGCGCTGATTGCCGTAGCTTTAGCTATAGATATGCCTTTTATCTCCGCCAGTTTTTCGGGATAATTTTCCATCACTTCAAAGGTTTGATCCCCAAAGCGTTTAACGATTTGCTCGGCAGTTTTTTCGCCTATGCCTTTTATAACACCGCTTCCCAAATATTTAACAATACCCAGAGCATCTTTTGGTGCGGTTTTACTGTATTCGGTAAAGGCAAATTGCTTGCCGTAAGTGGGATGTATGATATAATCACCGGCAAGAGAAACCTCCTCCCCTTCATTTAAAAAAGGGAGGTTGCCGGTACAAACAAGTTCTTCGTCTTCGTACTCTATTGAAAAGACGCAGTAACCGTTTTCGACATTATTAAATATAATGGACTCAACTATTCCGCTGACTGTATGCATATTTCATAAAGTTCCCCTACTGCTTTTTTGTAATCGCTTTGACCAAATAAATAGGAGCCTGCAACGATAATATTAGCACCGGCTTCAACCGCAAGTTTAGAAGTGTGGTTGTTTAGCCCACCATCCACCTGTATATCAAGAGTTGGGTAATTATCTCTCAAAAACCGCACTTTAGGCAGCATATCAGCCATAAAGGACTGACCGCCAAAACCGGGCTCAACAGTCATAACAAGTATCATATCCACAAGAGGGATGAAAGGTAGCACTTCCTCTATTTCAGTGCCAGGCTTTAGAGAAAGTCCTGACTTAACGGAAAAGCTGCGTATTTTCTTTAATGTATCAGCAGTATTACAGTCTGCCTCGATATGGAATGTGATTATATCCGCCCCTGCTTTCACAAAATCTTCTATATATAAATCAGGGCGCGAAATCATTAAATGGGCATCAAAAATAATAGGGCTTTTACCACGCAAGCACCTGATAAGGGGGGCGCCGAAGGTTAAATTCGGCACAAAATGCCCGTCCATAATATCTAAATGAATCATATGAGCTCCGGCATCATACATTGCCTGGCACTCCTCCGCAAACCGTGATAAATCACAAGCCAAAGCCGATGGTGATATTTTTATATCCAAGAGAGTAATACCTCCTACATAAACTTATTCTATAGTTTAATAATAACACAAAGCCTATTCCCGAACAAGAGTTTGAGAATAGGCTTTTAGGGCAAATGCTTCATATGTTTGCCCTGAATAGGCGTTGGAACTTGTTTATAATCTTTGGGACTTAGATAAACATGTCAAGTAAAAGCCCCATTGTAAATATCCGATTTTGCCTTGAAATCCGCATAGAATCAAGCATACTACCTGTATTATGCCCCGGGCGGGCAAAAGCGGAGCCGCTTGGCTCCAAAAGATCAAGAGATTCACGACTCATATAGCGGTGAGGGTTGCTGCTCACATCTTCAGCAATCCTTGCGAGCCTGTTGGCAAAGCCAAAGCTTGCTCCCTGGCTGTCACCGTTTAAAAATCTGTCCAAAGAGCCGTTTTCAATTGCCGTATTAAGTCTTGAAGAATTAACGCTCATAAAGCCTTCTCTGTCAACACTTATACCAACTTGTGCCAAAGAAGCGGCAGAGGAAGTTGAAAGCCCTGCAAGCTGATGATGAAGTCTGTTAACCCCTCTGTCACCTCTGTTATCAGCGGTATTTGTCAAAAGAGTATTAAACTGCCGCACCATTTCATTAACATTTTCGGCGGAAATATTGCGTTCTCTGCCCATGCCAACGGTTATTTCCCGATTACTTGCAGCCTGCCTTAAGGTTGCCGTAACACCATTGCCTAAATCAACATCGTTGGAGCGTGAAGTTTGCAAAGTACCGCCGTTTACCGAAAATTCCGCATCCTGCGGTCTTTGAGTTTGTGTCCCGACACCTGCCATAGCAACAGCTCTGCCGCCGGATACGTCTCTTATTGCAAATTCATTTCTTCCATCGGCGAAAAATCCCGATTCTCTTGATTGTACGGTTAATGTTGAGTTTCTGCTGTCATTACTTGTATCAACAGAAGCCGTAACTCCTATATTGGCGTTGTTAATGGCACGTGCCATAGCATTTTGCATATCTTCCTGAGTATAATTTACGCCAACCCTAAAAGAAAGCTCATGAGTTTGACCATTTTGCTCGATTTCAAATCTGTGAGTCCTTGCATCAGATACAGATACTCTTCTGCCGGCTTCAAGAGAGGTGCCCTGATTTACTTGACCGCTTGCAACTTGTTGGATTCTAATATTTACATCATCAATCCTTGCAGATGGGCTTGCCGTCCTGATAGATAAAGCGTTAGGGTCTGACGCGACTACAGTTTCACGCCCTGTGCCTCTCATTCTGTCCATAGCTGAGCCGAGTCTCTCGGCGGTACTTCTCATGCCGGTTAAAAAACTCCTTACATCAGCACTGGCAGCAGCGTTGTTTACGCCAAAATTCATATTAAAAGCCGCAAACGGGTCAAAAGCATTATTTCCAAAGCCTACACTACGATTATTATTAATACTGTTAAAACTGTTAAGTAATGATTGGTTTTGGTTAAATGTATTTACTCTGCTGTTAAAATTAGCATGGATTGACATATAAATACCTCCTTGTATACGATCCATTGGTATGAAATACCATAACTCTTACTTAGATTATCGTACTAAAGAAGGTAAAAATCAAGTGTTTGTCGAAATGTTTTAGTGAAAATTTACTGAAAATTGAGTTTTACTCAGCTTCCAGTAAATTTTCTCTTATATTTTGGATAATCTTCTTCTCAATCCGCGAAACTTGAACCTGAGAAACCCCTATTTCCTTAGCTATTTCCATTTGAGTTTTTTCTTCAAAATATCTAAGCATAATTATTCGCCTCTCTTTAGGAGAAAGGGTATTCAAAATTTCTTTAAGGGCTATTATATCAACGATTTCAGGAGCGTCACTTTCAGCCATATCCAGCTTATCTATAAGATAAATAGGGCTGCCGTCACCTTGATATATGGTTTGATAAAGACTCTCAACATCCTTGCCGGCCTCTAAGGCCATTATTAAATCTTCACGAGCTACATCAAGGACCTTGGCGATTTCAGTTATCGTAGGAGGTTCGCCGTTTTTCTTTATTAAATCTTCCTGTATGTATTTGGCTTTTATAGCAAGCTCTTTTAAAGGGCGGGATACCTTGATAAGTCCGTCATCACGAAGAAATCTCTTTATTTCACCCATTATCATAGGTACAGCATATGTGGAAAATTTTACCTCAAAAGATTGGTCAAACTTTTGTATACACTTTAAAAGCCCCATAGCCCCTATTTGGTATAAATCGTCCAATTCGTAGCCGCGACCTGAAAACTTTCTCACAACAGACCATATGAGACCTGCGTTTTCTTCAATTAGTGTGCCGGCAGCTTCTTTGTCGCCGTCTTGAGCTTTTTTAATAAGCCCCATTGTGTGGTCCATATATCCTCCACTATAACCGCATTTGTCTAAGAACCAGCGGTCAATAAGCTACTGCCCGTATTTACAGCTTATTTTAAGCCGCTTTGTGTCGCGGGCTCTTAGGTCTAAATATCTCTTTGTCCAATTTTCTTACTCATGCGAACAACCGTTCCCTTACTTGGCTGCGATAAAACCTCTACACTATCCATAAAAGTCTCCATAATAGTAAAGCCCATGCCGCTTCTTTCATCCTCAGGCGCTGATGTATATAATGGAGTCATAGCCTCTTCGATATCGGAAATACCCTTTCCAAAATCTATAATTTCTATGTAAATTGTATCTTGTAAAATGCCGCATTTAAGTGTAACCGTGCCATTTTTAGGACTTTCACCGTAGCCGTGAATAATTGCATTAGTTACTGCTTCTGAAACAGCGGTTTTTATATCAGCCACCTCGGCAACCGTGGGGTCTAGTGATGCGGCAAACGATGCGGCTACCACCCTTGCAAAGCTTTCGTTCCTTGATTTTGCCGACATTTCAAGAATCATTTCATTATCATATTCCATACAAAACTCTCCCCCCTACCGTAACTGTATTTGGTTTATGGCTTCATCAAGATTTCCATATAAATGCACAATTTTTTTAAGTCCGGAAATATCAAATATCCGCCTAAGTGAATCACTTATATGACAAACGGCAGTAATCCCGTTATTTGCCGACATAAGTTTGTAGCGTCCGATAATAAGCCCTATGCCGGAGCTGTCCATAAACTCAACATTGGAAAAATCGAACAATATATTTTTTATATTTTCCCTGACCGCTTCTTTATCTATTTTCTCTCTCAAAGCTATAGATGTATGATGATCTATATCCCCAATGGGTACAACTATCATAGTTTGTCCCAAGATTTTTAAGGAAGTCTCCATTAAATTTTCCTCCTTTTTTCATTCGATATAAGTTATAGCTGTATCACTTTAAAAGTGATACAGCCCAAATGTGAACCATGTTCACATTTGGCGCACCTTAATCCCTTCGGGACCGCGGTGCGGGACGTTCAATCAAATTTAAAACTCACAACGCAAGCGTTGCAGTTTTAAATTCATTTCACTATAATATAAATTAATCTCAAAGAAAAATCAACAAAAGCGCAAATCTTTGCAAAACTAGATAAATTACGCGTATATGTTTACTAAATGCTCCCTGATATGCTATTATATTGTGGAAGTAATCTATTGCTCACAAAACTAAATCTAGCCAAAAGCTTTAATTGATGAAGCAATATTAACCGGGAGATGAATAATGAAAATTTTTAAAATTATAAATCCAATATTACTAACATTTCTCTTTGTTGCATTAGACCAATGGAGTAAGCATTTTGCCGTAACAAATTTAATGGGTCATGCGAATGTAGTTGTAATACCTAATATACTTAGCCTGACTTTTCACAGAAACTGGGGCGCGGCCTTTGGGATCTTCCCGGGGGGAAGGTGGTTTTTCTTAGGGTTCGCTGTGGTTGTGCTTGTTGTGATAGGGTTTTATTATGTTAAACTTCCAAATGGTCGTATTTACAATTTGGTTCGCTTTTTTTTGATACTTATAGCCGCGGGAGGCATAGGCAATTCTATCGACAGGCTGCTCCATGGCTATGTGGTGGATTTTTTACGCTTTGACTTTATCAACTTCCCAATATTTAATATTGCTGATATATATGTTGTAAGCGGCACAATACTTTTAGGTATACTTATGATTTTTTTTATTAAGGAAGAGCAGGAAGAAAAATGAGTGATGATTTAGTATTATACGCTGAGGAAGAGGATGCAGGGATAAGACTTGATGTTTTTATATCTGGGCAAAAGGATGATTTAAGCCGGAGTTTTCTAAAAAAACATATAGAATCGGGTAATGTTACAATTGGAGGCAAGCCGCAAAAAGCGGGCTATAAGCTAAAAGCAGGGGATGTAGTCCAAATTGCCCCTTATCCTCCAGTTACTCCGGATATAATGCCTGAGGATATAACTCTTGATATATGCCATGAGGATGATGATATAATAGTAATCAACAAGCCTAAAGGGATGGTTGTTCACCCGGCGGCAGGGCATTACGCAGCTACATTGGTAAATGCCCTTTTATATCATTGTAAGGGAAATTTATCAGGTATTAACGGCATTTTGCGTCCGGGTATAGTCCATCGTATTGACATGGATACATCCGGTTTGATTGTAGCTGCTAAAAATGATAAGGCGCACTGCAGCTTGAGCGAGCAGTTTTCCTCCCGAAAGGTTAAAAAAGTTTATGAAGCTTTAGTTATGGGCTTGGTAAAAGAAGAGAGTTTCACTATAGATAAGCCTATAGGCCGCTCGGAACGGGACAGGAAGAAGATGTGTGTCACAATAAAAAACTCTAAGGAAGCCATAACAAATGTCAAAGTAATAGAGCGTTTTAAAAGCACAACATTCATTGAAGCCCGGCTCATAACAGGGCGTACCCATCAAATACGAGTGCATATGGCATATTTAGGTCACCCTCTTGTTGGAGATTTGGTATACGGTCCCGAAAAATCCAAGTACAAGCTGGGTGGACAGGCGTTATTTGCCAAAAGTTTGGGGTTTTTTCATCCATCAACAGGGGAATTTATGGAGTTTGAGGCTAAACGCCCTGAATATTTTGAAGATTTGCTTAGAAGGTAGGGAAATAAGATATGTCAATATATAGGAAAGACTATATTGGACTGAAAGATATGTCCGCCGAGGAAATACTTTATATAATCGAAACCGCGGATACAATGAAATATGTCCTTAACCAGCCAAATAAAAAAGCTCCTCATTTACAGGGTAAATCCGTAGTTATACTATTTTACGAAAACCGCTCCAGGACAAAAGTATCCTATGAGCTTGCAGGGCAGTATTTATCCGCAAATGTGGTTAATATGAATATCTCCGAAAAGAATGAAACGCCGGGTTTTTCAGATCTTTTGGAAATGGGTAAAATCATAGACCAAATGGGGGCGGATTTTATTGTTATACGCCATCCTGTATCAGGCAGCGCAAAATTCCTTGCAAGCAATGTGTCCGCAAGTGTTATAAACGCAGGGGACGGTATAAACGAAAACCCCAGCCAAGCCCTTCTTGAGCTTATGACAATAAAAGAGCGGATGGGCGGATTTAAGCGAGGCTTAAAAGTAGCTTTTATAGGAGATATTACTCATTCAAGGTATGCTAAGAGCAATATTTGGGGGTTTTTGAAGCTTGGGGCACATGTATCCGTTGCAGGCCCTCCAACCCTTATACCGGAGGATCTTGAGTCCTTTGGGGTTGAAGTATATTCAGACCCTTATAAGGCAGTTAAAAATGCTGATGTTATAATGGGGGCGCGCCTTTTAGCTGAGGATAGGTATAGTAATGAGCTTCCTTCTTATAACGAATATAAAAATATGTTTAAAATAGATAAGCGTATGTTAAGTTACGCTAAGGATGAGGTAATAGTTATGCATCCGGGACCTATAAACAGAGGTATTGAAATAGACTCGGACGTGATAGAATCTCCTCAATGTTTAGTTGATGACCAGATATCAAACGGTGTGGCACTTAGGATGGCAATGTTATATATCCTATCAATGAGGGGAGGGATTATGATTTGATACTTATAAAAAATGGGATAATTATAAATCAAAACGGTGATGAAAAAGCCCGGGATATACTTGTAGATGAGATAATTTTAGAAATCGGAGAAAATATTAATCCTCCAAAAGATACGGATTGTAATATTATTGATGCGAAGGGTGGATATGTTCTGCCAGGTTTTATAGATATGAACTGTGAAATTTGTGACCCGGGCTATGAAAATATTGAAGATTTATCAACAGTGACCCGCTCTGCTGCAAAAGGGGGCTTTACCTCTATAACCAGTCAGCCAAACACAAGTCCTGTAGTTGACAATAAAACCGTTGTAAATTATATAATAAGCCGTGCCTTAAAACTTTCAATGGTAAATGTTCATGTTTACGGTCAAATGACTGTAGGGGGCGAAGGAACGAAAATCGCTGAAATAGGGGAAATGGTAACAGCCGGTATAGCTGCTTTGTCCGATGGGGGCAAATGTGTGGCGGACGCGGCACTTCTTCGTAATATTATGCGTTATTCATCCATGTTTAACATTCCTCTTATAACCACATGTGAGGATCCGGCTTTGGCGGCAAAGGGTGTGGTAAATGCAGGGAAGGTAGCATCCGCTTTTGGTCTTAGAGGAATACCGCGGGAAGCTGAGGAAATAATGGTGTCACGCAATATTATTTTATCAGAGCGGACAGGCTGCCGTATCCACATTTCAAAAGTAAGTACAAAAGGCTCTGTGGAGCTTGTAAGGGCTGCCAAAACAAAGGGAGTTTTTGTAACATGTGATACTCAGCCGCATTATTTTACTCTCACCGAGGACAATGTAGATGGATATAATACATTAGTGAAGGTAAAGCCGCCATTAAGGTGCTGGGAGGATGTTGATGCAATAATAGAAGGCTTGCAAGATGGGACAATAGACGCTATTTCATCAGGGCACACCCCTACAACGATTGAAAGCAAGCATAGGGAATTTGATATGGCATCTTTTGGCATATCCTCTTTGGAAACAGCTTTTGGTGTAAGCTACTCGGCACTTGTAACCAGCGGCAAGATGAAACTTAGCCAGCTTATTGATAAATTTAATAAATATCCGGCCAAAATACTCCTTCTTGAGAGTAAAAGCGGGGTGGAAAAAGGTCGTGACGGGGATTTAGTTATATTTAACCCAGAGGAGGAGCATTTTATAACCCCGCCAAACTTTGTCTCTAAAGCCAAGTTTTCACCTTTTGGGGGGATGATGGTAAAGGGTAAATTGAAATGCACCATCGTTGGCGGCGAGGTTGTTTATATGGCGGATTGCAGCGTGTAGTTGCTTTTTTAATGTAATTTCACACAGGAGAGTGAGATGGGCTATTGGACAACGAGAGGACTTCGCGGAAGTACCTTTGAGAGTATGATTAATATGTCAAATGAAGTATACGAAAGTAAAAACCTGGCAATAATCCAGAAAATTCCAACGCCTATTACCCCTATAAATATTGACAAGGGCAAAAATGCGATTACCTTAGGGTATTTTGACAAAAAAAGTACTGTTGATTACATAGGTGTGGTACAGGGCGTGCCTGTAGCATTTGACGCCAAGGAAACTAATAGGAAAAACCTACCCCTTCAAAATATTCATACTCATCAGATGGAGTTTATGGAAAAATTTGAAAACCAGCATGGGGCAGCGTTTTTTTTGGTAAGCTTTACCCTTTATGATGAAATATACCTTCTGCCATTTGCTCCATTAAAGAAATATTGGGATGAGGCTTTAGCTGGAGGCAGAAAAAGCATACCTTACAAAGATTTTGAGGAAATTGCCATAGAGGTTGGAAGCGGGAAAGGCGTTGTAGTGCATTATCTTGAGGCTTTAAGGAAATATCTGGAGGCGAAATGAAAAAAACATTATTACTATTTATTTTGCTATTCGCTTTTTCGGCTTGTGGCAATAGGCTTGCCCAGCCTGACCGGGAGGAGGTGCAGGATATAGCCTATATTCCAGCAATAAGTTTGGACTATACGCAGGACTTTGGGCTTTTTACGCAGAAAATTCTTGCGCCGGGGCTATTTGAGCCTGAAACGGGGGTATATATCGGCGCGTATATATTATCCGACAGGATTGTTATGGGAGATATTGAAGCTTTTGAAGAGCTGGTAGGAGTGGAGCATAGTTTTTACACATATTTTTATAAAATGGGTCAGCCTTTTCCGACCGAATGGGTATTGGATTTAATCGTTAATATGAAAACTCCTAATATAGTAGTTACCCCTCAAAATATTGAAAGACCATTCGATTACCATCTTTTACGTGAAAGTGCCCAGTTATTTGGTGAAATTAATGTACCTATGTTTATTCACCTATTTCCGGTAAGTCATGAATTGTCTTTTGATCCGGAGGAATATATTTCATTTTTTAGAATGGCTAGAAGGTATTTTAACAGCTATGCCCCTAATGTAGTACTTGTATGGAATATATATGCGGACTCGCTCCATTTAATAGAGCGTCATTATCCCGGCGATGATTATACTGACTGGGTGGGAATAAATCTTTTTGTAGATAGCCAAAGCAGTATCTCGGATGTAAGGGCTAAACTTGATTTTTTTCATTTTCACTTTCAGGAGCGAAAGCCTATGTTTATATCACAGCTTGGTATCAGCCATTTTTCGTCTCGCAATCATGCTTATCATATTACAGAGGCTACACTTATGATGGAGGAAATTTTTAGAGCTGTAAGAACGGATTATCCACGTATAAAGGCTATAAATTATATGTCATTTAATGGTATTGACCCTGTAAACATGAGACAGGGTATATATAATTTTTCTATAACTGATAATGACCGTATGACAAGAGCTTATAGAGATAGCATCCGTGACCTTGATAATTATTTTTTACCCCGAATTGATTTTAGCGCAGGCAAAGATTTATTTTCCCAACGGATAAGTCATACCTCAAGGGCTATGTATCATGATGGTGAATTTTATGTGAGAACCACAGCGGATATTGGCATTTACTCGAATATAGGGCAAACAGACAGTGCTATAAATATTGGTTCTAATGAGTATTATCCGTTATCCTTGGCTGCAGGGAGGGATTTCACTATCCATGCGGACTTTAATTTAAGGGCTGTTGAAATTAGAAGGGTGAATTGAAAGACTTGCCAAAAACACTTAAAGATGCTATAAATAAGATAAGTGCTGCGAAATAAATTTAGGGATGGTGCCTATATGAGTATACAAAAACTAGATAAAAATAACTTTAATCCCACTATAGAAAATGCCGACAAGCCAATTATAGTTGATTTTTATGCGGAATGGTGCGGTCCTTGCAAAATGATGGCACCAGTTATGGAAGAGATTGCGAGGTCAAATGATAATATAGCAGTTTATAGAGTTGATGTTGACGAAAATCCTGATTTAGCTGTCCAATTTTCTATTATGAGCATACCTACTATAATATCGTTTAAAGATGCAAAGCCTTATAAAACCGCTGTAGGTGCTCAGGGTATGCCTAATATTTTGAAATTAGTTCAATGAGCGATAGAATGCGGGGCAGTACACAAGGCAGACGGGACAGAGATTTACAAGTGAAAAAGAGCTCCTATACAGTAGGTATATTGATAATATTAGTAGGGGTTATTATTTTGGTGTCCATAATAGGTTTTGCTCTTTTTACACATCTAAATACTCATGTTTATTTCGACCCACAAAGGCGAGCCGTTGCTACACGGCTTTTTGAAAGTAGTATGAATACGGACTTGATTAATGATTACCCTATGACGCCGGAAGAGGTTATGACATATTATTTTGATTTAAGCAGGCTTATTTATTCCGGCATGATAGTTGATAGGGACTTATATCCCAAAGTTATTACTCAGATGCGGCATTTATTCGGTCCGGAGCTGATTGCGCTAAACTCTTTTGAAGAGCAGTTTGAAACTGTAATGGATGTGGTTGACCGCTTTGCGGAATATGGGATATTTAAAACCGGATGGGAGAAGCTGCCGCCAATCTTTGATGTAAATGACCCGACAGTTTGCTACATAAGAGCTAAGCAAACCTTTAACACTAATGAAACATTTTATTGGCAGTTTCGTTTAGAGCGTATTATACCTCAAAATCAATGGCGGATAATACGTTTTGACAGCACCGATGAAGATTTTAATATTATCAGATAAAATATAGCCCTGTTATAGTAAAGGAGGGCTTTTTGCCATGGATGAAATATTGTTCAAAAAAGCCCAAAAGGGCGATTTAGAAGCTTTCGAAGGGCTTATTAAAGCTTATGAAAAGCTTATTTATAATGCCGCTTACAGAATGCTTCCAAACCATGGGGATGCTGAGGATATATCACAGGAAGTTATTATTAAAGTCTATAAAAATCTTTTAAAATGTGCAGGTGCTAATTCTTTTAAAAGCTGGCTTTTTAGGATAATTAATAATACTTGCATAGATGAAATAAGAAAAAGAAAAGGCAAAACAAACTTAAGCCTTGACATAGATTATGGGAAAGATTCCTATCATTTGGAAAACCCTGTGCTTAGAGATAATAATACTCCTGAAACTGAATATTTACGAAAAGATATGAGTGAAAATATACAAAGGGCAATAAACAAATTGCCGCCGGATTATAGGGCTGTAATTATTATGAGAGATGTTAACGGGCTTAGCTATGATGAAGTAGCAATTGCTTTAGGCATTAATATGGGTACGGTTAAGTCAAGAATTGCAAGAGCAAGGAAAAAATTGCGAGATGAAATTAACCTATAGCTTTTCTTAGATAGGGAACAAAAAAAGCAAAACAGCGTCATTAGAGATATAAGATACAGAGAAGGGAGGGTATATCATGAAAACTTGTGATGAATATTTGGAATTAATTTCCATTTATTTAGACGAAGGAATAATGAACGATGAGCTGGAAAGTCACTTGGCGTTATGTACTAATTGCCGTGATGAGCTTTCGGCTATGGAGCACCTCCTTTTAGAGCTTAGAGAACTCCCTGAACTGCCCCTTCCCGAAGGATTTCACGATAGGACTATGGAAAGGCTTAGAAAAGAGCAAAAATCCCATAGCACCGTTCCTTTTGCTAATTATGTGAGTATAGCCGCCTCTGTTATATTGTGTTTTATCTTACTTGGAGGCACTCTGACCATTATAAATAATGGACTTGTTAACCGCACTCCAAACTATACGGCTGACGAGTTGGTGGAATGGTCGGCTGAGGTTGTTGCCTTTGATTTGCCGATAGTTGATGTGCAAATGCACTTACCTGATGATATAGCCGGAAGAGGTGCTGATGCCGCTGCTGGATTTGGTGCTGCTATGCCTGCACCAACTGCTGCTGCCGCGCCAATTGCTGCCGTTGCCGAGGAAGTGCCAGATTTGCTTACTGGGATGAGAGAAGTAGATATTGAGGAGCGGCATCAGGATCAGGATATGCTCCAACCACGGGATAGGCTTTACTTTGGTGAGAATCAAACCGCCGTACACAGCAGCCACAGTTCTATCATATCAAGAACGGCATCGCTTAGTATCACTGTTGATGATATGGATTTAGCTGTCCAAACCATACGTATGGCCGGTTTTGAGATTGAGTCCAGCAGCGTTTCTGAAAATTTTGCTTCTTTCACATTAAGAGTGCCTAATATGGCATATGAGCATGTTAGAGGATTGGCATTATCGCTGGGGGAAAGCACTTTTGAAAACGAATTTGCAGCCGATTTAACCCACGCAACAAACGAGCTTGCCATAATGTATGGCGCAAGGCTTGAAGAGGGCAGGAGGCTTACAGCTCTTATCATTAGTGCCCAAAGGGCTGATGATAGACTCATTCTTCAAAACAGGATAAGCCAAATAGAGCAGGATAGAGCGCGTATTAGAGGCTCTTATAACCAAAACCTTGAAAGAAGTCAAAATTACTCATTTACTATAAGCTTTCATACTGAAGGCAATGTGCCTATTTATTTTGAGCGGACTTTCGGAGAGCGTATATCTGATGCATTTACAGGATCAGTTAATTTTACCACTTTGTTTTTTGAGGGGATATTGGTAATGTTTTCCTATACTATTGTTCCCCTTGTCCTAATAGCTGTTCTTGGAGCTATAGGCTATTTTTCATTTAAAAAGTTTGTAAAAAGGGGGCATAAACAATGAGATGGTTAAGATTAATACCTCTGAGTTTAATCATATTTACTTTAAGTGCTTGTGCCGCTAATCGAAGCTTTTATGAGTCGACGTCCCTAGGCTTTGCACCTGCTACTGCACCGATGACTGGCGCAGCCCCTGGAATGTGGGCTCCCGCAATGGAGGAAATGGCATGGGATGCGCCTATGCCAACGGGATTTGCTGATCATATGGTCGAGCGGATCCAAAGAAGGATAAAAACAGGTTCTATGACAATGGAATCGGAGGATATTGAGGCTGCCGCGGCACGTTTTGAAAGCTTAACCGCGGAGTTTGGCGGCTGGGTTGAATCCAGAAGTATAGGAGGAGGCATTCATAAATTTGCCGATTTGACTTTAAGAGTTTCTGCTGAGCTTTACGAGGATTTCGTTATTGCTGCCCATGAAATAGGTCGGGTGCGCCATTTTAATGATAATGTAATAGATGTAACTGCCGAATATTACGATGCCCAGGCAAGGCTTAATATAAATATAGCCGAGGAATCCAGGCTGTTGGAATTTATTGAAAATTCAGTGGATTTAGAAGATATAATACGCCTTGAAGCAAGGCTTTCCGAAGTGCGCTTAGAAATAGAGCGTCACGAAGCCAACGTTCGAAGGATTGATAGGGCTGTAAGTTTCTCAACCCTTCATGTTCATTTAACCGAAAGGGGCGCACCAACAATAAGACCTCTTGGTGCTAATTTAGGCACGAGAATGGGTGACGGATTTACCTCGTCGCTGGATGGAATTGTGAGATTTACGGCTGATACTATGGTATTTTTCGCTTACATTTCCGTGCCTGCAGGTATTGTTGGGGCTTGTTTTCTAACAGGTATGCTGGTGTATAAGAGCCATAGGAAGTTAAGGGAGCCGGCAGAGGCGGAGTAGTTTAAAAATCATGGCGGTTTCCGCCGTTACTGCCGATGGATTCGAGTATACAAATAATTTCTTCGATACACTGATAATCTGAAAGACTGTCATTCTCTATGATGGTCTTTATTTTATATAAGGCTCCAAAAGACTTCGCTTCTACTAGTATTTTTGCTGCGCTCATGTCTAAATTTGGAAAGATTACTTGAATATCTTCGTTTTCCAGAATGCCGGATAATACTTCTTTGAAAAATTTTTCCATAAATTAATTCCTCCTTCTACACCATTTTAACTTATTTTAAGTTAAAAATCAATAACTTATTTTAAGTTGGATATAATCACTATAGGTGATTATATGGCTTACAAACGAATCAGAAATCTACGGGAAGATAAAGATTTGAACCAAACTAAAATGGGTCAAATCTTGGGCATGTCTCAAACAGGTTACTCTCAATACGAAATAGGTAAAAATGATATTCCGACTGAAATATTAAGGAAATTAGCCATTTATCACAATACTAGCGTAGATTATATACTGGAACTTACCGACCAAAAAGAACCTTATCCAAAATCAAAAAAGCATGAATAATCGTTTATTCATGCTTTTTAATATTAATATTAGACTTATCCGGTTTCGTCCGGAACTTTTCTTTTATATTCAAGTATATCCCCTGGCTGACAATCCAGTACATCACATATAGCTTCAAGGGTAGAGAAGCGGATTGCACTTATCTTTCCTGTTTTAATATTAGACAGATTTACATTTGAAATGCCGACTTTTAAAGCAAGTTCTCCGAGAGATATTTTTCTGTCAGCCATAACTCTGTCAAGGCGTAATATTATTGCCATATTTTCACCAACCCTCTCACAGTATTGTATCGCTTTCATCTTGCAGTGAGCGACCGTAGTCAAAAATAAAACTCATAGCAAATACGATGGAAGCAAAAACAACAGTAATCACATTGGTATTAACAGCTACTACTATAAAAGCAATTGCAAAATAATTAAAACCGCGTACAACTTCCTTTGTAAAAGGCGTATGACCTTTTTTAAGCTTTTTAAACACATTTTTCGCGAAAGCTAAAGCAATGATTGGGGGTATAGCCCATAAAACAGTTCTCAAACTAAAACCAAATCCAAACTCACGGACAATTGGAGTAAAAATATTGATATCTCCTATACGCAATAAATAAGGAACCTCTACGGGACGTTCATGTACCACAACGGTTTCAAGGGGCATATCAAGGGTTATCCAAATAAAAGCAAAGGTCTGCATTAGAGCAAAAGTGATTGTTACGACTAATACTAAACTTATAAGACCATGAATAAACTTGCTAATATACCTAATATACTCTTTTTGATATTCCATTAAAAATCTACCTCACTTTAAATATTCATTTCCGAATTAAGCGGATAAGAATATAATAACAAGGTGGTTAATGAATGTCAAGTATTATTTAACGATTATCGTTAAATAAATAATTATTATCGAAATATATCAAAACACATCCAATAAAATACATCAATATATCATAGGGGTCGAATGTGACCCCTATTACAATGCGCGCAAGCTGTGAGTGTTCTAACCCTAACAGATATACCAAATTAAAATACTGACCAATTTCCACTAAAAAAGCAAAGATAAATATATACAGAGGCAGCAATTTAAGTCTGTTACGTATGAAAGTCCTAATAAAGCAGTATATAAAAATGACTATTAATACATCGCCGAAATGGTTTCTTATAAATCCGCCAGGTACCCAGACTGCTATTGCTGCTATGGCGGCAAAAAGAGCCAAAAAAGCGCATAAATATTTAAAACTAAAGCCGATTTTCATAATAATGGCTCATCCTTTTTATATATTATTATCTGCCTGCCAATCTAAATTAATTATCCAATCTAAAACTGCATCTGTCGGTTTTATATTATTTTCTCTCCCAAAGTCAGCTAAACTGTTAATTATTTCGCTGATTAAGATAAGCTCACTACTGCGCGTTGTCTGCGATGTGCTTATATTAAAAGCACGATAGAAACGGCGTGGTATTCCATCCAGCATTTGTATTGTGATGTTACTCTCACCCCAAGGGTTATATAAATTAAATAAACGGCTTTCTCTATATCCAAATTCCTGTATATGCCGGGCTGCTTCGGTTTGTATTTCATAAACTACACGCCGGGCAAGCATCAAATCTTCGGCAGTAAAATTTGCGGCAGGAGTTTTATCAAGTACTCGATTGATTAATGCAAGGTATGCCTCATTAGATGTAAAAGCTGCTTGCCAAAATTCCTGTACCCCAACGGCGTCTAGGAACGGACGGTCAAAATAGCTGTTTCTTTCCCACCAATAATTCATATAGCTTCCTTCATGTATGTATAAGGCGGTCCCAGGTCTTGCAGGAGATGTATCCAAAAATAATTCGGTAAATAGATTAGTTAAAGACTCGCCAAGACCAATCGCATGACCTACTTCATGGATTGCCGTAAATACAAAATTATCATCTTCCATAGCGGGAATGCCGGCGATTGCCACAAGCCGTCTGTTTGTACCGGGAATAGTAGTAAGAATTCCCCCGGATCCTGTTGCATATAAAGCAAAATCTATACTATTAAATACACTTTCAAGATATACCGCGTTAAAAGGGAATATTTGAGATAAGCTGTCGTTTTGGAAGCCTTCAATAAATGCACTCCCAAAGCTGTCAGAAAGTCTTATTTCATTGGCACTTACCAAAGGGCGGAATGGATTTGAAAAATCCATATTAGGAAAGCTGCGCTGCTCTTTGATTCGAAAATTTCTCATAGCATTTATTAGTGCAAAATTTGTGCTGTTGTTTTGCTGGTTATCGTTTCTAAATGCAGGGGTATCCCACGGAGCGCGGGAGGGTTTTGCAAAGCCTATTCCCCAGGAAAAGTCTTGTTCTTCCTGTACAGACGCAGCAGGTATCATAAAGCCATCCCTGTTATCCCGCCAAATATCAACAATCCGCTCATCGCTATTCCAATCAACAGTTGCACCCATAGCTTCAGAAATAAAGCGCAGAGGCACCATTGTCCTGTCATTTGTAATTATAGGGGGAACATCAAGCTGTTTTGCAGTGCCGCTGACAAAGGCTGTAGTATCTCCTATAGTCAGGATAACCGATGCAAGACTGTGAGCAGTGGTTACGGTTTGTGTTTCGCTATTCCAAGAAATTTCTGCATCAAAAGCCTCAAATATAGCTCTGAAAGGCACCATAGTCCTGTCGTTTACAATAACAGGGGGAGAATCGAAAATAAGCACTCTACCATCAAGGAAGATTTGTATGTCCCATGAATATATTTGCTGATGAGGCTCAGTTAATTGTGCAGCGTCATCCCTAATAATCCGGATATCCCCAAAGGCGTTAACTGTATAAACGCCAGTTCCCATCACTCCGGTAAAGATTAAGCTAAGCACTAAAATCACAAACGCTAATTTTCGCATAATTATCATATACTCCCACAAAAAAGCGATAAATTTAATATATTGCGAACTTTAAAACAACGTAAGTTGATTAGTCTCCAGCAGACCTGCAAGTATTCCTGTCTTCTTAAGCAGTTCAATAACGGTTTTTGTAGCTTTTGTACGCTTCCTAAAATCATCTACCGTGAGAAATTCTCCTTTTTCCCTTGCGGCTACTATATTGTTTGCCACAGTTTCCCCAAGTCCCTGCACTGCACATAAAGGAGGCATTAAGCCATTTTCTGTCACAATAAACTTTGTGGTATGAGCCTTGTATAAATCTAAGGGGACAAAAGTAAGCCCACGGCAATACATTTCATTTACTAATTCAAGCATACCAAAAGTACTTTTTTCTTTAGCGGAAGCATCATTACCCAGTGCTTTAATCCTGTTCATTTCCTGTCTTGCCCTATCGGCACCACGACACATAATTTCATAGTCAAAATCATCATATTTTACGGAAAATGAAGCTCCATAAAAGCTTATAGGGTGATGGAGTTTAAAATAACCAATACGCACAGTCATCATAACATAAGCTACCCCATGAGCTTTGGGAAACATATATTTTATGCGCTTACAGGATTCTATGTACCAATCGGGAACACTGTGTTCTTTCATAAGCTCCTCATATTCAGGCTTTAGACCTTTACCTTTCCTGACATCCTCAGCTATTTTGAAGGCAGTAAGCCCGGGAAGTCCTTTTGACATAAGGTAAATCATAATATCATCTCTGGTAGAGATAACATTGCTCAAAGTACAAACGCCGTCTTTAACAAGGTTTTGGGCGTTGTTAAGCCATACATCCTCTCCATGGGAAAGACCGGATATCCTAGCAAGATCAGAAAAAGACGATGGTATAGTGTCCAAAAGCATTTGCCGTACAAAGCCCGTACCAAATTCCGGCAGACCTAAAGAGCCGGTTTTACAATCAATTTCTACCGCTGTGACCCCTAAAGGTTCACAGGAGCTGAACAGTTTAATTACCTCTTTATCCGATAAATCCACCACAGCAGGGTCAACACCTGTGTTATCGTGGAGATACCTTATAATAGTCGGCACATCGTGTCCTAAAAGGTCTAATTTCAAAAGCCGACCGCTTATTGAGCGGTAGTCAAAATGGGTGGTTGTAACAGTGGATTTCATATCATTTGCCGGTCGTTGAATAGGACAAAACTCATATATACTCCTACCTTTAGGCACAACCATAAGCCCCCCCGGATGCTGCCCGGTGGTCTTTTTAACCCCTGTAACCCCTTTTTTAATACGGTTAAGCTCGGCAGACCTAACTTTTTTGCCACGTTCCTCCATATAATTTTTTACATAACCAAAGGCAGTTTTATCGGCAAGGGTGGATATAGTTCCCGCTTTAAACAGGTATCCTTTGCCTAATAACACCTCAGCGTATTCATGGGCTTTTAATTGATATTCCCCTGAAAAATTAAGGTCAATATCAGGCTCCTTATCACCGTCAAAGCCCAGGAAGGTTTCAAAGGGGATATCGTGACCGTCTTTATGGAGTTTAATACCGCAATCAGGGCAGTTTTTATCAGGCATATCACAGCCGGAGTTTCCAGGATTCATTTTTATGTAATCTAAAACATCACCGGAGTCAAAATCCGAATATTTACATGAAAGACATACATAATGAGGCGGCAGCGGATTAACCTCGGTAATACCGCTCATAGTGGCTGCAAAAGATGAACCGATAGAGCCGCGGGAACCCACTAAATATCCATCTGAGGCAGATTTGGACACCAGCTTTTCTGCTATTACATACATAACGGCAAAGCCGTTTTTAATTATCGAGCCAAGCTCCCTATCAAGGCGGTTTTTCACGGTTACAGGTAAATTATCGCCGTAAATTTCCTTGGCACGGTTTTCACATAAGTCTTTAAGCTGTATTTCCGACCCTTCAATAACCGGCGGAAAAGTTCCGTCAGGTATAGGTTTTATATCATCGCACATATCGGCTATTAAATTGGTATTATGAACAACTACTTCATAAGCGGTATCTTCTCCCAAATAAGCGCACTCCGCAAGCATTTCCTCCGTTGTGCGAAAATATAGAGGTGCCTGTAAATCCGCGTCGGAATACCCGCCTCCAGCCATTATAACCCGCCTATATATCTCATCCTCAGGGTTTAGAAAATGCGTATCACAGGCGGCTATTACAGGCTTATTAAATTCTTTGCCTAAGCCTACGATTTGTCTGTTAAGCTCCATAATAGCTTCCCTGGATTCCACTGCTCCCTCACGAACAAGAAAAGCATTATTATCAACAGGCTGTATTTCAAAATAGTCATAAAAATTAGCCAAAGACTCAATATGCTCTCTTGGTGCCCCTTCAAGCACAGCCTGATAAAGCTCTCCCGCTTCACAGGCCGTGCCTATTATTAGCCCCGTAGAATGCTTTATATACTCACTTTTAGGCATCCTTGGTCTTCTGTAAAAATATTCAATATGAGTTTTTGATACAAGCTCATATAAATTTCTAAGCCCTTCATTGGACTTTGCCAATATAATAGCATGGCGGCTTTTAAGTTTTCCTTTATCAATAACCCCTGACCCGGCGGCATTTATTTCATCCAGCGTATATATATTATCCTTTTGCAATCTTTCAAAACTTTTTAAAAGTATACCTGCACAAGCTTTGGCATCGTCCACGGCACGGTGATGGTTTTTAAGCGGTATACCCAAATGACCTGCCACCAAATTAAGCTTATGAGATTTAAGCTCAGGATAAAGTGCCCTTGAAAGCTCCACCGTGTCCAAAAGTGTGTTTTTTAGAGGCTTGTTATAAAGCTTTCTAGCCCAATTTGATATAAATCCTGCGTCAAATGTGACAGAATGAGCAACCAGCACCGACTCACCGACAAAATCCAAAAAATCCCCTAATACATCGGCAATTTTTGGCTTGCCTTTAAGAGTATTGTCAGTAATCCCTGTAAGGTTTACAATTTTGTCAGATAAAGGCATATCAGGGTCGATAAGGGCTGAAAATTCACCAACTATCTCCCCCTTTACAATTTTAACTGCACCTATTTCAATTATAGAGTCAACATCTTTATTAAGCCCTGTGGTTTCTAAATCAAATACCACAAATTCCGAATCTAAATTTTGACCTTTAGTATATTTGCATATGGCACCTAAATCATCAATTAAATAAGCTTCCATACCGTAAATTACTTTTATGCCGTGTTTTTTTGCCGCATCCATAGCTTCCGGATAGGCTTGTACAACACCATGGTCGGTTATGGCTATTGCCTTGTGCCCCCAGTTTGCGGCACGCTCTATGTAGTCGGAGGCGGAATTAGTTGCATCCATATCACTCATACGAGTATGAAGGTGAAGCTCAACCCGCTTAACATCCGAATTGTCCATGCGGGCTTGTGCTGTCTCAGAAGGCATAGAGGCAAGTTCATTAACCATTATAACAGTTTCTTTTATAAAATCATCATACTGGACTAAGCCTTTTACAGATATGGAATCCCCTGATTTGAAAAATGGCTCAAATTCAGTGTCATAACGTTCTTTTTCAGTAAAAAATTTACATGTAATAGAGTCCAGACCGTCAGTTATATCAAAAGAGACAATTAAATTACCGTTTCGTGTCTCTTTTGTAGAGAGTTCAAAAAAATTACCGCCTATTATTACAGTTTCTTGGTTAAAAAGCTCTTCATTTAGCTTAGTGTCTATTATATGAGGGCTGTCTATAATCGTTGTTCCTGCTTTGCGCCTTCTTTTTCCATTATAGCCGGATTTTTGTACAGCCTTTTCCTTTTTTGCAGGAGGAGGGGAATAGTTAGGTTCAACTTTTTTAATCTCATTTGAAACATAAGGAGGCGTAACTATCTCATCTTTGTCATCATCACTTTTTTCCAAGTCATAAAACTCTACTTTATAGTTTATACCAAATTTATCATGCATAAAAGCCGTTATATTTCCCCCAAGACCTTTTTGAGCAACAACAAAAGAACTTTGATTTTTAAGACCGATTTTTACAATCCCTTCGTTAGAGTTAACTATTGCATTTTTCAAAAAGAAATTGTAAGAAGGGCAATCTCCGGATGTATGATGTACGATTTCTTGCCAATATTCTAAAAAGAGCTTGTCCCGGTCTTTAGGAGAGGGGTAGCTGATATTAATTGCTACCTTATCAAAGCCATTAAGTTCTGCCGTTAATGCAGATTCAAGAGATATAATTTTTTCCTGGGCAATAATTTCATTGGAATGCAAACTGACTGTGAGAAGTTTCTTTTCATCACTGGCTGCAAGTTTTTCCACAATAGCAGACTCAAAGGAAGCATATAAATGCTCACAAAAATTTATGTTTTTAAATACATTGCCGAATTTTTTTTCCATCAAGTACCTCAATTAATTAAAGTCTATCAATTTCTTCAAGGAGTTCTTTTGCCAAATCCTCTTCATTAACCTTACGAAGTATTTCACCTTTTTTAAATATTATGCCGCTGCCTTTTCCACAGGCTATGCCGATGTCCGCATCCTTAGCTTCCCCGGGCCCGTTTACCACACAGCCCATTACAGCAACAGTTATGTCTTTGTTTATGTTTTTAAGGGCATTTTCCACCGTATTTGCAATGGATATAAGGTCAACCTCTGTCCGCCCGCAGGTAGGGCATGAGACGAAATTTACGCCGAATTTACGAAGTTCAAGGCTTGCAAGAATTTCTTTTGCACATCTCACTTCTTCTATAGGGTCACCTGTTAAAGAAACTCTAATAGTGTCCCCAATCCCCATAGTAAGTAAAGCGCCAATGCCAACAGCCGAGCGGATAGAGCCGGCATAGGTTGTCCCGGACTCAGTTATGCCAATATGTAGAGGGTAATCGCAAGACGCGCTTAAAATTTTATGAGCCTCAATAGAAAGAGGCACAGAAGGGCTTTTCATAGATACAACCAAATTATCATAACCTAAATCCTCGATAATTTTAATATTTCTAAGAGCGCTTTCAGAAAGCCCCTCGGCTGTAACCTTGCCAAATTTTTCCAAAATATCTTTCTCAAGGGAGCCGGAGTTTACTCCTATCCTAATGGGTATCTGATGCTCGGCTGCCTTCTCTACCACTGCCCGAACCCGTTCTGTAGAACCGATATTGCCCGGATTTATGCGGATTTTATCGGCGCCGTTTTCTATGGATTTTATGGCAAGCCTATAGTCAAAATGAATATCCGCAACTAAAGGCAGGCGGATATTTTCTTTAATTTTTATAAGAGCATCAGCATCTTTCATATCGCTTATCGCAACACGGATGACTTCGCAGCCTTTATCTGTGAGGAGGTTTATCTGCTCTATAGTGGCTTTGGTATCTTTAGTTTTAGTGTTAGTCATAGATTGTATGGAAATAGGGTTATCGCCTCCGACTTTTACGTCCCCTACGGTGATTACTTTGGTTTTTCTTCTGTTAAACATATTTCTACTTACCTCACTATTCTCAGAATATCATTAAATGCCACCACAGCAGCCAAACCTAAAACCAGTACAAAGCCCACAAGATGTATCCAGCTTTCTTTTTCAGGAGGCAGGGGCTTTCTGCGTACCCCTTCAATAAGTAAAAAGATTATACGTCCCCCATCCAAAGCCGGAAGAGGCAAAAGGTTAAGAACAGCAAGATTTGCACTTAGAAGCATCGCAATATTAACGCTAAATAAAAGAGCACTTCTAATAGGAGCCGGAGATTGAGCCGCCGCTTGCAGTTGCATATCAACAATCTGTCCAACCCCAATAGGACCTGCCATATCATCAAGTCCTACTTGGCGGCTAACAAGCATAGAAAGTCCGTCCAGTACAAGGGTTACGCTGTACATAGAAAGCCCTACGGCACCCCTAAAGGTATCTATAGGTCCTGCTATGGCAAACCCCTCTGTCCGTTCGCCAAAAAATCCTGTTTTAAACTCCGGCTGTATGCCTATATAGTAGCGCCCTTGCCCGAAAGCAGGGGTAAGATTTACGGTTTCTCTTCTGCCGTCGCGCCTGATAACTATATCAACAGGCTCACTTCCGGCTCGGTTTAAATGATGAGCGATATATTCGAAAGAATAAACCCCTCTTCCATTAATGCGAAGAAGCCTATCCCCTGGCAGCAGTCCGGCACTTTCCGCAGGTGTTCCCGGTATAACCTCTTCAATTACAGTGGTTCGTAAAAAAGTTGTGGAAATAAGTATAGAACCCAGCACAACAGCAAGCAAAAAGTTCATAACAACGCCGGCTACAATAACGGCAAGACGCTGCCAGACTTTTTTTGAATTAAATGAGCGGGAGTCATTGCTGCCGTCATCTTCCATACCAAGCATTTTACAAAAGCCCCCGATAGGAAGGGCGCGGATAGTATAAAGAGTATCCCCTCTTTGCCAGCCTATTATTTTAGGTCCCATCCCTACAGCAAACTCTTCAACAAGGATACCGTTTTTCTTTGCCACAATAAAATGACCAAATTCATGAACAACAACTATTACCGTAAATATTAAAAGTGTAACTATTACTGATGCTAAAGGCACTTAATCACCTCGTAAATGTAGTTTTTGCCGAACAAATCGGCTTCTATAATATCCCTAAGTGCATTTGCACCTAACGTGCTTGCACCTATTGCGGAATTATCTTTATAAGTATATGCTGCCATTGCCTTTTCTATAATCACAGGAATTTGAGTGAATTTTATAGCACCTTCTAAAAAAAGGGCAACAGCTGCCTCATTTGCACCGTTTAATAGCGCAGGCATTGTGCCGCCTATTTTAACGGCTTCCATACATAAACTTAAAGCAGGGAAATCCTCATAGCGGGGCTTTTCAAACGTAAGGTTTTTAAGCTCAAAAAAATCCAAGTTTTTAGAGGGTAGGGGAGCGCGGTCAGGATAGGTCAGGGCATAGGCTATAGGCACCTTCATATCCTTGTCACCAAGCTGTGCCATAATAGAGCCGTCCCTAAATTCCACCATTGAGTGTATTATGCTCTCAGGATGGATTATTACATTAATATTATCCATATCTATGTCAAAAAGCCACTTTGCTTCAATCATTTCCAAGCCTTTGTTCATTAAAGTTGCGGAATCGATTGTGATTTTTTTACCCATAGCCCAATTTGGGTGAGCCAAAGCGTCCTTAACAGAAACATCTGTAAGCTTGTTTTTTGGTAATTTACGAAAAGGCCCCCCTGAAGCTGTAAGATGGATTTTAGTCATATCCTTAGCCGAATTGCCCTGTAAACACTGAAAAATAGCGGAATGTTCGCTATCCACAGGGATAATTCGCACATTTTTTTCTTTAACCAAATCCATTATAAGTTTTCCGGCGCATACTAGGGTTTCTTTGTTTGCAAGGGCGATATCCATGCCTTTTTCTATGGCGCGGATAGTAGGCTTAAGCCCTGCACTGCCTACTAATGAGTTAAGGGCGATATCCGCATCTATATTATCCACAAATTCTTCCAAATCATGTAAAATTTGGGTAGAGCCGCCTATGATTTTTTTAGCTTCATAGTAGGATTTTTCGTCAGTTACGCAGACGTGTTTTGGCTTGAATTCCTGTATTTGTTCAAGTAAAAGGGCAATATTTGTGCTGCATGAAAGCCCTTCCACCGAAAAGCCGCCTATATGACGTAATGTATCTAATGCCTGTGTGCCAATAGAGCCTGTAGAGCCTAATATAGCCAGTTTTTTCATATTTGATGCCCTTTTATAGTAAGATTTGTAAAACTATGTAAACCATAGGTGCTGTGCATAGTACAGAATCGAACCTATCCATCACGCCGCCGTGACCAGGGATGATTTTGCCATAATCTTTAATTTTTGTATACCTTTTGATTGCGGACGCGCCTAAATCCCCGATTTGAGCGAATATTGCACCAATGCCGCCAACAATTGCACATATTAGGACAAGGTTCATTTCATAGCCAAAGCTTGTAAATTGCACAATCGCATAAGCGAACAAAGCGGATGTTAAAACTGCCCCCAATGTGCCGCCTATGGCACCTTCCACGGTTTTTTTGGGGCTTAAAACAGGCGATAGTTTGCGTTTTCCAAAAAATTTGCCTGTGAAATAAGCAAAAGTATCGCAAGCCCATGCACTTATAAATATAAGCCATACAAAATATTGCCCATGTTCATGGCTGCGTACTAAATATATACCGGAAAGGAGTAATCCCACATAGAAAAAACCGAAAATATTGTTTGTTAAATTTAGCGGGGTAATTTTTGTATGAAAAGCTACAAGACATACTAAATTTAGCATAATATACAGACCGATAATCATTATGAGTTTATCAGCGGTTATAGTATCCAAAAAGAAATAGTAAGCTAAAACAGCTCCATAGCTTAGAAGATTTTCAGGGCTGTATTTACTGTTTAGTGCTTTATAAAGCTCACTCATGCCTTTTATAGAAACGGCTATTAAAAGAACTTTAAGAGCATCTCCCCCAATGTGTACGATGAAAGCTATTAAAGGGAAAGCTATTATACTTGAAAGTATCCTTGTTAACAAAATATCACCTCAGTTTCGAAAAAATGGCAGAGCCATTTTTTCGAGATTACGGTTGGCGTCATTAGAGTTGCTCTGAAATTGACTTTCGTTGGCTTTCGAGGGTTTTCCTGTTAGGTTATGTTGTCACGAGTTAGAACATACCGGCGGTGTAATACAATTTTGCTACAAGCCTAATGCCAAAATCCGCAAAATTTCCTCTTCCCAGCCGGGATTGTGGACTCTAAACCAGTCGTTGCCTTCACCGCGTAAAACCCATCCAAATTCAAAAGTTAAATTTGCTGCAAATGGATTTATTGTATCATTATTTTTAACAATGATACGAAAAGTGTTATAAGTATACAGCTCGTCAGGGACGCGTGTAAGCAAAATCTGCCTGAAAGAGCGAGTGTACCAAGTGTTTCTAAGAAAATCCCGAAGCAGTTCAATCTGTTTTGTATTAAGCTCATGTTCGATACGTTCAAAATTGTCAAAAACACCGAGGAAATCAGCCCGTGTATATATTAGCTGGTAAATTATAACATTGCTTTCTGGTGTAACGGCGTTTATTTCACTAATAAGCATACCGGGCGCGTGAAAATAGAAAAACAATATAATAGCGCAAAGCAGTATAATACCGGATTTAACAAGCTTTTTTCTTGGAACCTCCATTTATAACTACTCCTAGCCCTAAACTCAAACCTTCCCAAAGCGCCGCTCCCTGTTTTGATAATCCAAAATAGCTTCCTTTAAATATTCTATATTAAAATCAGGCCAATATTTATCACTAAAATAAATTTCACTGTAAGCACTTTGCCAAATCAGGAAATTGCTTAAACGTTTTTCGCCGCTGGTACGTATAATAAGGTCAGGGTCAGGAATCATAGCAGTGTCTAAATGTTTTGCGAAGGATGCCTCAGTAATTTCAGATAAGCCTTCATTAACAGTTTTTCGGACAGCACGTACAATTTCATCACGCCCGCCGTAAAACAGGGCTATATTAAATGCAAGCCCTGTTTTATCTTTAGTGAGTTCTTCAAGGTTGTTGATTTTATCATTAAGCATTTTATCCAGCATATCTCTATTGCCGATTATACGAATACGGTAATTGTTACTTTTAACCTTCGCTATATTATCGTCAATATAATCACTCATCAAACCCATAAGATAGTCGATTTCATCTTTAGGGCGACTGCGGTTTTCCGTGGAAAAGGCGTATACTGTGATATTTTCAATACCTATTTTTGCCGCTTCTTTTAAAAGCTTCTCAAGGGCAGAGGCACCTGCCTTATGCCCCATATTACGAGGCAAGCCCCGTTTTTTTGCCCAGCGGCCGTTACCGTCCATAATAAGGGCAATATGCTTTGGCAGATTGATTAAATCCGGTTCTTTTTTCAAAAATCCACCTCACAGGATTCAAACTAGATACATTCAGTAAACTCGAAAAAATCTAAAGCAAAGCGAGACTTTTTCGAAAAGTCAATAGCCTTATACCGTAAGAATATCTTTGCTTTTAGTATCAACTATTTTATCGATATTCTCAACAAACTTATCTGTCAATTTTTGAGTGTCCTTTTCCAAAATGCTGTAGTCGTCTTCGGTTATGTCACTTTTTTTCTCCATTTTCTTAAAAGCTTCAATAGCATCACGGCGGATATTTCTTATTGCCACTTTGGCATCATCGCCTTTTTTCTTAACGTCTTTTGTAAGCTCTTTACGGCGTTCCTCTGTAAGCTCAGGAAAAACAAGGCGGATCATTTTACCATCGTTTGTAGGGTTAATGCCAAGGTCGGAAGCTTGTATAGCCTTTTCAATCTGCTTTAAAACCCCTGCATCCCAGGGCTGGATTTGAATAAGCCTGGCCTCAGGGACGGTAATATTACCGACTTGGGCAAGGGGCGTTTCAGTGCCGTAGTAGTCAACTTTAATTTTGTCCAAAACTTTAGGGTTAGCACGTCCGGCACGTATAGTGGCAAGATCCGATTCAAGGGTTGCAATTGTTTTTTGCATTCTTTCTTCATAAGGCTTAATTTCTGACATAGTATTTAATCCTCCTTAATAAATAAGCTGCTTGCTTTTTATCACAGTTCCGAAGTCGAAAAAGCTATCGTCTCCGGACACGGCTATTTTAAGGCAATTAGGATGGTTTAGTCCAAATACCAAAGATAATTTATCATTTTTTTCGCACATTACCATGGCTTCCAAATCCAAAGCTTCCAGCCTGTTTTCAATAATATGGCTGTAAGTAGTTTGCTTTAAGCGAAGCGCGGCTGGGTTTGTACTTGGGTTGTCGTTATAGACCCCGTCAATATTTTTAGCGAAAAGTATAGCGTCCGCACCAAGTTCACAGGCTCTAAGTACCGGTATTGTGTCAGTTGAGAAAAATGGATGACCTAAACCGGCGGCGAAAAAGACTATATACCCGCTTTCAAAATATTTATTGGCAAGCTCTATAGAATAAAATTCCGTAATATTACCAATGTTAAAAGGGGTCAAAACTACGGATTTACCACCGGAACTTCTTACAACATCTGCCATATAAATAGCATTCATAACTGTTGCAAGCATACCCATTTGGTCAGCTTTAACCCGCTCCATATTTGGGTCAGATGAGCGTCCGCGCCACATATTACCGCCGCCTACAACTACAGACACATCAGTGTCCTTGCTTATCTCAACCAGCTCTTTTGCAATGCTTTCAGCCTTTTTTCGGTTGAGTATATTCCCCTCGTCCCCGCCAAGTGCCTCACCGCTTAATTTTATAACAACTCGTTTGTACATAATAAGCTCCTTGTACTTTTGACTCTACATATAAATTTACCATAAATCATTTGAAATTTCCAGTAATATTTTTTACAGAGTGTACGACATAAAAACAAGGCGCAAGTCTATAACCTTGCGCCCTAAGGATTTATAAAATATTATACTTCCATTGCTTTACTGACTTCTTCAGCAAAGTTTTCTTCTTTTTTGGCAATACCTTCACCTGTTTCAAAACGCACAAATCTAAGAACTTTAACGGGAGAACCTACTTCTTTAGAAACGACCTCTAAATATTTTTCAACAGTTAAATCCCCATCCTTAACATATTCTTGGTCGTATAGGCACATCCCTCTAAGATGTTTACCAAGTCTGCCTTCTATCATTTTTTCGATGATATTATCAGGCTTGCCTTGGTTTTTCTCATCGTTTTTAGCTTGCTGGGTCAAAATTTCTTTCTCGCTTTGTATAAAGTTCTCAGAAACATCGGCACGTGTAACAAATTGAGGACTCATTGAAGCTATCTGCATACAAATATTTTTGCCAGCTTCTAAAACAGCGTCATTTGCCGCTCCTTCAAGTTCAGCTACAACGGCAACTTTGCCCCCTGCATGGATATATGATGCAAAAACGCCATTAGGGTTTTTTGAAAGCTTCTCAAATCGTCTGATAGAAAGATTTTCACCTATACGAGCTATCATTTGGCTTAAAGCGTCTTTAACGGTTATAGAGCTATCTTCGCTCCACTGCTCATCTAAAAACATTTCTATATCGCTATTGCCGGAAGCGGCAACTTGAAGTGCAACTTTATTAACAAAAGTTTGAAATTCAGCATTTTTGGCAACAAAATCTGTTTCAGAATTAACTTCAACAACAACTGCCATATCTTTAGCGTCATTAAGATATACGTAAGATAGACCCTCTGATGCTACTCTGCCCGCTTTTTTTGCGGCTGCTGCAAGACCTTTCTCACGGAGTATCTTTTGCGCTTGCTCCATATCACCATCGGCTTCAACAAGGGCTTTTTTACAGTCCATCATGCCTGCGCCGGATGTTTCTCTAAGTTCTTTAACCATAGCGGCTGTTACTTCTGGCATATTAATTCCTCCTGTTTTTCGTCTATATTAGTTTTGCTTCGCAAAATCTTCAACTGCCATAGGCTCTATAGTTTCAGCGATATCTGCATTTTCAGCATATTCGCCGCCAGTTTCTTCGTATTCCTCCCCATCATGTGCCGCTTGACCGAATTGGGCGCCTTGGCGGGCTTCAATAACCGCATCAGCAATTTTTCCGGCGATTAATTTAACAGCACGGATAGCGTCATCGTTACCGGGGATAATATAATCAATTTCATCAGGGTCGCAGTTAGTGTCAACAATACCAACTAAAGGAATACCAAGGCTGTGAGCTTCTAAAACAGCAATTCTTTCTTTGCGTGGGTCAACTATAAACATAACATCAGGCACGCGCTTCATTTCTTTAATGCCGCCTAAGTTTTTCTCAAGTTTGTGCTTTTCATGAAGAAGTTTAGCCACTTCCTTTTTAGTAAGCTTGTCAAAAGTACCGTCCTCTGACATTTTTTCAAGGTCTTTAAGTCTTCTGATACGTGCTTGGATGGTTTTAAAGTTAGTAAGCATACCGCCAAGCCATCTCTCGTTTACATAGTACATGCCGCATCTTTCGGCTTCTTCTTTAATCGAATCTTGTGCTTGTTTTTTTGTACCTACAAAAAGAATTTCGCCGCCGTCTTGTATAATATTGCTGACAGCTTCGTAAGCTTTATCAACCAGTTTAACAGTTTTTTGCAGGTCGATAATATAGATACCATTACGTTCCGCGAAGATGTATTCAGCCATTTTAGGGTTCCATCTTCTTGTTTGGTGACCGAAATGTACACCGGCTTCCAATAATTGCTTCATTGAAATTACGCTCATAAAATACCTCCTAAGGTTATACTTCCACAGCCTAACTGTGCGCTTTGCACAGACCTTTGGGTTTCCGACCATGTGTGAAGTTGATGTTTGCGAAATGCATTATATCACAACAATTGCAGGATTACAAGAGGCAACAGTGCCAAGAAAAAAATTAGTTTAAAATTGTTGGCTTTTTGAGCATTAGTTGATATAATCATATGGTATGTTGCCGAAGTCACTGAAATCGACGGGGCATTTTAACGAAAATAAAAAGGAGTGTTTCAAAATAGATCCGCAGCTTATGGAAAAATACAAAACATATTCAATTATGATGAGTGTGTACCTACTATTCATTATAGTAGCATTTATAGTCGATACACCTGCAGATATAGCTCAAGGGCTTATAGCAATCATAACAAGCAGAAGTATTCTTTTAAGTGATTATATGTATATTGGCGGTGTTGGTGCTATGCTTATAAACGCCGCAATTGCAGGTATATTTTATATAGTAGTATATATAAGAGTAGGGCTTAAACCTACAGGGACAACCTGGCTTGCCATGTGGCTAGGCACTGGTTTTGCTATGTTTGGCAAAAGTATATTTAATATGATTCCCTTAACTTTTGGGGTATGGCTTTATTCAAAGTATAAAAAGGAGCCTTTTGCCAATTTTGTACTTGCGGCACTCCTTTCGGCTACAATTTCCCCTGTGGTTTCCGGCATTGCTTTTCATCATATGTTGGAGCCTGTTGTAGGTATTCCCATAGGTATATCAGTTGGCATCTTTGCAGGTTTCATCTTCCCTGCAATAGCTGCCGGTACCCTTAAAATGCACAACGGCTATAATTTGTTTAATATGGGTGTTGCCGGAGGGCTTATTGCCACTTTTTTAGCAGCCGGCATGGGTGCCTTTGGGCTTGCCCCTGAGGTTGTTAGGCAATGGGGCTACGGCAATGACCTGCCCTTATCGATAATGCTATATACTATTGCCGCAGGCTTTATGCTCTACGGACTTTTCTCCACCGGAAAACTTAAACTCCCTCCTTATCGTGAGATGATGAAAATTTCAGGCCGCACAGGCACCGGGGATTTTATTGTATTATTTGGTGATGCGGCATATTTCAATATGGGGCTTTTTTGTGCAATGGCAACTACCTTAGTGCTTTTGTGGGGTGTGCCTATAAATGGTCCGACTATAGGCGGGATACTTACAATCGTATCTGTTGCCGCTTACGGCGCTCATTTGCGAAACACATTGCCTATATTGATTGGTGCACTTCTTGCTAATTATTTGAACAGATGGGATCCTACTTATCCATCTAATGTACTTGCTATATTGTTTTCTGTCGGGCTTGTGCCGATGGCTGGGGAGTTTGGTATTAAATGGGGGATTATTACAGGTTTCGTCCACGTAAATTTAATCATGCAAATAGGCTTTGTAAATTCTGGCTTTAACCTTTATAACAATGGGTATGCCGCAGGGTTTGTAGTGCTTTTCATGATACCTGTTATAGTCGCTTTGGATAGAAAAGATAAGAAAGTCTCCGACTACTTCGGATGATTCGTTTGAGTCTTGGATGCAAAAAACAGCAACGAAGATTCAAACGATGTTCTGGCGGCATGAACCGCCCTTCGGGCGGCAAATCTACAACGATAAGCTTGCTCATTTCACAAAAAATTCAAGGGAGGGTGTATTTCGTGAAAAAAGATTATGGATTTGCCACGAAACAAATTCACACTGGATCCATTTCTGCCCAGGATAATTATGGCTCCATGCAGGTGCCGATTTATCAAACCGCTACTTATCGCTTTAAGACGGTTCAAGAGGGGGGTGCCCGTTTCGCCGGAGAGGATGGCGGATATATTTACACCCGCCTTGGAAATCCTACTCAGGCGGTTTTAGAGGCTCGGATGGCTGACCTCGAAAACGGTGAGGCGGCTCTTGCTCTTGCTTCCGGCATGGGGGCTATAACTACGGCTATTTGGTCGGCTATAGACGGTGAATCGGAAATTATAGCCGATGAAACCCTTTACGGCTGTACTTTTGCTTACTTTGTCCATGGGCTTTCAAAATTTGGGGTGAAAGTTCATATGGTTGATATGGCAAACCCTGAAAATATCAAGGCTCACCTTAACAAAAAGACTGCGGTGGTTTATCTTGAAAGTCCTTGCAACCCTACCTTGAAAATAGTGGATATTGCGGAAGTTAGCCGTATTGCCCATGAATATAATCCGGATATAAAAGTTATGGTGGATAACACTTTTGCAACCCCATACCTTACCCGCCCTCTTGATTTAGGGGCTGATGTGTCTTTGCACAGTGCCACAAAATATTTAAACGGTCATGGGGATGTAATCGGCGGTGTAATAGTCGCAAAGAAGGACTTTGTTGAAGTGTGCCGCCTTCATGGGCTTAAGGATTTGACAGGGGCTGTAATAGGACCATTTGATGCGTTTCTTCTGCTTCGAGGGATTCAAACATTGGATATCCGTATGGACAAGCATTCTAAAAACGCGAAAGAAATTGCGGAGTTTTTAAGAGACCACCCGGCAATTAAAACAGTGTATTATCCCGGTTTTAAAGATTTTCCGGGGCATGATACTGCCGCTAAGCAAATGGATCAATTTGGCGGCATGATTAGCTTTGAGACATACAAAGGCAGAGATGAAACGGCGGCGGCTATTAATGGACTACAGCTTGCCACTATAGCTGTAAGCCTTGGGGATACTCAAACTTTGGTGGAGCATCCGGCTTCCATGACCCATTCGGCTTATACACCGGAGGAGCTTAAGGCGGCAGGCATTCCTGAAAGCTTAGTCAGAATTTCAGCAGGACTTGAAGATGCTAAAGATATAATAGCGGACTTTAAACAGGCTTTTGATAAATTGATTTAGGCGGCGTAAGCCAAAAAAATAAATAGAGGTGAAAATATGAAAAAAGCAATTAAATGCGGCAAGCTTTTTGATTCGGTTGAAGGTAAGGTTTTAGAGAGCAAAGTAATTATAGTAGATGGTAAAAAGATTGATGCAGTTATACCAACAGGCGAGTTTAGCGGCGATGGGTATGAAGTAATTGATTTAAGTGATAAATTTGTACTTCCCGGGCTTATTGATTGTCATATGCATTTAGGCTCCAGTGGTGCGGCTAATTCTATGATAGAGAGGCTTATATCCACCCATGGTGATTTGGCACTTGCATCTTTGAAAAATGCCCAAAAACACCTTATGGCTGGATTTACTACTGTTAGAAACTGCGGTTCGGCTGGTTTTACCGACGTAGCTGTACGAAATGCTATTGATAAAGGTATGTTTGAAGGACCGAGAGTACTTGCTTGCGGTCCGGCACTAGGCTCTACCGGCGGGCATACGGATATGAATTATAATCCGCATCTTACCGTACATGAGTCCGGTGATCAGTCTCTTATAGTTGACAGCCCGGATGCGGCGAGAAAGGCGGCACGTTATGTTATTAAACATGGTGCTAATTTGATTAAGTTTATGGCTACAGGGGGCGTTATGAGCCGGGGAACTACAATCGGCGCACAACAGCTTACATATGATGAAATCCGTGCCATATGCGAGATTGGTGAAATGTACGGCGTTCATACAGCCACTCATGCCCATGGCACTAATGGTATTAAAGACGCGGTAAAAGCCGGAGTTACCTCTGTTGAGCACGGTATGATAATGGATGAGGAATGTGTTGAGCTTATGGTGAAAAAGGGAACTTATTTATCACCAACTATAATTGCGGCGAAGCGTATAGTGGATAATGGTGTAGAGGCAGGCATCGCCGACTATGCTGTTGCAAAAGCCAAGCAAGCAATATCAACTCACGAATGGGGCTTTAGAAAATGCTTAGAAGCGGGAGTTCCTATAGTTTTTGGCACCGACTGCGGTACGCCTTTTAATCTCCATGGGGAGCAATATGATGAATTTACTTACTTAATGGACTTTGGTATGAATCATACCCAAGCCATTTTAGCAGCTACTCAAGTAGCAGCGAAGCTTCTTAGAATGTGGGATAATATCGGCAGCGTGTGTCCGGGGAAATATGCGGACATAGTTGCTGTTGATGGGAACCCTATGAGCAATATAAAGGATATGGAGAAAATGAGCTTCATTATGAAAGATGGAGTTGTGTATAGTAAATAGTAAATTAGCAAAACCCCTGCTTGGCATAATAAGCTAAGCAGGGGTTATCAATTTTGTTCGGATAAGCTGTGCAGCTTGTTTGGTTAAAGTTATCGTCAGCTCCTCCTAGTTTGCCTTTAGGCAAACGTTGTTGTCGCTTTCTCACTATTTGAAAAAAACCCTGCATTTTCTTGGGACATCTTTCGATTGGAAAGGCTATAACAATCAACATCCCCAATAAGCTTCTACCCTATAAATGGGCATACCTTTAGCAGCAAATTTAGCCTCATACTCCGTTAAAATATTATTTTCAGCCCAAGGACTATTGTGTAAATCCAAGCTTATATTACGAAGATTTAAGCCGTTATCTATAAACTCATTTAAAGAAAACTCAAAAAGTATAGAGCTGTCTGTTTTTAAAAACAGCTCTTTTTTGTTGCCGAGAATTTCTTTATAAATATTTAAAAAATTCCTATGAGTCAGACGGCGTTTTGCCCATTTTTTACGCCTGCCCCAGGGGTCGGAAAAATTAAGATAAATCCGTGAAATATCATTAGCGGCGAAAATTTCATTAAGCCCAGCGGCGTCTCCCATTACAAAACGAACATTTCCAATAAGGTTTTCAGGCATGGTCTCGTTGTACTCCCTAACTTTTCTCGCCCCGGATACAATAACCATTTTCTCCCGTTCAAGACCGATAAAGTTTATATTAGAGTATTTTTTTGCATTCTCAACAATAAAGCTGCCCATGCCGCAGCCTATTTCCAAATAAATAGGGTTAGTATTACCAAAAACCTGTTCCCAACTGCCTTTGCAAGCCCTTGCATTGTCGACAATCAGCTCATTTTCGTTAAGCTCATCTGTGGCCCATTTCTTTTTTCTAGCTCGCATAATTTTTATCCTTTTCTCACACTCTAAATAGTATGAACATATTTTCGCACAAGTTTTTGTGAAAATATGCCGCTAAATTAAGATTTTTTTACAGAATTGCTTGCATTATATCATATTTTAGTCTAAAATGTAAACAAATGTATTTGTATAATTTTGGAGGAATATATATGAAGAAAATTGTCGCATTTATTCTAATATTGTCGTTCGCTTTTGGCAGCACTGTTTTTGGAGCTGCAGCCATTAGCGATGTGACGGTAACCCATTGGGCTCACAGTGCCATACGAGGGATGGTTGATGCCGGTCACATGACTACAATCGCAGGGGAGTTTAGACCGGACGCTCCTATTGACAAATTTGAAACCAGCCGTATACTGGCTTCGGCGGCAGGTGCCACATACGCCCTGCTTGATGCGGCTTATGAAACCTATGGATCAACTGTGGCGGCAAGGGCAGCAACTTACAACCGCTGGAATGCCAATGCTGACCGGGAAATAGCTTTTCTCCTCGAAAGGGGTATATTTACCGAATCTGACTTAGGCAATTTCATTGTACGTTCAGGTGATGCGGAAAGTCTTAGGGCTCTTTCTCGTCAGGAAGTTGCGGTATATCTTGTCAGACTAATGGGACTTGGCAATGAGGCGAGGAATTTTAGTTTCAACCCTGATTTTACAGATGCTGGAAGGATTCAAGCTGCTTTTAGACCTTACGTATATTATTTGAGAAGTCTTGGAGTAATATCCGGTGAGCCGGGCAATAATTTCAACCCTAACGGTATAGTAACCCGAGGGGCAATGGCAGTGCTTTTAGAACGCTCTTTAGGTCTTGCCGCAAATCAAGCTAATCAGGGGACTGCAAATGTATCAAATGTGACTTCCCATGGAGGCACCGGCACTGTATCAATTGATAGTATTTCCGGTGTGATTGAGCGTGTGCATACGAATATTAACGCATTGCAGATGCGTCTTTCATCAGGGGAAATAAGGATATTAGGCATGGCTCCCGTTCCCAATATTTTTGTTGATGGACAGCGACGCACTATACACAACCTTGAAGAAGGTATGCCGATAGTAGGTATAACAAGGGATGGAGCGATTATTGACCTGCAGGCACAATCTGCGGCATCTCCAGCAGGTTCTAATCAAGCGGCAACTGAAACTGCCACGCCTCCGCTGCCTGCTAATGTTGAGGAGAGAATACTTCAAGGTACGGTTTATGCCCGAGGTCAAAATACAGTTACAGTAGAAATACGTATTTTAAATCCTCATGGTTTTATTATAACTCAACGTGAAACTTTAACGGTAAACGCAAACACTGCGATTTCCAGAGGAGGCAGCAATATAACCCTCCAAGATATTTCGGTGAATGATGTGATAAGTGCAAGGATTCGCGGCAACGCAGCTCATAGCTTAGATATTGAAGAGCGGGAGCGTCATATGGTTGTTACCGTTTTAGATAGAAGAACCGAAACAACTTTGGGTACAAATTATTTTATAGTGGAGGATCGGCAGGGTAATACTCATGAGCTTGTGGTAAATGATGATACCCGTTTAACAAGGCAAGGTGCTGCAGGCAACGTTCGTTTTAGGGATATACGAATCGGCGATACTCTTGACTTAATTGCTGAATACTCCAGAGTCGTAGAAGGTTTTGCTTATGGTACAAGGGGTTCTGCTGATGGTATTATAAGTGAAATTCACATTACTCGCACAGGTACCAGTATTATGCTGATTCAAACAGGAGGAGAAGTAGTTCGCTATCACGTAATAGACGGTGCCTTTGATGTACACAATCTTAGGCTTAATTCCAGAGTACGGCTGCATCTTGACTCCAGGGAAATAGAGGGTTTTGTCGTACTACCTATGTAGGAGTCTGTTTAATATCTCGCTTTCGGAAGGCTTTTTGGTAAATTTTTTGTTAGGCAGGAAAGCGGGAACCCATTGAAACAAAGTTTCAATGGGTAGCAAACGCCGCCGCCGCATAATCGAAGATATTCTGCTGGGAGGTGCTGACAAAGCATGACGGAAAATTTGCCAAAAGCATAGTGGAATGGAGATACTAAACAGGCTCTAAGAGCTAAGCGGGAGCAAGCAGTATGAGCAAAAAATCCAAAACTACTAATAAAAAGAATAATAATGAAAAACTTAGGGGCAGTGCCGGGTTGGGGTCGCAGCCCCTAAAGAATATGTCTCGCGGTGCGCCGCCCCTTGAGCCTATACCTTTAAGCGACATAAAAAGCCCTCAAGGATCTATTAGTAGAAAGCCTTTTGATAAAAAGCCCTCAGGGGCTAGGCTTTCTAAAAGTGAATTGAACCGGAAGGAAGGTTTTGACAAAAAAATCTTTAAAAAACTTCCGGAAAGAGAGAGTCCGGGCAAAAAAATAAAAGCCGAAGGGGTAAAAAGCCCTCACAGCTTCAGAGAGAAGATAAAACCTGCAAGAAAAGGCAATATTTTGCAGCGTATTGTTAGAAAAGCCTATCAATTTGGGCTCTGGATAGCAGCACTTGGAATTTGGACAGGAATTGCAGCGACAATCCGGCAAGGTAAGGGAGCCAGAGCAGCGGCGTTAGGAGCAGTGGCTGTAGTTATCATAGTAGCTTTAGGCGGACTTCTCTATTTCTTGATGAGGGATAATGCTTTCTCAATTACTGTAGATGGGGAGCAAGTGGCTATAATACGAATGGGCAGCGAGGATGTAAATGAAGAGCTTGAAAGGCAAGCCATACTTCGGATAGAGAATATACTTGGTACGCGCATACTTGTTAATGAAGAAATTGAGTTTGTGCCAATACGTGTCAATACAAGGTATCACCAGCCTGTAGATGAAGCGATTTTGCACATAGGTGAAGCACTTACATATAGAGTTGAAGCTGTAGCCATAAGTGTCATGGGGACAATGATGACAACCCTAAGAAGCCAATACGAAGCTGATAGAATACTAAATTCTCTAAAAGAGCCTCATTTGGGTCAGGGAGTGACCTTTGTGGAAACCGGTTTTGTGGAAGATGTTCAAAGCACTGTTGTTTATATAGGGGAGGAAGAACTCGACGATATTGATACGGCTTTGCAGATACTTACTTCAACATTGGAGACGGCTCAGGATTATATAGTAGTGCCGGGAGACAGTTTAGGTATTATTGCTTCTCGTGCCAGAATGAGCTTACATGAGCTTCTTCTTTTAAACCCTAATATGGATACGGGGACTCCAATACATCCCGGGGATGTTATCCGTTTAAATGTTGACAGACCCCTTATATCCGTAAGGACAGTTGAAGAGCGGCGGTTCACAACGGAAATTGAGCCTCCTGTTGAATATATCCATAATCCTCAACAAAGACCTCCCCACAGGAGGACTGTACAGCACGGCACTCTTGGGCAAGCGACTGTAATTGAGCATGTTATACGTGTAAACAGTATGGAGGAAAGCCGTATAGAAGTTGAGCGCATTATAACATTGCCGCCCAGGGCAGAGATTATTGAAGTTGGGACAGGATAAAAGCAGCGAAGGCGCATGAGGTAATTATATTGAAAGAAGTGGATCTAAGCGAATCTGTAGTTAAACATTTTGAGTCCTTGGGCTATACAGTTAACTGCGAGGTTAAAGGCTGCGATATTGTGGCTCGCAAAGAAGATTATCTAATAGCGGTTGAGATAAAAAGAGGCTTTAACGCAAAGCTTCTTTTTCAAGTTATGGATAGGCAAAACTTTGCTGATGAGGTATATATAGCTATTCCAAAGCCTAAGCAGCTCAGAAAGGATGCGGCTAAGATTAGGAAACTTGCACAAATCCTTAATTTTGGTCTTATTTATGTAACTTTGGGAGAACTTTCTTATGTGGATATTATGCATATTCCCACAAGCAAAGATATCCCGCGTAAAAATATCCGTAAAAGCAAAGTGACAAAAGAAGCGGAAAAACGCTCTATTGAGCTTAATGCAGGAGGCAGCACCCGGAAAAAAATTGCCACAGCCTATAGAGAAAAATGCATAGCCATAGCGGCGGCAATGTATATTGAAGGTAATTTAACCCCGAAAGAGCTTAAAGATAAATATATTGGAAGCGCAGGTATAGGCAATGCCCTTGCAAGAAATTATTACGGCTGGTTTGATAAAGGCGATGATGGACGTTATGTACTAAAAGACAGTGCCATAGATGAATTGGAATCAGGAAATTTTTCAAAATTATTTAAGTTATATCTTGAGAAATTTCGTGAGAAAAACAACTTGCCAGCCATTGACAATTAGAAAAAATAGAGGTAAAATGTGAACAGGGAGAAGCGCATATGCGTTTCTTCCCTGATTGTCCAATGAAGTTTTTGTGTAGCAAAACTAACTATAATATACTATTCCTCGATAGCTCAGCGGTAGAGCATCCGGCTGTTAACCGGAGGGTCGTAGGTTCAAATCCTACTCGGGGAGCTTATACGGTACCATAGCCAAGTGGTAAGGCAGAGGACTGCAACTCCTCCACCCCCGGTTCAAATCCGGGTGGTACCTTCTAGCTTCAAAGACTGATAGAATCAGGGTTTTCAGAGAACCCCGATTCTATTTTTTTGTCTAAAAACCCAAATGCCTACGATTTGCATTTAGGAGCCTAGTTTTTGAAATCTCTCGTTTAGGCTATTGGCGATATTTCCTTTAGTATCCATAAATAAGGATGCCATTGCCAAGGTCGCCAGGACGGTACGTTAGCAATGCGGATAAATAACCAAACATTCATTATGAAAGTACGATTTAACCACAGCAGTAAGGGAACATTTCAAGATAAGTTACTAAGGCTAATGCTTACCAAGAGTATGAAAGAGCCAAACCAAGGGGAGCAGTTGCCTTGAACATAAGAATAAGAACAAGAAAAGCGAGTACCTGCACAGGGCATTGGTAATTGGTATTCGCTTTTCTTTCGGTGTAAATATAGCTAATCACGATGATTATACAGTTGTTGGTACTGCAAGGGCTTACACGGTAGTTTGCTTATACTTAGAGGACTTTAGCAATCAACTGAATTGTATTAAAATACTTCCCATCTTCTGCTGCTTTCATATCCAATGTCCACTTGTCCTCGCCCCATTTGTATTCACCACAGGGGTCAAGGCTTGCAAGGTATTCTTCCCAAGCTATGTCGTGACAAGCCATTTCGCTGATGGTTACAATTTCTATGCCCTCTGCCTTGTTGAATAAATCCTTCCACCATGTTGTGCCACGGACAGTTTCCGCAACCTCAGGAACTTCCCAGAACGGCTGCATTTCCGGCGGAACATTGTCACCAAAATCATATTTCAATCCGGGGAACGCAACGGCAATATAGCCGCCTTTTTTCACATAAGGAATTAACCTTGGCAGCATTTCCTCGTTATCGCCAAACATATTGTATGCACCTACCGAAAAAATCACATCAAAGTAACCTTTTGCAAAAGGCAAGGGCTGTGTTGCGTCCAGAATCATCGGAATAATTTTATCCGCAATGCCAAGGGATTGAAATCTCTCATAATTTTCAGTCGGGTCAGCAAATAAATCGGTGGCAAAAACGTTTGCACCATATTGCTGCACCAAATACAACGCGGACAAGCCCATTCCAGATCCTAAATCAAGGATTTTCATATCCTTTGTAATGCGAAAATGTGATGACAATTCCTCGGCTTGCCGTATTGCGTTGGGTCCCCACATTGTTTCTTTTAATAGTGCAAGATTTTTCTCATCAGCGATGAATTTATTTGAAAAAGTATTGTTCATTATTTTTCCTCCATAAAGTTACTTGTCGACTCTCCTTGACCTAAGGGGGCGGTATCATTTTAGAACTGTTATTATAGTGACAAATTACTTCAAAATAGTAACGGAAAAACAGCAAGCTTTTGTTAGTGTTTTGGGGTTGTTTCAGTATATATATGAGAGATGGAATTTATCAACCTGTCTTAAAAACAAAATCACAGCGATCTTCCAAATTAAATGCGGAAAAATAATACTCCTCCATAGGTATCCATTTTTCCCGGAATTGCTTTAAGCCATCTTCGCCGTTTCTCTCCTTAATCCGGCGCAAACGCTCAGGCATATCGACGCTCAGAAAGACTCTCAGGTCGTAATTGTCAAATAAAGCCGGATGGCAACTATACGAACCTTCGATGATAATTACGTCACAGGGCTGTATTTGGAACTCTTCTGCCATTTCATGTATGCGGGGGTCATAGCGTCGGTAAGAAAACGCCTTACGGCTCTTCAATGGCGCAATAACTTCCTCCAGAAAGCGTTCTCGGTCGAGATTACCGCCCGGTTCGTTAAGGCGCTCTGCAGTCCGCTGCTCAAGCCTTGGGAAAAAATGATCCATGTGGATTACTTCACATTGGAAAATCCTTTGCAAATGCGCTGCCAGCGTGGTTTTGCCGGAGCCGCATCTGCCGTCTATGGCGAGAAGTACATAACCTTTTTCCCTGTGGATTTTTTCAATTTCACGGCAGATGGTTTCTATCATACTATCCTTCATTGGACACTAAAAGACCAGTACGCTGCAGCGCAACAACCAATACCGGGATTAAGATAAGCTGTGCAGCAATACCGGGCAGTCCACGCACAACATCAACAGTGAAAAAAGTAGTGGCATAAGCTAACCACGAAAATCCTTCATCACCTCTTATGACCCCAACAAATAAAATCCACGCTGCAACAAATACAATCCTGCCTGCAATCATTGCGGCGATTAATGCGGCATACACTGAAACCAAGCTGGAAGCACTCCGACGAAGACCATAATAAACAAGTGCGGCAACAAAGCCGTATGTAGCCAGCTCAAAAGCCATAGCAGTACCCATTGGGAACAAAGGAGGCATCCCAAACATAAAACCGCGCATTAATGGGGATATAAAACCAACTATCAGACCATATCTGTGCCCGCATATAAGACCACATAGGAGAATAGGAAAATGCATCGGAAGCATTGTCTGTGCAATCACCGGATTTTGCATAGCAATATATGGTAAAATAATAGCAAGGGCAATAAACATTGCGGAAAGGGTAAGGTTTTTTGTTGTACCGTTCATTGTTATTCCACCTCTAATTTTTGTAATACATCTTGAATGGATATATTATGCTCTTTTGCGATTTTCGCAATATCATCGTACTCTGGTTTGCTTTTTTTCACACCATAGCCGTGGGAAGTTTTTACACGTACATTACCCATCTGAGTTTTGACTATACTATCTTCCTTCTGCAGGGCATAGCGGTTATTTGTGTAATACTCCCTCATGCCGAGAGTGGTAGTATGTTTGAAAATCAAAAAGCGCATTCGTTCACGGTCTGAAACACGGCACATACAGGTCAGGATAAAACCGGGCCGACCTTTTTTCATGATGATTGGCGTAATGTATACATCTAAAGCCCCATCATCCATCAAATGCTGTTGTACGAAAGCCAAGGCTTCAGGGGTCATATCATCCAAATTGCAGACCAGTTCAATCACTTCGTCGCATTTATAATCTGCTTCACCTATAAACGCACGCACACAGTTTGCCTTTTCAAAATTCTTTGTACCCATGCCATAGCCGAGTTTGCCTACGGAAATCATCGGCATCCCGCGAAATTCGCTTGCGAAATGCTTCAACAAAGCTGCACCTGTCGGGGTACATAGTTCCCCTTGAATATGGTCGCTGTAAATAGGCACTTTTTTCAAAATAAAAGCAGTCGCCGGCGCGGGGACTGGCAAAACTCCATGTGAGCAGCGTACATATCCACTGCCTACATTAATCGGCGAGGAGAGGATTTTTTCCGGTGCTAACTCCTCTATCAGCATACAAACACCAACAATGTCGGCAACCGCATCCATTTCCCCCACCTCATGAAAGTGGATTTGAGTAATCGGAACACCATGGGCATGGCTTTCCGCCTCGGCAATCAATTTGTATACAGCGAGGGCATTATGCTTTACGTAGTCTGATATGTGCAAATGGCTTATCAGGTGCTCAATGTTTGCGTAGCTGCTATGATGATGGGCGTTGTGTTCATGTTCATGGTTATGATTGTGTTCATGTTCATGATGTTCATGACTGTGATTGTGCTCATGATGGCTTTCGTGGCTGTGATGGTGTTCGTGAGAGTGATCATGATGATGTTTATGGGCATCGTCATGAGAGTGTTCCTCCTGACCATTAACCTTAACCGTGATATGTGTACCGGTTATGCCGCATTTTACAGAGGGGCAGGTTGTTACGGTCACACCTGGGATACCTGCGCTGTTTAAGGTTTTCAAAAATTCATCAGGGTTATCATGTAATTCCAGAAGCGCAGCCATCAGCATATCACCGGCTGCACCCATGCCGCATTCAAAATATAGGGTTTTCATACTGGTACATACTCCTTTATTGCAAATTTTTTGAAAATAAAAAATGCCAAAAGTCAAATATGCAGTTTTTACCGCATAAATACCTTCATGGCATTATTATGTTTGCTTTGTCTGTTAAATTATGACTATTACCTATATGGCTAAATTTCCTGCGCGTGTACCTTCATAGTACACAATTAATGTAATTGTATCACTAGGGCAGAATATCTGTCAACTGCAACTTTATTAATGCTGCTTGGATTTCCAAGATATAAAGCAATATATGAGAAATGCGGGCTTTTTACATCTAAACACCACAAAATGTTTTATATCTGCAAGAAGATGGTTTAGGAGGACTTGAGTAAATTTCGGACTCTTCAAAGGGTTTGCTTAAAGCATGAAGGAGATTATCCATAACTAAAAAATCACCATTTTCCGCTGCTGTTAGGGCTTCTTCCACACGATAATTTCTTGGAATAACGGCAGGGTTATGCTTATTCATCATTTCAATACTATGATCTAGGCTTTGTGGCTGTTTTTCTATTTTGAACTGCCATTTTTTATGCCAGAGAATAAATTCGGGTATTTCAAATAATGATGAAGTTTTATTATTTGCAGAGGACAGAGCGCGGAAGGTATTTGTGTAATCTAAATTATTCTTTTCCATCAAATCCAATAATTCTTCAATAAGGCGGGTATCTTCAGGCTCATCACAGACAATTCCTAATTTAGACCGCATACCGGCAAGCCAGTTTTCGTTATAGCATTTCCAATAATTATCTATCTCCTTTTGTGCCAGCTCCACAGCCATATTCTGGTTTTCATCAATTAAGGGCAATAATTCTTCAGCTAATTTGGATAAATTCCAGGCTCCTATAAGCGGCTGGTTTTTATATGCGTAGCGTCCCTCAATATCAATTGAGCTGAAAACTGTATCAGGGTTATAAAAATCCATAAAGGCACAAGGACCATAATCTATCGTTTCACCTGAAATTGCCATATTATCTGTATTCATTACACCATGAACAAAGCCAGCCAACTGCCATTTAGCGATTAAAGATGCTTGGAGATGTGCAGCTTCCCTTAAAAACAAAAGATATTTGTTATCTGAGTTTTCAAGCCAAGGAAAATGACGCCAGATGCAGTAGTCTGAGAGTTTGCACAGATCTTCAAGTGTGCCGAAAGCGGATATATAATTGAAAGTACCCACCCTAATATGACTTGATGCCACTCGTGTTAAAACAGCACCTTGTAAAACTTTTTCTCTGATAACATCTTTGCCGGTAAGTGCAACTGCCAAAGAACGGGTTGTAGGAATACCTAAAAAGAACATTGCCTCACTAATAATATACTCCCTAAGCATAGGCAAGAGGGCAGCCTGCCCATCGCCTCGCCGGGAATAAGGGGTTTTGCCTGATCCCTTTAATTGAATATCAAATCTGCGATTATCCGGCGCAATATGTTCTCCAAGTAAAACAGCTCGGCCATCACCAAGCATAGCAAAATGACCGAATTGATATCCGGCATAAGCCTGGGATATGGGCTTAGCCCCATAAGGCAGTTCGCTGCCTGCAAAAATTTGTGGAGTAATTTTTAATTTGTCTGTGTTTAATCCTAAAGTTTGGGAAAGCCCTTGATTAAAAATAACTATTTGCGGAGCAGGGGCAGCTGCCGGCATTTGATTTTGGAAAAATATTTCAGGAAGCTTCGTGTAAGTATGTTCAAAGTTCCAGTCTTTGAATTGCATAATAAAATCCTCTCGGTATTACATAATTATTATTTTTAAGCTGTGTAAATATATTAGCGTACGGGTATATTAATTAAAATTATTACTGTGGCAGCCTATTAGAAAGGTGCCCGCTAAAAAGCGGACACCCTAAACTGAAGGCAAACCCTTTATTTATGAAAGGGAAGGGTTTGGGAAACCGTAGGTTTCCCAATTTAAATCCATAGGTCGGGCTTTGCCTGACCGAGGGAAATCCGCTGCCCGCAAGGGATTGCGAAGCAAAGCCTTGCAAGCGGATTCGCACCTTAAGTACCTCGAAAAAATGGCAAAGCCATTTTTTCGAACAGGCTGAAGATTTTATCTTCAGCCTGTGGTGCCCGCTAAAAAGCGGGCACCCTATTATCTATTCGAATAGTCTAGCTGTTACAATCAATACATACTATAACAGCTAAACCGTTATACTTGCATTGCCGTTCATATAGCCTGACACCTCCGATATATATGTGCTAAGTTTAGCACAGTATAAGTATTAGCTAAAATCAAATTATTATGTTGTTAAAAAAAGTTAATCCTGATTTAACTGCTTTGAAGCTTAGAAACTTGTAACCTCTCCTATGGGCTTTTGGAATATTTAACATATGTTTATTTTCTTTGACGAGTGTCTTGTCCTATGCTATTCTTAATATATAGTTAAACAGATATAACGAATTATTAGGGAGGGATTTTAATGGAGCTTACGAAAGTAAAGCATTGGGGCTGCATATCTGTATCAAGACTGGGATATGGTGCTATGCGCTTTCCTACAATTGATGGAAAAATTGACAGAGAACCTTCAGAGGCAATGGTTGATGCAGCATTCAAAGGCGGAGTAAACTATTTTGATACGGCTTATATTTATCTAAATCAAGAATCGGAATCTTTTATGGGCGAGGTTTTGTCCAAATACCCAAGAGACAGCTTCTACATAGCCACGAAACTGCCAATTTGGCTCGCAAATCAGGAAAAGGACGTAATTAAAATTTTTGAAGAGCAGCTTAATAGGCTCCGTGTAGAGATGATTGATTTTTATATGCTCCACGCTCTTAATGGAGGACGCTGGAATGCTGCAAAAAAACTTAGAGCTATGGAGCAGCTATTGGAAGAGAAGAAAAAAGGCCGCATTAAATTTTTGGGCTTCTCATATCATGGAGACCTCGAAACTTTTAAAGGATTGGTAGATGAATTTGATTGGGATTTTGTGCAAATTCAAATAAATTACGCTGATTATGAAATGATAGGGGCAAAAGCTTATTTTGATATTTTAGCTGAGAAAAAAATCCCCTGTATTGTAATGGAGCCTGTCAGGGGCGGCTTTTTGGCAGATCCGCCGCCAAGAGTAAGTGAGCTTATGACTGCCCTGGACAGCAAATTAAGCCCTGCGGCGTGGGCTATGCGCTGGTGTATGGATTTGGATAACACCCCTGTTATACTTTCAGGTATGAGCCATATGGATCAGGTAGAGGATAATCTTGAAACCTTTAAGGTGCCTAAAAAACTTTCGTCTGGCGAAAAGGAGATGTTTGCTTCTGCCGTAGATGTTTTAAAAAGCGTAAAATCTGTACCATGTACAGCCTGTAACTATTGTATGGATTGCCCGTATGGTGTTGATATTCCCGGAATATTCTCTATTTACAATATCCAGCAGCTATTTGGCAATAATTTCCGGGCAAATGCTGATTATAAAGACTTCTTAGAGCTTAAAAAAGCCGGAGATAAATGCATAAATTGCGGTCAATGCGCCCCTCTTTGCCCTCAAGATATAGATATTCCTAATAAACTTACAGAGCTTCATGAGTTTTTGCTTAAAGTTTACCCTTAGGGCTAATTTTAATAATGAGGAGGAAAAATATGATTATAGACGCTCATGGTCATGTGGAGGAACATCCAATGGCTGCGTGGCATACACCGGCGGAGCTGGTTATCTCTTTGATGGATATTGCCGGTATAGACCTTACTTTGGTAACATCGTTTATCGAGGCACCTACTAATCCGGATGCAATTGACAGCTTGGCTGCAACTGTACGCAAATATCCTGACAGACTCCTTGGCTTTGCCCGTATTAACCCTAACGGCGGTGATAAAACCATTGAGGCGATGGAATACGCCGCAACCTTTCCGGAAATAAGCGGTTTTAAGCTTCACCCTATCTCTAACGGTGCTAAAGCTTATAATAAGCCTGCACAAAGGGTTTTAAAGCGTGCCGGTGAACTGGGGCTGCCTATTTTTTCTCATTGCTGTGATAGAGTTGCGGCACAGCCATTGCAGATTGCCAGAGGGCTTTTAATGCAGCCGGAGGTAGTGTTTATCTGCCATATGGGAGGCTTTTTCCATGGGGATGACAGTATTCTTATGGCAAAAAAGTGCCCTAATGTTTATCTTGACACATCATCTTGCCCATATCCTGATCTTATCCTTAAGGCAATTGATATTCTTGGAGCTGATCGGATAGTTTTCGCATCGGACAACCCTGCAGGTGACCCGATTTCAGATTTGGCAAAAATTACCAATCTTGGATTGAAAAAAGAAGATGAGGAGCTTATTCTTTATAAAAATATTGCGAGGATTTTAGGTCTTAAGAAAGTAAGGGGGATGGCGATATGATTATTGACGCTTGTGTTTTCGTTGGGGAATCATTGATGCACAACAGCCTGTCCTTGGAAGCCTATGGGGCGCAAATGAAACGGCTGGGAATTGATAAAGCCATTGTCCGTCCTCTATTTCCGATTGATTATAATTTTGATCGTGCTAATCAAGACCTTGCTGCCAGTATTAAAGGGGACGACCGCTTTATTGGATTTGGGCGTGTAAACCCTTGGGAGAAAAATGCCCCTGAGCAGGTGGAAAAAGCTGCTGAATACGGACTTGCAGGCATCCATCTTCACCCTTGGGAGGAAACCTATCCTATACACAGCGAAATGGTAAACAAAACTATTATTGCTGCTAAAAATATGAAATTCCCTGTCTATGTTTCCGTAGGATACCCTAATGTGTCGGAGCCTCTTCAAATGCTGGAGCTTGCACTCCGCTTTCCTGAGGTTACATTTATAGCTACCCACGCCGCTCAGCTGGATATAAGCGGCGGCAGTATAGATGATGCCCTATTTGTAGCACTGGATGCCCCTAACGTTCTCTTCGATTTATCAGGAGTTTATCGCAGGGACTTTATTGAGAGAATGTTAAATGCAGGTAATGGGAAAAATGTAATATACGGAAGCTGTGCCCCTTATATGGATCCCAGCCTTGAGATTGAGAGGGTAAAAGGGATTCAGGTACCGGAGGAGCAGAAGGAAGCTGTGTTTTGTGGGAATATTAGTAGGGTTTTAGGGTTGTAAGCATATAAGCAGAAATCCCTGAAAGCTTAACTTTTCAGGGGTTTCTGTTTATATTGCGCTGTACTCTGAAACGAGTTATAATTTTAGATAGAGAGAGATTAATATATACTATATCAAGGAGGCTTATTTAGTGCCGCAAAAGTCAAAATTAGATAAGGTATATAAAATACGTGACCCTATTTATGGTTTTATTGTCTAGCCAAGACAAGGAGAAAATACAAGAGGTTTTAAATTTTACAGATGGAAAACTTGCAAAAACTTTAGAGTTGTACTCGACTATTGTGTTTATCAATCAGCTTTATTTGAAAAACAAAATACCGGGTACCCAAGAGAGCATAATCAGCAAAGTCCATGAAATAAAGCCTCACTTTGATGAAAAAACAATATTGGAAGCATACAATAAGCTTTCTGAAGTAAAATATATTTAAATTCGATGGCAGTTTCACATAAAAGAATCAAGGCTTACTATAAACCTTGATTCTTTTATGTATTCAATCCTATTCTACATCCTCAAAAGCCGGTTTATCAAAACTGCCCATATCTAAAGTAAACTGTTTAAGAATATTCAAAGACGAGATGCAATCGTTAATATCAAGTACTTCCACCGGTGAGTGAGAGTAGCGGCGGGGGATGGTAAGTGCCGCCGAGAGTATGCCGCCTGCCTCAAGGTGCATTGCTGCTGCGTCGGTGTTGCCGCCGGTGAAAAGTGCCAGCTGATAAGGTTCATTGGAGCGGTCGCAGACTTCTATCATGAGTTTTTTCATAATTGGATTCATAATAAAAGAGCGGCTCATAAGCTGCAAAAGAGGTCCTTTGCCGATTGCCACAGGATGCTCTTTAATGAAATTAACATCGGGCGTATCCCCTGAAGGCACTGTATCTAGTGCTATGGCGTAATCAGGCTTAATATTATAAGCGGCTACCTGTGCGCCTCTAAGCCCTATTTCCTCCTGTACGGTAAAGACGGCGTAAAGAGTGCCTCCAAAGGTCTGGCTTTGAAGTTCTTTAAGGAGCTGTACCAAAATAGCACAGCCGACACGGTTATCAAGGGCTTTTGAGCAGAGAAGGTCAGTGTTAGTAAATTCATTATAATAAGGCCATTGGCAAATTTGATCCCCTGGTTTGATGCCAAGTTTAGCCACTTCCTCATCACTGTTGCAGCCTACGTCGATGTATAAATCGCTATGAGGCTTGACTTCCCCTCGTTCCTTCTGGGTCATGAAGTGACCGGCTTTTACCCCAACAATACCAAAATGACCTTTAACGGAAACTTGGCGACCTAAAATCAGGGCATCGCCAACGCCGCCGATTTTTTCAAAACGAATCCATCCATTTGGCTCGATGCTTTTAACGATGGCGCCAATTTCGTCTGTATGTGCGGCTATAAGCACACTGGGACCTGATTTTGTGCCGTTTTTAACAGCGATAATATTGCCAAAACAATCAACGCTAACCTCGTCTGCAAGAGGCTTAAGATGTTTAAGTAGAGCCCGGACTACCTGCTGCTCCTGACCAGAGATACTGTCTATTGCGGCAAGTTCTTTGATTAAATCACGTAAGGCTTCTTTCATATAAAAACCCCCTATATCTTATTTTGTTTATTATAGGGGATTTTGTTATGTTTTTCAAGTTTATTGCCTATATTTACTTATACAGCCCTGCTCTGTCATTAATAACCAATATCCTAACCATATCTTCAGACAGATTAAGCCTTCCTTTTTCGTCACCTTTTAAATAACCAAGGCGCATAAGCTTTGATATAGTCGGTTCAGCCCAATAGGGCAATTCGTGTATGAAATTAAATCGCGGCTGCAAATGTTCATCTCCTTCCGGTTTTTTCATATCTTCTATTTTAGTTTCCCAATACATTTTTGCGTCATTGGCGAGTCTCTTTCCTGCTTTTAAATCAGCTAAGCTAAGACCGCCGGTAAATTGCATATGGGGCTTATCCACAAAAGTAGTCCAGCTGCCGCCCCATTCACCTCCCATTTCAGTCCAAATCCTTCCGGCGGTATCAAAAAAATTATAATCGGAATATTCATAACCCTTAATATTTTTGAAAATATCGAAAGCCAATTTATAATTATGCATAGAGTCGCCGGCGCGGGCATTGGTAACAATAGCACCTGGACGTGTACGGCCTTGGGCGTATAAATAATCCTGTGCCTCATTATCTCTATAAGTGGAAGAAATCCCTACAGGATATCCAAGTTCCTTCATCCTTCTTATAAGTTCATTGGCACCACGCTGCAAGGTTGGATGCAGGTCAGAAATATTTCTTGAATCAATCATATTTTTTCCTCCTCATATAAAGCAGTTATAGTGTGTTTTTAAGTTGAACGGCTATATATACTATACTTATTACAAATAGCTTTATTTGGTGATTGGTGAACATAAAAAACCCTCTGACAACTAAGTTATCAAAGGGTAGGTATTCAGTGTATTAATATTTTTTTCCCCATATAAAAATAAGCCTTGACAGAGGTGCCACAAGCTGGTATAATACTTAAATGTATCCTTAAATGCCAAAATACGGCAATATAGATATAGTATATCATAGTTATTAAACAATTTCAACATTTTTTTACAAAAATTTTGTCCGGCAATTTAATTATAGTATATGTATTTTTTCTTATAAGTATAACATATATACTTACCAATGTTTAGCATTATGTTTTTAAAAAAGGAAAACCTAACGAATGACAATTTCTCTCAAGCCATAATCGTTAATTTTGAAATCAGATAGACCGAAATGTTGAAATTCAATATCTCGGTACTTTTTTGTGTTTGTGTTTATACAGAAAACTTCTAAAACGCTAAGGGGTGATTTTAATGGAGAAAAACCGTGTGCGTTACGTAGGGCAAGGCCTTTCCGGGCGTATGAGCTATTCCAGGATTGATGAGGTTCTTTCTATGCCGAATTTGATTGAGGTGCAGAAAGACAGTTACAAATGGTTTCTGGAAGAAGGGCTTAAAGAGGTATTTCAGGATATTTCTCCCATTACGGATTATAACGGTAATTTAGTGCTGGAATTTGTTGATTTCAGGCTGGATAATGAGCCGAAATACTCCATCGAGGAATGTAAGGAAAGAGATACTACCTATGCTGCGCCAATGCGTGTAAAAACTCGTCTTCGTAATAAGGAAGTTGACGAGATTAAAGAGCAGGAGCTCTTTATGGGTGACTTCCCTCTTATGACTGATACGGGAACCTTCATTATAAATGGTGCTGAGAGGGTTATAGTAAGCCAGCTTGTCCGTTCTCCGGGGATTTATTATGATATCCAGCGGGATAAATTGGGCAAAGAGTTGATGTTTACAACGGTTATACCTAACCGTGGTGCCTGGCTTGAATATGAGACTGACTCGTCAGATGTTTTTAGTGTAAGAGTTGACAGGACACGGAAAGTTCCTGTCACGGTTCTTTTGCGCTCTCTTGGCATATCTTCCGATGAGGAGATTGTAGGTCTTTTTGGCGATGAACCAAAGATTATAGCCACTATTGAAAAGGACATTTCTAAAAATTATGAAGAAGGTCTTTTAGAGATATACAGACGTATCCGCCCGGGGGAGCCTCCTACGGTGGAAAGTTCCGCAAGTCTTTTAAACAGCATGTTCTTCGACCCTAAGAGATATGACTTAGCTAAGGTCGGCAGGTATAAATTTAATAAAAAATTAAGTTTTAAAGGTCGTGTTAAAGGTTTTAAATTGGCACAGCCTGTGGTTTGCCCTCTAAGTGGTGAAATTTTGGCGTCAGAGGGTGATATTATTACCGCGCAACTTGCCGATGACTTGCAAAATGCAGGGGTTGATGCCTTGCTTGTAGCTATTGATGGTAAGGCAATTAAGGTTATATCCAACTCCACTGTTAAAATTGACGGTTTTATAAAGCCTTTTGGTCTTTCGGCAAAAGAGCTTGGCATAAATGAAGGGGTTCATTTTCCTGTTCTTAAAGAACTTTTGGAAGCCAATGAAGACCCAAAAGATTTAAAAGAAGCTATTCTTATGAATATACCTAAGCTTTTGCCTAAGCATATTACTGTGCCTGACATTGTGGCTTCTATTAACTATGTAATAAATTTGGATTATGGCATAGGCAATATTGATGATATCGACCATTTAGGCAACCGCCGTATACGCTGCGTTGGTGAGCTTTTGCAAAACCAATTTAGAATTGGTCTTGCAAGGATGGAGCGAGTTGTAAGAGAACGTATGACCATACAGGATATGGATATTATAACCCCTCAGGCTCTTATAAATATTCGTCCGGTTACTTCTATTATTAAGGAGTTTTTTGGCTCCAGCCAGCTTTCTCAGTTTATGGATCAGACTAATCCTCTTGGGGAGCTGACTCATAAGAGAAGGCTGTCGGCTCTTGGCCCCGGTGGTCTTTCAAGGGAGCGTGCCGGCTTTGAGGTTAGGGACGTTCACTCCTCCCACTATGGACGTATGTGTCCGATTGAGACGCCTGAAGGACCTAATATCGGTCTTATAAACAATTTGGCAACTTATGCCCGTATTAATGAATACGGATTTATAGAAGCCCCTTACAGAGTGGTGGATCATAATGGAGCTGTGCCTAGAGTTACTGATGAATGCCGCTATATTACCGCTGACGAAGAGGAAGAATTCATAATTGCTCAGGCTAATACTGTTTTAAAAGAAAACGGTGAATTTGTCCTTTCCAGGGTGGCTTGCCGCCGCGGTGAAGAGATTACGGAGCTTGCTATTTCCAGGGTAGACTTAATGGACGTTTCGCCGAAGCAGATGGTTTCTGTGGCAACGGCTTTAATCCCATTCCTTGAAAATGATGACGTTACAAGGGCTCTCATGGGTTCTAATATGCAGCGTCAAGCAGTACCTCTTCTTAAAACCGATTCGCCTATAATAGGCACGGGGATGGAGTTTAAATGTGCATACGACTCCGGTGTTTGTGTTATCGCAAAAGAAGCTGGGGTAGTTGAGCGTTTATCTGCTGATGAAATTGTTATAAAAACCGCAACAGGGCGCAAAGATATATATAAAATGACAAAATTTGTCCGCTCTAACCAATCTACTTGTATCGACCAGAAGCCTATTGTTACAAAAGGGCAGATAGTTGAAACAGGGGATGTTATTGCTGACGGACCATCCACTCAAGACGGTGAGCTGGCCCTTGGGAGAAACCCTCTCATAGGCTTTATGACTTGGGAAGGGTTTAATTACGAGGATGCCATACTCCTAAGTGAAAAACTGGTGGAAGAGGATGTTTATACGTCAATCCATATTGAAGAATATGAGGCTGAATCCCGTGACACTAAGTTAGGACCTGAGGAAATTACAAGAGATATCCCCAATATCGGCGAGGAAGCCCTTAGGGATTTAGATTCTAAAGGGGTTATCCGTATAGGTGCGGAAGTTGGGCCTAATGATATACTTGTAGGGAAAGTAACGCCTAAAGGCGAGACTGAACTTACGGCAGAGGAGCGGCTTCTTCGCGCTATTTTCGGCGAAAAAGCAAGGGAAGTTAGGGATACCTCTCTTAGAGTGCCTCATGGTGAATCCGGCACGGTAGTCGATGTTAAAGTTTTCCTCAGGGAAAATGGGGATGAACTGCCTCCCGGTGTTAATCAGCTTGTTAGGGCTTATATTGCTCAAAAACGCAAGATTTCTGTAGGGGATAAAATGGCAGGGCGTCATGGTAACAAAGGTGTTATCTCTCGCGTTCTCCCTGTTGAGGATATGCCATTTTTGCCAAACGGAAGACCCTTGGATGTTGTATTAAACCCATTAGGGGTTCCCTCTCGTATGAATATTGGGCAGGTTTTGGAGGTTCACCTTGGGCTTGCGGCTAAAGTTTTGGGCTGGAAGGTGGCAACACCTGTATTTGATGGGGCAAACGAGTTTGATATTATGGATACATTAGAGCTGGCAAACGACTATGCCAATATGGAATGGGATAAATTCCATGAAAAATGGCATAGTATGGTTGATGATTATATTATGGAGGCTCTTGAGCAAAATAAGGACAATAGGAATGAATGGAAAGGTGTGCCTCTTACCAGAGATGGTAAAATTCAGCTAAGAGACGGCAGAACAGGGGAAGCTTTCGACAACCCTGTTACAGTAGGCTATATGCATTATCTTAAACTGCATCATTTAGTCGATGATAAGATTCATGCCCGCTCAACAGGCCCTTATTCCCTTGTTACGCAGCAGCCTCTTGGGGGCAAGGCCCAGTTTGGCGGTCAGCGTTTTGGGGAGATGGAAGTTTGGGCATTGGAAGCTTATGGCGCAAGCTATACTCTCCAGGAAATTCTCACTGTTAAGTCCGACGATATTATAGGCCGCGTTAAAACTTACGAGGCAATCGTTAAGGGTGAAAATGTGCCTGAGCCTGGGGTTCCTGAAAGTTTCAAAGTTCTTCTTAAAGAGCTTCAAGCTCTTGGGCTTGATGTTAGAGTTCTTCTGGAAGATTATTCCGAAGTGGAAATTAAGGAATCCGTGGAAGATTTTGAAGATATGTCTGTCAATATAGAAGGGCGGGAGGCTGATGACGATAATTCCAGCCCATTTATCAAAAAACCTTCGTTAATGGATATTGACATGCTCTCAGATGACGATGATACAGAAGAGTTGGATGAGGAAGATCATCTTCAAGATGATGATGTTGATATTCTTGCGGATGATATGGATATAGATGATGAAATTGCTCTTACGGAAGATAGCTACGAGCCGGAAGACCCTGAAATGGATTTTGACGATGAAGTTGACTTTCCTGAGGCTGATTTCCCTGAAGAAATTGACGAAAACGAGCTTTTAAAGTCAGACAGTATTGAAGTTTTGGATGAAGAGCTGTTCGACCCGGGCTTTGATGATGAAGATGAAATAGACAAATTTTAGGAGGGCTTTTATCTATGGCGCAAACCAACGAACAATCTATCACTTTCGACTCCATAAGAATTGGTCTTGCCTCTCCGGAAAAAATTAGGGAATGGTCAAGAGGTGAGGTTAAAAAGCCTGAGACCATAAATTACAGAACCTTGAAGCCTGAGCGAGAAGGGCTGTTTTGCGAGCGTATTTTCGGTCCCGCAAAGGATTGGGAATGTCATTGCGGCAAATACAAGCGGATTCGTTATAAAGGGGTTATTTGTGACCGGTGCGGGGTTGAAGTAACTAAATCCAAGGTTCGCAGAGAGCGTATGGGGCATATTGAGCTTGCGGCTCCTGTGTCACATATTTGGTATTTTAGAGGTATCCCAAGCCGTATGGGGCTTATACTTGGTTTATCTCCAAGGGTTTTGGAGAAGGTTTTATATTTTGCATCTTATATAGTACTTGATACAGGTCGTACCGGACTTGACTATAAGCAGCTTTTGACGGAAAAAGAATATAGGGATGCTATTGATAAATACGGGCTTACATTCCGTGTTGGCATGGGCGCGGAGGCTATAAAAGAGCTTCTGGAAAATATCGATTTGGAAGCTGAAAGTGTTGAGCTTAAAGCTCAGCTTGTTGACGCCGCAGGGCAAAAGCGCATTCGTTTAATCAAAAAACTTGAAGTTATTGAAAGTTTTAGAATTTCAGGTAATAAGCCTGATTGGATGATTATGGATGCTATTCCGGTTATACCGCCGGATCTTCGCCCTATGGTTCAGCTTGACGGCGGACGCTTTGCCACATCTGACTTAAATGATTTATACCGCCGCGTTATTAACAGAAATAACCGTCTTAAGCGTCTTTTGGAGCTTGGGGCACCGGATATAATCGTTAGAAATGAAAAACGTATGCTTCAAGAAGCGGTGGACGCTCTTATTGACAACGGTCGCCGCGGTCGCCCTGTAACGGGTCCCGGCAACAGACCTTTAAAGTCTCTGTCCGATTTGTTAAAAGGCAAGCAAGGTCGTTTTAGACAAAACCTTTTAGGTAAGCGTGTTGACTATTCCGGTCGTTCGGTTATAGTTGTTGGGCCTAACCTTAAGCTTTACCAATGCGGTTTGCCTAAGGAAATGGCAATTGAACTGTTTAAGCCGTTTGTAATGAAAAAACTTGTACAGGTAGGCTTGGCTCATAATATAAAATCGGCAAAACGTATGGTGGAGCGCCTCCAGCCTGAGGTTTGGGACGTTTTAGAAGATGTTATTAAAGAGCATCCTGTTATGCTAAACCGTGCGCCGACTTTGCACCGCCTTGGTATACAGGCTTTCGAGCCGGTTTTAGTTGAAGGTAAAGCTCTTAAGCTGCATCCTTTGGTATGTACCGCTTATAACGCTGACTTTGACGGTGACCAAATGGCAGTACACGTACCACTTTCGGCTGAAGCTCAGGCGGAATGCCGCTTCCTTCTACTTGCGCCGAATAATCTCTTAAAACCTTCCGACGGGGCACCTGTAACTGTCCCTGCACAGGATATGGTTTTAGGTATTTATTATTTGACTGTTGCTAAGGAAAAGCCTCTATTTGAAGGGGAAAGTTTAGCTGAGTCCGATGGAAATAATGTTTTCGACGGAGATAAAGCTGTAATCGACGCTCTTAACGCGGGCGTTATTGCCATTGATGATAAAATTATACAAAAACGCTGGGTAGAGCTTGAGTTTTCAAATGCGGAATGCTTTGTAAATACAACGCCTGCACTTGTTCTTAAACGTTTTGGGGAAATTAAAATTTTTAAAGATGAAAACGAAGCAATACTTGCCTATGACAACCACCAAATATCCCTTCATGACAGGATACGTGTCAGACGCACCAAAGAATGGGGCGAGGATATCATATCCGGCGAGGTAAATACAACGGTTGGGCGAATTTTGTTTAACGAGGCAATACCACAGGATGTAGGCTTTGTTGATCGCTCTAAGCCGGAAAACAGGCTTATGTTTGAAGTTGATTTCTTAACTGACAAAAAGGCTCTCGGGCGCATTATTAACCGTTGTATAAATAAATACGGTTCAACCCAAACAGCGGAAGTCCTTGATAAAATCAAGGTTTTAGGCTTTAAGTACTCCACAGTAGGGGCACTTACGGTATCTGTTTCTGATATGGAAATTCCCGGCAAGAAAGATGAAATGCTGGAAGAAGCGGACAAAGCCGTTGATAATATTACTAAAATGTTCCGCCGCGGGCTTATGACCGATGATGAGCGCAGGGAAAAAGTCATAAAAACTTGGGAAGAAGCCAATGACAATATAACCCAAGAGCTTTTAGCGGGACTTGGGCAATATAACAGCCTTTTCATGATGGCGAACTCCGGGGCAAGAGGTACAACCAGCCAGATTAAGCAGCTTGCAGGGATGAGAGGGCTTATGGCTTCTCCATCCGGCGAGACTAATGAGCTGCCTATTAAATCCAATTTCCGTGAGGGCTTGTCCGTTCTTGAGTATTTCATATCAAGTCACGGTGCAAGAAAAGGTCTCTCTGATACGGCACTTAGGACGGCTGACTCAGGGTATTTAACCCGCCGCTTGGTTGACGTTTCTCAGGATATTATTGTTAGGGAGTTTGACTGCGCTGGCGAGGGTGAGGAAGCTCCCGGCATGTATGTAGCTGCTTTTATGGACGGGGAAGAGGTTATTGAACCTATTTCTGACAGAGTTCGCGGTCGCTGGGCTATTGATAGTATTATTCACCCTGCAACAGGCGAAGTTATAACGGAAGCCGACAGCCTTATAAGCCACGATGCTGCTGATGAAATCGAAGAAAGCGGCATATTGGAAGTTAATATACGCACCATCCTTACATGTAGAAGCCGTATAGGGCTTTGCTCCAAATGCTACGGTGCCAACATGGCATCCGGGCGTGTCGTAAGGATAGGTGAGTCTGTTGGTATTATTGCTGCCCAGTCTATTGGTGAGCCGGGTACACAGCTTACAATGCGTAACTTCCATACGGGAGGTATAGCCTCTGCAGAGGATATTACTCAAGGTCTTCCTCGTGTTGAGGAGTTATTTGAGGCGAGAAAGCCTAAAGGTTTGGCTATTATCTCTGAACTTGCAGGCACTGTAACCGTCAATGATACTAAGAAAAAACGTGAAGTAGTAATAACCAGCGAATCAGGGGAGCTTAAGGAATACCTTATCCCTTATGGCTCCAGGATAAAAGTGTCAAGCGGGGAAGTTATAAAAGAAGGGGACGAACTTACAGAAGGTTCTGTTTACCCTCACGATATATTAAAAATCAAAGGTATCCGCGCCGTTCAAGACTATATGCTTAAGGAAGTCCAAAGGGTATACAGGCTCCAAGGTGTTGATATTAATGATAAGCATATTGAAGTTATAGTACGCCAAATGCTTAAGAGGGTCAAAGTCGAGGAAAACGGCGATACGGAATTTTTGCCGGGCAGCCTTGTAGACTGGCTTGAATTTGAGGAAGTTAATCACAAAATGTCGGAAGAAGAAAAAGAGCAAGCCATAGGCAGCCGCGTATTTCTAGGAATCACAAAAGCCTCTCTTGCCACTGATTCATTCCTCTCTGCCGCCAGCTTCCAAGAGACAACAAGAGTCCTTACAGAAGCGGCAATTAAAGGCAAAATTGACCCGCTTATAGGTCTTAAGGAAAATGTTATTATCGGTAAACTTATACCTGCTGGTACAGGCATGAACTTGTACAGAAAGATTGAAGTAGCTACTACGAAAGATGACTATGACAGTCATTATTCTGCATATTATTCGGCTATGGATATGAAATAGAGTTTCAAAAAAAGCGGCTTTGCCGCTTTTTTTGAGTTTACGGTCGGTATGAATCGGCTTGCAAGCTAAAGCTTGCTGGCAACCGATTTCCCTTGCCCGGACGAAGTCCAGGCTGCGGATTTAAAATCTTCGATGCCAAAGTCTCAAAGTACAGACTTTGCACAAGGATATTGCCCTGCCTTAAAAGCGAATTTTGAGGCGGGGCTGTTTTTGTTTGTATTAGGTTAAGGTTCGATTCTCCTTGACCTAAGTTTAAATTCACTATATAACATATTAATCATATTTTTAGTCTTATGTATTACAAGATTTTTCCTCGCTCTTACTGTCGTTTAACGTGCCAATAGCCAAGCAAGCTAAACCAATGCCAAGCATGATAATAGCAGATTGCGTTTCAATCTCATTTAGAATAGAAAGCACAACAACAGCGACTCCCATAGCAAGAGGCACAGCCTTTAATATACTGCTGATTGTTTTGTTATCTTTGTTTTTCATACTATATTTCCTCCTTGTCAAATGGATTATATCCAAGATTTGTAAAGTAAATTCTCATTGCTTTATCAATAAAGTCTAAATTCACCTCAAATTTATTGTTCTCTTCATTATCACTTAATTTATCGGCAAGTTTAGAAAGTTCAGGCAATAGGCTCATATCGCCGTCTGTAAAATCCATAATCATATCCCACCAGTCTTTTGCAAGTGCTTGTCCTTGTTCACTTTCAGGTAAAAGCCCTTTTATCTGTAGTTCTTTCACTTTTTTTGTCAGCTTTTTGTAAGTGTTAAGTACATAACTTCCGCTTTCTTTATCAAAGCGACTGCGATAGTGGTCGAGTGTACTGTTATCAAAATGCTTAACTGCTAAATATGAATCGCTGTTGGCTTGTAAAAGAGCTATGATATCCGCGCATTTCTCCCAATCCACAGTTTCCATTTGCAATACTTCCGCATTTAACTTCTCTACAGCATCCAATGAATCCTTCAGATGGTTAATTTTTTCTCGGATTTCTTTTGCTTGATCTGTAAGGATATTTGACATTTCTTCCGGCGTATCAATCAAGGGTAGCCGGGTTTTAATATCTTCAAGGGAAAATCCTAAATGTTTCATTGATTGGATTTGTGATAGCCGCACAATATCTTTGTGAGTATAAAGTCTACGTCCCCCTTTACTCTCCGAAGCCGGTGACAATACGCCTTTTTTATCATAATAATGTAAAGTGCTGACAGGTACGCCCATTTTCTTTGCAATCTCTCCTACCAACATATAACCTTGTGGTATTACTTTGTATTTTTCCACAGCTCGTGACCTCCACCTTATAATATAATTCATAAACCTACTTCATAAGCAACCCCTTTTTGAAAAAAATATAAATATAGTTGATTTCCTTAAAAAAGGCTGGCACCAAGAGGCGTTTTATCCTCTGAGTGTCAGCCTTTATCTGCGTTGACTATATCTAGCAACTTCTATTATTTACACTACTGATGATTTATCCTATCCCGTACCTCGGCAAGTTTGGCGTTATTAAACCTATCCAAGGTACCTACCAAATACCCTGTAATCCTTCTTATACGCTCGAAAGGCAAGTCAGCTTCGCTGCGGTTACATTTAGGGCAGGTGTCGTTTATGGTGCCTGTGTAGCCGCATAGCGGGTCTCTGTCCACAGGATGGTTTATTGAGCCGTAGCCTATGCCGCTCTCTTTCATATGGCGTATGATTTTTTCAAAGGCGTCCACATTTTTAGCCATATCGCCGTCCATTTCAACATAGGTAATATGTCCGGCATTTGTAAATTCGTGGTAAGGTGCTTCAAGCTTGATTTTATCAAATGCTGATATTTTATAGCCTACAGGGATATGGAAGCTGTTTGTATAATATTCCTTATCGGTGATGCCGTCCATTTCGCCGTAAAGTCTTCTGTCCATACCTACAAAGCGCCCGCATAATCCTTCCGCCGGAGTGGCAAGGAGGGAGAAGTTAAGCTTGTTAGCCACGGCCCATTCATCAACACGTTTTCTCATATGGCTGATTATTTTAACGCCAAGCTCCTGAGCTTCCGTGGATTCACCATGGTGGCTGCCCGTAAGGGCAATTAAGCATTCCGCAAGACCTATAAAGCCTATGGATAGAGTGCCATGCTTAAGTACTTCCCCCACCTTATCGTCAGGACCAAGTTTATCAGAGCCGTGCCAAATACCTTCACCCATTAAAAATGGATAATTACGGACTTTTTTATTTGCCTGAATTTCAAAACGTTCAAGGATTTGATTTGCCGCCATATCAATTTTTTCATCAAGCTCATTAAAGAAAGCGTTTAAATCGCCGTCGGATTTAATGCCTATGCGGGGAAGATTAATGGAAGTAAAGCTTAAGTTACCCCTGCCGTAAATAGTTTCGTTAGAAGGGTCGTGTACATTTGCCACAACTCTTGTACGGCAGCCCATGTAAGCGATTTCAGTTTCAGGGTGACCTTCCTTATAGTATTTAAGGTTAAAAGGCGCATCCACAAAAGCAAATGTAGGGAAAAGCCGCTTAGCGCTTACCTTGCAGGCAAGTTTAAATAAGTCGTAATTGGGGTCGCCGGGATTGTAATTTACCCCTTCTTTAATCCTAAATACATGTATTGGGAATATCGGTGTTTCCCCATTACCGAGTCCGGCTTCCAAAGCTAAAAGAGCATTTTTAATAACCATACGCCCTTCGGGAGAATAATCCATACCGTAATTAATAGTAGAGAAAGGAACCTGCGCCCCTGCACGTGAGTGCATTGTGTTTAAATTATGAACCAAAGCAACCATTGCCTTATAAGTGTCTTTATCAGTGCCTTTAATAGAGTTTTTAACGGAGCTTTGCTGGCATTTTTTAATGAGGGAGTCCTCAATGCCAAGTTCAAGGAGTTTAGCCCGCTCAGCTTCTAAAAACTCGCCATAATTTTCCATACGAAGGGTAAGCCCGGATTCGTGAAGCCTTTCGTGAACAGACTCAAGTACTTCCTCCCCATCAAAGTTCGCAATAAGCTCAAGAGATTGGAGCATATTCTGAAAATACTGGCATACAAAGGTTTTTTGAACTCCTAAAGCCAAGCCGTAATCAAAATTTGCGATAGATTGACCGCCATGCTGGTCGTTTTGGTTAGATTGTATTGCGATACAAGCAAGAGCCGAATAACTGCCGATATATTTAGGCTCCCTAAGGGTGCCGTGACCTGTGGAGAAACCGTCTTTAAACAGTTTTACAATATCAATCTGGCAGCAAGTTGTAGTCATTGTAAGAAAATCCAAATCATGTATATGGATATCACCATCTTTATGGGCTTTTGAATGTTCAGGGTTTAGGACAAACATATCGTAAAACTGCTTAGCTCCCTCAGAGCCGTATTTTAGCATAGTGCCCATGGCGGTATCGCCGTTTACATTGGCATTTTCACGCTTGATGTCGGAATCTTTAGAGTCTTTTAAAGTTATTTCCTCATAAATTTGCATAAGGCGGGTGTTCATTTCTCTTATGCGGCTGCGCTCGGCACGGTAAAGAATATAGGCTTTTGCCACTTGTGGGTGACCGTTTTTCATAAGTACTTCTTCCACAGTATCCTGAACCTGTTCAACTGTAGGCGGAGTAATGCCGCGCTCAAAAAGAGTCCTTAAAACATCCGACGATATTTGCTGATAATAGCTGTAATTTCTATAATCCCCTACAGCTTGGAAACTTTTCTTTATTGCTTCAACGATTTTTTCTTCATCAAAAATTGCCGTGCGTCCATCCCTTTTGACTATGGCAGTAAGTATGTTGTTTTGCTGTTGTAAAAGTAACATTTTATCCTCCTTGATATACGGTCTATCGACCTTTCGTTAAAATCTACGTAGCAGATTTTAACGAGTACTGTCGGTATGAATCGGCTTGCAGGCTTCGCTTTGCTTACCTGCGGTCTGCGGATTAGAGCCGCCCAATGGGCGGATAGGCAGGCGGCTTACTGTCGATATAGAATGGATTTAAAGCGTCGCAGACTTTAAATCCACAGGGTGGGCTTTGCCACTTTTTCGACAAGTTACAACTACTATATATAGTAGTGAGTGTATGTACATTATACTATATATAGATTTAAAAGGGAAGGATTAGTTTGTGTTATTTTTGATGAATTTGCGCCTTCCAAATGAATGTTTGTTTGTGAGAATATACAAATTTTTCTATCTCGACAATAATTAATGGCATGATACTTAAAAGTGCTACTATAGACCACTGTTCTAAGTTTAAAGGTATTGAGCCAAAAACAGTAGAAATGGCAGGAGTCATAATAACCGTAATCTGAAGAAGAAGCCCCGCAAAAAATGCTCCTACTAAATATATATTTGAAAATGGTCTTATTTTAAGGAGACTTTTTTCTGAGCGCATATTAAAAGCATGAACCAGCTGGGATATGCCAAGCACAGCAAAGCACATAGTGCGCCCTATCCAAATTTCGCCGGGAGCATCATGACGGGTTGTACCATAAACGAAAGCAGTTAAAGACAAGCCGCCAATCATTGCTCCTTCTAATATTATACGCTTCCAAAGTTCGGGGGTAAAAAGATTATCACCGGTTTTGGCTGAAGGGTTTTCCATTATATCCTCATCAGCCGGGTCTACTCCCAAAGCAAGAGCCGGAAAACTATCGGTCACTAAATTTACCCAAAGAAGCTGTATAGCAAGAAGAGGTACGGCAAGCCCTGCGAATATAGCTGCTAATATTGTTATAATTTCCCCTATATTACTGGAAAGGAGAAAATGAACGGCTTTACGGATATTTTGATATATGCTGCGGCCTTCTCTGATAGCTTCAACTATTGTTGCGAAATTATCATCTTGGAGTATCATATCAGCGGCACCTTTTGCCACATCCGTGCCTGTTATGCCCATGGCACAGCCTATATCGGCAGCTTTTAATGCAGGGGCATCATTTATTCCGTCACCTGTCATAGCTACTATATAACCTTTAGCCTTATATGCTTTGACAATTTGAACCTTGTGCTCAGGAGATACCCTGGCAAATACAGTATAGTCATCTATAATTTCAACTAATTCCTCAGAAGGTACTTTAGAGAGTTCGGCTCCGGTAATAGCTTTGTCTCCTTGGGTAAGTATACCGAGGTTTTCAGCTATGGCACGGGCAGTTATTACATGGTCGCCTGTTATCATCACAGGTTTTATGCCGGCTTTTTTACATAAAATAACAGCGGATTTAGCCTCAGGGCGCGGCGGGTCAATAAGACCTATAAGCCCTAAGAATGTGAGGTCGTTTTCCAAGGAAGTATCTTGCCCATTTTTTGGAAGAGCAGGTAAATCAGCTATTTTTTTATAACCAATTGCAAGGACGCGAAGGGCGCGGCTTGCCATAATATTGTTTCTGGCAAGAAAATCCCGCTTATCCTTATCTTCTAAATTACTTTTTGTAATAAGCACATCAGGGGCACCTTTTGTAATTAGGATATAGCCTTCGCCATCCTTATGTAGTGTACTCATAAGTTTTCTTTTAGAGTCGAAAGAAATCTCCCTAACACGTGGATACTCTTTATCTAAGTCAGGTTTTGATATAAAAGACTCATAAGCGGCACTAACCAAAGCGGATTCGGTAGGATCGCCCATAAACTCAGGTCCGCTCCCTTTTATATCAACTATTGTGTCATTACATAGACAGGCGTATTTTAGCATTAATTCCTTATTATTTCCGTCTATTTCAACTACACTCATTTTATTTTGAGTTAAAGTACCAGTTTTGTCAGAGCATATGACAGTAGCTGAGCCTAAAGTTTCCACAGCGGGAAGTCTCCTGATAACTGCCTTACGCTTAACCATCCGCTGGACTCCTATAGCTAAAACAATAGTAACGACAGCGGGAAGCCCTTCAGGAATTGCTGCTACAGCCAAGCTAACCGATGTCATAAACATAAACATAGGAGAAAATCTTTGCAAGATACCTATTAAAAATATGATTGTGCATATTATAATTGCGGCAAGCCCAAGGGTTTTGCCAGTTTTTGCCAGCTTTTTTTGCAAAGGCGTTTCAAGCCCGCCGTTTTCAAGGAGGGAATCGGCTATGCGCCCCATTTCAGTATGCATACCTGTTGCTATAACAATTGCTTTGGCACGACCTGTAGTTATTGTTGTTCCGGCGAAAACCATTGTATGGCGGTCTCCTATAGGGCAGTCTTTTTGAGGTGTTCCATCGGCATTTTTTTCCGCAGGCATAGATTCCCCTGTTAGAGCCGATTCCTCAGCCGATAAATTAACCGACTCTATAAGCCGCGCGTCGGCCCCAACCATATCCCCGGATTTAAGCATTATAATGTCTCCCGGTACAAGTTCGGCAGTATCAATTGCATGTATACGCCCATTTCTAAGTACCCGGCTTTTAGGGGCGGACATTTTTTTAAGTGCTTCTATTGCTTTTTCGGCCTTACTTTCTTGGACTACACCTAATATAGCGTTTAAAGTTACAATTCCCACTATTATTATAGGGTCAAGAAAATCGCTCTCTCCTTGTATAAGGGTAACTCCTGCTGAGATCCCTGCAGCTATCAGTAAAAGCACTATCATAAAATCATTAAATTGAAGGAAAAATTTAATGATAATACTTACTTTCTTAGACTCTGCAAGCTTATTGGGACCGTAATTTGTAAGATATTGCGCTGATTGGCTCACAGTCAAGCCATAGCCTAAGTCTGAATCAAAGGCTCTTATTGCATCATTGAAACTTTTAGTATACCAACTCATTTGTTCATCTCCTTGCCCTTAAATATTTTCTTTAGATAGCTTGTAGCTTGTCCGTAAAATATATTCGAGGGGGAGAGAGTTTATGCATATGAGATTGTGACAATGTCAGTACACTTCAGTATTTATGCCCATCGCAATTCGCAATTCGACCGTAAAACTAATTAAAAGCCGCTTAGTATATACTCGGCGGCTTTTATAGTGAAATTACTTCAAAATAGTAACAGAAAAACGCAGGTGTTTTTTTGCAGATTGAGGAAACGGGCTCCTGGCATACCCGGGACGCTTGGGCGAGCAGACTAATGCGGGGTCGCGTGTTGGCAGGAACTGTCCAGCCCAAAGGTATGGCAGGGTTCCTGAGCTGCCATAGCGGGGGTTGCAGCGCGCCGATGACCGCTGTAAGCAGTCGCTCTCCCTTTGACGATAAAATACGAAAAAACAACGAGTTTTTCTTAGTGTTTCAAGGTCATTTAACTATAATTACTCTGCTATTATACAAATCCAGGTTTTACCTCTGGAAATCCTCATTGGTTCCCCATTTTCAAAGGTCCATATTGTTGGGGCTTCATGACTTGCTTTGGACCATCTGATAGGTATAGCTACACCTCTTGTATGGAGTGTGCCGCGCCCTTCTCCGACTAAATTTACATCCCTGCGCCCTTCTCCGTCAATTACGCGCATAGATACATATTGTATGATCACATTCTCTACAACAAGCTGCTGACCTGTATACTCATCTATTTGAGGGTTGCCATTTTGGCTTCTTAAATAAATTCGCGCATCTGGGACATATTCAAACAAACCTACTTGACTGCCCGGTGCGAAATTAACGATTACCTCATGATATTCATTTCCTTCTATAACATCATCATCGTCAAAAAACAAAAACGGTAGGGTAAAGTCTTCTTGCAGCTCAGTTCTAAGCCCTCTAAGCTCAATTTCTTCAAAAAGCCCTGAAGCCCTTGCATAAGAAGAGTGTTCAATCATACGAGGGATAGCCGCCCTTTCGGGATCTCTAAAAAAGGCGCGGGCTATATGCATACCATCAAGATTATTTACCCTAAGACTGTTTATGGCCGCATAGCCTTGAGGGCTGCCGCCGTGATGAACAAAAATCGCATCATGGTTAAAGGCGAAATCTAAGAAATAATGGCGCATACTTCTAACAGGACCGATTTTTTCAGAACTAAGTTCTTTATATATAGCAACAAGGCGGGTTATGCCCCCTTCGGCTAAAACTTCGTAAATTATATCGGCTTCGGCAATACCGCTTTGAGGCAGTGCTTGTCCAATATTATTAATAACAATGGCTATAGGGCGGCGGACAGCAAGTTCCTCGTCTATGTAGTGACCGGTGAGAGGATTCATGCTGAGACCTGTTAAATCAGGACCGGTATCGGGAATTTCCTCCGGTTCGTCAGCAGGTGCTGTAATTTCTACGGAAACTGCTTCAACAATTTCCATCTCCGGTGCCTCTTGGAGGGCAGGACTTTGGCAAGCGGTTATGGATAAAGCTATAAGAAAGGCAGCTATTGTTAATGATAATTTTTTCATATATCCTCCGGTACTTATAGTTGCAATTTTGACTCAGGCGTCCGGGCTTCTTACCGGTTACCGGTACCTGCTGCACATGTCTGTAGAAAAGCTTCACTTTGCTCAGCATTTCTTATTATATGCATAGTATACTATAATAAACGCTATTTATCCACTGCTTGTAATATAGATTTCTCTCTGTTAACTATAAAAAACAGCCAAACCCCAATAATGATAAAGGCTATACTTATTATTTGGTTTAAAGAAATTTGTCCGGTGTGGCTCATTCTCAAAAAATCTAATGCAAATTTAGCAAATCCGCACAGTATAAAACTAAAGCCCAAAGTCTTAAAATCAAACTTGTTTTTAATAGCCCTATTTATCATATATATAAAAATCCCTGTAAATACAACGGTCTCAACTATTTGGACAGGAAACAGACTTATATTTGCGGGAGCGGCGAGGGAATAGTTATATACCACACTTCCAAAGCCATTATATTCAATGCCGTGGCAGCATCCGGCAAAAAAGCAGCCGATTTTTCCGATAGCATACATAATCGGGATTGAAGGCATAAATGTAAAAAGCATTTGCCCTATAGTCTTTTTAAATTGAAGCCCGAATATAACCAAACAAACAATAGCACCGATTACACCGCCGTAAGCAGTCAGCCCAACTCTGGTCAAATCAAAACCTTCATGTACGTAAGGGCTTTGTAAATAAGATAATACCATTGCCCCCATAATAATACCCACATTTTCGTAAATAAGGGCACCTATTAATTCATCCCTTGTAAAGTTATATTTTTTAGCACAGAAAATAACGACAATAACATTAACTATAAGGGATAAAATTATTGCAATTCCATAAAACGGGAAATTTGTGTTTAGCATAATCTCACCTCAGCGGCAGCTTTGCAGTTCACCGGCACAAGCGTTACATGCCGCGAAACAGGCTATTATAGCAATAACAACCAATACTACCATTAGAACAGTGACAGCTATAAAAGTCCAAAACAAAACAGCAATTACAGTATTTTGAGGGTTATTTATTTTTGCCGAAATAACCGTTGCCAAAGCGGCAATATAAGGAGCCACTCCAAATAAAAAGGGCGACATAAAAAATAAAGGCATCCGCAGCGGTATGTCAATATCAACTCCGTCTATAGGTACATCAATAGGTATCCTGGAAACCGGCGCAGGCATCAAAAAAGAGAAAAACATTACACCTATACAAAACCCGAATATAATAAAATACCCTTTAGGTGAGGTGCGCCTTGAGCGCTTTACGCATTCGGGGCAGTACGAGCCGTCTCCTTCTAATATGTAACCGCATTTTTCACAGGGCATAAAGGTTCTCCTTCTATCACTTTAAGTTACTAGACAAATATATTTTGACTAAACTATACCAAGTTTTGAAAATCCAGTCAAGAATTATAGCTGCCTTTTAAAATATCCTATCTTATGATTGACATTTAATGTGAGTTATGGTAGTATTTTATAGCGTGTCAAGATGATATGCGGTTGCAGCGCATTTAACCGCACGGAGCAGGCAATAAGCCTCATAGCGAGCGCCTATCTCCGGCGAGTTCCATTTTAGAGGAGGTGTACAGATGTACGCAATTTTTGAAACCGGCGGCAAACAGTACAAAGTAAGTGAAGGTGATGTAATCACCGTCGAAAAATTAGGTCTTGAAGCCGGTACTAATCATGTTTTTGAAAATGTTCTTGCTCTTAATTCCGGCAATGAGATTAAAGTGGGTGCCCCTTTGATTGCGGGAGCTAAAATAGAAGCTTCTGTAGTGGAGGAAGGCAAGCATAAGAAAGTAATAGTTTTCAAATACAAGCCTAAAAAAGGCTATCGTAGGAAAAAAGGTCACAGACAGCCTTTTACTAAGCTGAAAATTGACAAAATTGTCCAATAATAAAATATTATGATACAGTTTACTCTATTAAAGAATAAGTCAGGCAATCTGGCAGGCTTTCGGTGTACAAGCCACGGTAAGGACATAGTTTGCGCCGCTGTAAGTGCTTTGACTATGAACGCTATAAATTCTATTGAAGTATTTAGTGATTGTAAGTTCAATGTGGATTTTAATGAAGATGGCGGGTTTATGGAATTTCTTATTGTAGATGAGGAAATTGAACCGGCAGCAGCTCTGCTCCTTGATAGTTTAGATTTAGGGATTTGCAGTATTGCGGCTGAGTATGAAAATGAAATTGAGATTTTTGTAAAGGAGGTTTAATTAATGTTAAGAATGAATCTTTCGTTTTTCGCACATAAAAAAGGGGTAGGCTCCTCTAAAAACGGCAGGGACTCTGCTTCTAAGCGTCTTGGTGCTAAGCGCGCCGATGGGCAGGTTGTTCGTGCAGGTAATATTCTCTATACTCAAAGAGGGACAAAAATCCATCCGGGTAACAATGTAGGCAGGGGTTCTAATGACAGCCTTTTCGCTCTTGTTGACGGTAAAGTTAGATATGAGAGAAAAGGTCGGGATAAAAAGCAAGTTTCTGTTTATCCGGTATCATAGAAACGCATAATCAAACCGCCGAGTAATCGGCGGTTTGAGATTATTAATAAGGTTTGGGTTTTAGGCGTCGCAGACTTTAAATCCGCAGACAGGGCTTTCACTACCCACTGAAGCGTTGCTTCTGCCCGGTCGAGGAAAATCGGCTTTCAATCGACGGAGTCTATAAGCCGATTCATGCCGACAGTAAACTCGTAAAAGTGGCTTACACTACTTTTACGACAGATTAAAACCGCCGAGGGATCGGCGGTTTATTTGGTAAGAGAGGTAAAAATGTTTATTGATAAAGCAAAAATAACCGTAAAAGGCGGCTCGGGAGGAAATGGGTGCGTATCCTTCTATAGAGCTAAATATGTGGTGGCTGGTGGACCTGACGGCGGCGACGGCGGTCGCGGCGGCAATATAGTTTTTGTCGCGGATGAAGGGCTTCATACGCTTATGGACTTTAGGTACAAACGTGTCTGGAAAGCGAAAAACGGTGAGGATGGGATGAAGCGCAATTGCTCCGGCAAGGACGCGCCTAACGTATATATCCGTGTCCCTGTAGGCACTATTATAAAAGAAGCCAAAACAGGAAGAATTATGGCTGATATAAGCACCAAAGATACAGAGGTTACTCTTATAAAAGGGGGTAAGGGAGGCAAGGGCAATCAGCATTTTGCCACTCCTGTCCGTCAAGCCCCTAGATATGCGGAGCGCGGCCGCTCTTCAAAAGAATATGAAATTATATTGGAGCTTAAGCTTATTGCCGATGTGGGGATTATAGGCTTGCCGAATGTAGGCAAATCCTCTCTTCTTGCTATGGCTACTAACGCCAACCCTAAAATTGCCGATTATCACTTTACTACTTTGGCACCTAATCTCGGTGTAGTTAGAACTTCTTATGATCAGGACTTTGTTATGGCGGATATTCCGGGACTTATCGAAGGAGCTTCCGAAGGTACAGGACTGGGGCATGAGTTTTTACGCCATGTGGAGCGGACTAAGGTTTTTATACATGTGGTTGATGCCGCCGCTCTTTTTGGCAGCGACCCTATAAAGGATATAGAGACTATAAATAGTGAGCTTAAAGCCTATAATGAAAAGCTTTTGGAGCGTCCTCAGATTATCGCCTGCAATAAAATGGATATATCCGAAAGTGATGAAAATGTGGAAAAGATACGGCAAATATACGAACATGTATTTCCTGTTTCTGCCGCAACCGGTGCAGGGATATCAGAGCTTTTAATATGTGCCGCTAATATTTTAAAGGATTACCCCGGAAATATTGTATTTGAAGAGGACTATGAGGAGTTTTACGAAATGCCTATAGAGCATGAAAGCTTTATAATCAATATTACCCCTGACGGAGTTTATATTGTTGAAGGTGTCGGCGTTGAAAAAATGGTAGGTTATACCGATTTAAATACGGAGAAGGGCTTTGCTTTTTTCCAGAAATACCTAAGAGACAAAGGCATCATAGACGCCTTGGAAGAGAAAGGCATTCAAGATGGGGACACAGTTCTAATTTACGATTTAATGTTTGATTATTATAAGTAGGGGTGTAATATGTTAACCACAAAAGAGCGAGCAGCTCTTAAAGGTATGGCTCAAAAATTGACACCAACATTCCAAATAGGTAAAAATGGTGTAATTCCAAGCCTTACGGAAGCCATTGACTCTTATTTGGAGGTTCATGAGCTTGTTAAACTGTCGGTTTTGGATAATTGTGAACTGATACCGAAAGATGCGGCAGAACAGCTTGCCGGGAGAACCCGCTCTCAGGTTGTACAAGTAATTGGGCGTAAGATTGTTCTTTACAGGAAAGCCGATAAGAAGTCAAAATGATTGAGGATGTGCAATATGGATAATAAATACTATCCTATGAACTCAGCGGAAGTTTTGGATCAAGTACTATCAGTCTATAAAAAGAGTTTTTTGAAGCAGTTAGTCGTATCGACTGTTTTTAGTATTATATTTTTTGTGGGCTTTTATCTCCTTTTGATTGTAGGCATATTTGTGTTAGTTGCGGGGTTTGCCAGTGCAGGTCTTGGAACTGGCATTGGAGCAGGTATGATTATTACCATTGGAGCACTTTTGATATTTTTGGTTTTAGGGATTTCAATCTATGAAGCATTAACCGCTACCGGAGTGGCTCTTATTACAAAACATACATTTCTTGGGGAATACTGTGATGTATGGGGAGTATTAAAAGCATCTTTCAAAAAAATTTTAATAGCAACAACTGCAGCTTTAGCTAACTTAATAGTCTTGATACCTGTTATTGCCCTGGCTGCCTTTCTTGTATATATTTATATTGTTACAATAATTGGTTTTGGAAATATGGAGGGCACTCCGGGCGGACCTATAATAGCAGCAACTATTGTTTTGATTTTATTAATGCTTGCTCTATCTTTGGTTTTAGCTACAATTACAATGATGAGTATGAGTGTAGCTATATTTGAAGGCCGGTGGTTCTTTGGCGCGGTTATGCGAAGCTTCCAACTGGTAAAGCAGGACTTTATGCGGATTATGGGACTTGTTGCCATATGGTTTTTGATAACATTTGGCATAACAATTAGTTTAGAGACTCTCTTTAGCGTAGGTCCCAGCCTTTTAATGTACTTCTTTCCGGAGGAGGCGGCAGGTTTTGTATTTTTAAGTACTTTCATATTTGGAAGTCTTTTTTCCATAGCAGTAGGTGTAGTTGTAGCTCCACTGTCGGGTATATTTTCTACAATGGTCTATATTAATCAGCGCATTAAGCTTGAAGGGATGGATATTGAACTAAACCTGAATGCTTTGGAGGTTAAGAGGAATTATGACGAGCGTAACGAACATGACATTCGAGAGCGCCATGAACGAGGCGTTGAATGATGGGAAATACAGCTACCTAACGGGAAGATTTGAAGATATTGGCGAGCGGATAGTAAACTTTATTGCAAATATTATCAACTTCTTTTTAGAGCTTTTCTTTAATGTGGAATTTGCAGGATTTGGTCAAGGAGTAAATACTGATGTAGTTTCCGGGATATTTATTGCTTTTTCTATATTTGTCATAGGATTATTAATTTTTTTGATAGTTCGTATGCTTTTAAAAGTCAAGGTAAGCAAGAAAATGGCTTTGGAAGAAATTTTTGATGATTTTCGCTCAAATAAATTAAGCTTTGATGAAATAATGAATCTGGCAGCAAAGCACGATAGTGAAAAAAATTTTAAAGAAGCTGCCCGCTACCGCTATATCGGGCTTATTATGCTGTTTAATTCAAAGGAGATTGTGACGGTTACAGACTCTATGACAGGGGCGCAGTTTGAGCGTCAGGCGGCTAAGAATATGCCGTACCTAAAAAGCGGTGTAAGAGACACTGTCAATATGTATTATAATTTGTTTTTCGGGCATAAAGCTATAAGTTTAGAAGACTATAAAGCCTATTTGGCAGATTATAAAGCAGTTATGGAGGAGGCGCAGCTTTATGAGAAAAATTAATTTGCGCCGGATAATTTTTATAGCTGTACTTGTGGCAGCGGTCTTAATCCTCAGCCAGCGTTTCAATTTTTTTGAAGGGCTTGATTTTCCTTCATATACCACATTTTCAACGAGGGAAGAAGGCGCGGCTTTAATTTATGACACCTTGAGTATCATGGGCTATCCCGTAAGAAGAGATACTATGTTTATATCAGCGGGGAGACCTACAAATAATGTACAAATTGTAATCGCTCCCATGATATTTGATGATGAACTTAGAGAAAAGATGATTGATTGGGTTATACATGGAGGTCAGCTTCTGTTTTTCGATACAGTTACAGGGGCGAATGCCGGACGCCGGCTTCTCTCAGGGGTTACAATCGATGGGGTTACGCCTGTCCAAGGAGGTGTATTATACCGTATCGGTCTTGGCACTCTTTTTGTGGGGGATGCCAGCAGGATTACAAATATAAGCCTGTTAGAAAACGATGGCGAGTACGGTCAGCTAATAGTTAATCTCCTAAATACAATGGATTTTGTCCGGATATATTTTAACGAAGCCTATCATGGCTATAATCAAAACAGGACTTTTTTTGAAATACTTCCTTTGCCTCTTAGACTTATGGGTGTTCAAATAGGGCTTATTGCTTTAGTTGTGGTACTTTACAGCGGCCGCCGCTTTGGCAAAGTGGCAGCATATTATGAAGAAGTGGAGCGGGAAGAAAATGAGTATGTATTCACCCTTTCAAATCTTTATATGTCCATTGGGCTTGGTGGTGCTGTTTTAAATGTTTATGATAAAAAGTTTAAAAAGCTTGCATATGATTATTTTGGAATGATAGGTGAGCCTGACTATTACGAGATTTATGAGTTATGGAAAAGTGAAAACAAAGGCTCATTAGGCAAGCTTGAATATATTATTGAAAATCAGGAGACAGAATTTAACACAAAACGCAAAAAAGAGCGGGCTGAGTTTCTAAAAACAGTCGCTTGCTATAGAGATTTAATAAAGGAGCTGAAAAAATGACAGAAAAAGGATTTACTGCCGATTTAGCCGCTCGTATAAGAGCTGAAATTGAAAAGGCTGTAATAAATCAGCCTGAAATAACCGATTATGCCCTTACATGCCTATTGTCTCGCGGTCATGTCCTTATAGAAGGGGTACCCGGGCTTGCTAAAACTTTGTGGGTACGAGCATTGTCTAAAGCTATTAATGTGGATTTTAAGCGGGTTCAATTTACCTCTGATCTTATGCCGGCAGATATATTGGGTATGAAAATTTATAATATGGAGCAGAGCGTCTTTGTCCTTAAAAAAGGACCGTTATTTACCAATCTTTTTTTAGCCGATGAAATAAACAGAACGCCCCCTAAAACCCAATCAGCTCTTTTGGAAGTTATGGAAGAGAAGGCTATAACAATTGATGGGGAGACCCATATATTATCATCGCCGTTTATGGTAATTGCCACCGAAAACCCTGTGGAGTACGAAGGCACATACCCTCTGCCTGAAGCTCTTGTAGATAGATTTATGATGAAGCTTATGGTTACTTATCCGGGCATTGCTTCGGAGAAGACTATATTAAGTATGTATAACAGAGGCTTTAACGCAGCGGATATTAATACGGCAGGGATAAATGCTGTGGCAACCGCCTATGATATTGAAAGAGCAAGGGAAGAAGTAGCAGATATAGTAGTAGATGACAGTATTTTAAATTACATCGTAAGTATTATAGAGACTACCCGCCGGGTAAACTCCGTTGCCATAGGCGCAAGCCCAAGAGGATCTGTGGCACTTCTTACAAATGCCAAGGCTTACGCAGCAATAAAAGGGCGGGATTTTGTAACCCCTGATGATATAAAAGAGTTAGCCCTCCCAATACTTCGCCACAGGATAATTTTAAAGCCTGAGGCGGAAATTGACGGTATGAAAACCGACAGAGTAATTGAAGGGATATTATCCCAAGTAAAGGTGCCAAGATGACAAAAAGAATGGTTTATTTGGCAGGGCTGGGGCTTGTTTTTATCGGTATCGCTGCCCTTTTGTCGCCAAGTCTTACGTTTCTTACATTTATTGCATATAATGGGGTTATACTGGCTCTTTATATAATAGACTATTTTTTGACGCCGGACTCGAAGGTTTTTACTCTTACCCGCCAGGAAGATGAAAAATTATACTTTAAAACTACAAATATTATTGAGTTTAAAGTAAAAAATTCCTGGAGCAGAAAGCTTAAGATAGAGATTAAAGACGAATTGCCGGATTTTCATTTCAAAGTTTCGGATGAAAATATGGAAGGGGAGATACCTTACGGTGAGGAGCGGGTTTTTTCCTACACTGTTACGCCGACTAAGCGGGGGGCATATATTTTCCCTGCGGTTTATATACGTTATGACGGAATATTAGGGCTTTGCCGGAAATATTTTAGCGTAGATGAGTCTAAGGAGTTTAAAGTATACCCAAATCTTAAAGATTTGAGTAAATACAGGCTTATAATAACAAAGCACAGGCTGATGGCAAGCGGGCAAAAGCGTGTCCCTAAAAGGGGCATGGGTTTTGAATTTGAAAGCCTTAGAGATTATGTGTCTGGAGATGATTACAGAAAGATAAATTGGGCAGCTACCGCACGGAGCAATAAATTTATGGTAAATCAGTATGAAGCTGAAAAAAACCAGCCTGTATATACACTTCTTGATACAGGTCGTGCCATGAGCTATTCTATAAGAGGGTATAAAAAGCTGGACTATGCTATAAACGCGACCCTTATATTATCAGATATTGTCGGGCAAAAAGGCGACAACAGCGGGCTGATGGTATTTAATACCGATGTATCGGTCTTTATAAAGCCTGGCAAAGGGGACATTCATAGAAATGAGCTTATGGAGACCCTTTACCATATTTCAGACAGTAATTTATCCAGTGATTACGCAGGTGCGTTCCTTCATCTTTTAAAGGTGCAAAAGCGGCGCAGTATAGTTTTTATTTTCACTGATTTTGAAACAGGAGAAGAAGCTAAGGAACTGATGGAAACTATACCAATACTTTGCCGTGCCCATGTTCCCGTAGTGGTTTTATGTGTCAATGAAAGCCTTGAAAAAATTGCGGGAGAAAGGGGCGAAGGTCTTAGGGACACCTTTAATCAAGCAATGGCTGAAAGCCTCTTGGAAGAGCGGAAAAGCCTTGTACGCGCCCTTAATATGCGAGGAGTAATATGCTTAGAAACCTATGCGGAAAATTTTGCAATAGATACCCTAAATCAATATTTGGCACTTAAAGAGAGGCTCTCCTGATAAAAAATTTATAATACCCAACCATGAGAAACAAAGTCAAAAAAGAAAAAGCAAGCTTTAGCCTATAATCTACAGCCATTGGGGTGAAAAAGCCTTCAATCAGTGCCCCTATAATAAGCATAATTACAATGGCAGGGATGAAGTAAGCGGCAGCTTTTGCGTATTTTAAGGCGGAGTCCTTACGGCTTAAATCTCCAGGGACTAGCATCCCTTTTCCTATCATAAGCCCAGCTCCACCCGCTATGAAAATTGCCATAAGTTCAATAAATCCGTGGGGCAGTATCATAGCGAAGAACATGGCAAGGCTACCGCCGCCTGAGGAGACAACCCCTGCAAGAGCACCCACAATCATGCCGTTATACAGCAGTATATATATAGTCCCAAGCCCGGCGGTTGCGCCAAGAGCAAAGGTAAAAAAGCTTACTTGGATATTATTAGTCATAATAAAAGAGCTGAAAAGGGCATAAGCCCACGCTCCGTCATTGGTCGGGTCTAAATTAAGCTGGTCTACTGTAACACCGGGGAAGAAAAAATTACTGTAAAACGGGTCAACAACGGCAAGTACAAAGGCAAGTAAAGCCCCTGCCATAAACATTAAGGACGCGGCGAATATATAGCCTCTGTAACTTCTTATTGCAAGAGGCAGCCCACGTGTAATATAATGTAAAAAACCTGAAAGCCCTTTCTCTTCCCGCACAAAAACATAATTGTGGCTTGTGCCTATAAGTTGGTTGAGATAGGATACAATACTGCTGCCGGGGAAAAATGTCCGCGCATAGGATAGGTTATGGCTTAAACTTCGGTAAAGACCGATAAATTCCTTAATTTCATCCCCGGAAAGAGATGCAAGACCGCTTTTTGTCAATATTTCATTATAGCTTTCCAGTTTTTGCCAATTATCGATGTTTTTTGCGATAAATTTATCTTCTTTCATATATGCCTCCTAAAAGTTTTAGCGTTGCAGACTTTAATCCGCAGACACGGCTTTCACTGCCCACTGAAGCGTTGCTTCAGCGGGTTCCCGTTTGCCCGGTCGAGGGAAATCGGCTGACCGCGTGTGAGCACAAGCCGATTCATTCTTACAGTAAAAAACTCGTGGAAGTGCGGAGGAGACGAAGTCATCAACGCACTTCCACGAAAGGAGTTTACCATGAAAAGTATATTTGTTACAACCCCTGATAATATTGAAGTTGAATACAGGCTTGCAGGTGCAGGCTCCAGGCTGGGTGCAGTAATTATTGATACTCTGATACAGTTTGGGGTGTTTCTTATAATCATTTTGGCAGCTCTTTGGACTTTGTTTAGCTTTGATATAAGGGATTTAATGGTTACATTTGGGCGGGCAGCCAATGTGGCAGCTGTAGTACTGCTGCTGTATTTTATAATATTTTTTGGATACTTTATAGTTTTTGAAATTATTATGAAAGGGCGTACTCCCGGCAAAAAAGTTTTTGGTCTTAGAACGATTCGTACAAACGGCCAGCCTATAACTTTTATACAATCTATAATACGCAATATATTAAGGCTGTTTATAGACAATACAGGGCTTGGGATTATAATGATGATGCTTACTAAGAATCATACGAGATTTGGTGATATGCTGGCCGGCACCATTGTTATCTCTGAAAATCCAAGTAAATACAGTACAAAATCCCTTGTTTGGAAACCGGAAAATTATGAAGAAAACGAAAAAACCGCCACTATAGACACAAAATACCCCTTAACATACGAGGAGTATGAAATAATAAAAGACTATTTTGCCAGAAAAGAAGAGTTTTTAGAAAACGGGCGATATGCAGGGATCCGAATAAGCGAGTATTTTGCGAGAAAGTTTAATATTGACAAAATGCTTATTGATATGAAATTTTTGCAGGATATGATGGCAGAGAATATGAGAGTTTATAGGGGATGACAGGACATTGTGCATTGGCAATTACACCATTACACCTCTAATTTCATATCCCCCGACTTTATAGCACCCCTTTTACGCATAATCTCAGAGGCTACAAATGCCACCACTGCCGGAGTTATAAAATGCACAACAATTATAGCGATAAAAGTATGTGTATTATAGCCCATTGCAGTCAAAGTACCGAACTGCCCTACAAGACCTGATGTGCCCATGCCGGCACCGGTTGGAATATTTTCCATCCTAAATACTACAGTTGATAAAGGTCCGGATACGATACTTGCGGCAACTGCCGGTATAAGTATCTTTGGGTTTTTAATAATATTAGGTATTTGAAGCATTGATGTACCAAGCCCTTGGGATATAAGTCCGCCAACGCCGTTTTCTCTAAAGCTTGCAACGGCAAAACCAATCATATGAGCGGAGCCCCCCGCAACTGCTGCACCTGCCGCAATACCGCTTAAATCAAGCATTATAGCCAAAGCAGCACTGGATATAGGCGCAGTCAGCACAAGTCCCATAATGGCAGAGACTAAGATGCCCATTGGAAGAGGCATAAGCTCCGTAGCCCACATAATAACCGAGCCAATGCCCGTCATAAAAGCATTAATTCCGGGACCTACCCAAGCCGCAGCAATAGCACCGGTTATAATTGTAGTCACAGGAGTTACGATAATATCCACTTTTGTCTCTCTTGAAATAAGCTTGCCAAATTCAGCCCCTAAAGCGGCGGCAACAAAAGCCCCGGCGGGACCTCCAAGCTCATTTCCCATAAATCCTGTAATAATAGATGAAAAAAGCACCAAATTAGGTGCTTTAAGCCCGAAAGCAACAGCTGCGCCAATAGCACCGCCCGTTAAGCTCATAGCCGCGGAGCCTGCTATGACTAAAAACTCCAAACCCATATGAGTCCCAAACTCACGCATAATAAGCCCCACCACAAGGGATGAAAAAAGACCCAAAGCCATACTGGACAAGGCTTCTATACCATATCTTTTTAATGAAAAGACAATATCTTTTTTATGCAAAAATTTACGGATTTTACTCACTCCAAATACCTCCGGCGTATGCAATAAAATACTCCTCCAAAGTTAAGCCGCTCTCAAAAATTCTCGCTGCGTGGTCTATACCTACATAACGTAAATGCCAAGGCTCAAAAATTACCCCTGTAATTTCCGTACTGTCTCTTGGATATCGTATTATAAAGCCATAATTATGGGCATATTGGGAAAGCCAGCGAAAACTTCGTGTGTTTTCAAAGCGTGTGGTTAAGCTAAAGCCAACCTCGGCGGAGGATACGTCTACCGCAAGCCCGCTCTGATGCTCGCTGGTGCCGGGAGCGGCAACTATCATTGCTGCACGCCATCTTGCCTCCTCGCGAGGAAAACGGTTTGCTTGACGGTTAATCTCCGCATTGTGTATCCTTGTTTGGTGGTCAAAGTCTCTAAAGCCGCTTACGGCAGCTATATCCGTAATGCCGGCATCACCCATTGAATTAACCATGTCAATATAAGCTCTTGCCGCATTTTCCTCAAGGTACAAGCTGTGCCTTGTACTTCGCACATATCTGGCAATATCTATCATACTTTCAGGGCGGTAATATCTGTCAATAGGATTGTCTCTATTAACGAGGAGTATATCAGGAGCAAGAATATTTACTGCGGGAATATTATCCTGAATATCCCAATATGTTCTCGCACTTTCTGAAAGCATATCTATAAACCTGTTAAAGGTGCTGGAAACAACCCTTAAACGACTGTTTGCCTGCTGCCCATAAACAGTAGTGAGAGCTGCCGAAAAAATAATACAAAATATCAGTAAAAACACTCCAAATCGCTTCAAACCCTCACTCCTTAAGCTTTTCTTATGTTTATGACTCATATAGCAAAATAACCCCAAAACAGTAGCAAAAACTTGTGATTTTTCCATATTTCTTCGTTGGCACAAAACCATTTGTACCGGGTTGCTTGGGCGAGCAGTAAATGCACAGCATTTACGACCAGCCCTTCTGGTACTACGGATTTGTGCCTCCTTGACCTACGAAAAAATTCCTGTGTTTTTTGCCACTGTTTCGAGGTCATTTCACTATAGTATAACATAAAATGGCAAAATAATCCTTAAAATCAGACGACGACAATCGACTCTGAAAACTCCGCATTTTTAGGGGCAGGGTTAATCCCCGACAGATTATAAATATCAGTAGAGCGGATCTCTTTCTCCAAAAGTTCTTTGCCTATAGGGCTTAGCACTGTGTGGTAGTTCTTAATATTGGTTATAATTGGTAAAGGGCAATAGGTGTTTATGTATGAGAACAAACTTTCCCATTCCTTGCGAAAGCCCAGCACTCTCACATAATTAGGACCGCTTTCATAGAAATTATTAAAATCCGCTGTCGTAATATCAAGTAAAATATGAAGAAGTGCGCGGGATAAGCGCGTATAGGTGTATCGCTTGGATTTTAAGCTCCAAAGGCTCTTTGAAATAAGCCGTTCGCTGCCTAAAATATCAATAATGCGGTGGTGAAGCCCTTCATCTACATCTAGTATTTTAGCAAGCTTTTCAGGAGGGCTTGTTTTTACAATGTATTGTAAAACATCCCCTAAGCGGTCAAAATCGTGGTAATCGCCCTTTTTTATTTGATCATCATACAAAGGCTTTAATTTTTCCGGCAGACCTATAAGGTTACACTTGCCGGCACGAAGGGCTTCTCTTATAGCTTTGGCGGAGCTTAGCTCTTTTGTATAATCGCTGCTGTGGTAGCCTTCACCCTCACGCTTTATAGCGAAGGGTTTAATATTTGAGCCAAGTCTCATAATAGCTTTTATATACTCAATGCCCAAAATATTATTTGGCTTATTCAAAATATCAGAAAGAGCAGGCATTAAATGCTCAAGAGCCTTATGCCTTGCCGCAGGATATGAGTCTCCCAAAATAAGTCTCGCCTTAAGTTCGGATTTAAAGCCATAAGGTTCCATAACCAATATTTCGGCTGTTTTTTTAAGGATTTCCAAATCATCATTTTCGCTGCCAAAGCATAAATATTTCACAAAGCCCAATGAATTTAACAGGCTGAGCCCATAGTGAGCAAAATATTCAGCACTTGCTGTGGCAAAAGGCACCGGCAGCTCGATTATCATATCGGCGCCACATAGAAGTGCTGCCCTAGCTCTTACAAATTTATTCCAAATAGCCGGCTCCCCGCGTTGGACAAAATTACCACTCATTACACAGATGACAGGACTCCCCGGAAAGTGGGTTTTTACAATGTCAATTTGACGCAAATGACCCTTGTGAAAAGGGTTATATTCAGTTATTATACCAATTGCTTCCAACAATATTTAGCTCCTTATAATACTGTAATAATTAGTTGTAATATTTCTAAATTAGTGGTATACTGTGCACATAAATAAAAATGTGTAAGCATTTTTTTATTCTCACGGAGCAGTAAGCCAAGCACGAAAATGCTTGCGTTTTCGTATTTGGCGAATGCCGCGGAGTGAATAGGTTTAATACCCGGACTGCAAGGGTGTGCGGTGAGCGAAGCGAATGACCAGTACCGTGATCTGCCGCGCAGTATTAAACCGATACCCCGCCCCTTGGAGCGGGGTAGTTCACTGATTGTGTACTAAAAATTTTTATAAGGCGGCATACTTAAAAACAAGCTTTGACTAGTAACACAAGAAAAACTTGGCAAAATATGAATTGCGGCTGCGTTTTAGCAATTTATGTATAATAGGATACCACATTTATGACGATTTTAACATAAATGGGATAAATTTTATTTAGAAGGATAATTATGGTAGAATTTTCTGATAAGGAATTTAATTTGTTAAGAGACCATATAAAGAAAAATTATGGTATAAACTTAAGTGATGAAAAAAAAACACTGGTTTATTCCAGGCTTCGCGCTATTATAGTTGGGCTGGGGCTTAACTCATTTTCAGAATACTATAATAGTTTAATAGCGGATAAATCCGGTAAAATGGTTAATGAGTTTATAAACCGCATTACAACAAACCATACTTACTTTATGCGGGAGAAGGATCATTTTGATTATTTTACCAGAACTGCATTGCCGGAAATTGAGCAAAATACCAGAAATAACGATATGAGAATTTGGTGTAACGCAAGCTCCTCAGGGGAAGAGCCGTATACCCTTCAAATTCTCATGAAAGAGTATTTTGCAAATAAAGGCAAATGGGATACTTCTATGATAGCTTCAGATATATCCACAAAAGTGCTTAATATAGCTCATCGGGGGGTTTATAGTAAGGAAGCGGTTTCTGCAATGCCTCCTGAGCTTGTTAAGAAATATTTTGACCCATATGATGAAGATTCTTACAGAGTTAAAGATTTTATAAGAAAAGAAATGATTTTTAGAAGAATTAATTTGATGGACGAAAAACTTGACAAAATTTTTACAAAAAAGCTTCATACTATCTTTTGCCGTAATGTTATGATATACTTTGATGAAGAAACAAGAGACAATCTGGTGGAAAAAATGTATAATATGATTGAGCCTGGCGGGTATTTGTTTATTGGTCATTCGGAGCGGTTAAGTATGCGAACAAAGTTTAAATATATTATGCCGGCTGTATATAAAAAGGTTTGATATAAAACAATATGAATATTAGACCGGTCTATTAATCAAACTGATAAAAATTTTTATGAAGAGGTGGTTAGCTGTGGGTGACTATGATAAATCAGCCATGCTTGAGACGTTTATTTATGAAATGCGTACGCTTTTAGAACAGCTGGAGAATATTAGCGTTCAAGCGGACGCGGGTCTAACAAGCGACATGATTAATGAAATATTTCGGATAATGCATACCATCAAAGGTTCTGCTGCTATGATGATGTATAATGGCATAGCTACCACAGCGCACGCAATTGAGGATTTGTTTTATTATCTTAGAGAGCAAAATCCGGAAATTGATAATTATGAAGACATTACAGACTTAACCCTTGAAGTTACCGACTTTATTAAAGGGGAGCTTGAGGTTTTGGAGTCTGGTACAGACCCGGACGGTGAAGCGGTTGATCTTATAGCCAGGATAAAGGAATATGTGGCTAAATTAAAAGGTGAAACTGTTGCTGCTGGGGGGGATGCAACTACTGCTAAGCCTAAAACAACTTCCGGAAAACCTTCTATAAATGGGAAGAAGTATCATGCCTTTGTTTTGTTTGAAGAAGGCTGCGAAATGGAAAATGTTCGTGCTTATGGGATTATTCATAATCTGGAGTCAGTGGCATCGGATATTGTTTCTGACCCTGAAGATCTTATGAACGAAGATACCATAGAGACGATAAGAAACGAAGGTCTGCATATCAGTTTTAACACGGAGCTTAATTTTGACAAAATTCAAGAAATTTTTATGAGAAGTGTATTTGTCAGAGACTTAAGGCTTGAAGTGATAGAAGAAGTGACAGCAGCAAGCTCAGGACTTAATAATTTTGAAGTTCATATTAAATTCCAAGAAGGCTGTGAGATGGAAAATGTCCGTGCTTACGGCGTTGTTCATAATTTAACGGGGCTTTGTGAATCAATTATACACACACCAAGTAATTTAGTCGACGAGTCTTCTATAGAGTCGGTTCGTGCAGATGGGCTAAAAATGCTGCTGGTTACGGATAAAAGTATAGAAGAGATAAAGAAATTGCTGGATGCCACAATATGTCTTGAATCTCTTGAGATAAATGAGGCAACTTCCTTGGCAGCAGATACAGCGGAGGAGGCAAGCCCTGTAAGTACTGACCAAGTGCAAGAAGGAGCAGAGCAGGTAGCACTTAAGGAGCCGGGCATATCATCTTCCGATGAACCGGAAAACAAACAACCTGCAGCGGCGCAAGCGGCTGGACATAAAAAGCCCACAACTCAATCTACTATAAGTGTAAATGTAGGCAAATTAGATCAGCTTATGAACTTAGTTGGGGAGCTTGTTATTTCCGAGTCCATGGTTACTCAGAACCCGGATTTGACCGGTCTTGAACTTGAGAATTTTACGAAGGAAGCCAGGCAGCTTCACAAAATTATAAAAGACGTTCAAGATACGGTTATGAGTATGCGGATGGTGTCTTTGTCTCCTACATTCTTTAAAATGAATCGTATAGTTAGGGATATGTGTAAAACCTTGGGTAAGGAAGTTAACCTTGAGGTGGTAGGTGCTGACACAGAGGTTGATAAGAATATTATAGAACATATTTCAGACCCATTGATGCATATAATACGAAATTCTGTTGATCACGGTATAGAAATTCCCGAAAACCGGATTAAAAAAGGTAAGCCTGAAAAGGGTAAGATAACACTTGAAGCTAAAAATCAGGGCGGCGATGTTCTTATTATCGTTAAAGACGATGGGCAGGGCTTAAACCGTGATAAAATCATGGAAAAAGCAAAGCGTCAAGGGCTCCTTACAAAGCCGGAGGAAGAGTATTCGGAAAAAGAAATTTATGGCTTTATATTGCTCCCGGGATTTTCCACCAATGAAAATGTAACACAGTTTTCAGGCCGCGGTGTTGGGATGGACGTTGTTACTTCTAATATTGAGGTGGTAGGCGGCACGGTTATTGTGGATTCCACACCTGGGGAAGGCAGTATATTTACGCTAAAAATACCTCTTACTTTAGCAATTATCGAGGGCATGATAATAAAAGTAGGCGATACAAAGTATACTATACCTATAATTTCAATTGAAAAGAGCTTTAAAGCCACTGAGAATGATTTGGTAATCGATCCTTCCGGTAATGAAATGATAACCGTAAGGGAGGAAACATTTAATTTCGTGCGGCTTAATAAGGAATTTGCTTGGAATGAAGGTGTTTGCAATGTGGAAGAAGGCATTGTTATGATGCTTGAAAATGGCGAGCATAAAATATGTGTGCTGGTGGACGAGCTTATAGGTGAGCAGCCTGTGGTTGTTAAGAGTATTCCTAAATATATTAAGAAACCGCCCGGTATAAGCGGCTGTACCCTTTTAGGCAACGGTGAAATTTCGCTTATTATAGATGTTGCAGGATTCTTTGACAGATAAAGATTAGGATTAGGGGGCATTTGTTATGGTTATGGAAAGAAACAGCGATAGTGTGGCATCAGTGGCTTCCAACTCTACCACTAAGAACAGGTACCTTTCCTTTGGCATAGGCGGTGAAATATTTGGCATTGAAATAGATATGGTTAAGGAAATTATAAATACCCTTGATATTGTTCATGTGCCTCATACGCCTGATTATGTAAAGGGGATAAGTAATTTAAGGGGTTATATTATACCTGTTATAGATGTTAGGCTTAGATTTTTAATGGAACCAAAGGAGTTTACTGAGTCTACTTGTATCGTGGTAATCGAGCAGAAAGACGGGAATATAGGACTTATTGTTGATGAGGTTAATGAGGTTAAATATATTGATGAATCTCGTATCGCACCTCCCCCTTCGGCTAAATTAAGCCATATTAATCAATTTGTAAAAAATTTGGGAAATACGGAAGAGTCGGTAATGCTCCTTATAGATGTGCAAAAATTGTTGTATGATGATATAGTGGAACGCTAATATTTTCGCTTAAATGCGCCGTTTGCAAGCAAACGGCGCATTTATAATGGGGTGGAGCCTGGGAATTAAATAGGATGCAAAGTTTTTCATAAGATATTTATAAAATTTTCTATTATGCATAGTATATATGATATTTGTATCAATTAATATAATGACTTGTAGTAAAGTCAAAAAAATTCCATTGTATTTATAGTCTATATGTGCTAAAATGCACTATCGTATTATTTAAAAAGGTTGGTGATATTTGCCTATGAACGAGGGAGATCCTCTTTTGTGGTCTGTACTGCTTCAAATTTTCTTGATAACGATTAATGCTATTTTTGCCTGTGCGGAAATTGCAGTTATTTCTATGAATGATGCTAAATTGGAAAAACTTTCAAAAGAAGGGAATAAAAGGGCTAAGCGGATTATGTCAATGACAAGTGAGCCGGCTAAATTTCTTGCAACAGTTCAAGTGGGAACTACTTTAGCAGGATTTTTAGGAAGTGCGTTTGCGGCAAATAATTTTGCCAGGAGGCTTGTAGGGTGGTTTTACGGCTTAGGGGTAAACTTGCCCTTAACTGTGATAAATACTGTATCTATAATAATTATTACTCTGATACTTTCATATATTACAATTGTGCTTGGTGAGCTTGTGCCAAAGCGTATAGCTATGAAAAACGCGCAAAGCATAGGTCTTGGGCTGTCAGGTGTTATTTGTGTTTTAGCAAGGTTATTTAAGCCTCTTGTGTCTCTTTTGACAATTTCTACAAATGGGATTTTGCATTTACTGCGTATTGATCCTAATGCGGAAGATGAGCGGGTAACAGAGGAAGAAATCCGCATAATGGTGGATGTTGGATCGGAAAAAGGCACTATTGATGTAGATGAAAAGGAGTTTATACATAATCTTTTTGATTTTGATGATTTAACAGTAGAAAAAATAATGACTCATCGCCGGGATGTATCTATGTTGTGGCTTGAAGAAGGCGACGAAGAGTGGGAGAGGACAATCTATGAAAAACGTCATACTTTCCATCCTGTGTGCGGCGACAGTCAGGATAATATAATTGGTGTCCTAAATACAAAGGACTATTTCAGATTACGAGATCGCAATAGAGACGCTGTTATGTATCATGCGGTAAAACCTGCTCAGCTTATTCCGGAAACGGCACGGGCTGATGTTGTTTTGCAAAAAATGAAAAAGAACCGCAATCATTTTGCTATAATTATGGATGATTACGGCGGCATGAGCGGCATTATCACAATCAACGACCTATTAGAGCAGCTTGTAGGGGATTTTGATGACGATGCGGAGCCGGATGAAAAGCCTTTGATTGAGCCTATTGACTCTAATTCATGGCATATAAATGGTGCTGCTCCTCTTACGGAAGTTGAGAAGATTGTGGGAGTTTCATTGCCTTGTGAGGAGTATGATACTTTTGCAGGTATGGTTATAGGACTATTAGGGAATATACCAGAGGACGGCTCAACGCTGGAAATTGAGGAATATGGTTTAAATATAAAGATAACTCTTATTGAGGATCACCGGCTGAAGACGGCTGTGATTTGTAAAATATAGCTTAATACTTAAATTCTTTTAAAACAGTAAGGCTTTTGTTACTATTTTGTTCGGATTTAAGTAAAAAAACACTATGCCTATAGTCTGGCATAGTGTTTTTTGCATACAACGGTTGATTATTTTCTCAAACAGTTTTATAATATCTCTTAGTATATTAAAAAATTGTAGAGAAAGGGGCATTAAATTGTGAATTTTTTAGAAAGTGTGAAACAAAGAGCTAGGAGCAATAAAAAGACTATAGTACTGCCTGAAGCTTTTGATAGGAGAACTTTGGATGCGGCGCATACGGTTTTAAAAGAGGATATTGCAAATATTATACTTATTGGGGATGAAAGAGAACTTAAAGCAAGTGCCACCGATTTGGATTTATCAAAAGCGACCTTTGTTAACCCTAATGATTATGAGAAAAGGGACGAGCTTTGCACGGAATTGTATGAGATTAGAAAAGAAAAAGGCATGACGCTGGACGAGGCAAAAAGGCTTTTGAAAGAAGAGCCTCTTTATCTTGGGGATATGCTGGTTAAAATGGGGATTGCTGATGGTATGGTTGCAGGTGCCCATTACGCTACTGCTGATGTTTTGCGCCCTTCCTTGCAGATACTTAAAACAAGCCCCGGGATAAGCTTGGTTTCATCTTTCTTTGTTATGGTTGTGCCTAATTGTGATATGGGGGAGAATGGTGTATTTATATTCTCTGATTGCGGTTTGGTGCAAAACCCTAACAGTGAGGAACTTGCAGCGATTGCCCTTTCATCTGCTCAAAGTTTTAAGAGCCTTGTAGGTGTGGAGCCTATTGTTGCGATGCTTTCTCACTCAACTTTGGGAAGTGCTAAACATGCAGATGTTGACAAAGTGATACAGGCTACAAAAATTGTTAAAGAAAAGGCACCAGAGCTTAAAGTAGGCGGTGAATTCCAGGCGGATGCAGCAATTGTACCTTCCGTAGGCAAGTCAAAAGCACCAAATGACGCGGCGGCAGGCAATGCAAATGTGCTTATTTTCCCTGATTTAGATGCAGGCAATATTGCTTACAAACTGGTTCAAAGGCTTGCTAAAGCGGAGGCTTATGGTCCTATAACCCAAGGGATTTCAAAGCCTGTTAACGATTTGTCACGAGGCTGCTCGGCTGATGATATTGTTGGCGTTGTTGCGATTACTGCTGTGCAGTGCAGCTAAAAACCTCATGATAAATAAAATGGATATATTGATTATGCGATATTTATAGCGTCGCAGGCTTATAATCCGCAGCCCGCGCCGAAGGCGCAAGCGGATTCATACCTACTGTAAAAGGTTCGCTAAAAGCTGTTGACTTTGCCAACAGCTCCATAAATTATACACCAAAAGGAGAGTTTTAAATGAAAATACTTGTTATGAACTGCGGTTCCTCATCTTTAAAGTACCAGCTTATTGACATGACTGACGAAAGGGTTATGGCTAAAGGTCTTTGTGAGAGGATTGGTATTGAAGGCAGCAAAATTAAACACGAAGGAGCCGAAAAATACGAAACTGAAAAACCTATGCCAACACATACGGAGGCTATTCAGCTGGTTATTGAGGCATTACTTGATGGAAAACACGGCGTAATTAAATCAATTGATGAAGTTCACGCAGTTGGACACAGAGTTGTACATGGCGGTGAGAAATTTGCAACAAGCGTTATAATCACTGATGAAGTTAAGGCGGCTGTTAAGGAATGTGCTGATTTAGCCCCTCTTCACAACCCTCCAAATCTTATTGGGATTGATGTTTGCGAGAAGCTTCTGCCAGGCAAGCCGCAGATAGGGGTTTTTGACACGGCTTTCCACCAAACTATGCCTGAGAAAGCTTATCTTTACGCTCTTCCTTATGAATATTATGAAAAATACAAAGTTAGACGCTACGGTTTCCACGGTACAAGCCATAAATATGTATCAGACCGTGCGGCTAGTTTCTTAGGCAAAAAAATTGAAGATTTGAAAATAATTACCTGCCATATGGGTAACGGCGCGTCTGTTGCGGCAATAAAAGGCGGCAAAGTTGTGGATACTTCCATGGGTCTTACTCCTCTTGAAGGGCTTGTAATGGGTACCAGAAGCGGGGATATGGATCCGGCTATTATGCAATTTGTAATGGGCAAAGAAGGGTTAAGCATCAAAGAGATGGAAAATGTCCTTAACAAAAATTCCGGCGTATTGGGTATTTCCGGCGTGTCAAGTGACTTTAGAGATATTGAAGGAGCGGCAGCCGAAGGCAACAAGAGAGCTAAGGCGGCACTTGATGTATATTATTACAGAGTGGCAAAATATGTAGGTGCATACGCAGCCGCAATGAATGGTGTAGATGCTGTGGTGTTTACCGCGGGTCTTGGGGAAAACTCTGCCGTAGCAAGAAAAGAAATTTGCAGCTACCTTACTTATCTCGGTCTTGAAATTGATGATGAAAAGAACAATGTTAGAGGTGTGGAAGTTAACTTTGCTAAAGACGGCTCTAAAGTGGCGGCACTTCTTATACCGACTAATGAGGAATTGGTTATTGCAAGAGACACAAAAGATTGTCTGAAATAGGACTGATTTTAGATTGATTGAGCAGTATCCGGGAAGCATGGCGAGTAGCAAGCTAAAGGCTTGTGACCGGTCGCTGCTTTAACAATGACCCGCAATAGCGGACGAGCCGCAAGGCTCGGTTCCGGCTTTAGCCGGAAGTCTCCCTTTTCCAAAACCCACGCAAAAATCATTACCGCAAAATACTCGCTTACCCTCGTACCCCTCCAAAAAATTGCTTCAACTTAGGTTATGCACTGTTGCCTTTTCACAAGTTGAAGCAGTATATCATGAAAAAGAGGCTGCTTTGCTTTTTATAGTCGTTTCAGTCCAAAATGGACTGAAACGATGCCCCTGCATGAGCACTTTTGCTTAGCAAAAATGCTCATGCAGGAGGCGTTCATTGAATTTAAAACAGCAAAATGAGCAAGCTCATTCAGACTGTTTTGAATTCAATTCACTATATTAGCAAGACAGCCTTTACTATTGAAAATCTCTATAAGTTATGCTATACTCATCTGCAAGATATACAGACGGCTGTATTTTTATTCAATAAAAGGGGATGTTATTATGATTAAAATGCATGTGGCGCGCACCTCGGAAATTGATGAGCTTGATATTGCAATGGAGGAAATAAAAAGCCAGATTGACTTTTCGATGCTTAAGAAAAACTCCGGCGGTGTAATTTTTTGCCATATTGAGTTTGTTGAAAGCGGTTTAGTAACAGAGCTTTGCAATGCTTTGCCCTTTGATGTTATTGGCATGACCAGTATGGCAGGCGCCTGTGAGAACGGTTATGGGCTTTATGATCTTACACTTACTATACTTACAAGTGATGAGGTAAGTTTTAGTGCGGGAATGACACAGGGCATAAACAAAGCCAATTACGTTGATGAAATTGATAATCTTTATAAAAATATTCGCGGTAATGTAGCTGAGGATCCGGGGCTTATACTTTCATTTATGCCTTATATCAGGGATGTATCTGGCTATGAAGTGGTTAAGGCTATGGATAAAGCTGTATCCGGCATTCCTATATGGGGTTCTATTACAAATAATATTGATTTTAACTATGAAACGGTTCAAACCATTTGCAATGGGGAATATTTATCGAGTGGTGTTGCAATGATGTTTTTAAATGGACCGGTCAATCCGAAATTTATTGTTTCATCTATACCTGAGCGTAATATTTCCAACAATCGTGCGATTATTACAAAAAGTGAAGGCTCCATATTGAGAGAAGTTAATGACATGCCTATACTTGAGTATTTAAAGGATATAGGGCTTATAATTACTAAAGAAAATATTACAACCACTCCTCTCATGGTGTATTATGATGGCGCGGTAGAGCCTGTTGCACTTGGTTTTTACACTCTATTTGAGGATGGGTCAGTTCTTACCGGCGGGGAATTGCCGGAAGGTACTTCTTTTGCTGTTGGAAGTATTGATACAGAGGGGATTTTCGAATCAACTGAGCTTGGGCTTAATGAGATACTAACCAATCCTGAACGCCACGCTACTTTACTTCTGCCTTGTGTTACACGTTATATTATGCTTGCGCCTAATCAGGAAGGTGAGCTTAAGCTTATTACCGAAAAACTAAAAGCAAGCGGTCAACCTTTTATGATGGGCTATTCCGGCGGTGAAATTTGCCCTATGCAGGGTGTGGATGGGAAGTTGTATAATCGTTTTCATAATTATACATTCTGTGCTTGTGTACTGTAGTTAAAACTGATAAAAACCTATATTTTTATAGCGTCGCAGATTTAGGTCAAGGAGAGTCGAATAATGAGCGGTTTTGCGTATGGAATTTTAGCCCCGCCTTTGTCATTGTCCTTGCCTTACTGCGCTATGGGCGCGCAAGGTTCGACTCTCCTTGACTTAAATCCGCAAACCGGGTCTTGCCCGGTTGAGGAGAATCAGTTGCCCGTGTGAGAACGGGAGCCCATTAAAACAAATCTTTAATGGGTAGCGTTTAGCACATAAGCTGATTTTTCCTACCGCAGTTCAAAAAAGTGACATAGTCACTTTTTTGACTTAAGAAGGTGATACTTTGGAAGATAATGTAGAAAAAAACTATGAAGAAGAGCTTAAAGTTCTTAAGCGTGAAAATCGCAAATTAAGCCGCGAAATTACACATCTAAAAGCTGCTATTGCACAGGAGAAAATTGCTTATACCACGGTTTTAAACCAGCAAAAGGCGAGTACCTTCATACAGCGTGAGAGGGAGCGTTATTTAGCACTTCTTCTTGCGAACTCTCCAAGTATTATACTAATTTTGAATCAAACGGGAAGGATTGAGTTTTGTACTGATTATTTTATTGAAATGGCAGGGTTTGAAAATCCGTCAGATGCTTTAGGGCATCCTTTAGCGGAGGTTTTGCAATCTTTTATGAGTGATGAGGCTCACAGCGAACTTTTAGAGCATACCAAGCTGGTATCTCTTACAAATATGCCTCTTTCTCTTGATGTGAGCTTTTCTTTTGGCGGGAATATTGTTGATTTTGCAGGGCTTTTGGTACCTATGAAAGACGAGTAGCAAAAAGGCTTAGGTATGATGCTTTTATTTCATGATGTTACAAATCTTAAACGTTCACGGGAAGAGGCTTTGGCAGCAAGTCAGGCTAAAAGCTCATTTCTTTCTAATATGAGTCATGAGATCAGGACGCCTATGAATGCGATAATAGGAATGACAAGTATAGGCAAAAGTGAGGAGACTCTTAAAGGGAAAAATGAGGCTTTTGAAAAAATTGGTGTTGCATCAACTCATTTACTTGGTATTATAAACGATATTCTAGATATTTCGAAGATAGAATCAGGGAAGATGGAATTATCTTTTATTGATTTTGATTTTAGGGAAACGGTAGATGCGGTTGTAAGCGTTATTGCTGTTCGTGTGCAGGATAAAAATCAGATATTTTCGCTGCAAATAGACCCTCGAATTCCCAACTATCTATATGGTGATGATAGATGTTTAGCACAGATAATGACTAATATTTTGGCAAATGCCACTAAATTTACCCATGAAGAGGGTGAAATTATATTAAAAGCAGAACTTTTGGAGCTGGAAAATGATAAATGCACCCTCCAAATTTCTATAGAAGATAATGGCATAGGTATGACGGGAGAGGAGAGTGCCAAACTTTTCAACATATTCCAGCAAGCCGAAGCAGGTACATCCCGCAAGTACGGCGGGTCGGGTCTTGGTCTTGCAATTACAAAACGCCTCCTTGAGCTTATGGACGGCGAAATTAAAGTGGAGAGCGAAAAAGGTCAAGGCTCGACATTTATATTCACTGTAAGCTTTTTGGTGACCAATCCAAGTAAAATAAGTATTCCGGATAATGTTGAAGGTATGGGAGCTTTAACAGACTTTTTAGGGAAAAAAGTACTTGTGGTGGACGATGTGGCTATAAATTTAGAAATAGCCGCCGCACTTTTAGAGCCTCTTAATCTTGAAGTAATAACAGCGGCAAGCGGGAAAGAGGCGGTGGATTTATTTGCCGCAAATCCCTATGGGTACGATTTGATTTTTATGGATATGCAAATGCCCGAGGTTGACGGGCTTAAGGCAACTCAAATGATTAGAGTGATGAATACCGATAAAGCCTCTGCTATCCCAATTATTGCTATGTCCGCAAATGTGTTTAAAGAGGATGTTGAACGGTGTATTGCAGCAGGTATGAATGAGCATCTAAGTAAGCCTATAGATATGACAGAGGTTGTAAATACATTGTCAAGATATTTGAAGTAGGGATTCCTTGGAATGAGAGATGTAGGGAAATTAGAATTTGCCCGCAACTCTAATGACGATGTGTAGTATATTTTCGCCATAACTCTATTGACAAATTGGCGCAGGCTGTTTATAATATCAATCGTGTCTGTTTGATATTTTGAGAGGATTAGGTATGACGATTATAGACACGGATTTAATATCTTCATCCGGGCTGAGTATTGACTGTGATGTTATAGTAGATATCCCACCTTCCTATTTGGTGGAAGGGAATGAGGTTAAAGCTGTTCTAAGGGGCGTAATTTCGCCTGAGGATATAACAGGGGATAAAGAATTTAAGTTTCTGGGCTGCCTTGAAATATCGGCTAAAATTTCTTGCGATAAATGCTTAAAAGAAGTTTTGTGGAGTCTCTCTACCGAGATTAGAGAAATGTTTTCCAATGAAAATCCGGAAAGCTGGGCAGTTGCAGATAATAAAATTGATTTTATTGAGGTTTTAAGAGCTAATATTTGCGCTCTTTTGCCCATGAAAATATTATGTAATGATACTTGCCTTGGGTTATGCCCTATATGCGGCAAAAATTTGAATAAGGACTCCTGTGGATGTGAGAAGCCGCTGGATTCAAGATTTGCAGCTTTGAGTTCCTTTTTCAAAGAGGAGGTGTAACAAAATGTCTATAGGACCAAAGGGTAAGGTTTCAAAATCCAGAGGCAGAATGAGAAGAGCCCATTCATGGCAAATCTCTACGCCTACTTTAGTTAAATGCTCCAAATGCCAGGAACTTATGGTTCCACATAGGGCTTGCAGAGCTTGTGGCGCGTACAAAAAGCAAACTGTTATTAATATGGACTAAAAACGTCAAAAAAGTGGCTATGCCACTTTTTCGAGGTTTGCTGTTGGGATGAATCGGCTTGCAGACTTTGTCTGCGGTCAGCCGATTTCGGAAAATCCGGCAAAGCCCGTTTTTTGATTTAGAGTTTGCAACGCTTAAAAGCGTACTTACGTTATTTATAGTTAACCCCCGTTAATTAGCGGGGGCGTTTGACGTTGTATAGAGATGAGGAAATTATTTATGCGAGCAAAAGTCATAGTTGCAGTAGATGCCATGGGTGGTGACAATGCCCCTAATGAGGTAATAAAAGGCAGCGTCAGAGCCCTTGCCAATAAGAACCTCCATATAAAATTATTTGGACCGGAAGATATTATTCGCAGCGAGCTTGCTAATCATGATTATGATGAGAGCCGGATAGAAATTATCCACGCACCTGAAATTGTGAAAATGGATGAATCTCCTACAAAAGCAGTTAGAACAAAGCAAAATTCTTCTATGATAATGGCTGTGAATTCAGTCAAAGAGGGTTTTTGCGACGCTCTTGTTTCTGCAGGCAACTCAGGTGCCCTCCTTGCAGGTTCCACATCTATAATAGGCAGGATTAAAGGGATAGAGCGGCCGGTTTTAGGCACCCCTCTTCCAAATGCGAAGGATATAACATTTCTTTTGGATTCAGGCGCAAATATGGATTGTAAGCCAAGCTATCTTGTCCAATTTGCCAAAATGGGCTCTATTTATATGGAATTTGTCCATAAAAAGCCAAATCCGAGAGTTGCCCTTATAAATGTAGGTATGGAAAGAGAGAAAGGCAACGCGCTTACAAAAGAGGTTTATACCCTTTTAGAAAACGAAAAAACTATTAATTTCATAGGCAATATTGAAGCTAGAAGTATTCCAAAAGGTGAATGTGATGTGGCTGTATGCGATGCTTTTGTAGGCAATGTAATACTTAAATACACTGAAGGAATGGCTGGCTCACTTATGGGCATGATAAAGGAGGAGTTGATGGCAACCACGCTTTCTAAAATCGGTGCTATGATGGCCAGAGGCTCTTTTGTAAAGATTAAAAAACGCTTTGACTATGCGGAAATTGGCGGCGCGCCATTTCTTGGGCTTAAAAGAGTAGTTATAAAAGCTCATGGCTCGTCGGATCACAGGGCTATAAGAAGTGCAATACACCAAGCCTATGTATTTTCTTCGTTAAGGCTTTGTGAAGAGATAGAAAAATATTGTCTGATGAATAAAAGCCTTGATAGGTGATGGTTTATTTAGTATACTTATACTGTTTCTGTGAGTCAAACATTATAGCAAAATGAATCCAAAACAACAACAAAAACTTGTTATTTTTTAGTATTACTGCATCGCCAGAACCACGGGAATACCTATGGGTATTCCTGGAACCTGTCTTTTTATCCTACCAAAAAATCACTGTGTTTTTGTGTTGTTGTTTCGGCATCATTTCACTATAGCATAAAAAGGAGTATCCATGTTTAAAGAATTTGAGAAAAAATTAGGTTTTAAATTTAAGAACACAGACCTTGCAGAGCAGGCATTTACACACAGTTCATACGCCCATGAAAAGAAAATGGATCCTCTTAAATGCAATGAGCGGCTGGAATTTTTGGGGGATGCTGTATTGGAGCTTATAATAAGTGAGAAGCTTTATTTATATTATCCCAACCTGCCTGAGGGGGAGCTTACCAAATTTCGTGCCACTCTGGTATGCGAAGGCTCTCTTGCCAGAAAAGCATTGGAGATGGACCTTGGCAAATGCCTCTACATAGGCAAAGGCGAGGAAATGTCAGGGGGGCGCGGACGGGAATCTACCCTTGCGGATACTTTTGAGGCGGTACTTGGGGCTGTTTTTTTGGATCAAGGCATTGAAGCTGCCCAAAAAATGGTGCTTGAGCTTTTTGATGATGATATAGTAAGAGGTCCCAAAAATTTTACCGGCGGGGATTATAAAACCGCCCTGCAGGAGGAAGTACAAAAGACTGATAAAGATGGAGTTTCATACGATATTGTTTCTGAAAGTGGTCCGGCACATGATAAAACCTTTGTTGCTATTGCCATCGCCTCTGCTAATGAAATAGGCAGAGGCAGCGGCAAGAGCAAGAAAGAAGCGGAACAGGACGCGGCGTTTAAAGCCCTAAAAAGTATGGGGTTTGATTTGGAAGATTGAAGACTAATATGAGCGAGATAATTATAATAGGGGGCGGACCTGCGGGTATGGCGGCGGCAATTAAGGCAGCCGGCAGCGGTAAGTTAGTTACCCTCCTTGAAAAAAATGAAAAACTTGGCAAAAAACTCTATATCACAGGTAAAGGTCGCTGTAATCTCACAAATGACTGTGATGAAGAAGAGTTTTTGAAAAATGTTATAGGTAACCCTCACTTTCTCTACAGTGCTATCTATGGTTACAATAGTAAATATGTTATGGACTTTTTTGAAAATTTGGGAGTTAAACTTAAAGTAGAGCGCGGTAATCGTGTTTTTCCTGTAAGTGAGAAAGCCAGCGATATTACCAAAGCTCTTACAAGGCAGATGAATAGGCTTGGTGTAAATATAAAGGTGGGTACACAGGTTTCAGGTATACAAATTACTGAGGGTAAAGTCACAGGAGTATACACAAAAGAAGGGTTTTTAGAAGCAGAGAATGTAATTATAGCTACGGGAGGGCTGTCTTATCCCTCAACAGGCTCTAATGGGGATGGATATAATTTCGCAAAAAAGACAGGGCATGAAATTATCGATACATGCCCCTCACTTGTCCCGTTACGCTCTCCTGAACCTTTTATTCCTGATTTGGCGGGTCTTAGCCTTAAAAATGTGGCTGCCCAGCTTAAAGTGGCAGACAAGAAAGTGTTTAACGGCTTTGGTGAAATGCTTTTTACTCATACGGGACTAAGCGGTCCTGTGATATTATCAGCAAGCAGGTATTATAAATCAGGGATGGCAGAGATTATAATAGACTTAAAGCCGGCACTTAGTCAAAAAGAGCTTGACCGGCGGATTCTTACGGATTTTGAAGAGGCTAAAAACAAACAGTTTAAAAACTCATTAGATGGTTTGCTGCCATCAAAATTAATACCTGTGATAATAAAAAAGTCTCATATAGACCCGGATAAGAGGGTTAATGAGATAACAAAAACAGAGCGTGAGCGGCTTGCTGTACTTATAAAGAACTTTGGTGTTAAAATAGACGAAACAGAAGGATACTCTCAAGCGGTTATAACAGCAGGCGGTGTGGATTGCCGCCAGATAAATCCATCAACTATGGCGTCTAAGCTTTGCAAAGGTCTATATTTTGCAGGTGAAGTTTTAGATGTAGATGCACTGACAGGAGGATTTAATCTGCAAATAGCTTTTTCTACGGGTTTTTTGGCGGGGGAGTCAGTTTGTTAATAGATATGCTAATTTTAGGGGGATCATAATGTTAAGAAGCATTCGTGGAGCAACAACGGTTAGTAATAATGATGCATCTAAAATATTGGAAGCCACCGGTGAACTTATTAATCATATAATAAGGGAAAACGCCCTGGATATAAGCCAGATAACGAGTATAATATTTACTTGCACAAAGGATTTGGATAAGGCATATCCGGCTGTATCAGCCCGTAAGCTAGGGATTATACACGCTGCGCTTATATGTGCTCAGGAAATGTATGTGGAAGGCAGCCTTGCTATGTGTATAAGGCTGACTATAAGTGCTGAGATGGATATATCACAGGAAGAGGTTAAACATATTTATCTACGTGGGGCAAAAGGCTTAAGACCGGATATTACGGGAGCTTCCGGCAGCGACTTTTCTGTTGCGATTGACGGACCAAGCGGCGTAGGCAAAAGCACAGTGGCAAAGCATTGCGCTAAAGAACTTGGCTTTTTATACATAGATACAGGGGCGATATATAGGACTTTTGCCTACTATTGCATGGAAAGCGGCATAGATATAACAGATCAAAGCCAAGTTGATAAAATAGCGGACACAGCTTCGATTGAAGTGAAATTTGTAAATGACCGGCAAATAGTTTACTGTAAAGGAATAGATGTTACAGGAAAAATAAGAAGCCAATTGGTGGCAGATAATACCTCTAAGATTTCCACCATAGCCTCTGTGCGAAAAAGGCTTGTAGCCATGCAGCAAGAGTTTGCAAAGAGTCAAAATGTAGTAATGGATGGCAGAGACATAGGTACGGTAGTGCTTAAAGATTCTCCTTTAAAAATATATCTGGATGCCTCTGCAAAAATTAGAGCTAAAAGGCGGAGTGATGAGCTTGAGTCTATGGGGCAAAAGGCTGACTATCAAATGATTTTAAAAGAAGTTATAGATAGAGATCACAGGGATATGAACAGAGAAATTGACCCATTAAAAAAAGCGGAGGATGCGGTACTTATTATCTGTGATAATTTGAGCGCATCCGAAGTTTCTGCTGCAATATGCGCTATAGCCAGAAAAAGAATGACTTTGAAAAGAGGTTAATTAACCTATGTTATACCGATTCGGACAATCAATCCTTAGCCTGCTGTTTAATACGATATATGATATAAAAATTATAGGAGATGAGAATTTACCTAAATCCGGGGCGGTGATAGTGTGTGCAAACCACATAAGCGCATTGGATCCTGTGCTTTTAGGTGTGTTCCTTAGGCGCCCCATATGTTTTATGGCTAAACATGAGCTTTTCGATATAAAACTATTTGGATTTATTATTACTAAGCTGGGTGCTTTTCCGGTTAATAGGGATGCGGTTGAAATAACCACTTTAAAAAAGGCTTTAGAAGTATTAAAAAGCGGGCAGGTTATGGGTATATTTTCCCAAGGAGGAAGGCTGGATACCGTAAACGAGGATGAAGGCAAGGCGGGTGTTGCGCTTTTTGCTGTAAAAAGCGGTGCTCCCGTTGTGCCGGTTGGGATTAAAGGAAGTTTTAAACCATTTTCCAGGCTCACAGTCAGTATAGGCAAGCCCATGTCTTTTAAAGAATATGAAGGTCAAAAGCTTAGAACTCCTGAGCTTTCCAAACTTACAAAAGAAATTATGGTGGAAGTTAAAAAATTAGCGGAGCAGAAATTGTTGTGAAAAAATCACAGATACTTTAGATTTAGCCGGGGGAGCAATTAAATGGAAATTATTATAGCAAAATCCTCAGGTTTTTGTTACGGTGTAGCAAGAGCGATAAAAGGTATATATAAAGAACCCTGCTCTAAATCTTTGGTTTGTTTGGGGCCTGTAACTCATAATAAGATAGTACTCAGAGATTTATCGGAAAAAGGAATTTCGGTAATTGACAAGCCTTCGGAGGCTTTAGGCCGCACAGTAGTAATAAGGGCTCATGGGGTCGGCCGCAATGTATACGAATTTATGGAAGAGGAGGGTATAGCTTACAAAGACTTTACCTGTCCTGATGTAACAAAAATACACAATATAATAGCCAAACAAAGTGAAGCCGGTTATGAAATAATAATAGTTGGTGACAGTAACCATCCTGAAATTATAGGCAGTGCCGGATGGTGCGGCAATATTAAAGAGCCTGTGATTATAAATTCTTATGAGGAAGCTGCCGCCCTAGAGCTTGATAAGGATAAAAAGTACTCAGTAGTAGCCCAAACCACTTTTAGAACTGCGGAATTTGAGAGCATAGCAAATATAATAAAATCAAAAGCTTGTATTGTAGAAATTTATAATACTATCTGCCCTGCGACAGAAAAAAGGCAGCAAGAGGCATATGAAATTTCAACCAGAGTAGATAAAATGATAGTTTTAGGAGACAAATTAAGCGCAAATACCAGAAAGCTTTATGAAATTTGCAAAAAAAATTGCGAAAATACTTATTTTATTGAAAGTATTGAAGAATTAGAGTTGAATAATTTTCAAACAAATGATAAAATTGGAATAACGGCCGGAGCATCTACCCCGCCAGAGATAATAAAGGAGGCTGTAACTAGGATGAGCGAGCATGACAATAAGGCTAACGACCAAAGTTTTGAAGAAATGTTGGATGAATCTTTTGTGACTTTACATACAGGAGATGTGGTTAAAGGTACTGTCATCCAAATAATAAATGGAGAGGTATCTGTCAACTTAGGGTATAAATCCGATGGGCTTATACCAAGAAGTGAATTTTCTGATGACCCCAATGTGACACCCGAAACAGTAGTTAGCATTGGCGATGAAATTGAAGTTTTTGTCGTTAGGGTTAATGATGGAGAAGGTAATGTTCTTCTGTCTAAAAAAAGACTTGAAATTCAAAAAGGCTATACTGATATAGAAGAAGCCTTTAATAATAAAACCACTGTATCAGGCCGCGTTACAGACCTTGTAAAGGGCGGGCTTATTGTAATGGTTAAAGGGGTGCGGGTGTTTGTACCTTCTTCCCAGATTTCTCCAAGATATGTTGAAGGGCTTCAGCAGTTTAAAGGCAAGGAGTTTGATTTTAACATACTTGAATACGACAGAAGCAAGAGAAGAGTCGTAGGGGGCAGGAAAGATTTAGCTATTAAGGAAGAAGCAGAAAAGAAAGAAAAAATCTTTTCAAGTATCGAAGAAGGTCAAAGGATGGAAGGGGTCGTTAGCCGTATAGCTGATTTTGGCGCATTTGTTGATATTGGCGGCGTTGATGGGCTTATCCATATTTCCGAGCTTAGCTGGGGTCGGGTTAAAAAGGTTGGGGATGTTTTAAAAGCCGGTGACAATGTGACTGTAACTGTCCTTAAAGTAGACCGGGAAAAGGATAAAATTTCTCTCTCTCTTAAAGATATAGGCAGCAACCCTTGGAATAGTGTACAGCAAAAATACCCTGTAGGGGCGATTGTTGACGGCATTGTTGTGCGTATGGTGCCATTTGGTGCTTTTGTTGAGCTTGAGCCAGGGGTTGACGGACTTGTTCATATTTCCCAAATAGCCGCAAAACATGTAGCGAAAGCGGAAGATGAGCTTAAAATAGGACAGCCTGTAAGCGTTAAAGTAGTTGATATTGATCTTGAAAATAAGAAAATCAGCCTTTCAAAAAAAGAGGCAGATGGTATCTTGTATCCTCAGGAAGTGGAAGCTGAGGAAGAGGTAGAGGAAGCAGTTGAAGAAAAAGCGGCAGAGGAGCCGGAGGAAGTTTAAATTTTTTTATTAATAACTTATAATAGAATGGAGCCTGTCTTGAATTATATACAAGGCAGGTTCTTTGTATCAAATTTTATATCGGAGGTTAAATCATGCATTGTATAAAAAAAATTTCAGACAATTTATTATGGGTTGGGGCAAATGACAGGCGTCTTGCTATGTTTGAAGGGGTATATTCTGTTCCGAAGGGTGTATCTTATAACGCATACTTGTTGTTAGATGAAAAAACTGCATTATTTGACACGGTGGATAAAGCGGTTCAAGGACGGTTTATGGAAAATTTAGCAGAGGGGCTTGGAGGCAGGAAACTGGATTATCTTATTTTGCAGCATATTGAGCCGGACCACAGCTACGCGGTAGAGGCGGTTGCTGCTAAATACCCGGATGTTACACTGGTTTTAAGTGCTAAGGCATGGGATTTTGTATCCCAATTTTTTAATCTTGGCGATGTGAAGCGCATAATTGTTAAGGAAGGAGATGACCTTTCTTTAGGCACTTACAAGCTTCATTTTGTTATGGCACCTATGGTACATTGGCCGGAGGTTATGGTAACTTATGAGGAGAAAACGAAAACTCTCTTTTCCGCAGATGCTTTTGGCAGCTTTGGTGCCCTTAACGGTGCCATATTTGCGGACGAGATAAATTTTGAAAGGGATTATTTTGACGAAGCAAGGCGGTATTACACAAATATTGTAGGTAAATACGGACCACAGGTGCAGGCACTTTTAAATAAGGCTCAAGGGCTTACAATTGAGATGATATGCCCTTTACATGGCTTTGTGTGGAGGAAAAACCTTGGGGAAATCATAAAGCCTTACACATTGTGGAGCAAGTACGAGCCCGAAGAGCAAGGGGTTATGATTGCCTATGCGTCCGTATACGGAAATACTGAAAATGCAGCTGAAATCTTAGCAAGCCGCCTGTGGGAAGCGGGGATTAGGACTGTTATGTTTGATGTTTCCGTTACGCCTGCGTCGGAGATTATATCGGCGGCTTTTAAATGGAGCCATTTGGTATTTGCCTCAACAACTTATAATGCCGGAGTTTTTGTTACTATGGAAGCATTGATATACGATTTGGCTGCACATAATATCCAAAACCGTACTGTTGGGGTTATTGAAAACGGCTCATGGGCGGCAACTAGCGGGAAGCTAATGAAAGATAAACTTGCCGCTTGTAGGGGTATGAGATTTGTAGGGGAAACCCTTAGTATTAAATCCTCTGTTAAAGAGGAAAAACTTGATGAATTAAACACTCTCGCCAAGGCGATTGTAGATAGTTTTAAAGTTGATGAACGCCCTTAAATGGCTTTCTTAAGTTGAATGGCTATAGCTTTGAAAATTTTGCAAAATAATTCAAAAAACGACTTGACAGTTTATAATAGCTATGATAGACTATGATTTGCGCCTCTGGGAAGGGGTGCGGAGGTAGAGAGTAAGTAAGGTAAGAAAATAAGGAATAATCGAACCATACCAACTGAAT